>JAEXYH010000057.1 GCA_023451735.1 Pseudomonadota bacterium | reverse complement strand
GCCCTGCCGATTTCTGCGATATGAGGGTATCCACAGCCTCCTGCGTGCAAAACTGGAGCGGCTCATAAGGTATCGGGCAGTAGAAATCGGCTTCCGGTAGGAGCCCTTTACGCGACATCATAGTCATGTGAAGCCCGCCAGCAGTAGGCTGGTAGGAAAGCTGTCCCTGCTCATCACGCAAGAAGATGCCATGAGCCGTGGCAACGGTGACCGCAGCGTCGATGCCGCTCAGTGACGTCCCAAGAATGCCAACCTCGACCGGTCCAATGCGCTTTATGGCACTGGCGGGCCAAGGCGAGACGAAGTAACCCGGCGATGCCTCGGTGTTTTCCGGCCAATCATGGCCGGTCGCCATGACGACATGGTCGAAGTGTTGCGTGGTTTCCGAGGCATCTCGCTGCTTTGCAACCAGCGCGACATCGGACTTTTCGAGACGGATGTCGATGATTTTGGTGCTCGCCCTGATAATAACCGAATGGCCGCGTTCCTTCGCCTGGTCCACCAGCTTCCAGAATTGCGCCGCCAGAAACTCACCGAGCACCACCCGGGGATAAAATTCTCGCTCGCCAATCCTCGTGCGCTCAAGGCCCAGACTTTGCAACTCAGCGTCCGAATGCCCGTTGAGCCATTCGACCAAAGTGTCGACAATGCCAGGAATCTCGATGCTAGCGATATTGGCGAGCATTGCCCGATCGTTGACGGCTGGATGATAGGGCGTTCCCTTTCCGGGATCCGGCAACTCCTCGAAAACGGTGATCGTCAGAGGCTGAGGACAGGCGACGAGAGCCCTGAAGGTATATATCCCGGTTGGACCGGATCCGATGATGGCGATACGTGTCATGAGGCTCGACGGGTTGATTTCAACGAAGGCCGGACAAAACGGCCGGGCGTTGAAGAGGTTCCTGTGGAGATCTTTCGGATGCGTTCGGCGAACTACGTTGGACGCGGTTTAGGAACATTCAACGTGTGTGACGGTTGTGGGAAGAAACACGGCCGGCAACATCATTGCGCGCTAACGGTTGACGTATCTCAAATAACCACCCGCCCTCATCCTCGATAACAAGCGGAGAGAAGCGTGATCCTGGAAGGTGAGAAAGTCGAAATCTTGTTGGCGCCACGTGGCGCAGAAGAACCGGAACGCGACGATCACGGGCACCGGCGGCAAACCGATCATCTGACTTAGCGAAAAATCAACGAGAGGAGACCGCAAATGACTAACCCACAAGATGATGCCAAAGGTCAGTACGCACCTTCACAAGCGGATCGACACGCGACAGGCGTCCACAGCGCCAAGCCGACCGTCATAACAGGGTCGGAAGACGCGACGGTCAATCGCACACCGCCAGGTCAAAAGGACGAGAAGGACTTCGACCTGAATTATGATCCAACCGAAAAAGGCGGGAGGCGCTAAGCGCCAGACTGAGTTGCAACCGATTTCCGTTGCCCGGTAGCAACGAAATCATCCGCACCATGGGCACGGCCAAATCGAGGTTGGCCGGAGGCGAGCTACCATCGTCACGACTGATCGCCGGCGCGTCAAGTCTCAACTACGTCTTGCAGAACAACGCTTCAAAGTATGCAAGACGCTGTTCGCTTGAGGTGATTGATTGCTCGAAGATCAAACGGTTTTCCCGTCGTACACCGCCCGTCTTTGATAATGCGTTCATCACTTTAGCCGGCGTGATCGAGCTCAACGTTACTGCAAGTGCCTTCGGACCTGCATCCAGCTTTGCAAGGCCAAGTCGGCCTGCAGCAATCTGTAGTCGGTTCAAGCGTAACAGGATCGAGACTTCCTCTGGCGGCTCGCCGAACCGATCGTCAAATTCCTCCTCAAGCTCGTCGATTTCCTTCACCGAAGTCGCACGCAGCAACCGCGCATGGAGGTTCATCCGGACCGCAGGATCTGACACGTACTCGTCAGCAATAGCGCCCGCAGCGCCGAGGTTGACGACAGCACGGTCGGCGGTTTTGATTGTTTCTTTTCGGAGACCCTTCAGCGCTCGCCCAAGCAGGTCCTGGTAAAGGCCGATCCCAATTGCTCTAAGGTGCCCGGTCTGATTGTCGCCAACGACATCTCCGCCGCCGCGGAGGTCGAGATCGCGCATGCTGATTGCGAGCCCAGCTCCAAGACGGTCCTTCTCCACCAAGGTCGACAACCGAGCGTATGTTTCTTCAGGCAACTCGGCCTCCTCTTCGGTCAGAAGATAGGCGAAGCCTTGGGCTCTTGCCCTGCCGACGCGTCCGCGCAACTGGTGAAGCTGGGCCAGCCCAAATAAGTCAGCGCGCCAAACAACAATTGTATTTGCGCGCGGGACATCGATGCCATTTTCGATGATGTTCGTGGAAAGCAAGATGTCCCCATGGCCGTCGGAAAAGCTGACGATTGCCTCGTCAATGTCTGCTGCCGGCATCTTGCCATGCGCGGTGCGGATTTCCAGTTCCGGAACGATTTTCGCAATCGTCGCCTCGATCTCATTGATATCCTCGATCCGCGGGACGACAACAAAACTCTGCCCTCCACGGCGAAACTCACGCATCAGCGCCGCGCGCATTGCGGCACGGTCAAAAGCGGTAAGAAATGTCCGGACGGGGCGGCGTTTCGAGGGCGCGGTGGTCAGGAGATTGACGTCCTGGATACCCACCATGGCAGATTGCAGCGTGCGCGGGATGGGCGTCGCAGACATGGTGAGAGTGTGCAGCGAGGCGGCAAGCGCGCTCATCGCCCGCTTGTCCCTCAGCCCAAATCGATGCTCTTCGTCAACAATGAACAGGCCAAGCCGTAGAAACCTAACATCCTTTGCCAGGATCGATTGCGTTGCGACAACGATGCTGATCTCGCCATTGGCAAGACCAGCTTTTACCTGCTTGGCCGCAGCCGGTTTGACCAGTCGCGACAGCATCGCGACGGCAATGCCCGTTTCCGCGAAACGCCGCTCGAACGTCATGAAATGCTGGCGCGCTAACACGGTCGTCGGAGCGATGACCACAACCTGGCCGCCGGAAAGTGCTACGGCTGCGGCGGCCCGCAGGGCGATCTCCGTCTTGCCAAAACCGACATCACCACAGATCAGCCGGTTCATCGCCTTGCCTGAAGCGAGGTCGGCAATCACGGCCTTGATGGCTGCCGTCTGGTCGGCCGTCTCGGAATATGGAAAGCGGCGCACGAATTGACCATAGACTGCGCGCGGCGGGGTAAAGGTCTCAGCTCTTGTCGTAAGCCTGTCTTTAGCGATTTTTGCTAACTGGCGCGCAGTAGAGCGGATATCCTTGGCGATTTGAGCTTTTTTCTTCTCCCAGGCATCCGTATGAAGGCGATCCAGGGTAACGGTGTGCGGATCGGATCCATACCGCCAGAGTTTGCCGAATTCTTCCGTCGGCAAAAGAAGGGACGCGCCGTCACGATATTCTAGCCGGGCTGCGTCACGGGCCGCCCCCTCGACGTCGATGCGTTCCAAATCCGCCAGGAGGCCAATCCCATGATCCTCGTGAACGACCACGTCGCCGATCTGCATCTCCGGCTCGCTCAACACCGGGCCGGCCGCCATCGTGCCCGTGGTATCGTCGCCAGCAGCGATCAGAACAATGTCTTCCACCCTGTCGATAAAGCTACCCTCGATCTCGCATTCGAGCTTCAGTAACGACCCTGCGCCCGCGGTGAGGATTTCCTCCCATCCGCCGACAAGCGTGAGCTCGCGGTGTGCCGCCTTTGCGATCCGGCGGCTGAGGGTGTCGAGTGGACGACCGCGTCCCACAATCGCAACCCTTCGGCCCTTTTGCCAGCCGCTGAGTGCCACATCGATCTGGGCTCTCGGCGAATCATGGCCTTCGCCGCGCGGTAGCGTGTCGCAACCGGTGAAGTCGAGTTCGGCCAATGACAGCTTTGAAAGCTGCGCGCGCCATTCCGCGCGGTCGAGATAGATTGAGCGATAGGACCGTTCGTCTCCAACGCCGAACTTATTCTGGGTCTGACGGGCATCATCGATGAACTCGAGATATTGTTCGACGCGTTCTTCTGCCTCCGGTGCGAAGACGACCCGAGACTGGCCAAGCATGTCGAAGACTGAAGGCATCGCGTCATACAGGCGAAGAAGTGATTGCTCCATGCGGTCGGACGGTCGGTCTTTGTCCACGCCTACTTCGGTCAAAATCGCTTCGGACGCCGGGCCGAAGACGATGGACTCGAGGATTTTGTCCGTTCTCTGAGTTCCAGCGTCGTATGATCTGAGTTCCAGGACATGATCGTTGTCCGAGAGCACGATCCGCATCGGGACTGTGCCGCCGGCGGGAAAGATGTCGATCACCTCGTCGCGGATCGCAAGCTCGCCCGGTTCATCAGCGACCCCTTCGAGGGCATAGCCCGTCGAACGCACAAACATTTCGAACGCAGCCCGGTCGAAGACCTTACCAACCGTCAATTCGTGACGAGCGCCTTCGATGACGTCCAGAGGAGGGATGCGCTGAAGCATGGCGTCTAGTGACGTGATCAGCAGCCTTGGACGAACGGAGGTTTCGGTCCAAACTCTCAAAGCATCCATTCGCCGTCCCATGCATTGCCTAGATGGCGGGACACGGTCGTAAGGCAGGCAGTCCCATGGCGGCAGCAGGACCACGTCGATGGCCGGAAACAAACATCGGATCGACCTCGCGATGCGGTCCGCGGAAGTCTCGCTCAGAGCAACATAGCTAAGCGAAGCGGGCGCGGTTCGAAGCCATGCGGCGAGGCGTGTCGCAATAAAGGCGGCTGGTGCCTTGAGCGCCTGTGCTTTCTCTTGGTCAGAAGATGTTTGTCTAAGGTTTGTTGCTTTATACTCGGTGACGCGCAACTGGAGTTCCCGCCTGGTGTCACGGCATGCTGCCGTTATGCGCAAACAAAGAATGCCGCCGCTTGTTCCGCCATTTCCGCTCGAACCGACATCGCGATGCCTCGGAGCGTGAATGGCCGCCATATGAAATAGGCCTTTGCCCAATGCACTGCGCGCGAAGGATCCGCACGAAGGTCGAGATGGCGACGAAAAGCGCCAGCGGCACAACACGTTGCCGAACTGCCGCAGCCAGATCAGTAGCGTGCGAAGGATAAATGACCAGCAAGAAAATCTATCCCGGTCGTGATGCAGAGCTTATCCTGGGGTCCCCATAAAGGGTTCTCGAGGACAGGCTGAAAAGGACTTACAGAAGCCGGCGGATATTTCTTTTGCTGATCAGGCCGGCCCCAGACTTATCAACCAATCAAGTCGGCGCCTAAAAGATGCATTGCCGGCGAAATGTTAAACTCGCGAAAATATGCGTTCCCGCTTCTGCGGTTGTGAAACAAAACATCGCGACCGTCGTTGAGTGGCGCCATATCAACGAGGTTCCCGATGTCTCGACGCACGCTGCTGCAATTCTTTCACTGGTATACGCAAGACGGAGGCATGCTTTGGAATGAGTTGGCGGAGAAGGCGCAAAGCCTGGCGGCTATTGGTATCACGGATGTCTGGTTGCCTCCGGCTTACAAGGGTTCTGCCGGCGGGTTCTCCGTTGGATACGACACTTACGATCTCTTTGACCTCGGTGAATTCGAGCAGAAAGGTACGGTCGCAACAAAGTATGGTGACAAGGCCGCGCTCGAACATGCCTGCCGGGTGCTCAACGAGAACGGCATCGGCGCGATCCATGATGTCGTGTTCAATCACAAGATGGGCGCCGACGAGAAGGAGACTGTTCACGTTCGCCGGGTCGATCCCGATGACCGCACACAGATTGACGAGGATGCATTCGAGGCGCTGGCCTATACACGGTTCACCTTTCCTGGCCGCGGTGGGGCGTATTCCAAGTTTGTCTGGGACCAGAAATGCTTCAGCGGTGTCGACGTCGTCGAAAATCCAGATGAGAGCGGCGTGTTCCGGCTGGTCAATGAATATGGCGAAGGCGAATGGAACGACGAGGTCGACGACGAACTCGGCAATTTCGACTACCTCATGGGCGCCGATGTCGAATTTCGCAACAGGGCCGTTTACGAGGAACTGAAATATTGGGGCCGCTGGCTGTCGGAGCAAGTCCGCGTTGATGGCTTCCGCCTCGACGCCGCCAAGCACATACCCGCCTGGTTTTTCCGCGACTGGGTCGGGCATATGCGCCAGTCGGTCAAGGAAGATCTCTTCGTCGTCGCAGAATACTGGCATCCCGACATGGGAACGCTGAAGAGCTATCTCGATCTGGTCGATCACCAGCTGACGGTCTTTGATGTGGCGCTCCATCATCGCTTCCATGAAGCGTCGAAAGCTGGCGCCGATTTCGACATGCGGACGATCTTCGACGGATCGCTTGTTTCCGTACATCCCGACCATGCCGTGACGATCGTCGACAATCACGACACGCAGCCGCTTCAATCACTTGAAGCAGCCGTGGATCCCTGGTTCAAGCCACTTGCCTACGCGCTGATCCTTTTGCGCGAACAGGGCGTGCCGTGTGTTTTTTACCCCGACCTCTACGGCGCAGGCTATACGGACGACAAGGGCGGTGAACATCGCTCGGTGGATATGCCCGCGATCGGATGCCTGCCGGCGCTCATCGACGCCAGGAATCGCTTCGCTAACGGGCCACAGACCGAACTTTTCGACGATCCGCACTGCGTCGGCTTTATCCGCCACGGCACCGAGGCTGCGCCCGGTTGCGTGGTTGTGCTGTCGAATAGTGAAGGCGGCGAGAAAATTGCGGATCTTGGCAGGGGGCACGCTGGCAAGACATATGTCGATGTCCTTGGCCATCATCAAGATCAGATCGTGGTCGGCGATGAAGGCAAGGCCTCCTTTCCCACAAATGGTGGCAGCGTCAGCGTCTGGGTCGATAGTGATGCGCTGTAGAGCGTCGGTTCCTAAAGGCAGGGCGAACCTAAATCCCGGTCCGGTCCAGCCTGCGTTCCGGAAACGAAACGCTCGGACGGCGGTTAGAATGTCGAACCGATTGGACAATCGCCATGACGCAGACGAACAATGTGCATGAGCCTTCCTCGCCCGTACAGGATCGGGGCGCCTTCGATGAACTGGCCAAAGCGTACGGGATAGACCCGATGCGCCCCACGCCAGATGGGCGGGCCGTGAAAATCTCGCAGGAGACCACGGCGAAGCTTCTGCGTGCCTTGAATGTGGACATGTCCGCCGAGATTATTTCAGGGCCAGACGCGACAAACGGACGACCATCATCCCCGCAGACGGCGAGCGTGTGTTTCGTTCCTGAATTCCTGTCGAGCGATCGTGTATGGGGCATCAGTCTTCAGCTTTATGAGTTGCGCTCAGTGAGGAACTGGGGAATCGGCGATTTCGAAGACCTTAGGGCCGTGATCGATCTGGTCGCGTCGCTTGGCGGCGATTTCATCGGGTTGAACCCGCTGCACGCACCCTTTCTTGCCGACGTTCTACGCTGCAGCCCCTATGAGCCGTCTAGCCGACTGTTCCTAAACCCGCTCTATATTGCAGTCGACAGGCTGCCGGGCTTCCAGCCCGGCCAGGACCCGCAGACAATCGCTGCCCTGCGCGACGATGATCTGGTCGCCTATGAGGCGGTCGCGTCTGCCAAACTTGCGGCCTTGCGATCGATGTGGACGCGGTCAGAGTGCGGAGATGGCGGCGTCGGCGATCTGGCCGAGTTTCAGTCCTTCGTCCGCGATGGCGGCGAGCCACTTCGACGTCACGCGCTCTTCGAAGCTTTGTCGGCGCATATGGTGGAAATCGGATATTCGGCTGGCTGGCACGCATGGCCGGAGGAGTTTTGGGATCCCGGCTCAGTGGCAGTCGGATCCTTCGCCGCAGAGCATGACGATGACGTTCGGTTTCATCTGTGGCTGCAGTGGATCACCCATCGCCAGCTTCAGGAGGCAGCGAACCACGCCCGTGCCGCCGGTCTGCGGATCGGGCTCTATCTCGATCTGGCTGTTGGCGAGGCGCTCGACGGATCGGCGACATGGAGTGAGCGCGATGTTTACCTCACGGATGCCACCATCGGCAGCCCGCCCGATCCATTTGCGCCGACCGGGCAGGACTGGCATCTCGCCGGTCTCCAGCCTTCGCAGATCGCTTCCGGCGAAAACCCGCCGTTTCAGCGAATGGTTACAGCGGCGATGAAACATGCTGGAGCAATCCGGATTGACCACGCAGCGGCGCTGCGCCGGCTGTTCCTCGTTCCTGTCGACGCAACGCCGTCCGAAGGCGCCTATGTCAGCTATCCCCAAGAGGACCTGATACGGATTCTCGCAGAAATGTCCGCTCAGTATCGCTGCCTTGTCATCGGCGAAGATCTGGGATTGCTGCCCGATGGACTCCAGGACGATCTGACGGCAGCGAATATATTGTCCTATCGCATACTTTCTTACGAGCGCGATGACAATGGTTTCAAATCCGCCACCAACTATCCAGCTCTCGCGCTCGCCTGTATCTCGACGCATGATCATCAGACGCTGGCAGGGTGGTGGCGTGGTGCCGATATTGCCCTGCGGGCCGAACATGGCATCGTCTCTCCGGACCTGACAAGACAGCATGAGGCTGCGCGCAAGCAAGAGCGGCAGCAGTTGATCGAAGCAATCGGCGATACAGACGCCGCCAATCTGGCCGGGTACCCTGCAGAGCCAGCCTTGCAGGACCTGACCGTCCGGGCGCATCGTTTTGTCGCCGCGACACCGAGCATGCTGGTGGCTGTACGTCTTGCGGATCTGACCGACGAGAGACAGCCGACTAATATCCCGGGCACGAGTAGCAGCAGCTACCCCAACTGGCAGCCGAAACTCTCGGTGGCGATCGAAAACTTCTCTGAGCTGCCTTTGCTCGTTGCGGTAGCCGACGCAGTGAACGAAGGGCGACAGTTGAGCTCATCCGATCGCAGACCAGATCTGTTCGAGGCCGTTGAGAATAGAAGCGAAGAAGTAAGCAGGACAGATGCAGATAAGCTTGATGCGATTGTCGAGAAATACGCCGACAAGATACCGCGGCCCGTCGGGGACTTCATCCGTTGGATGCGAAAGCCGGAATTGCGTTGGATCCGCTTGATCGCAGGCATCCTGTTCGTCTTGTGCGGCTTGGTCGGGTTTCTCCCAATCCTCGGCTTTTGGATGGTGCCGCTCGGTTTGATCATCCTTGCACAAGACAGCAGATGGCTGCAGCGTCCGACCTTGAAAGCCATCACCTGGCTCGAAACGAAGTTTGGTGGCTAGGAAATAGGCGACCCAGGCTGAGCGGCAGACGTCTGCATTCAGACCAGGCGCCGGTTGCCCAGAGAAGCCCTTGTCCCGAGATGAGCCGAGATTGATTGGCCGTTGCGCAGGGATCCTGAGGGCTCATTCATATCATCTCCGCCGGCCTTTAGAAAAAGAATGCTTGCGTTTCCGTCCTCGGCCAGTCGGGCGGCAACAACTGAGCCGTTGGAACCCTGTTGCAAACGATGGTCTTCTACTATCGACTCAGCTTCCGCTAGTCCTGCCAGAAGGCAGCACCCATAGATGCCTGGGTTACGCACGATCGCGACGCGTTGCCGCTGGCCACCGGAGAGCTGCGCCAGTTTTCGGTTGGGCGGCGACAAACCCAGCATGCGAGAATGCCTCATTGAATCGCTCGAAGCACCGCGAGTTTGCAATGGCCACAGATCGCCACGACACCGTTACCAGCCGATCCTACTGCGTCTCGGCGGCTTCAGGTGCCTCTTCGACCGCGGGCTCTTGTTGCGGAACCATGTAGCGCGAACGCAAGAGAACAAAAAAGACCGGCGTCAAGAATAAGCCGAAGATAGTGACCCCCAGCATGCCGAATAAGACTGCCGTACCGAGTGCCTGGCGCATTTCAGCGCCCGGCCCCTCGGCAATCGCCAGTGGTAGAACGCCGAAGATAAAGGCAAAAGCTGTCATCAGGATCGGACGCAACCGCAGAAAGCTGGCTTCAACCGCCGCGTCTACGGCGTTCTTGCCCTCTTCCTGCGCTTGGCGCGCGAATTCCACAATCAGGATTGCGTTCTTTGCCGCAAGCCCGATCAGAACCACGAAGCCAATCTGAGTTAGAATATTGTTGTCCAAGCCGCGGAAGAAAACCCCCAGCAGGGCGCCAAGAACGGCCAGCGGCACGATCAGGATGATTGCGAGAGGCAGTACCCAGCTCTCGTATTGAGCGGCGAGCGCCAGGAAAACAAAGGCGACCGATAGGGCGAAGATCCATGCCACGCTACCGGCTGCCTGGCTCTCCTGATAAGCGAGTTCGGTCCATTCGAACGTCGTTCCGGGCGGCAGCGTCTGGGCCGCCAGGGCCTCCATTTTTTGAAGCGCTTCGCCGGTTGAAACGCCCGGCAGCGCATTGCCCTGTAACGGGACCGACACGTACATATTGTAGCGCTGCACGAGTGCCGGGCCGCTGGCATTGCGGACATTGACCAGCGTGCCAAGCGGAACGAGATTACCCGTTGCTGAGCGAACCTTGAGATCCAGTATGTCACTTTCTTCCATCCGGAAGCGCTCGTCGGCTTGTGCGAGGACCTGGTATACTCGTCCGAAGGCATTGAAGTCGTTCACATAGTTTACGCCGAGATTGCTCGATAGCGTGTCGAAGATAGTCTGGATCGGGACGTTCAAATACTGCGCCTTGTCCCGGTCGACGTCGAGATAGAATTGCGGGCTCGATTCAGAGAAAGTGGTAAACACACCCGTGAGTCCTGGCGTCTGGTTGGCCGCGCCCATCATCTGGTGCGCAAGAGAGAGGGCCCGTGTCATGCTCGGGCTATCCTCGTCCATGATCTGCATCTTGAAGCCACCGGAATTACCAATCCCTTGAACAGGCGGCGGCGGGATGGCGATGATGAAAGCCTCGTCCAGCTTCTGCAGGTTCTGGTAGAGCGAGCCGATGATCTTGGCGGCGCTGTCGCCGTGTTCCAGCCTTTCCTCGAAGGGCTCGAACGGAGTGAAGACCACGCCGGCATTCGATGCATTGGTGAAGGTTGCGCCGCTGAACCCGGCGAATTCGACGGCGTTGGCGACGCCTGAGGTCTGGCTTGCGATAGCGGCGACCTCGCGAACAACGGCATCTGTTCGGCCGAGCGCCGCACCCTCGGGAAGCTGGACGACGATGATCGCGTAGCCCTGATCCATGACTGGCACGAAGCCGCTGGGCACTTTGGCACTCAGGAGCCATGTGCCGCCTAGGAGGCCGAGGAAAACGAGAAATGCGCAGGCCAATCCGATCTTCGATCCGACAACGCCGCGGACGGTGCGCGAATAGCTGTGGCTTGTCGCGTCGAAACCGCGGTTGAAGATGTCTGCCGCTCGCCCGCCGATCCTCGAAAATATATTGCGTTTTTCGCCTTTCGGATATTCATGCGGCCGTAACACCAGCGCCGCGAGCGCCGGCGACAGGGTCAGCGAGTTCAGCGCAGAGATGGCGGTCGCAATCGAAATCGTGACTGCAAACTGCCGATAGAACTGGCCGGAAATGCCGGGAATGAACGCGGTGGGCACGAAGACGGCGATCAAAACTAGCGAGATCGCCACGACCGCGGTGCCAACCTCGTCCATAGTGACATGGGCCGCCTGTCGCGGCGTCATCCCCTTGGCTAGATTGCGCTCGACATTCTCGACGACGACGATCGCGTCGTCCACCACGATTCCGATCGCTAGAACCAGCCCGAAGAGGCTCAGCATGTTGAGCGACATCCCGAATGCGGCGAGGAATGCGAAGGTGCCGATCAGTGACACGGGGATGGCGATAATCGGGATGATCGCAGTTCGCCAGGACTGCAGGAATACAAGGACGACGAGGGCGACCAATATCGCCGCTTCGGCGATCGTGCGGTAAACCTCGGCGATGGATTCCTCGACGAAACCGGTCGTGTCGTAAACGATGCGGTATTGGAGACCAGGCGGAAAGGCTTTCTCAATCCCCGTCATGACACCGCGAACTTGCTCTGCCGTTTCGAGCGCGTTGGTGCCGGGCCGGGCGAAGATCCCAAGCGCCACCGCCGGATCGTTGTTGAGATAGCTATTGGTGACATAATCCTGGGCACCAAGCTCGATGCGGGCGACGTCCTCCAGCTTGACAAGACGGCCTTCCGCGCCCGACTTCACAATGACGTAGCGAAACTGGCGCGCATCGGAAAAGCGACCATCAGTTGTGATCGTGTACTGGAAGCCCATGTTGTTCGGATTGGGCGGCCCACCGACGGAGCCGCCGGAGACTTGAACATTCTGGTCTCGTAGCGCGCCCACCACGTCGGATGCAGTCATCCCATAGGCCGAAAGCTTTTCCGGATCGAGCCAGATGCGCATAGAATATTGCCGCTCACCGAAGATCTGGACGTCACCAACGCCATCGAGCCGCACGAGGCGGTCGCGGATCCGGTTGCGGGCGAAATTCGATGTGTAGAGCTGGTCATAGCGTCCGCTTGGCGAGAGGACATGGATGACCATGAGGAGGTTTGGCGAGCTCTTCGACGTCGTGACGCCGAGCCGCTGGACCTCCTCGGGCAGGCGAGGAAGTGCAGTCGAGACACGGTTCTGAACCAACACCTGGGCCTTGTCGAGGTCGGTGCCGAGCTTGAACGTCACCGTCAGCTGCATCGTACCGTCGGAGGTCGAGTAGGAGGACATGTAAAGCATGTCCTCGACGCCATTGACCTCTTGCTCGATGGGGGTTGAGACCGTGTCGGCAATGGTCTGGGCATTGGCGCCCGGATAGGAGGTGCGAATGACAATATTCGGCGGAGCGATTTCCGGATACTGGGCGATCGGTAACTGGAAATAGGCGACGCTGCCAACAAGCAGTAAC
This sequence comes from Pseudomonadota bacterium, assembly GCA_023451735.1. Taxonomy (GTDB): domain Bacteria; phylum Pseudomonadota; class Alphaproteobacteria; order Rhizobiales; family Rhizobiaceae; genus Neorhizobium. The sequence goes on along the minus strand of JAEXYH010000057.1, from coordinate 53,643 downwards.
ACCAGTGAAATCACCGATGCGAAAACCGGGCGGTCCACGAAGAAATGGGCAAATCTCATTGCGGCGACTCCGGAGCGATTTCTCGTATTGGCGCGTTGGCCGCCTGCTCCGTGTTTTCCTGGGGTAATTCCATTGTCACCGGTGTAACCTTGGCGCCGGGGCGCACCCGCACCACGCCCCTCACCACGATCTTGTCGTTCGCATCAAGGCCGCTTCGCACCACTCGGTAGCCGTATAGTCGGGGCCCTGGGCGGATGGCCCTAGAGACAACTGTGTTGTCCTGCTGCAGGACATAGACGACGCGCTCGTTCTGGTCGGTACCGATCGCCTCGTCTGGGATTAGCATCGCCGAATAGATGTTGGATCCCGCGATCTCCACGCGGCCGAACAAGCCCGGCTGTAAAATGTAATCGGGATTGGCCAGACGCGCCCTCAACCTTAGCGTACCGGTTGCCGGATCGAGGCTGTTCGAGGCAAAATCCACAGTGCCATCGAAACGTGACTGGTTGCTGTCGCCAAGGCGGACCGAAACCTTCAAACCGCCGCCACCGTCCTGCAGGTAGTTGCCGTTCTTCCTTGCCGTTTCTGCATAATTGAGCAGGCGTCGTTCATCGACGTCGAAATAGAAGTCGATCGGGTCGAGCGAGACGATGGTTGTCAGCTCGGTCTGGTCGGCCTGGACGAGATTGCCCGTCGAGATCAGATGCCGGTCAATGCGACCGCCGATCGGGGCTTTTATCTTGCTGTAGATCAGATCGAGTTTGGCGCGCTCGACGCTCGCCTGCAAGCCGCCGAGATTGGCTTGGGCCGATTCCAGCTCACGACGCCGGTCGTCCAGCGTCGATACTGACTGGCTACCAGACGTAACCAGGCTATTCACCCGGTCGAACTGGGCCTGTGCGTAGACGAGTGTCGATTTAGCCACCGTCAGCTGCGCAGAGGCTTCGTTCAATGTTGTGATGAAAGGCCTCTCGTCGATCTCAAACAGCAAGTCGCCTTGCTGGACAATCTGACCATCCTTGAAGGCGATCTTGTCGAGATAGCCGCCGACGCGCGAGCGGATCGACACGCTTTCAGAGGCTTGGAATCGCCCGATGAAGTCGTCCGTCTCTACCACATCGCGCACGACAGGCTTGGATACCGTCACCTGTGGCGGAGGCGGTGTATTTTGAGCCGACGAGATTGATGGGATAAGGCCTAAAGTAGCGAGAGCGCAGAGATACTGTATTGAAGGTAAGCAGCGCATGCAGTTACTCTCCTTGGAAAAAGTGCCGAAGCACTCGTCAGATTCTCTAGGAATTTGCATCGCAGTCGAGAAACGTTGCGAAAAAAAGGTGTGCAACGCCAAGGCAGTCTAGCCACTCACCCAGCTCTAGTCTTCGTTTCCTCGCAAAGTATCAATCTGGGAGCAGAGCCGGGTGGATGATGATGCGACTTGGCTCGATTGGCAAGGCTCCGCGACAAGCTCAGCTCGGGATGTGATGTGCTCGGGGCCGCCCGGAACAATAACATTGGCAGAGATTGGCCGGCCGGCCGACCGCATTCCCGCGACTTTGGATCGGGTTATCTATTCTTGGCTTCCCCACTGAACGCCAGAGTATCCGGGCTGACTGCTGGTGGGGCCTTAGTGTCAACCACTGTTTCGGTTTCCGTAGCGTCCTTCGCGAATTAGCCCTCAGCCTCTTGGTTGAGCTTGGTACCATTATCAGACTGGTGTTCGGTCTAATTTTGCTGATCTTCAGCAGGTCTCCAGTGGTCATCGTGTGCGCCCTCTGGCCGAACGTCATCTTCCCAGATCTTATAGGCTCGTCCACGGCGCCGCGCTCTCTATCGTCCATGGTTTTCTCCTCCTCGCCCCCAGCCACAACTCTGGCTCTCAGGACCCGTTCCTCGGGAATGACGGCTAGTGTCGTCATGATGGCGGAAGGGCAATTGTAGCTCTCCGCTGGATCATTTGTGGTCCGAGCACGTTCGGCTTGAAACCAACGGAGTATCCAGCATGCAGCTAACAGACGACGCGCGATCGATCCTGGTCTTCGCGGCTTACCATGAACTTCTAGGTGGTGAGCCCGTGAAGGAAGTCGTTCTCGACGACGGTGCCGGGCACCAGGCAAGTTCAAAGGGGCGAAAAGAGCTCGAGAATGCCGGGCTGATCCAGATAGAGGGGGATCGCGCCCATATCACTAAAAACGGCGAGGACGTACTTGCGTCATTGCTGAAGTCCATTCGACAAGCGACGGGAGGATGACATGACAGAGCCGAAGACGAGCCCGGAGAGCGATGCCGCCCGGACTGAAGGTGAACAGGCTAACAAGAACCGAGAGATCCTCAGGAAAAAAGCAGAAGAAGGTCTCAAAAACGCAGACGACGAGTTACCGAAGGATCAGATCTGAAACGTTGCTATCGAAGAGCTTTTCTCGGAGCGTTCGGACGGAACTGCAGCATTTTTTAAACTGACATAGGTCCAAGCCCGGCGCACTCCTTCCGCGCCGCGCTTCGGCATAATTTCTGCTACCGAAGGGTTCGCATTTGAGACGCGCCGTCAGTACCGTAGTCGGCGTACTACTGATCCGTAGTCATTCGGCTTCGTACAGCGCTAGTTCACGTAGCCCTTGGCGTCGCCGCTATAGTAAGTCGCACGGGCGGGCGGCGTCAGTGGCTACTCGTTGCAAAGCCGTCCAACGAGGTCCGGGTTTGAGATGAACGGCTGACGCCGATAGGGCTGGCATCGGACGGAACCGTCCATATCACCCATTCCGGCCACGGATCAACCGAATGGCCTGATCCGGTCGGTTCAACCCTTGGAACTACGCTACCCGCTAATATGCAATTCACGGGATGAAACGCGCACTTGCCTCATCGACAGCGATCGCACCTTGGTTAGCTCTTGACGGGCTTCGATCGCTCGCCGCACTTCACCGCTAGAGTTGAGCCAAGAATTCGTTGTGAGGCAACGGCCTCGAAAACATCGGGAACGTTTTCGTTGTCGCAACTCGCTGCTCCTCATCGCTCAATGTCGCAGTGCAATCGGTTAGCGTGATGACATTGAATCCTCGCTCATAGGCCGAGCGCATGGTCGATTCCACGCAGCAGTTGGTCAGAAACCCAGCGATCGCCAAATTCCTCACGCCCCGTGCCCTCAAAATGAAATCCAGGTTGGTGCTGGCAAAACAGTCGAGACCCTTCTTGCCTTCAATGATGACATCGCTTTCAGTCGGACGAAGTTCATCAATGATTTCTGCGCCCCAAGTGCCGGCCACGAATGCATCTGAATCAACAATGCCCGCAAGAATGCCGTACGGCTCCGACGTTATTTCTGGATATCCCTTCGAGAATGAAATGGCGGCATGCATGATCGTCACACCCGCTTGTCGGGCTTTGTCCACGGCATCGATCGTATTCTCAAGCATATTGGTCGACCCCATCACATCGGCGACGGCGCCATGCTGCGCACCACCGTCCTTTACGAAATCGTTCTGGTATTCGATCAGAAGCAAAGCTGTTTCGTAGGCATTCATGACTGAACTCCTTCTTGGATTGCGCCCGCGAGCCTCTCGCGGGCTTCAACTAGTCGCCGGTGCGACATCGCCGCAGCCACACGCGTTCATCGCAAATTCCAGAATCTCTTCGGGTCTGTCCGTCAGCGATGCTCGCACAGGAGCCGGAAGGGCGGACGATTTTGTCATCGTTCTCATATGGCATCCTTTGATAGGACGATGGCGGCCTTGTTGGCCGCCATCGATACGATCATGCGACCTCGGGCAAACCGCCGATGACTTTGTCGAGCGTGATCGGGTAGTGCCTGACGCGCACGCCTGTGGCATTGTAAATGGCGTTTGCGATTGCCGCCGATACCCCGCACAGGCCGAGCTCTCCAATGCCCTTTGCCTTCATCGGCGATGACATCGGGTCCGTTTCGTCCATGAAGATCACATCTTGGTGGGGAATGTCGGCATGGACGGGCACTTCGTATCCGGCAAGATCGTGGTTGACAAAGAATCCGCGGCGGGTGTCAACGGCCAATTCTTCCGACAAAGCGAGTCCTGCGCCCATCGTCATGGCCCCAATCACCTGGCTGCGCGCCGTGATCGGGTTGATGATGCGGCCGGCAGCGCATACCGCCAGCATGCGGCGGATGCGGGTTTCACCGGTGGCGACATCAACACCGACTTCAACAAAATGACCGCCGAACGTCGATTGCTGATGCGTGTCTGTAAGATCGCCCCACTCCATCGTGTCCTCACCGACAAGGCCTTCCGGCCCCGCGGCTTCAGCGAGCGGTACGGAGCGATTGCCCGATCTTACTTCGCCGTTCTCAAAGACGACGTCATCGGAATTAAAGCCGAGCTTTGCCGCTACCGCTTCGCGCAGCTTGACGCAGGCTGCATAGACACCTGACGTCGCGGAATTTGCCCCAAACTGACCGCCGGAACCAGCAGAAACCGGAAAGCGAGAATCACCGAGATGAACGCCGACCTTGTCTACGCGCACACCCATCATTTCGGCCGCGGTCTGAGCAATGATTGTGTAGCTGCCCGTCCCGATGTCCGTCATATCGGTTTCGACGGTGACAATACCATCGCTTGCCAAACGCACCCGCGCGCCCGACGGCATGACAAGATTGTTGCGAAAGCCGGCCGCGACGCCCATGCCGATCAACCAGTTGCCTTCGCGCCGAGCTCCCGGTTTTCCGCGCTCACTCCAGCCGAACCGCTCTGCGCCACGCTGCAGACAGCCGATTAGATTGCGCTGCGAGAACGGGCGTTCGGGTTTCTCCGGATCGACCTGCGTGTCATTGAGGACTCTGAACTCGATCGGATCTATGCCAAGCTTTTCAGCGATTTCGTCGATTGCGATCTCCAGAGCCATCAAGCCAGGCGCTTCACCGGGTGCCCGCATCGCATTGCCTTCCGGGAGATTGAGTTCGGCCAAACGCATTGCCGTCATACGGTTTTCTCCGGCATACAGCAGGCGCGTCTGCATCACTGCAGTCTCCGGTCCACCGCCCGCCAGATCACCGGACCAGCTCTCGTGGCCGATCGCGGTTATCTTACCGTCTTTCCCAGCGCCAATCCGGATCCGCTGGATCGTTGCAGGGCGGTGAGTAGTGTTGTTTGACATGAGCGGGCGCGGGAGAGCAACCTTGACCGGCCTGCCAGCGGCCTTCGCCCCAAAGGCGGCAAGAACTGCATCCGCGCGCAGGAAAAGCTTTCCGCCAAAACCACCACCAATGAAGGGTGACATCAGATGGACTTTTTCCTTGTCGATCCCAAGCGTGGTAGCAAGATCCGATCGCCACCAGTCGATCATCTGACTCGATGTCCATACGGTAACCTCATCGCCATCCCAAGCGGCAATCGACGCATGAGGCTCCATCATTGCGTGAGACTGGTCGGGCGTCGTGTAGGTTTCGTCGAGTGTAATCTCGGCATCGCGAAACGCCCCATCGAAATCCCCAACCGCTGTGTCGGGTGGCGCTCCACCGGCGTCCTTCGGTTTTACCGCGCCGTCACGCGCCGCGGCCAGGTCAAAGGCTCCAGTTTCGTTTTCGTAATCGACTTCGACCAGGCTTGCTGCCGCCCGCGCCTGCTCAAAGGTTTCGGCAACGACAACAGCAATCGCCTGATGGTAGTGCTGGATCACGTCACCACCGAAGAGATTGGCGGTATTATACTGGCCTTTTTCCAGCGCACCGACGGAAAGTGTCGTCACAACGGCGATGGTGCCCGGCGCCTTTTGTGCCGCAGCGACATCCATGGACTTAATCCGGCCTTTGGCAATCGTCGATCCGACGGGATAGCCATAGGCGTAGCGCATGTTGGGATCATGCCACTCATAAGCATACTTGGCGCGACCGGTGGTTTTCAGTTCGCCGTCGATACGGTGGATCGGTTGACCAACGACCTTGAGATTGTCGATCGGATTGGTTTTTGCAGGTGTTTCGAACTTCATGGCTCAACCCCTTGCTTCAGAGATGACTGCGCCGAGGGTGCGCTCGACGAGATCGACCTTAAACGTGTTCTGCTCGGTCGGACGGGCATCGGCGAGAAGGATGCCGCTTGCAGCCTTTGCACCATTGGGCAAAGCGCGATCCGCCTCTTCGATCCGCCAAGGCCTGTGTGCAACGCCACCTATCGCGACCTTCCCCGTTCCATCGGGATGAATGACAGCCCCGACCGACACCAGCGCAAAGGCATAGGACGCGCGATCGCGAACTTTTCGGTAGATGTGCCTTCCACCAATAGGCGGCGGAAGAGTGACAGCCGTGATGAACTCGCCCGTCTCAAGCACAGTTTCGACGTGCGGGGTTTCGCCGGGAAGACGGTGAAAGTCTGCGATCTCGATCGAGCGCTTGCTGCCGTCTGGCTTGACCGTCTCGACGACGGCGTCAAGCGCGCGCATAGCGACCGCCATGTCGCTCGGATGGGTCGCAATGCAAGAATTACTCACCCCAACCACCCCCAGCTGGCGGCTAAAGCCCCCAAGCGCCGAACAGCCGCTGCCCGGTTGTCGTTTGTTGCAGGGTTGGGCAGTGTCATAAAAGTAAGGACAGCGAGTCCGCTGAAGAAGGTTGCCGGCCGTCGTTGCTTTGTTACGGAGCTGGCCAGATGCACCGGCGACCAACGCCCGCGACAGAAGACCGTAATCTCGACGTACAATTTCGTGAGCGGCGAGATCGGTATTTCGCACCAGCGCACCGATTCGCAGCCCTCCCTCGGCCGTGGCTTCGATCGTATCCAAACCAAGGCCATTGACGTCGATGAGATGCGTCGGCGTTTCGATCTCCAGCTTCATCAAGTCGAGAAGATTTGTGCCACCGGCAATGAATTTTGCCTGTGGATTTGATGCGACCGCACCGGCTGCAGCTTCAACGGAAGTGGCCCGTTCGAAAGTGAAGGCTCTCATGCTCGTGTCCCCGCAGCTTCGACAATGGCTTCGACAATGTTCGAATAGGCGCCGCATCGACAGATGTTACCGCTCATGCGCTCACGGATTTCCGCGTGCGAGAGTGTCGTCTGCTCGGTGAGATTTTCGGTGACGTGGCTCGGGATGTTTGCTTTGATTTCCTCGAGCACCGCCACGGAGGAACAGATCTGTCCGGGAGTACAATATCCGCACTGGAAGCCATCATGCTTGACGAAGGCGGCTTGCATCGGATGAAGATTCCCCGGTTGGCCGAGCCCTTCGATAGTCGTTACTTCGACACCGTCGTGCATCACCGCGAGCGTCAAGCACGAATTGATTCGTCGCCCGTCGACCATCACCGTGCAGGCACCGCACTGGCCGTGGTCGCAGCCTTTTTTTGTGCCGGTAAGCTGTAGATGCTCGCGAAGAGCGTCGAGAAGGCTGGTTCGGTTGTCGATTTCGAGGTCACGATTTACGCCGTTGACCTTGAGCGACACGGTCGATCTATATGTCATGTTACCCTCAGCAGGCTGTGCTACCGCAACATCGGATGCGGCTCCTGTTACGGCAACTGTCGCTGCCGACGAGATAAGCAAGTCTCGCCGGGAGATTTCTAGTTGGTTCGTTGGCGTCATCTAAAACTCCACATGCTGTTCGGTGGATCGGGCCCGCGCAACGGATGCCGTCGGCTGCGTGAAGGACACCAACTAGGGCGAAGTCAGCAATCTATTAGGGTGCTATCACGCATAGGTGTTATCGATTGAGTTCATGAATTCACTCAGCGAGCCTGGGTAGCTACAGTCCGAGGCGGGTGGGAACACCTGATGAAGCTGCCGGGTACCGACAGTCGGCGGTCGGTTTTATGAGAGCTAACCACAAATGGTCGTTGCGTTGCGCACGATGCCATGAAGGGATTCCAGGTAACTACCTATATCTGAGCGGCACGATTGCGCCAGAGACTCGAGTGTATGCTCTTGATGAGGTGAAACTGATATGGCACCCAGAGCCGCGATCTGTGCGGCGAACACTTCTTGAATTCTCGACTACGTCGTGGGAAAGATCCTTCAAATCCGCTGCACCCAATAGCGCCATATTTCGATTGATTTCGGTTCAGGATTCAGCCGCTTGAGCACGCCAGCGTGCCCCCGACGGCGGCTGCGCAGAGAAACGGCCGCCCTATGGAAACGAATCAGGCACCCAATGCGAGCGCTTTCACGATGTCGGTTCCGCGACGGAAACCATCATTACGGGAATGCGGCCACCAATGCTGGCAACGATGTCCGGGGGCACCTGCAATGGGGAGGCAATACCGTCGAGCTAACGGCCGCCGCTGCGCGGCCCTTGAGATAAAGCCAAAGAAAGGTCTGACTAGGCTATGACTTTCGTCCACCGAGCTTTGACGTGTCGCGACCGTTGAGCACGATCGAACCCCATGGGCGGTGAGGCCCTTGGCAAGGGCGAGGCCGATGCCTTGGGAGGATCCGGTCACCAGAGCACGGCAGCCGGAAAGATCGAAGAGCCTGGAGTCAGCGATCTATCCTCAGGCCAACGCGTTTTTGACAGCAGTCAGACCACGACGCAGGAACGGGTCCGAATGGACGTAGAAGAACTGTACTCCCTTGCTGCGCCAATGCGGAATTTCATCGAGCGTGGCGAGCGTTCCTGGGACCTTTCCGGCAGCGCGGATCTTGCCGACGGCAACAGCCACCTTGTCCATGACGACCTCCGGACGCGGGTCGCCAAATGGCGGAGCCGGCAGGTAGCCCATGTCCTGCGACAGATCGCCGGGACCGATGAAGAAGACGTCGATACCCTCGACCTTGACGATCTCGTCGAGTTCCTCGATGGCATCGACTGTCTCGATCATGGCAATCACCAGACGCTTTTCGTAATCCGCCGGAATGGCGTACCGGACGGCATCCACGACCGCACGGGCCTCGTCAGCATTGCCGATCATAGGGACCATGATGCCATCGGCACCTGCATTCAGGTAGCGGATGATCAGCGGCCGCTCGTGCGACTGGGGACGCACGATGGCGGCGCCTCCCGCCCCTCTGACAATCTGCCCGACCTCGCGTACATCCTCGAAACTCCAGGTGCCGTGTTCGCAGTCAACGAAGACCGCATCGGCACCCAGTTCGATGAGACGGGCAGAGAGCCCCGAATTCGTGTGGTGCGGCGTAAACATACTGATCGCTTCACCAGCCGCAAGACGGGCGCGCAGCTTTGCTCCGTTCATGATTTTCCTCTCCCTTATTTCATTTTCGGCATGTCCGGCGTATCGGCCGGTGCCCCGACCCACCGGGCCATCTCAATGTCCGCCGAGGTGTCACGCATGCGAACCGGGCAGATGTGCAGTTCGGGAATGACGGCGCTCTTCCCGAGAGTGGCGCAAAGCGTGATAGCGCGCGCCACCTCCAGGGGATCCATCATCACGGCACGCTCCTCCTTGAGCGGAGGCCGTGCCCGGTTGTCCATAATGGGCGTGTTGGTTTCGCCCGGCAGGACCGTCGTCGAGCGAATGCCCTGGTTGCGGTAGGTGTTGTGGAGGAAGGACATGAAGTTTTTCACGCCCGCCTTGGCCGCACCATAGGCCGCACCGCCGAGAAGGTTTGGATTGACGACCGCCAGCGAAGATACGGTGATGATCGTGCCGTCTTCGCGGGCGATCATTCCCGGAAGCACCGCCTGCGTGAGATTGAACACCGCCGTCAGGTTGACGTTGATCGTCGAGTTCCACTCCTCCTCGCTGATGAAGCGTGCGTTGAGAACCTTGCTGGCCGATCCGGCGTTGTTGACGAGGATGTCGATCGGACCGACCGCTTCCTCGACTGATCTGACCGTGTCGAAGATGGCCTGGCGGGATTCGATGTCGAGCGCGCGGGCGACCGCTTTGCCCTTGTTCTTCTCGATTAGATCAGCAACCTCGCGAAGAGGGTCGAGGCGGCGGCCCGTCAGCACGACGGTTGCCCCTTCCCTTGCCAGAAGCACGGCGGTCTCGCGACCGATACCCGATCCTGCTCCCGTCACGAGAGCGATCTTTTCTTTAAGCAATGCCATCGGTATCTCCTATTCCGCCGCGACCGCAACGGCGCCAGAGTAGCCGAAGATTTCCTTGGCGGCATTCGGCGTTACCAGTCCTTCGGCAAGATCCTGCTCGATGAGTTCGCGCGACCGTTCGCTTGCCTTGCCCCAGCCACCGCCGCCGGGCGTATTCACTTCCAGACGTTCTCCAGTCTTCAGGACAATCTTGCCCTTCGGGAAGTGTGGATTGCCTTCCTTGAGCACCTTGCCCGCGGAACCGCTTTGACCTTCCACCACGCCGAAGCACGGATGACGGACGCGTTCGGAGGCGAGATAGATGTTCATGGGCGTACGGCCGAGATTGCGCAAGATGACGCGCTGGCCGAGGCCGCCGCGATGCTTGCCCGCACCGCCGGAGTCCGCGATAAGCTCCTTGCGCTCCATGAGTGCAGGAACGGCGACCTCGAACATCTCGACTGCCGTGACCTTGCAGTTCGATGGGAAGCTGAGCGTATCCAGTCCATCGAACTCCGAGCGTGCTCCCTGGCCGCCGTGGAAGTTCTGAACCGATGAATACTGGCTGCCGTCATTGCGTTGGCCGACGCAGTTGGCTGCCCAGATCGGCGCGCCGCCGCTGTCGCCGAGCACCTTCTCCGGAACGATGCCTTCCAGTGCCTTGAAGATCAACGACGGGATCACGTGACCAATCAGGTTACGCGAGTTGCCAGCGGTCCATTCCTCGGGATTGAGGATACATCCGAGCGGCGCCTCGTCCGTGATCGGAATGATACACCCTTCGTTGTTCGGTGTCTCGGAGTCCAGCAGGCATTTCAAAGCATAGACAGAGTGAGCGTAGCGATAGTTCGTGCGGCAGTTGATCGAGTGCAGAACCTGATCGGACGTTCCTGTGTAGTCGACATGGACGGAATCGTCCCTGACATGAACCGTCGCCTTCAGCGTCACGTCGACATCGTAGCCGTCCAACAGAACCTCGGCGCTGTAGGCGCCGTTCGGCCATTCGCGGATCGCCTTGCGGGTCTGCGCTTCCGAACGTGAGTGGATCGCCTCTGCCAGACCTTCGACGTCATCAAGGCCGTACTCATCGAGGAACTTGACGAGTTCACGGCCCATGACATTGTTCGCCGCGATCATCGATTCCAGGTCGCCGCGCACTTCAACAGGCATGCGGACCGACGCTTCGATGATGTCAAAGATATCGTCGTTCGGAACGCCCTTCTTGAGAAGCTTGACGATCGGGAAGCGGATGCCTTCGGCGAAGATGTCGCTTGCTTCAGAGTGTAGCGGCGCGCCGCCGATATCGGGAAGGTGTGCGATCGAGCCTGCATAGGCCACAACCTTGCCGTTCTTAAAAATCGGCGTGATCATCGTCACGTCCGGCAGGTGCCCCGTTCCGATTTCCGGGTCGTTGGTCGCCAGAACATCACCTTCCTCCAACTTTTCAGCCGGAAATTTCGGCAGAAAGTATTTCTGGGCGGCCGCCGGCAGCGAGGTGATGAAGACGGGGATGGACCAGGTGCACTGCGCCAGCGCCTGCCCCTTGGCATCGAGAAGCACGGTCACGTAGTCGTGGTTTTCGCGAACGATCGGCGAGAATGCGGTCTTGCCGAGGACGTTGTCGGCCTGGTCCGCGATGAACACAAGACGGTTCCACATGACCTGGAGATTGATCGGATCGTTGAAATCGGTAGCGGGTTTCGACATCTGGAGCCCCTTAGAGAATGTTGATCACGAGGTTGCCGTGGCCATCGACGTGGAACACGCCGCTCGGGCCGACGACCGCGGTCGATTCACGCTGTTCGACGATGGCAGGTCCCTTGACCGCTTCTCCGACCGGCAGCTTGTAGTGATCGTAGACCGTCGTTTCGACATAGCCGTTGATCTCCTGAAAGTAGACCTGACGGCTTCCCTTGCCGGCATCGGCGACGACGGCGTCATGCGGGCGCGTGACCTGATCCTTCTCGCCGCTGGCGCGAAGGCGCCAGGTGATGACTTCCAGAGGCGCTGCAACCGTGCGACCGAACAGTTCTTGGTAGAGCTTGAAGAAGCTTGCCTTGAGTTCGGTGAGAAACGCGCCCTTCTGCAGGCTGCGATCCGGCAGGACGACGGTGATCTCGTGGCCCTGACCGACGTGGCGCATGTCGACCGTGTAGCGGTTGGTGATGGTTTCCTTCGGCACACCGGCGGCAGATACCACCTCGGCGCCCTGCCCCGACAGATCGTCGAGCAGGCGGTTCATGGCATCCACATCCCAGTTTTCAAGCGCCATTGGATGGCTTGCCGAAAGATCGACTGCCACGGGAGCGATCAGAAGGCCGATCGCCGAGGATACGCCGGCACCCGTCGGGCAGATGACGCGGGAAATGCCGAGCTTGCGGGCGATGCCGTAAGCGTGCACCGGACCGGCACCACCGAAGGCCACCATCGGCAACGAGCGCGGATCGACGCCGAGATCCGTAGCGTGCATGGCAGCCGCCTTGCTCATGGATTCGTTGACGAGATCGTGGATACCCCAGGCGCAGCGTTCGACGGAAACATCGAGCGACGTCGCGAGCTTCGACATTGCCTCGTATGCTGCGTCCTTGGAGACCTTGAAGGAGCCGCCGACGAAGGATTCCGTGCCCATGTAACCGAGGAGGATGTCGGCGTCGGTGACAGTCGGCTGGGTACCGCCACGCTGGTAGGCAGCCGGCCCTGGCATCGCGCCGGCCGAATGCGGGCCGACATCGAGCAGGCCAAGCGGGTTCTTGGCGGCGATCGAGCCACCGCCCGCGCCGATCTCGATCATCTGGATCGACTGAATCTTGAGCGGAAAGCCGGAGCCCTTGCGGAAGCGCTGGTAGTGTGCGACTTCGAGATCGGTGCCGACATTGGGCTCGCCATCGGGAATGAGGCAGAGCTTCGCGGTCGTGCCACCCATATCGAACGAAAGAACGCTGTTTTCGCCGGCGGTGCGACCGAATTCGGCGGCAGCCACGGCACCCGCGGCCGGACCGGATTCGATCAGGCGCACCGGAAGCTCGGCTGCGCGACGGCTCGGAACCAGACCGCCCGAAGAGGTCATCCAGAGCACCTGGCGATCGATGCCTTTCTCGGCGAACTCACGTTCCAGATGGGCGACGTGGCCTGCCATCTGCGGCCGGGTGTAGGCGTTGACGACTGTCGTGGACGCGCGATCGAACTCGCGCATTTCCGGGCAGACTTCCGAAGAGAGCGAAACGAAAATGTCCGGGTTCTCCTCGCGCAGAAGAGCGGCAACGCGCTTTTCGTGTTGAGGATACTTGTAGGCGTGCAGAAGGCAGATGGCGACGGAGCGGATACCCTTCTCCTTGAGGCGACCCGCGATCTCGCGAACCGTCTCCTCCTTGAGTTCCGTCATCACCGCGCCGTCGGCTGCGATGCGCTCTTCGGCGCCGAAGCTGTTCTGGCGGGTGACCAACGGATCGGGATACTTGATGTTCAGATCGTAGAGATCGTAGCGGCCCTCGTTGCGGATCCGCAGCATGTCCTGGAAACCTTCGGTGGTAACGAAGCCGGTCTCGACACCCTTTCGCTCCAAAACAGCGTTCGTGACGACGGTCGTTGCGCCGAGCACCTGCAACCGATCGATTGAGATCGTCGCGGCATGCTTTTCCAGAAGTTGGGAAACGCCCTGCACGACGGCCTCTGCCGGGTTCTTCGGGGTGCTGAGAACCTTGTGAAGATGAAGTTCGCCGCTGTCATCAAGCAGTGCGAAGTCGGTGAAAGTACCGCCAGTATCGAAAGCCAGTTTTGCCATTGTTTCCCTCGGAGCGACCTTTGCAGCTTTGGCGCTGCTTTGCGGACCCATTGGCCAGGTCCGTTCACTGGGGGGAGGTTAGGAGAGTTCGGCTTGAATTTGCCAACACAACTACATTCTGCCGCTATAGGGTTTGCTTATGACAAGCCGGCGTCATATTTGCATGACCTCACAATGCGCGAATGCCCGGCCGGCGCCCGCCCTGCATTTTGGAAACGATATCAAGAAGGACCGAACGCGCTGCCAACGCGGGTTCGGATAACGGCAGATGATCCGATGTGCACAGCGAGACCGTGGCGTCGATCACCGGCTTGTTGAGCGGATGCAACTGGGCACCTTGAAAGCCGGCCGAGTTCGAAACGAGCGATGCCGGCAGGATCGTCGATCCGAGGCCATCGAGAACCGCTGCTTGTAACGCGGGCACCGATTCCAGTTCCGAGATGACATCGGGTTTGGCGCGCGCCCTGCCAAGCGCATCGTCGATGAGACGGCGCAGGAAATGCGACTTACTGGGAAGCAGCATAGGGCACCCGTCGACAACCGACAGCGGCAAGGCATCTCCGGATCGACCTGGAAACACGGTATTTGCAGGAGAAACGAGATACATTTCTTCACGAAACAAGGGTTGGAGATTTACGCCCTTGATAGGATCTGAGGTATAGATCAGCGCCATGTCCATCTTACCTGTCATGATCAACTCGCTCAGAATGTGCCCGAAGCTGTCGTTGATATGGACCGTGATATCAGGAAAACGTGCCCGCATCTCCTTGATGAGCGGCAGGGACAATGCGCTCGAGGAGGAATAGGTCGCAAGACCTATAGAAACGCGCCCTGAAACCGACCTTGCGGACTGGTCTATGTCAATCTGCGCCTGCTCGATTTGCTTGAGCATGAGTTGGGCGTGGCGGTACAGAATGAGGCCAGCCTCGGTTGGCGTGATGCCAACATTACTGCGGATCAGGAGCTGGTGCTTGAAATGCTGTTCGAGCGAAGCGATCTGCTGCGACAATGCGGGTTGCGCGACACGCAAGATACTGGCGGCGCGAGACACGCTTCCCGTGTCGATGATCTTGACGAAGCTTCTGAGTTTCTTGAAGTCTACGCTCATTGTTCCCCGCTTTTTGACAGAGAACGTAGGACGACGGGACGAACCTTAGCAAGCCCTCCCCGCCGTTAAGATGAAGCCTACACCAAACCGGCCACCGCCTGCTCGATCCGGTTGCACGCATCCTCTATCACGTCCATCGATGTGGCGAACGAAATCCGGAAGTAGGGAGAAAGTCCGTATGCCGCTCCCTGGAGCGCGGCGACTCCTACGCCATCGAGAAGATAGAGGACGAAATCGAGATCATTTTCGATGAGCTTTCCGTCTGGGGTCCTCTTGCCGATTACGCCCGCGCAGCTGGGATAGAGATAGAACGCACCGTCCGGCACCCTGCAGGAAAGGCCCGGAATGGCGTTGAGGCGGTCGCAGGCGTAATCGCGGCGCTGCTTGTAGACGGAAACGCTGTCCGAAACGAATTTCTGGTCGCTGGCAAGCGCATGGGCGGCGGCCGCTTGGCTGACCGATGACGGGCAGGATGACATTTGCGACTGGAGCTTGTTAATCGCTGCGATGAGCGCCGACGGTCCTGCTCCGTAACCGATCCGCCATCCGGTCATCGCATAGGACTTTGACACACCGTTGGTCAGAAGGACTCGATCCTTGAGCTCGGGAACGACTGCCACGAGCGTCTTCATCGGCTCGTTCCTGAACCAGACCTGGTCATAGATGTCGTCCGACAGCACCATGACATGCGGATGGCGCAGAAGAACGTCGCCGATCGCCTTCAGTTCTGCCACATCGTATGCGGCCCCGGTCGGGTTCGACGGGGCATTGAGGATGAGCCACAAGGTCTTCGGCGTGATCGCCTTCTCAAGTGCATCCGCGGTCAGCTTGAACCCGGTTTCCTCTGGGCAAGCGACGACGACAGGCGTCCCTTCGTTGGCGATGACCATGTCCGGGTACGACACCCAGTATGGCGCGGGAATAATAACTTCTGCACCATTTTCCAGGCTTGCCATCAATGCGAGAAACAAAATCTGTTTTGCTCCGCCACCGACACAGATCTCGTTGTCGGCATACTGGATGCCGACGCGTTTGCCGAAGTCGCCGATAATGGCCTTGCGCAGAGCCGGCGTGCCGTTCACGGAGGTGTATTTGGTTTCGCCGCGGTCGATCGCCGCGTGAGCCGCAGCCTTCACGTCTTCCGGCGTGTCGAAATCGGGCTCCCCTACGGTCAGGTCGGCAATGTTTCGGCCTGCAGCCTTCAACTCACGGGCTCGAGCGGCCGCCGCCGTACTCGGAGAGATCCTGATCCTGGAGACGCGGGATGCAGGCACGAAAGTGCTCATAGAAACTTCCTCGAATTGTTGTGTGCTGAAACGTCGTCAATGCGCGGCTTCAAGCTCGCCGCGCATTTTTCCTGTCAGGAACAGCTCGCCGAGTTCATCATGTGTGATGCCCGTGGGCGCACCATCCCAGATCACCTTGCCAAGGCGAAGAATTACGGCCCGTTGAGCCACTTCCATGGCTTTCTTCGTGTTTTGCTCGACCAGCAGGATCGTCATGCCGTCGGCGTGCAGCCGCAGCAGCTCATCGAACACAATCCCGATCGCGGCGGGAGACAGGCCGACGGAAGGCTCATCGACGAGCAGGACTTTCGGCCGCTGTAGAACCGCCATCGCGACTTCCAGCAGTTGCTGCTCGCCACCCGACATGTTGCCAGCTAGCGTCGACCGCCGCGTCTTCAGGATCGGAAACAGATCGTAGACATAGTCGCGATCCGCCTTTACCTTCGCATCCCGGATTGTGTAGGCGGCCATCTGGAGGTTTTCGTCCACGGTCATGACCGGGAAGTTACAGCGTCCCTGTGGAACAAAAGAGATCCCCTCGCCCAGGATCGCCCGCGACTTGTACCCGGCAATGTCCTTGCCGCGCCAGTCGATGCCGCCTTCCTTGATAGTGGTCATGCCGTAGAGCGTCTTGAGGAGCGTCGACTTGCCTGCCCCGTTTGGTCCCATGAGCGCGACGAACTGCCCCGCTGGAATATCGAGATCGACGCCATTGAGAATGTCGAGGTTGCCGTAGCCCGCGCGCAGGCCTCGGATGGTAATGTTGCTGTCAGCCACCAAGATAGGCCTCCCTTACGCGCTGGTCCTGGATGATCTCTTGCGGCAAGCCCTCTACGAGCTTGGTGCCCTGGTCGAGAACGACGACGCGCTGGCAGATGCTGGTCACAACATCGATATTGTGTTCGATGACGAGAAAGCTCACGCCAAGCGACTTGTTCGCATACTGGATGGTGTCGACTACGCGCTCGATGATCTTCGGGTTGATGCCTGCCATCGGTTCATCGAGCAGGATGAGTTTCGGCTCCGGCATGAGCATGGATGCGAACTGGATCAGCTTCTGCTGGCCACCGGACAGGTTTCCCGCAGGCTGGTGCCGGACATCCCACAGGCCCGCCATTTTGATCAGTTCCCGCGCCCGCTCGCGAAGACCTGCGATGCGGCTGCGGGAAAGCTTGCCGAGACCGAAGGTCGAAGCCAGCGTCGGAAAGGTGAACATCTGTCCGGCGATGATCAGGTTCTCCTCCACGTCGAGGGCTTTGAACGTGACCGTCTTCTGGAAGGACCGAAGCATGCGACCCTCCCGGGCGATGCGGTTCAGGGACCATCCCGTGATGTCCTGACCGTCGAGGACGACCTTGCCGGTGTCCGGACGTGCAAGACCAGTGCTGCAGTCGAAGAATGTGGACTTGCCCGATCCATTCGGTCCGATCAATCCCGCGATCTCGCCGCGGTTGATGTACATGCTGACGTCATTGACCGCCTTCACAGCACCATAGGACTTGCTGAGGTTGTTGATCTCGAGGATTGGGAGGTGCGCGTTCATTTCGAACCTCCGACAGCATTCCAGAAGCGGTTGATCAGAGGAGCAAAACCCTTCTTAAACCAGAAGACGAGGACGAGAAGGCAAAAACCGTACGCGATCATGCGCACTTCCGGTGCCACACGCAGGGCTTCCGTCAGGCCGACGAACAACAGGCTGCCGAAAACGGTGCCGGAGATCATCCCCGCTCCGCCACCCAGCACGATGATGAGCATCGTCGTAGAGTAGTACATTTGGAACGTCAGCGGGCTGACGACGGTGAGGTAGTGGGCGTAGAGGCTGCCACCGACCCCAGCGAACGCGGCGCTGATCATGAAGACGATCAGTTTGTAGCGCCAGGTCGGCACGCCGAGGGATTCCGCCAGGGTCTCGTTCTCACGGATGGCGACCATGTTGCGACCTGCCGGC
Source organism: Pseudomonadota bacterium (assembly GCA_023451735.1). GTDB lineage: Bacteria > Pseudomonadota > Alphaproteobacteria > Rhizobiales > Rhizobiaceae > Neorhizobium. The sequence goes on along the minus strand of JAEXYH010000057.1, from coordinate 35,575 downwards.
GACCGTACGATCGCCCACGCTGCGAGGGTTCCAATCGCGGCAACCGCAAGTGCGAGATAGTAGAAGTTCGTGGTGCCTGTGACCGAGAAGGAAAGCGGACCGAGTTCGAAGTAGGGCTTAGGAATGCCTGACAGGCCCATATCCCCTCGGGTAAGCGAGATCCAGTTCTTGGCGATGGCCTGGCCGATGATCACGAAGCCGAGCGTACACATCACAAAGGAGGTGGCGCGCAACCTCAGGGCCGGGATGCCAAGCGGGAACGCCAGGAGACCAGACACGATGCCTGCCGCAAGCAGGTTCACATAGAACGGCGTTTCGTAGTGAACGGCGAGCAGACCTGCAGTGTATGCGCCGATGCCGAAGAAGGCAGCCTGGGCGAGCGATAGGAGTCCGGTGTACCCGACCAGCAGGTTCAAACCGTGGGCGGGAAGCATGAAGATCAGGGCGATGATCAGCGAATGAGTGACGTAGCGCGTCCCGATAAACGGTGCTGCCAGCGCCACCACGACCAGGATTGCGGCAAGCGGAATGCGCAGATCGCGGCGGCGTGTCTGTGGTGCGGTGTCAGTGAGAGACATTTAGGGTCCTCAGAGTTCGAGAGGGTTCGGCGGGCGCGGCTTCTAGAAGCGTGCCTGCGTCGAAAACAGGCCGTGCGGACGCCACATCAGCATCAGGATCAGCGTCGCGAAACCAACGGTGTCGCGGTACTGCAAGCCGATGTAGGTGGCGACGAGGCTCTCGGCGATGCCAAGGATCATGGCAGCGACGAAGGTGCCGCGCACGTTCCCAAGACCGCCCATGATGATGATCGGTAGCGTCTTGAACGTGATGAGTTCACCCATGCCGCCGTAGACGCTGACGTTCACCGGAGCGGTCAGCACACCTGAGAGTGCCGCAAGCGCAGCACCGAGAATAAAGGTGCGCAGCACCACCTGAGGGACGTCGATCCCGACGACACCACAGCATTCCACGTTCTGCGAGACGGCACGCATGGCCATTCCGAGACGGCTGTAGGTGACCATCAGTTCCAGACCGATAAAGACCAGCAGGCAGACGATGAGAATGATGATGCGCTGTTCGGCCAACGTGAAGCCAAGGATCGAGACGGGCTCGATATAGCCGCCTGCAAAGAACTTGTAGCCTCCGCCGAAGACGAAAATGACGGTATTCTGGAGGATCAGTGCGACACCGAGGGTGGCGAGCACACCAGATTCCGCCGGCGCCCCCACCATTCGGCGCATAACCAACTGGCCGACCACGTAGGCCACGACCACGGTCGACAGAACGCCGACCACGATCGATGCCTCATAGGAAAGACCCAGATAGTCGATGGCGAACCATGCCCCGAACGTTCCGAGCATGTAGTATTCGCCATGAGCGAAGTTGATAGCTCTCAGCACACCGAAGATCATGGTCATGCCGACGGCGACGATAGCGTAAACGGATCCCGTGACGATGCCGTTCACCACCTGCTCGAGAAGTGTCGAGAACATGGTTGTACCCCTTCAGCTCTAAATTAGTTCGCGGGGTACTGGATCTCGGCGGTGTAGGCGCCCTTGATGCTCGGCGTGCCGTTTTCGATCTGCAGAAGGATCATCGGCAGGCGGGCCTGATTGTGGTCGTCGAACGTGACGTCACCGACAGGGCTCTTGTACTTGATCTTGGAGAGAGCCTCGCGCACAGCATCCTTGTCTGCGCTTCCGGCCTCCTTGATCGCCTGGGCGAGCAGGTTGACGGTATCCCAGTGGACATAGGCGTGATTGTTCGGAGCCTCGTTATAGGCGGCCGTGAACTTTTCGACGAATGCCTTGCTGGCGGGAGAGTCGTACTGCGGCAGCCAGGCAGCGGCCTCGACAGCGCCCTCCATCGCCTTCGGAGCAGCTTTGATGGTCTTCTCGGTATTAAACTCGCCATTGCCGATCAACGTGACCTTGCCCGCCAGACCAAGCTCGAGCATCTGGCGAGCGATGATCGGGGTCGTGTCGGCGAGACCGTACATGATGATCGCCTGGGCGCCGTTGTCGCGGATCTTGGCAAGCACGCTGCGGAAGTCGACTTCGCCTTCCTTATAGTAGTCCTCACTCAGGATCTCGCCCTTGAAGTCCGGCAGGTACTTCTTGGTGAAAGTGACGGCAGAGCGACCGTAGTCGCTGTCGACGGACAGCACAGCGAACTTTGTGAAACCGCGTTGTTCGGCCGCGTACTTGGCGACGACCAGTGCCCGGTTTTCATCGGTCGGGTAGTTGCGGAAGGTCCATTTGAAACCACCCACACCAGCTTGGTAGGTAATCTTGGGGTTCGAGGATGCAGCGTTCAAAAGCAGCACTTCCGCGTCTTCCGCGACCGGCTGCATCGCGAGCGTCACGGAGCTCGAAACGTCGCCGATGATGAAGCTGACTTCATCCTGGTCAATCAGGCGGCGGGTTGCGGAAACGCCCTCGACCGGAGTGCCCTGGCTATCGGCGTTGAAGAGTTCGATCTTCATGCCGTTGATGCCGCCGGCGTCATTGATATCCTTGACGGCCAGTTCAGCGCCATGCATGGAGAAACCGCCGTAGCGCGCATTGGGGCCGCTCATCGGAGCGACGATACCGAGCTTAATCGCATCGGCAGCGTGGGCAATAGAGATAGGTAAGGAGGCCCCGCCGGCGATCGCGAGGATGGCGGTAGAAATGCAAAGCATTCTGCGTGTAAACGTATGTGTCATGTTCCCACTCCGTGTTCGGATGACCGTGCCGGCTTATGCCGGTCGCGTATGCCGTTTTTCGGTTCTTCTTGGCCTGCATTCCGCAAGCATTAAAGCAGACTAGGTTCAAGTCTCCGGGTTTGGCCAACACAACTGCGTTCTATCGCCATAGCGTTTCTGTATGGCGACGATTTCGCGCGCTTATGCAGCGGGTGGCTCACGTTTTTGAATGCCTCCTATGCAGGCAAATGCATTCTCATCGAGCGTTCTAATGCCTATTTTAGCTGCAACAAATCGTCCCATTAGGAAACAACGCCATGCAACTTCGCAGTAAGCTCAAAAACTACCTCGAAAATCGTCGTGCCATTCGAGAGCTCTCCGCTCTTGACGACCGCTCGCTTAGCGACCTCGGCATTTCGCGCAGCCACCTGCGCGCCGCTGTCGAAGGTCGGCGCTGATCGCTCAGCTAAGCGCTTGTGAACCCATCTCCTTTCGGTGAGGTTCGTTTGCAGTAATCGCACTTGCTTTGGCAAGTACCTGCTTGAGAAAAGCCGTCGCTTGGGTTCCGGTCGTCTGCTCTCCAACATCTCGCCCCGCCCTCGCTTCGACGGAAATCGAAGCCCTTGGGTCCTGGCGATTGACAGCCCTTCTGCCGCGGCAGCGATCGCGGCGGCTCAGTCCACCGTAAGGAAACCCGGTTCCCCCGGCATCATCTGAAGATCACCGTATAGCGGATCATCTTTGTACAGCACTAGATGGACAAGTGCAGGTTGGAGATGAGCGTGCTGGCTAGCCCAAACGTCGATATCCTCTTCGTTGAACATCGCATCAGCGGTGTCATGCGTCTGCGTCGAGAGGCCGTGTGACGTACACGCGCCGGCAATCAACTTCAATAGGATAAGTGGCGCGGTTCAGGTGCCGGCTGTTTTGTCGGCCGCCTTACACATTCGCATTTCTCACATCGTCCAGAAGAACATAAAAAGCAGCCGCAAAGGGTCTACCCAAGTACCGTGAAACGTTCACAGTTATGTAGCACTCCAAACGAGCCGGTTTAGCGTCTGCATCACGAATGGAGCAGCTTCCGCGTGTCGCATGCCTGCCTGTCGCTGAAAGCACGCAGCTTCTTCTCGATAGTTGCGGACGCTGCGGCGCGACAGCCTGCGGGCCAGCTTGGCGGAAGTCGGATCGAACATTGCGGAGCAGCGGCTTGTCGCCGGCGGTAATGCCTGGAGCTTCTTGGCCTGCGTTTACAAGATGCGGTGGCCGCAGCAGAATAGCGGCCAGTCGCCCCCTTTCAGGGGCCGCATCCCAGCATTATACGAGCGTTTTGATCACCCTTAAATTTGGTAGGAAACATGTTCCTAGGCTCATCCCCGATAACCGAGCAGAAAAACCCCGCACGAGACCTCCTCCACAGCCGCTACGGAACCGAGCAGCGCTTCGAACCGGGCGAATGGACCGATAGTTTGGACGCTATCCTCTCGCACCGGACGGTCAGGACCTACTTGCCGAAGCCAGTGCCTGATGACATCCTGCACATCGCCATCGCAGCGGCGCAGTCGGCCCCCAGTTCATCAAACCTGCAGGCGTGGAGCGTGGTCGCGGTCACCGACCCTCAGCGCCGCGCGGCCCTTGCCGATCTGGCCACGCCGAACCCGCAGATTCTGTCGGCGCCGTTGTTTCTGCTCTGGATCGCCGACCTGTCGCGCCTGCGGCAGATCACCGTGAAACACGGCAATTCCGGCGAAGGGCTGGATTATCTCGAAAGCTTTTTGTTGGCATCGGTCGATGCAGCGCTCGCGGCCCAAAACGCGCTGGTCGCGCTGGAATCCATTGGCCTTGGGACCTGCTATATCGGAGGCATGCGCAACCATCCCGCCGAGGTGGCGGCGTTGCTGAACCTGCCCGCGGAAGCATTCGCCGTATTCGGCATGACCGTCGGTTATCCCGACCCGAGCATCAAGACCGATATCAAGCCGAGGCTGCCGCAATCCGCCGTGCTGCATCGCGAACAGTATGGTGAGACCAGTCGCGACGCGGCACTCGCAGACTATGATGATACCCTGCGCATTTTCCAGAAAGGCCAGGGGATGGCGGTACGCGGCTGGAGCGAAGTGGTTGCGGCCCGTGTCGCCGACAAGGCGGCGCTGAAAGGGCGCGATTTGTTGACCCACATTGCCCGTCGATTGGGTTTCAAGCTCCTTTAGAGCTTTCATTCGAGCCAATCATTTGGCGCCATCGGCCACTTCGCCACCGGCACTGCGTACGAAGCCGGGGATGCTTCGTGCGCATTCCTCGATAACGTCAATTAGGCGGGCGATGGCTGGTGCCATGGGGCGACCTGACGCCGTGACGACACCAAAATAAAACGGCACATGGAAGCCGAGCGGCACAAGTTTCACCCCGGTGACGGGCAGGCCAGCGAGCGTGGCGGATTCCACAAGGGCTATGCCGACGCCCGTCCTGGCTAGTGCAAGGGACACATAGGTCGCATTGCTGTCGATGATTAACTTAGGCGTAATGGCATGATGCTCCAGCGCCTGATCGATCCGCATGCGCAGACGATAGGGATTTGCAGACATGATCAGGCGGCGATCGCGCAGGTCTTCTGCTGCAACCACGCCTGCCGTTGCAAGCGGATCGCCATCGGCAACCACGGCGACACAGGGAACCTCACCCACCCAATGAACCTCGATACCCGGATTATCTAGCGGCAGACTGGCGATGCCAATATCGGCCGAGCGCGCCACCACCGCCTGCACGACATTTTCTGCAGACGTGCTCTGCAAATGAATATGCCCGGGCAGCATGTCGGGTGGGAGACTGCTCAGCGCCAATGGCAGAACACTTGACGCCAAGGACGGAATAGACGCGATTTCGATGGGTCTTGGTATCGCGGACCCGATCGTGCGTGCCCGCTCGCTGATGGTTCTCAAACCGCTGAGAAACAATTCCGCCTGCGAAAAGAGGGCAACCCCCTGTTCGGTCGGTGCGATACGCGGACCGTTTCGGTGAAGGACGACAAAGCCGACCTCCTTTTCAAGATCCTGTATCAGGCGTGTTACCACGGGTTGGGATTTCCCCAGCGCCTTGGCCGCCCCTGTCATACTGCCGATCGAAACGACCGCAACGAAGGCTTCCAGTTGCCGGGTATCAAGATAATCGGGGATCATTCAAATACCCTTGCGATGAAATGTCGACGGCCATGGCCGACAGATGCCGATCTATGCCAGTTCCGTGTGCCAGAGAGTGGTACGGTTATCAAACGGATCGGCAACGATCCGAAACATGCCATCCGCCATCTGAAGCACCTGTGGTTCCGATGCGGTATAGGCCGGCCAATCTCCCGCTTTTGTCTTGGGGGAAGCGTCGCGAATGAACGACGCCCATACGTCATGCAACCGCCGTGCAAACACAGGATCGGTTACGGCCTGCCGAGCCGGCAGATGGCTGACATCCATGCCATCGCGGTACCAGACCTCGCCGACTTCAGCGCCGTGTGGTGCACCGAGTTCATCGGCTTCGATTGCACCGTAGAGATATTTATAGACGGGCTGGCTTGCACTATGTAGCCGCGCAAACCGCGTGGTCGGGTTCTGGAACACCAGATCGCCAGCGACCGCCCGCCAGATGCCGCGCGGCGAATGAACCGGCAGGGCCTTGCAGTACCGTGCAACAATTTCTGCGCCCGACAGTCCCATTGGCACGACGCGCTCGTGCAGAAGACGTGCGGCGATCTCGAAATCCATCTCCGGCTGGGCAGTTGCGTGAGTGACATATTCGCCGGTGGTGCAGCCGATCATCATCGGCACGGGCGCTGTTTCTCCGTGCAATGCCGCTTGTTCCGGGTGGCGTGGCAAACAGATGCCATCGATCACAGGCACGAAAGGTACACCCAACATGGCGGCGGAACCGTCTCTGTCGAAATCGTGGCGCCCGTATGACTCGTTGCAAAGATCACCCTGGGCGATGAGCAGCCGTTCGAAGTCGATTGTCCTCAGTTCATCTTCGCCCACCTGCAGATAGTCGAGCATGCGCCGGTTGAGTTTTTGCGCATCATCCATCGTGGAAATAGCGGTGCTGGCGCCGCTTTGCGGCATCGCCCTGGAGAACAGCCCACGGGCGGCCGGCATGGCCATTACGGCGGCAATCGAGAACCCGCCGGCCGAGCGGCCGGAAAAGGTCACACACGCAGGATCACCACCGAAGGCGGCAATATTGTCGCGCACCCATTCAAGCGCTGCGATCTGGTCGAGCAGGCCGCGATTGTCCGGCGAGCCATCGTTGAGATGCAGGAAACCAAGCGCGCCTAGCCGGTAATTGACGGTGACCTCAACAATGCCGCTCGCCGCAAAGGCGCCGCTCTGCAGCACGGTTTCATTGGCTGATCCGACGGCATATCCCCCGCCATGAATCCACACCAGAACTGGGGCAGAACCTTCAAGCGATGGCGTGCGGATGTTGACGGTGAGGAAATCCGTGCCGAATTCGAGCTTGGAGGCCGCCGACTTACCGACTGGACCATAGGTCGGTATCTGCGGGCAGACCGGGCTCAGGGTTTTGGCTGCGCGCACTCCTGCCCATGGCTCGACCGGCTGCGGTGCCGCAAACCGTCGCTCCCGTGTGATCGGTGCGGCGTAGGGCACACCGAGGAACACGCCGTAACCGTTTTCCTCAAACCCTTCGACAATTCCTGCCCGTGTTTCGACCAGCATGTCACAACGCCTTTCGCAGACCGATCAGCCGCTCGACCAGCACAACGACGCCGATCGAGATCAGGATCAGCACGACGGACAGAGCCGCAATCTGCGGATCGGTGGAATATTCGAGATAGTGATAGATTTCGGTCGGAAGCGTAGAAGCCTTCACCGAAACAATGAACAGCGAAATCGTCGCCTCGTCGAAGGAGATCAGGAAAGCGATGACACCGCCGGCAATCAGGCCCGGCCGCACCAGCGGCAGCGTAATGCGCCAGAACACCATCCATGGCGAAGCGCCATGCACCAGAGCCGCCTCCTCCACCCGCGTATCCACGGCCATCAGGCTCATGGTGATCGTGCGCACTGTATAGGGAATGGTGATGCCGAGATGGGCTAGCACGATGCCGGGATAGGTGTCGAGCAGGCCGAGTGGCGAAATGACCAGCATGATGCCGACCGCCAGCACGATATGCGGCACCAGAAACGGCGCCAGAATGAGAAAATTGACCGCCCCCTTGCCACGAAAGCGGTAACGGACCAGCGACAGCGACAGCAGCATACCGGCAACGACTGCCGTCGTGCCGACGATGCTGCCGATGATCAGGCTGCGCCAGAAGGCCGAGATGAACTTGGCATTTTCAAAGACTTTGACATAGGAACCGAACGACCAGCTTTCCGGCGGAAAAGCCAGATACTGCCGCGTGTCGAACGAGATTATGAACACGACGATGATCGGCGCCAGCAGAAAGACGTAAAGCAGCGTGATCAGCGTGGTCCAGGCGATGCTGCCGAGGCGGTTGTTGCTCTGCATGGCCGGCCTCACGGTTCGAGCGCGCGCAGGGCGCGCTGGTAAATGAGAATGATGCTGGAAAACAGCACCAGCAGTATGACCGAAAGCGCCGCCGCCAGTGGCCAGTTGAGCGTCACCGTAGCCTCGTTGAACACTTCGGTGCCGAGCACGAAGACACGCCCTCCCCCCATCAGCCGTGGTGTCACGAAGGACGAAATCGCCAGCACGAAGACGAGCAACGCTGCCGTCAGTACGCCGGGAAGGCTGAGTGGCAGAATGACGCGCAGGAACACTTTGACGCGATTGGCGCCAAGCATGGCCGCCGCTTCCTCCAGCTGCGTGTTAAGCCGGCCGAAACCGCTAAGCATGGCGAGAATGGCGTAAGGCATCAGGATTTCGACCAGCGCCACAGTTGCGCCAAAACTGTTGTTGGTTAGGCGGATGATACCATCTGTCAACGACAGCGATTGCAGCGTGCTGTTGATGACGCCACGATCGCCGAGGATGACCATCCAGCCATAGGTGCGCACCACAGAGGAGGTGAGAAGCGGCGCAACGGCGAGCGCCGTCAGAACGCCGCGGAACCGGGTTTCGCTACGCGCCAGAAACAGCGCGATCGGAAAGGAGAGGATGACGGCAAAAAGCGCGACGTTGAAGCCGAGTAAGAGCGTGTTCCACGCCACGCGCCAGTAGAACGGATCGAACAACACGGCTGTGTAGGACTGCACCGTCCAGTCGCCTCCGCTGAACGCGCCGATCGTCGATGACGCGAAGGAGGCGCGTAGCAACCAGATCAGCGGCAGGATAAAGGTAATGACCAGCGCGATCAGCCCTGGCAGGAGCAACATGAGAAGGATGCCGCGCGATGCCTGGGACGATCCCACGACGGTCGATTGAGCGGTAGCTGTGCTCATGAAGTCACCTGCCCGATCAGCGTCACGTCTTTCGGCGCAACCGTCAGCGAAACCGCATCGCCCTTGTCTGGCAAGGCACCGGCATGGGTCGGCAGGTCGGCCTGGAGCAGGACGTCGCCACTGCGGACGTTGAGCGTCAGCATCTGGCCGCGATAGACGATGTTCTCAACCGTGCCGGAAAACCGGTTCGGCTGCTTCGCGTCGTCGGAAACAACGAGCCGGTGTGGCCGGATCATCAGCTTGACGGTCGAACCGACTGCTGCATTGCCCTCAAAATGAAGCGGGGACAGCCCATCGACGGCCGCCACTCCAGGCACCGTGACCTTGCCCTGAAACACCGTTCCGGCGCCGATGAACGAGGCGACAAAATCCGTCTGCGGCCGATCGAAAATTTCGCGCGGCGTGCCGATCTGCTCGAGCTTGCCGTTCGACATCACCGCCAGCCGGTCCGCCATAGACAGGGCCTCATCCTGATCGTGGGTGACGAAAATGGCGGTGACGCCAGTGCGGGTCTGGATATCGCGGATTTCGTCACGCATCTCGTCGCGCAGCTTAGCATCGAGATTGGAGAGCGGCTCGTCGAACAACAGCAGTTCCGGCTCGATCACGAGCGAGCGGGCAATGGCGGCGCGCTGCTGCTGGCCACCGGACAGTTGGCTGGTTTTGCGGTCGCCGAGACCGGTTAGCTTGACGAGATCGAGTGCTTTTCTGACGCGCTCTTCGCGCTCAGCACGGCCGATCTTGCGCATCTCAAGCCCGAACGAGACGTTTTGTGCGACCGTCATGTGCGGGAATAGCGCATAGGCCTGGAACACCATGCCCATGTTGCGTTTGTAAACTGGTATGGATGATACATCCCTGTCGCCCAGCCGGATCGCGCCCGACGAGGGTGCGACCAGGCCGGCGATCATGCGCAGGATGGTTGTCTTGCCGCAGCCGGAAGGACCGAGCAAGGCCAGCATCTCGCCGCGCGGCAGCGAGAGACTGACATGGTCCACCGATGGCTTGTGGGCGCCGGGATAGGTCTTCACGAGATTTTCGATCGTGACGTGATGATCAGCCATTGGCGTCCGTTTCCTTGGGTCTATCAGTTGAGCGCGATGACTTCGCGGTTAATGCGCTGGATCCAGGCCGAATATTTTTCGGCAATGAAATTCCAGTCGAGCGACATCTGCGCGGCCTGCGCTTCCTTGGAGCCGTAGATGCGGGCAGCGACGGCATCCGGCAGCGTCACCTTGGCATTCACCGGGCCATAGAAGCTCTTTTCGGCGAAAGTCGCCTGGGCTTCCGTGCCCAGTGCGTAGTTGATGAACAGCTGCGCGGCGTCGGCATTTTTCGACTTTTCAACGAGACCGATGGTGTTGGTCTGGCCGATCGAGCCTTCCTTGGGCGCTGAGACGGCGATCTTGCCGCCCTGCGTGTCATGCAGGTATTGCGCACGGCCGTTCCAGCAGATCGACAGATCGACTTCGCCGCTCTGGATCACCGCGTAGCAATCCGGTGCCGGTTCCCAGGTCGAAACGTTGGGAGCGATCTCCTTGAGCATGTCGAGTCCCGGATCGATGCTGTCCTTGTAATTTGAACCCTTCAGCTTGCTGAGGATCGGCAGCAGGATGACGCCACGGGTATCGCCGAGCTTCGCAGCGATCTTACCTTTGTATTTCGGGTCGGCCAGGTCGTTCCAGCTGGTCGGCGGCTCTTTTACCGTGTCGGTGTTATAAAGGATCGCCAGATTGTCCTGCGAAAATGCGACAGCCTTGTCGCCGTCGAGGCGCGCCCATTCCGGCTGCTCTGCCAGCGCCGGCACCTTGGCCGGGTCAAGCTTGGCAAACAGGCCTTCCTTGTTGGCCTTTATGGCGACCGACACGTCGATCAGCGAAACGTCGATCTTCGGATCGTCGCGCTGCAGCGTCAGCAGCGCCAACGTTTCGGCGGAGTTCTTGCTCTGCTGATATGTAACATCGATGCCCGGATACTTCGCCTTGAAGGGCTCAATGACGAATTTGTGATAATTGTCGGCAAACACGCCGGAAAAACCGACGATGTTGACCGTGCCCTTGACTGCGGCATCCTGTGCCTGCGCGCCGCCCACGAAAGCGACCAGACCAGCGGCAAGCGCGCCCGCACCAATCAAAAGCTGCGACATCCTGTTCTGCATGCGTATCGTCATGTCAGTCTCTCCAATTGATGGGCAGCAGCGCTGCCCCAATAATCCCCGGCCGGCCATCCGGCCTTGATCATCATGATGCCGGGAGTCACACCGTCGGCGTCCAGGCCTTGTCCAGAACCCTCAGCCAGTTGCCGCCCAACAGTTTCAGAACCAGTTCCTCGCTCCAACCTCGCGCCAGCATACGCGCCGTCAGGTTAGGCATCTCGGTGATGCGTTCGATGCCCTTAGGCTTGTTGATCTTGACACTGCCGAATTCGGTCAGCTTTCGGGCCGTCCCCTTGTCCTTGTTGGCCCAGAGCAGCCACGGGCCGGGACGCGGCCGATCGAGCGAAAAATCCGTACCGACGCCGACATGATCTTCACCGACAAGATTGATGATGTACGCCATGGCGTCGAGATAGTCGTCGACGGTCGCATCATTGCCGGCAGCGAGACCCGGCGAAAACAGGCTGATGCCGATGAGGCCGCCCTTTTCCGCGCAGGCGGTAAACAATTCATCCGGCTTGTTGCGCTTCACGTCGCGCAGGGCGCGCGGCAGGACATGGGAGATGCAAACCGGGCTTTTGGACTGCGCGATGACATCGGCGCTGGTCTTGTCGCCGACATGGCTGAGATCGCACAATATGCCGACTCGGTTCATCTCAGATAGCACTTCCTTGCCAAATCCGGTCAGGCCGCTGTCGTTTTCTTCCAGATAACCGGCACCGGAATAATTCTGGGTATTGTAGGTCAGCTGCATGATGCCGACGCCGAGATCCTTGAAGATCTCGACATAATCGAGCTGGTCTTCGAGAGGCGAAGTATTCTGCCAACCGATGATGATGCCCGTCTTGTTTTCGGCCTTGGCGGCATGGATATCAGCGACGGTGCGGACGGGACGCAGAATGTCGTCGTTCTCGCGCAGAAAACGCTTCCATTCCGAAACGTAACCGATGCCCTCGCGAAAATTTTCCCACAAAAGCGACGAAACGTTGACGGCGGTCAGGCCGCCCGCGCGCATCTCCTCGAATATCGAGCGGCTCCACTGGCAGGTCTGGAGGCCATCGACAACGATGGCGCTTTCGTGCAGCTTTTTCGCGTCGGTCATCACGCGCTCTCCTTCAATGCATTCATATTCCGACCGGCCTTGAACGCGCGGTCGACAAAGTCCAGACGGTCCTGGCCCCAGAACAATTCATTGTCGAGGACATAGGTCGGCGTACCGAAAATGCCGAGCCGCTCAGCCTCGGCGAGATTGCCGTTCCATTCAGCAATGATGTCCTCGGGCTGCGGATCGGTGATCAGCGCAACAGCGTCCTCACCCACCGTTTCGCGGGCAATCGCATTCAGGGTGGCCAGATCGGCGATATCGCGATCTTCCGCCCACAGGGCGCGCTGCACGGCGAACGAAAACGAAATCGCGTCGAGCCCGGCCTTCTGCAGGGCAATCACTGCCTGCGCCGCCGTTTCGATCGTGCGGCAGGGATAAAATCTTGGCTTGAGGTTCAGCGGCATGCCGAGATATGTGCGCCAGCGTGTCAGTTCGACCTCGTGGTACAGCTGACGTGCATCCGGCCGCTTGCGCAGCGGGATGCCGCCATTCGCCTCGATGATGCGGATCGGCCGCAAATGCACACGGGCGCCGTTGTCGCGGGCAACGGCCACGGCTTTCTGTGCGCCAAAATAGGCCCATGGCGAAGAAATGCCGTAAAAGATCTGCAGCACGGCCGCGTCGTCACGCTTGGGCACGGGTGAACTCCTCATGAATGTCGGCATCGCTCCATTCGTCACCCATAAGCTCGGGCGTCGAAAAGTTCAGGAAACGATCTCGATGATAGGCCCTATCATCGACGAACAAGGAACGGGCAAGACCGGTCGCGAGCCGTGTCGCTCCCTCGCCGATCGAAGGAATGCCACTGGTGATCTTGCCATGCGTGGTCACGGCCGGATAGGCGAAACAGGTCACGCGCGAGACGGCTGTCGCCAGCTCCGGATCGAGACCGGCTTTCGGGCGAAATTCGAAGGCATCACCCAGATAGGGCATCGCCGCGATGCCGTCATGTTCCCAGCCTTGCGGCGGGGCATAGGCATCACGCCAGGTCTGGAAATTGCCGGCAAGCGCGGCAAATTCAGGCCGCTTGTCGAGATCGACGGAAAAGCCCGTTGCGAAAATGACAAGATCGGCTGCGTAACGGCCTTTTGGGGTGACGAGTTCAACGCCATCGCCGTTTTCCGCCAGATCGTCGATCGGGCTGGCGAGATGGAAGAAAGCATTGGCATGGCGAGACACGCGCAACACGCTGCGGCGCGGCGGCGGGATCTGGGCGCGCTCTCCGGCGACCATATAGATCCACTTGTCTTCGTCGGGCAGACCGAGATATCCCTGCGTCATGCCCTGGCTGCCGATGCCGGTGAACTTGTCAACGCGGGGAATATCGGCACGACGGACAAAGATATCAACGCGGGCCGCACCGGCCTCGAGGGCGGCGGCGGCATTGTCCATCGCCGATGCACCTGCTCCGACCACGGCGACCCGCTTGCCCTTGAGGGCCGCCATATCAATCAGATCGGCACCATGGCGTACGAAACGCGGTGAAACGCGAGCGGCAACCGGCGGCATGACAGGTGCGCCCAGTCCGTCCAGCCCCGTTGCTAGAACGACGCGGCGTGCAAGCACATTTTCCTGGGTATCCCCACGTGCAAACGTCAAAGCGATCAGGCCGTCCGGTCGGAAGGCGATCCCGGTCAATGCGCAATCGTTTACGACATCGAGCTCAAGAACGCGGCGATACCAGACGAGATATTCCATCCACTTCGCACGGGGAATGAGATCCATGTCGAGAAAGGCCTGCGCACCGAACTGGGCCTCAAACCAGGCCCGGAAGGTGAGCGAGGGGATGCCGAGCGCCGGGCCTGCCGCCTCCTTGCGGGTCCGCAGGGTTTCCATGCGGGCATAGGTGATCCACGGACCTTCTTTTCCCCGCGGCGCACGATCAAAGGCCCGGGCGTTGAAAACGCCGGTTCTCTGCAACGCCGCAAGCGTGACGAGACCGCAAAGGCCTCCACCGATGACTGCGACATCGAGTACACTCTCACCATCTCCATAACCGGCAGGCATCCAAGCCTTTACAGGCAGGTTCAACCATCGAAGATCTTGTTCGAGGCGCGTTTCCAAAACGGCAAGCGAGAGAGGGGACGAGGACAAGTGCAGAGAAACCTATATTCGATATTCACATAAAGATGGATCCAATATTCAAAATTGGAAAGATAGATTTTTGCGGTTTCCTAAGCGGAAGCGAAAAATGATTCCTGCAGCCGTTGATGCTCCCGCCACTGAGATCATGTTCATGCCAGTCGAAAACTGGCGGGGAGATCGACTGGTGCATAGTCGCCGGCTATCGTTATTTTAGCAAAAAACCTTTTTAGGAGGCTCCGCACACGCGCGAGGTGGTTTTTTCGATTTTCAGCGCGACGGAGCGATTTCGCTCTCATATCGGCATCCACAATAGAACATGTCACGTTGCTCGACACGGTGGAAGTTCCTAGCCTCTCGAGGGCCGGGACCTGGGTTGAGCGATCCTAGGTCCTTACCCTTATCTGCAGGACGGCGAGCCTCAGATCAGCGTCAACTTTTTCAGGAGAGTGTTCATGAGGGCGACTGGCCTTACGACCTTGGGCGTCAGAATAAGTCGCGGGAGCCTTTTGGCGGGACTAGCCGCTCTCTCCATCGCCTTGGGATCAGGGCCTGCAGCTGCCGAAGGAAAAATTCGGATCGCGCAGCAGTTCGGCATTGCCTATCTGATCCTCGACGTCATCCGCGACCAGAAGCTCATCGAAAAGCATGGCAAAGAAGCCGGTCTCGACATCGAGGTGGACTGGGCCAGCATTTCTGGTGCCACCGCCATGAATGAGGCACTGCTCGCCAACAATCTCGATATCGTGTCCGCCGGCGTGCCCCCGGCATTGACAATGTGGGATCGCACCAAGGGGAACGTCAAGCTGGTCGCAGCGCTCGGCTCACTGCCGAACTATCTCATCACGACCAATCCCGACGTCAAAACACTGGAAGATTTTAGCGAGAAGGATCGCATCGCTGTGCCTGCCGCAGGCGTCGGCTTCCAGTCGCGCACGCTGCAGATCGAGGCGGCGAAGCTCTTCGGCCAGAACAATTTCCAGAAACTCGACCAGATTTCCATTAGCCTACCCCATCCGGACGCCACCGCGGCGCTCATCTCGGGGGCTACCGAGGTAAACTCGCACTTCTCTTCGGCCCCGTTCTATTATCAGGCCCTGCAGGGCAACAAGGCGGTGCACAAGGTCATTAGTTCCTACGACATTCTCGGCGGGCCAGCGACATTCAACGTGCTCTACACCAGCACGGCATTTCATGACGACAACCCGAAGACCTATGCCGCCTTATATGCCGCACTGCACGAAGCTGCGACGTGGATCAATGCCAACAAGGAAAAGGCAGCGGAAACCTTCATCCGTCAGCAAAATTCCAAACTGTCGCCACAGCTTGTGCTGGAGATCATCAACGATCCGGAAAACGACTTCACCATCACTGCACAAAACACCTTCGTTTATGCCAAAGAACTGCACAAGCTTGGCGTTCTGAAGACGGAAGCCGGTTCCTGGAAAGAGTATTTCTTCGAAGAAGCCCATGGCGAGAACGGCGGCTGATAGCCATTCCTCAAACCTTCTTGACCCGCAACCGGCCTGATGGGCCGTTTGCGGGTTTGCAATTTGAATGGAACGAGAATGGACACCATGACATCGCCTCAGCCGGAGAATGCAGCATCGCTTGCCCTGCCCCTTCTTTCGGTAGAAGGCGTGACGCTGGAGTATCAATCACCCGACCGGGTAGTGCGCGCCACGCAAAATGTCAGCTTCGATGTATGGGAGGCCGATCGTTTCATCCTGCTTGGGGCTTCAGGCTGCGGTAAGTCTACATTGCTGAAGGCCGTGGGCGGCTTCATTCCGCCGCGTGAAGGCAGGATCTTGCTCGACGGACATCCTGTAGAAGGGCCTGGCCCGGATCGCCTTGTCGTCTTCCAGGAATTCGACCAGTTGCCACCGTGGAAGACCGTTCGCGAGAACGTCGCGTTTCCGCTGCGGGTCTCCGGCCGGCTCGGCCGCCGCGAAGCCAGGGACCGCGCCGAACATTATATCGAGAAAGTCGGTCTCACGCGTTTCGCCGATGCCTATCCGAACACGCTTTCCGGTGGCATGAAGCAACGCGTAGCCATCGCCCGCGCACTCGCCATGGAACCGCGCGTGCTCCTGATGGACGAACCCTTCGCCGCATTGGACGCCCTGACACGGCGCAAGATGCAGGAAGAGCTTCTCGCACTGTGGGAAGAAGTGCGCTTCACCCTGCTGTTCGTCACCCACTCCATTGACGAAGCGCTTATGGTCGGCAATCGGATAGCGCTTCTTTCGCCACACCCGGGCCGCATGCGCGCCGAGATCAACAGCCATGAGTGGGATTTGGCAAGCGGCGGAAGCCCGCGATTCCAAGACGCCGCGAACCGTATTCACCGGCTTCTGTTCGAGGATGCAACGAATGGAGCCGGCGATGAGTGACGTTTTCCGCACCAGCTTAGAAGCAGGGATGCGGCCGACACCGCCTGTCCGGCCCGAATATGAGCGCCCACTTGAAGCGCTGGCCGACACGACACGTGAGCAGGCCCTGCCGTGGCACAAGCGTATCTGGCAGCGCGCATGGCTGCGCAAAACCCTGATCCTGGTCTGTCTTGCCTTGCTGTGGGAAGTTGCTGCCAGGCTTCAGGCGAACCCGCTGCTGCTGCCACCTTTTTCCGCAGCGATCCAGGCATTGGTGGAGGACACGCTGAGCGGTGTCATCCCCGCCCGCGCCGTGAACTCGCTGGAGGTCCTGATAAAAGGCTACGCGGCAGGCGTCGTGCTTGCCTTCGTCCTGACATCCGTAGCGGTTTCCACCCAGGTCGGGCGGGACCTTCTGTCAACGCTGACATCCATGCTCAACCCCCTGCCGCCGATCGCGCTGCTGCCGCTCGCGCTGCTGTGGTTTGGCCTCGGCCAAGCGAGCCTAGTCTTCGTGCTGATCCACTCGGTCCTCTGGCCGCTGGCGCTCAATATGTATACCGGCTTTACCGGCGTGCCGGAAACACTACGCATGGCGGGCCGCAATTACGGCCTGCGAGGGCTGCGTTATGTCCTGCTGATCCTTGTGCCGGCGGCGCTGCCTTCGATAATCGCAGGCCTCAGGATTGGCTGGGCCTTCGCCTGGCGCACGCTGATCGCCGCCGAACTCGTTTTCGGGGCGTCTTCTGGGCGGGGCGGGCTCGGCTGGTACATCTTCCAGAACCGCAACGAACTCTATACCGACCGGGTTTTTGCCGGTCTGATCATGGTCATTCTGTTCGGCCTTCTGGTCGAAAACGTGCTGTTTCGCGAACTTGAAAAGCGGACGGTCGCGAAATGGGGAATGACGCGCTAGCGCCGGGATTATCCAGTATGACAGCAGAGCGGAGATATGTTGTCGGCATAACCGACCACATGATCGGCGAGCCCGATCTGGAAGCGGACCTGCTTGGCAACGATGTCGAGATCGACTTCTTTGCCAGCTCCGATGAAACGTCCTTCGTCCCGGATCGTCTGGCACGGCTCGATGCGCTGATGGTCTGGGGCGCTCGGCTCGGGCCGAAAAGCATTGCTCACCTTACCCGCTGCAGAGGTGTGGTACCTTATGGCGTCGGTTACGAGAAGATCGACCTATCCGCACTTGCCGCCGCCGGCATCCCGTTTGCAAACAATCCCGATTACGGCACCGAGGAAGTTGCCGACCATGCAATGGCGATGATCCTCTCCCTTAATCGGAAGCTCTGGGAGCACGATGCCCATTCACGAGGATATACGTCCGGCTGGCAGATCCATACCCTCAAGCCGCTTTCCCGTTCAAACAGGACAACGGTCGGTGTGGTCGGCGTCGGAAGGATCGGCACGGCCGTGGTCAACCGCTTGAAGCCCTTCGGCTTCCGTATCCTCGGTTATGATCCAGGCCAGCCTCCTGGACATGAGAAAGCAATAGGCTACGAGCGCACCGACCGGCTGGAAGACCTTCTCACCCAATCGGATGTGGTGACGCTCCATTGCCCG
This sequence comes from Pseudomonadota bacterium, assembly GCA_023451735.1. Taxonomy (GTDB): domain Bacteria; phylum Pseudomonadota; class Alphaproteobacteria; order Rhizobiales; family Rhizobiaceae; genus Neorhizobium. Next base: position 17,196 of record JAEXYH010000057.1, on the reverse strand, counting down.
GCGACGGAGGAGACCCGCGGCCTTCTCAACGCCGATGGTCTTTCCCGCCTGAAGCCGGGGGCGATCGTCGTCAACACCGCCCGCGGAGAGCTGATGAACGATCTCGATGCGCTCGAAAACGCCTTGCGCAACCATCAGGTGGCTGCTGCCGCGATCGACACGCTGGTCAAAGAGCCTCCCGGCGATCATCCTCTGCTGACGGCATGGCGCAATCGCGAAAACTGGCTTGCCGGGCGGTTGGTCATCACCCCGCACAACGCCTTTTATTCCGATCACGCCGCAATCGAGATGCGCCGCAACGCGGCGAAAACGGTCAGATTGTTGCTCGACGAGGGAAAACTTCGAAATCAGGTGACGGATCGATCATGAGCAACCAAGCCGAATTCCTCTGGTACATTCCAAATGACATCAAGTCAGGTCACCGCGGCGATGTGGTCGACCCGAACCACAACAGTTTGGACACGCTGACAGGTCAAGCCAAAGCCATGGAGGACTATGGCTGGAAGGGTGCCCTTCTCGGCACCGGCTGGGGGCGACCGGACACATTCACAGTCGCGACCGCGCTTGTTGCGCGCACCACCACATTTGAGCCGCTGATTGCGGTTCGGCCCGGTTACTGGAAACCTGCGAACTTCGCATCCGCCGCTGCAACGCTCGACCATCTGAGTGGTGGCCGCGTACGCGTCAATGTCGTTTCCGGACCGGATGCGCTCGCGGCCTATGGCGACCAAGAAGGTGACCAGGCGCAGCGCTATGCCCGCACGAAGGAATTCATGCGGCTGACCCGCAGGCTGTGGACGGAAGAAGACGTCACCCTCCGTGGCGAATATTTCGAAGTCACCGGCTCGACCGTGATGCCGCGGTTGGAACGGGTAGGCGATCGCCGCCACCCCAAACTCTATTTCGGCGGCGCCTCACCGGCGGCGGAGCAGGTAGCCGCCACCGAGGCCGATGTGCAACTATTCTGGGGCGAACCACTTGATGGCGTGCAAGAACGGATGGAACGGCTAAAGCAATTAAGCAAGGCACTCGATCGCGACTTGCCGCCGCTCGAATTCGGGCTAAGGATCACCACGCTTGTTCGCGACTCGACGGCTCAGGCTTGGGCGGATGCTGAAGCCAAAGTTGCTAAGATGGCGGAGGGCGCGGCGGGAAGCTGGCAAGATCACCGCCATAGCGTCGCTTTCGGCCAGCAGCGATTGCTCGACCTTGCCAGCAAGGGCGACGTCCTGGACGATAACCTCTATACTGCGCCAGGCAAGTTCGGCGGCGGTGGTGCCGGCACGACTTGGCTGGTCGGCTCGGCGGAGGATGTCGCACGCTCGTTGCTCAAATATCAGGCGCTTGGCATCAGCCATTTCGTGCTCTCCGACACTCCATATCTTGAGGAGATCAAAAGGCAGGGCAGCCAGTTGCTCCCGCTCATGGTCTGAACGCGACGCTGCGGGCCCTCGTCGATGACATTGAGGCTCCCACGCCAAGACCGCGGGTCATGCATGCCGAACCCACGCTCTGTCTGCAGGAGTGGGTTCGCGGAGTTCGCTTTTCACGCCATTGACACGATCTTGAATTATGTGAGTGAAGCAGCGAAAAGCGTTCTGAATTGCGCTGCCTCGACATGCGTGACTATTGTGCAGTTCGGCGCTCGGCCAGCAAGATGCCGTTCACTCACCGCAGCGATCACCTGACCGGCAGCGGGGCCACTATCCGTACAAATGGAAACATGAGCCGGAACCGTCTCGAAGATTTCGGGCTTCAGCATCCAGGCAATAGCGGCTGGATCATGAAGGCAAGGGTCTTTAGAGCCATAGTTGATCAGCAGATGCGCCGCTTCCTTCGCGACAGCGCTATCTATCAACTGTACCTGAGAGATCATCTCGTCCGTGACCGTAGCCTGGCGGGTGACGTCAAGCCCAAGCATGGTGATTGGAATGCCACTGTCGAAAACGATCGCAGCCGCATGCGGATCGACAGCAAAATTGAACTCAGCAAGCGGCGTTGTGTTGCCTGGGCAAAAGGCGGCGCCACCCATGATGGTGATGGCACTGATGAACTCTGGCAGGTCTGGATCAAGAAGCAGCGCCAGCGCTAGATTAGTCAACGGACCCGTTGCGCAGATATGCAACCCGCCTTCAGCCCGCGCGATACGCGAGATTTCGTTGGCCGCATGACCGGCTGCAAGCGGCATTGTCGGAGCGGGCAGCGTGCTGCCTGCAAGACCATCCGACCCGTGCATGATGGAAAGGCGGCCACGTGATGCCATGATGGGGCGCGCGGCACCCGAATAGACCGGGATATCCTGACGTCCGCACAATTCGAGGATGCGCCGTGCATTGTTGACGACTGGCTCAAGACCGACATTGCCGGCAACACAGGTCACGGCTATCATGTCGAGCGCATCCGGCAGACCAAGCGCCAGCAACATGGCAAGCGCATCATCGGCGCCGGGATCACAATCATAGAGAAAACGCAGTGCGGCCATGTTTCGGCTCCTTCCGGCAACGCCAGTCTGGGTATGTTACACCTTGGGCCGGGCGCGATTTCGTTCCCGGCCCAAGTGCGAAGGCCCTGGGGATTAGGCCTTATCGATCAAGAAGCGGGCAGCGTCCGGTGCCCAGCCGAACCGGACGGTCGAACCCACTTCCACGTCACCTGCCGTTGCAGGCGCACGGGCAATGATCTCCTGCTCGCCGGCGTCGATAATGACGCGCAGTTCCGAACCGCCATAGACGGTTTCGCGCACACGTCCCTCGCAAAAACCGTCGCCGAGCGTGATCATTTCCGGACGGACGACGAGTGCACCCCTGATGCCGTCTGCCGGGGCCTCACCGGCAATCGGCAGGGTGCCGACAGCGGTCTCGAGAACGCCGGCCTTGACCGTGCCGCGAATGATCGACGACACGCCGATGAAGTCGGCGACGAAAAGGTTCTGAGGCTCGTCATACATCTGGCGCGGCGTGCCGAGCTGGGCGATCTTGCCGTCGTTCATCAGGCAGATGCGGTCGGACAGCGCCAGGGCCTCCTGCTGGTCGTGGGTGACGAAGATGATCGTCGCGCCAGTTTCGCGGTGGATGCGCTTGATTTCGATCTGCATGACTTCGCGCAGTTTGGCATCGAGCGCGCCGAGCGGCTCGTCCATCAAGATGATGGCGGGATCGTAGACGAGGCAGCGGGCAAGTGCGACGCGCTGCTGCTGGCCGCCGGAAAGCTGTGAAGGAGAGCGTTGCGCCACATGGGCGAGGCCGACGGTTTCCAGCGCCTTTGCGACCTTGGCATCGATTTCGGCCTTCGGCAGGCTGCGCATCTTGAGCGCAAAGCCGACATTTTCTGCGACAGACATATGCGGGAAGAGTGCGTAGTTTTGGAAAACGACGCCGATGTCACGTTTGTTGACCGGCGCGTGGGTCTGATCCTTGCCGTCGATGATGACGGTGCCCGAATTAGGCTCCTGCAGGCCGCAGATGAGCTGCAGAAGCGTGGTCTTGCCCGAGCCCGAAGGGCCGAGCAAGGTGAGGAGTTCGCCCTTGCGCACATCGAGATTGACGTGATCGAGTGCAGTTGTCTGGCCATAGAGCTTGGCAAGCCCCTGAACCTGAAGTTTGATTTCCGGCGCGTTGGCAAAAGCGGCTGACATGTCGAAACGGGTTCCTTTGGTCGTGATGGGATCGGCAGGTTTGCGCATTTCAGCGCGGCCTTGCCTTTTCGGCGATGACGAAAAGCACCGTCACTACCGCCACGATGAAGACCGAGGCCGCGGCCAGGGTCGGAGAAATGCTGAGAATGATGTCGTCCCACATCTGTTTGGGCAGGGTCTGTTTGACGCCCGCACCGACGAACAGTGCAATGGTGAGCTCTTCGAAGGAATGTAGAAGGCCGAATAGGAAGGCCGCAATGGCACCACCCTTGACCAGCGGCAGAAGGACGAGACGGATCTGCTGCCAGCGGCTGGCACCGAGCGTGGCCGCCGCCTGCAGGAGGCGCCAATCGAAACCGCGGAACGTCGTCAACAGGATGACGAAGACGATCGGCATGGCCGATAGCGTGTGCCCGAGAATGATGCCGGTGTTTGTTGCGATCAGGCCGACCTTGGCCAGCACGTAGAACAATGACACCCCGATCACGATATTGGGCACGATCATCGGAAGCATGAAGGAGAGGAAGATCAGGCCTCCCGCTTTACGCTGCGTACGGGCCAGACCATAGGCCGCCATGCCCGAGATGAGGGTAGCGATGATACCGGTGACGATCGCAATAATCGCCGAGCGTGAGGTCGCGCCCATCCACTGGTCGGAACTGAGATATGTCTGGAACCACTTAAGCGAAAAGCTTTTTGGCGGAAACTCGAGGAAACTCGACCCGGAGAAGGCCATGGGCGGAAATGCCAGAACAGGGATGATCAGGACCGCAATAACGATCCAGACGAACACAGTGAAGACGTTGCGGCCGAGACGCGCTGGAAACAGATTGGCGATGAAATCGCTAACGGCTGCCCCCACCTCGATGACAGCCCCGCCGATTGCTCCAATGATGCCACCACGCTTGGTCGCCGCGCCATTTCCGGAAACGGCGGACATGCCGAAAAAGCGGTCGTAGATGGCAATGGTGATCAGTGTCACAGCGAGAAGAAGTGCCGCAAGAGCACCGGCGAGGCGCAGGTTGAAGAGCTGCTGAACCTGGGTGATCATCATCTGGCCGATGACGGTTTCGCGTGGCGAGCCAAGCAGAGCCGGGGTGATGAAGAAGCCGAGGCCCATGACGAAGATGAGCAGGCCGGCGGCAGCAACACCCGGCATCGAAAGCGGCACGAAGATGCGCCAGAAGGACTGGCTGCGGCTTGCACCCATGGTCATGGCCGCCGGGATAAGGCGGCCATCGATGTTCAGCATTGTCGGCAGCATGGTCAGGATGGCGATCGGCAGCATGGCATGCGCCATGCCGAAGATCACCGCGCCGCGACCGTAAAGCAGGTCAAGCTGGGTATCGAAGCCCAAGCCAGTCAGCATCTGGGCGACGATGCCCTTGCGGGCGAGCAGAACGATCCAGGCAAAATTTTTCAAAAGCGGGCTGACCCAGAACGGCAGCAGCACCAGCCACATGGCCATCCGCCGACGGCGCTCCGGCATACCGGCCAACCAGACGGCGATCGGATAACCTACCAGAAGGCTGACGATGGTGACCTGCGCGGCAATGGCAAATGTATTGCCCAGAACCCTTACATAAACGCCGGCCGAAAACATCTGCTGATAGACGCTAAGGTCAAAGGCGCCGGATTTGGGATCGATGAAGGATTGCCAGATCAGAGCGCCGGCCGGAAGGATCAGCAACAGCGCCATGTAGACAAGCCCCGGCATGGAGAGCCAAAGGCTGTCCAACTTCAGGCGCTTCCGTGAGATCGTGTCTGTGGCAGAAAGTTCAGCCATGGGGGTCCCGTTTGTTGAAATGGCCCGTCCCGCAATCTGCGGAACCGGGCCACCCTTTGTCAGATATGCAGCCCCGCCGGAAGGAGGGACTTGAAGCTCAGGGGGATTTCAGTGGCTAATCAGCTCAGGATCCACTGCTCGAAGCGCTGAGTGAGCGCGTCCTGATTTTCGGCCCAGTATTCTGCATTGAGTACCGTCAATCCCTTGATGTTGGCGGGGGCGGTCGGCAGAAGCTGTGCCTTTTCCGCACTCAAGTGCTCATAAGCCTTCATGTTGGTGGGGCCGCAGGCAAGAACGTCGGTGTAAGCAGCCTGACGCTTCGGATCGAGGCACCACTCGATGAACTCGCGGGCGAGATCGGCCTTTTGCGTATTGCCGGCGATCGTCCAGCCGTCGATGTTGAACAGGCCACCATTCCATACGATGCCTGCCGGAGCGCCGGCGTTGATCGCCGCCTGGGCGCGGGTCGACCAGGTCGACATCATGTCCAGTTCGCCATTCTGAAGAAGCTGGGTGGCGTGAGCGCCCGAGGTCCACCAGATGTCGATGTTCGACTTGACCTTGTCCAGGCTCTTGAAGGCACGGTCGACGTCGAGCGGATAGAGCTTGTCGAGCGGCACGCCGTCAGCCAGTAGCGCCATTTCGAGCGTGGTGACCGGGCTGCGCCACAGGCCACGGCGACCCTTGAAGGATTCGGTATTCCAGAAATCGGCCCAGCTGGTCGGAACCGTCTTCATCGTGTCCTTGCGGTAGCCCATGGCCAGAGCGAAGATGGCGACGCCGATAAAATCCTTCTCGAACGTGTGTGGGGTGAAGTCGTCCTTGTTGGGGACTTCGATGTTGAGCGGCAGCATGTACTGGTCGCCGAGCTTGCGGATACGCAGCACATGTTCGGGCGTCATCAGCGCGACGTCGAACAACTTGGTGTCGGTATCGATCGCCATCTTGTATTGCGGGATCGGATCCGGCTCATTAGTGTTCGTCTGGATCGTAACGCCGGTTTCGGCGGCAAAGGTGTCATAGAAGGCGACCTTAAAGCCCTCATAGAAGGCGCCGCCCATGTCGCGCACGACCAGCGTTTCGCCGGCGAAGGCGCGGTTGCCCTTCAGCAGCACCGGAGCAGCAAGCGCCACGGCGGCAAGGCCGGTGCTCGTCTTGATGAAGCCACGGCGCGAGACATTGTTATTCATTTTTACCCTCCGGCGTTTTTGTTTTGACCTTCGTCAACTCTACTCTTCCCGTCGCCGCGGCTTCGGTAAATTACATTTTTCCGTACATCTGCTTTGGGACATGCGAAGCAAGCGGCCGACGGCTTGAGCAAAAGCGAAGAACGGCCTCCGCCAGCACGGCATCGCAGATCGCAAGCTGGGATTCCTCGATGAACTCATCGGGGCGGTGCCCCTGCTCCATGCTACCCGGCCCACAAATGACAACCGGCACATCCAGCGCCTGCGCGAACAGACCCGCTTCAGTCCCGAAGCTGACCCGACATTCCTTGCCGCCCCTAGGAAGGCAGGTGGCGAAGGCCTGTACAACCGGATGATCGCCATCGATCGAGTGGCCCGGATAATTTCCGGTGATCTCGATATCGATTGATGCTTCCTTGAAACGCTCCTTGTGCGGGGCGACTGCCGCGAAAGCTGCCTTGCGAACCTGCTCGGCCAGCGCCAGCGGATCATCCGCCGCCATCATACGGCATTCCATTAACAGTTCGGCGTTGTCTGGCACGAGATTGACCGCCGTTCCGCCCGAAAGCTTGCCTACATGCACCGTGGCATAAGGAACGGAATATCCCGGTTCACGCGGACCCCGGGCCTCGATCTCATCTTGCAATTTGCGCAGGCCAGAAATGAAATCGCTGGCGATGTGCAGAGCGTTGAGAGCCAGCGGCGCTTCGGCGGAATGGCGCGGCACGCCCGTAGCCTTCACTTGAAAAGCCATCTTGCCCTTGTGCCCAAGGCCAAGATGCATCGATGTGGGCTCACCGACCACGATCAGATCCGGCAGGATGTCCCGCGCGGCGATTTCCTCGAGCATCGGCCTGACACCGATGCAGCCTATCTCTTCGTCATAGGAGATAGCAAACCACAAGGGCGCCGCCAGGCTTTTCACATCGATCGTTTCGGCAAGCGCCAGCGCCGATGCGACAAAACCCTTCATGTCGGTCGTGCCGCGCCCATAAAGCTTGCCGTTCTTGCGGGTCAGACTGAACGGCGGCACCGTCCAGTCCTGCCCGGCTACCGGAACGACATCGACATGCCCGGACAGCATCAGCCCGCCCGGTGCATCAGGCCCAAGCCGCGCCAGAAGCGAAGCCTTCTGTCCGGTCGCGTCGTAGAAACGTTCGCAGACCGCGCCCGCGTCTTCGAGTGCAGTTTCGACTTCGTCGATCAGCGGCAGGTTCGTGTCCGAACTGACGGTGGGATGAGCGACGAGGCGCTCAAGCCACGCTAGCGTGGCCGTCACAGCTTTGCCTCCGCCTCGTCCATCGCCGCGTTGATGTCGGCGACGAGACCGGCAACTTCAGCTTCCGGAATGGACACGCGAAGACGGCGTTCCAGCGAAGTGAAGATGCCGAAGAACGAGTTGGCGCAATGGTTGAGCATGCGCATCGCATCGTCTTTCGAGATATTGCAGCGGCTGACCAGATAGGCGCAGATATGCTCGCAGGCGATGACATTCGGCAGCACATAGGCGGGCTGCGTGTCATAGGCGATCCTGCGGAACGGCAGCACCGAAGGCTTGATCGTCAGATCGGCGGCGAGTTTTGGATCACGCGAGGAGGCGCCGACAATGAGACGGGCATCCACACCTTCCAGCACCCAGCGACCGAGTGCCGGATCCCAGATCGCCAGATCTGTGCCCTTGAGGGAAATTTCGATCCGCTTGCTTTCACCGGGCGCCAGAACAGGCTTGGCAAAACCTTTGAGTTCCTGCGGCGAACGCTTCAACCGCTTGCCGGGCGCCCGAAGATAAACCTGCGCCACTTCCGCACCTGCCAGGTCTCCCGTGTTGGTCACAGTGAAGGAAACGGTGATTTCATCCTTCAGGCCGATCTGGGCGGATGAGACGCTGAGGTCGGAATACGCGAAACTCGTGTAGCTCAGGCCATGGCCGAACGGAAAGAGCGGTTCGATTTCACGTAGGTCATAGGCGCGGTAACCGACATGGATGCCTTCGCCATAGATATGATGGCCGTTTTCGCCCGGATAATGCAGGAAGCCGGGAACGTCCGCCAGACGCTTCGGGAATGTGACTGACAGCTTTCCGGAAGGATTGACCTTGCCGGTCAAGACGTCGGCAACGGCACCACCCATTGCCTGACCGGAATAGAAGGTGACGAGCACTGCCTCAACCGCATCCACCCACGGCATCTCCACCGCATCCGGGCAAGCAATCACCACAGCCACCTTGCCCGACACATCCGTAAGAGCTGCGATCATGTCATCCTGGCCGGGCCCAAGTGCCAGTGTCGTGCGGTCGGAACCTTCGCCATCATAGGCGCCTTCGGTCGAGGTATAGACCAGAACCAGATCAGCCTTGGATGCAAGCGCCAGCGTCTCGGCATCGGCCTCTTCACGGTAAGTCAAAGCATGGTTTGCGCCGAGCGCCTGCTGCAACTGTTCAAGCGGTTGGTCGACCATGGTCGGGATGGTGGTGGCGCAGCCGGAACCCTGAATGACCGGCGTACCGGCATCACGGCCGACAACCAGAATGGTTTTCATGCTGGGGCGGATCGGCAACAGCCCTTCATTGTGCACAAGAACCATTGAAGCGGCGGCCATGGCACGCGCTTCGGCATGGTGTTCCTCGGCGGTATAGACCGGCAACGGCTTTGCTATGCCTGCATTGCAGCGCTCGATCATCTCCAGCATGCGCGTGCAGGAAAGATTTGCCACGTCGGCCGGAACAGTGCCGTTGTCGAGTGCAGCGAGAAGATCGGCCTTGCGACGCGGGCTTTCCGGCATGTCGAGATCGCCGCCCGCCATCAACGAGGCCGGACGATCCTTGATGCCGTGCCAATCGGAAACAACGACGCCGTCAAAACCCCAGTCATCGCGCAGTACTTCGTTGAGGAGCCATGGATCCTGCGAGGCCTGCACGCCGTTCAGGCGATTGTACGACGACATGATGGTCCAGGGTCGCGATTGCTTGATGGCGATCTCGAAACCCTTGAGATAGATTTCCCGAAGCGCGCGTTCCTCGATGACGCTGTCCATCGTGGTACGCTCGACCTCGGAATTGTTGCATGCGAAATGCTTGAGCGAGGTGCCGACGCCCTGCGACTGGATCCCTTCGATAACTGCTGCCGACAGCTTGCCGGTGACCAACGGATCTTCGGAATAATATTCGTAGGAGCGACCGGCCAGCGGCGTGCGGCGCAGGTTGATACCCGGGCCGAGCAGGAGATGTACGCCCATGGCGCGGCATTCCTGTCCAAGCAGCACGCCCAGTCGCTGCATCATTCCTTCGTCCCAGCTATTGCCCATGGCAGAACCGTTGGGGAAGCAGGTCGCAGGCTTCATTTCACCCCAGGCAATAGTGACATCGCTGGCGCGCTGGTTGACAACGGAGAGGAAGGCGTCGAGATCCATGCCGCCGCGCTCGTCGCTGTCGATCTGCGGGATCGAATAACGCACGCCATAGGTACCGTCGGTCATAACAATCGGCTTGATGCCATAGTCGGGAACAGCCGCAGTCTTCCACATTCCAAAACCAGAAAGCAGATCGACCTTTTCCTGATTGGTCATTGCCTCGACGATCGATGTAATTGCCTGGTCTGCGAACTTGGTCTTCTCGTGCATTCTCGACTCCGTGATGCGGCACTCACCGCACTGGTCAGGCGGCGTTTGGCGCGCACACTGTCAGCCACTGAACAAAAATCAAAATAAGATATTCAGAAGTGATGCTTTGAAAAAAGCGAGCCTAGGCCTGACCAGTCCGGCGCAGGTTGAGGATCGGCGCCTCCATGCCCGGCACATAACTGTCGGAAATGAGGTTGCTGCAATGCTCTTCGAACGTCCGCACCATGCGCGTCGAAACCTGCTGGCCGACACGGATCAGACCGATACGCATCGGCCGGTGCTCTCCCGACAGGCGCAGGCTGACAAGCCGTCTTCCGTCCAGTGCGGCCTTGTTCTTCGGCCGGACATTGGCGAGCGTATAACCATAACGGCTGGCCACCATCGTGCGGATGACTTCCTGATGCTGGATCTGTGCGACGATATTCGGGCTGACGCCGGCGGCGGCAAACAGGCCGAGGAAATAATCGCGCGACAGAGGCAGATCGAGCAGGATGAATTCATGCTCCTGCAATTCGGCCAGCGAAATCGCAGAGCGCTCGGCCAGTGGATCTGTTTCTGCCACCTGAACATAGGGCGGAAGCTCCGCCAACGGCGTGAACTCAAATCCCTCCGGCACCGACAAATCGTAGGAGAGCGCGATATCCAGTTCGGCGCGCTCCAGACGCGTCAGCAGCGTCCGGTGGTCGGCGACAGTTGGCCTGACGGTGACGCCCGGATAGGCCGCCTTGAAACTCTGGCTTACTTCCGGCAGCAACATCGGCGCAAAGGTGAGAAGGCAGCCGAGCGACAGGGTTCCGCGGATCTGGTCCGTTGCTTCCGACGCCGCGGTATAGAGGTTCTGCACCTGCTCGATCACCGCCTTCGCCTGCAGCAAAAGTTTCTGGCCGGCCGGCGTCAGCGACAGGCCCTGTGCATGGCGACGCAGGAAAAGCTGGGTATTCAGCTCGATTTCCAGCTGCGAGATAGCCGTCGAGATGGATGGCTGCGAAACACGGATCCGATCCGATGCAAGCGTGATCGAACCGGCCTCTGCCGTGGCGATGAAGTATTCGAGCTGCCGCAGTGTGAAACGCATGTGAGGCCCTGATGCCGAAAGTCACGCCTCAAGGCGGACGGATATGCCCGTGTCAAAACGAGGCGCCGGACGGCAGTCCTAATATTTGTGCTTTGCTAAAATGTAAACATTTCCGCAGCAAACCAACCTCATCTGGCCGCACCCGCCCTGCTTTCGGCAATCCTAACCAGTGCTGCAGCAAATCATAATTTTCCGAATGCCAAGCCTTCGCTAGACCGGAACGATAGCTCACCGCTGAACGGCGGGTCGTTGCGAAATAAAGAAGGGCGAATGAATGTCAGTCGAAAAGATCCATACGTTGGTGGTTGGCGCCGGCCAGGCGGGCGTTGCCATGAGCGAACACTTGAGCCGCAACGGCGTCGACTACATCGTGCTCGAGCGCGGACGTATTGCCGAGCGTTGGCGTTCGATGCGCTGGGATTCGCTGGTCGCCAACGGCCCCGCCTGGCACGACCGTTTTCCCGGCATGGATTTTCCGGGCCACCCGGATTCATTCGTGCCCAAGGAAGGGGTCGCCGATTATTTCGAAGCCTATGCCACCATGCACAAGGCACCAATCCGCTGCGGCGTTGATGTCACCAATGTCGAACGACTTGAAGATCGGCCAGGTTTCCGCGTTGAAACATCTGATGGCGTCATCGAAGCCCTCAATGTCGTTGCCGCCACCGGCCCATTTCAGAAGCCTTCCATTCCACCGATCGTGCCTGCGGATGCCGGTGTCGCGCAGATGCATTCGAGCAATTACCGCAATCCCGCGCAGCTTGCCGATGGGGCCGTTCTGGTCGTCGGTGCCGGTTCTTCCGGCGTGCAGATTGCCGAAGAATTGATGCTATCGGGCCGCAAGGTCTACCTCTCCGTCGGCCCGCATGACCGCCCACCGCGCGCCTATCGTGGCCGCGATTTCGTCTGGTGGCTCGGCGTGCTCGGCAAATGGGACGCGCAGGCGCAGGCCCCCGGTTCGGAACACGTCACCATCGCCGTCAGCGGCGCTCATGGCGGAAAGACAATCGATTTCCGCCGTCTGGCGGCACAGGGCATGGTGCTGGCCGGCATGACCGGCGCCTACGACAACGGATCGCTTTCCTTTGCCAATGACCTTGTCCGCAATCTCGATCGCGGCGACCAGAACTATCTGACTCTGCTCGACGAGGCGGATGCCTTTATTGCCCGCAATGCTCTCGATCTGCCGGAGGAACCCGATGCCCGCACGCTGGGACCACAGGTAGACTGTGTCACCAATCCGCTGCGCGAACTCAATCTGCGCGAGGCGGGCGTTACCACCATCATCTGGGCCACCGGTTTCGTTTCCGATTACAGCTGGCTGAACGTTAACGCTTTCGACAATGCCGGCCGACCGAAACACCAGCGCGGCGTCTCGTCCGAAAAGGGTGTTTACTTCCTCGGCCTTCCGTGGTTATCCGGCCGCGGCTCCAGCTTCATCTGGGGCGTCTGGCACGATGCCAAGCATGTGGCCGACCATATCCTCATCCAGGACACTTACCTCGCCTACGCGCCGCAACCCTGATCATCCGGCGACGACCAAAATGAACAATCCGATGGAGAAGAGAATGGTTCATACGCGCATTCGCAAGTTCAACACCAAGGAAACATACCCTGAGCAGAAGCTCGACAACGATCTCTGCCAGGCCGTCGTCGCCCGCGGTACAATGATCTTCCTGCGCGGCCAGTGCCCGCAGGATCTCGATACCGCCAAGAATATCGAAAGCCATGATCCGGTCGAACAGACCCACAGGGTGATGCAAAACATCCGTCAGCTCGTTGAAGAGTCCGGCGGCAAGATGGAGCATGTCACCAAGCTGGTCGTCTACCTGACCGATGTGCGCCATCGCGAGGCGGTCTACCGGACCATGGGCGAATACATCAAGGGCGTCTCCCCGGTCTGCACTGGTCTTGTCGTCGTCGCGCTGGCAAGGCCGGAATGGCTCGTTGAAATCGACGCCACGGCTGTCATTCCCGACTGATGGCCTTACACGGTGGCGGTCGATGTTCATCGGCCGTCACAGATGCATACCTATATCCCACATGATACAGGAGTTCCCATGACCTTCTCCATCGTCGCGCGCTGCGAAGAGACCGGCCAGTTCGGCGTGGCGATTTCGTCTTCATCTCCGGCTGTCGCCGCCCGCTGCGCATGGGCGCAAGCCGGGATCGGCGCAGTCGCAACGCAAAACGTTACCAATCCCGCGCTTGGTCCGAAAGTGCTTGAGGAGCTAGCAAAGGGTTCCAAGGCTGTGGGCGCTGTTGCTGCAGCCCGTCAGAGCGACGGGTTTCCGGATTATCGTCAGTTGCTTGCGATAGACGCCACGGGAAATACTTCCATTCATTCCGGACCCAAGGCACTCGGGATCTGGACCTCGGCAACCGGCCGCCAATGTGTTGGCGCCGGCAACCTACTGGCGAACGACCGCGTGCCACAGGCAATGGTCAACACGTTCGAGGAAACACCCGGCTCTCTCGGAGACCGCCTCATCGCGGCACTCAAGGCAGGCATCGATGCGGGCGGCGAAGCAGGCCCTGTCCGCTCAGCCGGCTTGCTGATCGTTGACGAGCAGAGCTGGCCCTATGCAGAATTGCGAATTGACTGGCTCGACACGGGATGCCCGGTCATGGCTGTTGCGCGCGCGTGGGAGGTCTACCAGCCGCAGGCCGCAGATTACGTCGCACGTGCCATTCATCCGCTCTCCGCACCTTCATATGGCGTGCCCGGCGACGAATGACCTGTGAGGCGGCCTGAGGGGGCAGGGGCAAACTCGTGATGACGTCTGGACCTTTGCCTCGATCCTACCCAAGAGTTAGGGATTAAAACTCTGGTCTGTCGTTCAGAACCGCCGCAGCCGTATGTTGAAAGGAATTTTATGGAAACCATCCCCGCACGTGCCCGTCAGCAAATTTTAGGAGCGAGCGGCATTACTGTTTCGTCGATCGCATGGGGCATGTGGCGCCTGGCATCCGGCAACCCTTCGCTCAAAGACGTCCATCAGCTCGTGTCATCCGTTCTGGATGCCGGGATAAACTTTCTCGACACGGCAGACATCTATGGGTCCTCCGCTCCCGGTGGCTTCGGGAGCGCCGAGGCGCTGCTTGGAGATGCGATCGCCGCCGATCCGTCCTTGCGAAATCGCATGGTGCTTGCCACTAAGGCCGGAATCCGCCCGGGTGTGCCTTATGACCAGAGCCCTTCTTATCTGACGGATGCGCTTGACGCCTCGTTGCGCCGATTAAAAGTCGATACGATCGACCTATGGCAAATCCACCGGCCCGATCTACTCGCACATCCGCAGGATGTCGCCAGAAGCCTGCAGGATGCGATCGCCAAGGGTAAGGTCAGGGCGGTTGGCGTGTCCAATTTTTCCACACATCAGGTTCAGGCACTTAAACATTTTCTTGGGCATCCGCTTGTTTCAACACAGCCGGAGATTAGCCCTTTGCGGATTGATTGCTTCGAGAACGGCGAACTCGATCAGGCAATGACGATGGGGCTTACGCCTCTGGCGTGGTCGCCTCTCGGGGGCGGCAGGGTGCTGAACCCAAATGACGAAAAAGCCGAAAATGTTGCCGCAGAGCTAGATAAGGTCGCAGAACGTGCGGGCGTCACACGCTATATCGCAGCCTATAGCTGGCTGATGTCCCATCCTTCCGGGATCATCCCTATCATTGGCTCGCAAAATCCGGAAAGAATTGCCGGTGCACGCGCTGCTTTCGATGTCCGGTGGACACGAGGCGAATGGTACGCTGTTTTCACAGCCGCCCGAGGCAGAAAGTTACCTTGACCAAACTATGGACGCGCTGGTTGACAAGTTGCAGGTCGATGTAATCCAGCTGGCCCTCAGCATCCGGCATCCAATGAGACATCATCGCTGGTATCTGTGAACCGCCCCTCACTTGCAGAATTCAGCGACAGCGGAGATGTCGGTAAGTGTTTCCTGCCAGCCGGTCGGCCGGTAGCCCTTAACTTTGTCTGGCCATTCGCAGATCCCGTCGGCATTTACGTAGCCTATCCACTGTGCGTTCGTCAGGTGTTCGAACTTTAGGAAGACTAGCTTGTTCGCAGCTAACGAAGACGCAGGCCGCCAAGTCATCTCGTATCCCTTTCGCCCAGCAATCATCGCGATCTGTATAGGTTGACGCTTGCTTGAAGCTGGCAGGGTCACACGAGTTGAGTTAGATCGCCCACCGCCCTGACATCAAAGGCCCCGCTACGGCTTTGGGATCGTAGCGGGGCCTGATACCCAGCCCCGGAGCGGACGCAACAGGGTTTGGCAGCTAATTAACAGCAACGGCAGCAGAAGGTTCCGCTGCACGATCTTATAGGGCTCACCTTCCGCTTATCAGCCCATAGATAACGATCATTAGCCAAAGCCCAGCCATGAGCGCCGCGAAGGACGCCAGAGCGATTATTGCCCCGCGACCAAGCAAAGCCTTCTTTCTCCGCTCATGCGCCGGCTCACTCTTGTTTTGTAGGCTAGGGTCGTTCTCCATTCTCGTCATCTCGAGTCTCTCCGTTCACGCCGATAACAGCGCATAGTCCCGAAGGTTCCGCAGGGTATGTGTCAGGAGGGGACAGGGTAAACTGAAGATAATTACTTATAGCTATGCGAGTTTCCCTTGCAGCGTTTCGTCGGAGTTTGACCGCTTGTATTTTCATCGCATCGCGATGTTTTCGAAATGCTTCCAATGCAATGATCCTAAAAGAAAATCCCTCGTAGGTGACGCTACGAAGAGCAAGGTGGATGTCAGGTAGCTTGATACCTGAGGAACCTATATTCTCTCCGCAAGATTCGTGGACGTGAATAAGGCGTGACTTAGGTTTGGATGGAACGCGCACAATCACCCTTAGACTGGTTCGGTAGAGCTCTTTATGGTACGACCCACCTGAAAATCAGATTGTGCAATCCGGAGCATCAGCGACATGAGCGCACGATCGACAGGCTCATCTTCCGGCAGTTTGAAAGGATTACTACTTGCAATGGCGAGCGTGCGATCCACAAGCTCGCGCCGCGCCTGATTGGCGTGCAATATGTGCGCGGCCCAACGCATCAGAGAGGCACGAATATCATCTAGTTCCGGAAATGAAAGATTTGCTTGGATCACCTACGGCGCTCCTCCTCTAATGCAGGCGGGAGCGCGTGGAAACTCTCGGTCGCCAGCGCCTACTTTTTCAGTTGCCAGGGATACGACCAGCATACGCTTTTGCCAGATACATGATACCGCATGCGGCAGTCGGTACGCTATCGTACGAAGGAAGATGGCGACCCTAACACCAATACATGACCACCTTGACATCAGCCGGTGTTTTTGACGACTACCGGTTGGTCTCGTCAGGGCCATCGCCTACGCTAGTCTTCCTGTGCCCAACTCGAGCCTGACGTTTTGCTTCGCGGACTCTGCTGCTATGGCGAGATAATGCAGAGGAAGACGCCTGATGTCCGTCGGATGACGGCGCCATATTGAGGTCGGTTTTCCACCGCTCCAAACGAGCCGCAATAGCCTCATCCATTTCGGTAGCTTTCAGCATGTCACGCGAAAGTCTTGTTATTTCACATCCGGGACGGTTTTCAGGTCTCTTGTATGTCCGAGCCGGAGATTATTATTCCTAATCGATTATTGTGACAAGTTATCATTTAAATACTTGGGGTAGACAACTTTTCGAAGGATTGGGGGAGGAAATACCTGCATTTCTTTGGGTTGGCCTACTTCAGATAGTAATCCGCGCTAGGGCACGGATCTGTAATTTGCAGAGCTTGGCGGTGTTGTCCCTTGAGGGTTTCAAGGATCTGTCCGCACTGATGGCTGCGGGCAGCGATCGTGCTTTATCGGGTTTCACAAGGTCGAACGTTGCATTGACTCGATGCGGGCTTCTGGCCCATCCGGTAAC
>JAEXYH010000027.1 GCA_023451735.1 Pseudomonadota bacterium | reverse complement strand
AGGTAAGCCCACCCTCATGATGGATGGCGAATATATCCGCCTCCTCGACGCCGGCCGGATTGATACCCTGATGGCTCTGGACGTGCGAAAGCGCGGCCAGTCGGTCACGGTAGATCGCGGCGCGTTCGAAATCGAGGTCTTCCGAAGCCTCGGCCATTTGTTTGGCGATTGTGTTCTTCACGTTCTGGCTGCGGCCGGAAAGGAAGTCCGAGGCCTCCTTGACCAGATCGGCATACCCCGCATCGCTGATTTCATGCGTGCAGGGGCCGGAACAGCGCTTGATTTGGTAAAGCAGGCATGGCCGCGTACGCGTCTCGAACACGCTGTCGGTGCAAGTGCGCAAGAGAAACGCGCGCTGTAGCGAATTGATTGTCCGCCCGACCGCACTTGCCGATGCGAAAGGCCCGAAATACTGGCCTTTGCGAGCTCGCGCTCCACGATGTTTCATCAAGGCAGGGGCGCGGTGATCGCCGCTGATAAGAATATACGGAAACGACTTGTCGTCGCGCAGAAGCACGTTGAAACGGGGGCGCAGGCGCTTGATGAGGTTCGCTTCGAGAAGCAGCGCCTCGGTTTCCGTCCGCGTCGTGACGAATTCCATATGTGTCGTCTCGCGCACCATGCGGGTGAGGCGGTTCGAATGCAGCCGCCCTTGCGCATAATTGCCGACGCGTTTCTTCAGGCTGCGTGCCTTGCCAACATACATGACATCGCCGGCGTCGTTGAACATGCGATAGACGCCCGGTGCATTCGGCAGATGCTTGACGAACTCGGCGATCAGATCGGCGCCCTTGAGGCCGCTTTCGTTCTTCAGGGCTTCGTTCCAGTCGATCGACGCAGTGATGACATCGGCAGCGGTATCCGGCGCCGCGACATCATCCTCGTCATCATCGATCTCGTCATAGAGAACGCCGCCATCCGGCAGCTTCTTGTCGTTCATTCCATATCTCCGCCGCGCCGCGCATGGCGCCGGGCTCGCAGTATCTCGAATCGAAGCCGATTGCTTTCCTCACAGATAGTGTCCGCGGATGCGGTTTGGAAGCAGGCGCGGCTGTCATGCCTCAATCGAGACCGGCGATGAAATACGGCGGCATTTGGATGGTCGCCCGAGTGTGAGGCCGGCAACAGCAGGGAAAAACAGGTATTACGAAGCATAAATGGCGTCAGTTTCAGGGCGATGTGTTTGATCTAAACTGAAGCAATAGGTGAATCTTTGGCCGAAATTGACAGTTGTCATCATATTTCGTGCGTATTGACTTGAATAATCTGCCTTGGTAAGAAATAATAAAGAAATGTAAATCAGTTAATAAATGAATTAGTATTTCATTAGGGTTAATGAAATACATGTTGCGGTGATGCAACATCAAGATTTAGCCTTTTGCCTGCCGCAATCAATTCACAATTCGGCTCTTTCATCTCCTCAATTGCATTCCAAATTCCTCCTCAGCGAGCAGGGAACAAAGCTGTCGCCAACAGTGTTGATGTGACGCCTTCCCGGCAGCATTAAAAGGAGAAAAATGTATGCGTATTCTCATCGCAACTCTGATGGCCTCGGCTGCCAGCTTCATCGCAATTTCCGCGGCCAATGCTGCTGACGCCGTAGAGCAGATCCCGCAGGCACCGGTTGCCGTTGAAGAGCCGGCTCCGGCTGTCGGCAACTGGCAGGGTTACTACCTCGGCGCCACCGGCGCTTACGACTGGGGTCGTTTCGGCGAGGGCGACCGTGATGACAAGCTTGGCGGCGGTCTCTACACCGGTTACAACTGGCAGAGTGGCCAGATCGTTTACGGTGTTGAAGGCGACGTTGCCTACAACGGCGAAAAGGCTGACACCTATCCGGATCTCGAGGGCAAGGCTGGCTGGAACGGCTCGCTTCGCGGTCGCGTCGGTTACGACATGAACCCCTTCCTGATCTATGGTACGGCCGGTGTTGCCATCCAGGACAACAAGCTGTCTGACGCAACCTCGTCCGAAAGCAAGACTGCCGTCGGTTACACGGTCGGTGCCGGTGCGGAAGCATTCGTCACCAACAACATCACCGCCCGTCTCGAATATCGGTACACCGACTTCGGTTCTAAGGACTACAACCTCGATAGCGGCTCCTTCTCGAAGGGCTACGACGACCACAGCGTCAAGGTCGGTATCGGCGTGAAGTTCTAATCAGCCTTATAGCCTTGACAGGCTGGGGAAGCCCGCGGCGTGAATGCCGCGGGCTTTTTTGTTTGTCAGTCCATCTGGATGTTGGCGGCCTTGACGACCGGGCTCCATTTGGCAAGCTCGGCGGTCACATGTTTGCCGAGCTCTTCCGGGGTCGAGCCGACGATCGTCGCGGAAAAATCCTTCATGCGATCGGCGACAGCCGGATCCTTCAGTGCCGCATTGGCCGCTTCGTTGAGCTTCGCCACCACTTCCGGCGGCGTGCCCGCCGGCGCAAACAGGGCGTTCCAGGTATAGGTCTCGTATCCTGGCACCGTTTCAGCAACCGTCGGCACGTCGGGGAAGGACGGCGCCCGTTCCTTCGTCGTTATGCCCAGTGCCTTGAGCGTGCCACCCTTGATATGGCTGGAGGACGAGGGGAGGTTGTCGAACATGATCGAGATCTGGTTGCCCAGAAGATCGTTGAGCGCAGGGCCGGCACCCTTGTAAGGAACGTGCTGCATTTTCACGCCCGCCATGCTGTTGAACAGCTCGCCGGAGAGATGTAGCGGCGTGCCGTTGCCCGACGATGCGTAGGAATATTTGTCCGGGTCCTTCTTCAGCAGCTCGATCAGTTCCGCAACGGAATTGACTTCGAGCTTCGGGTTGACGACCAGCACATTCGGCACGATGACGAGCAATGAGACAGGCGAAAAATCCTTCTCGGGATCGTATGGTTTCTGTTTCAGGATCAAAGGGTTGAGCGCATGTGTTGCGACGGTGCCCATGAGGATCGTGTAGCCATCCGGGTCTGCGCGGGCCACGCGGTCGGCGCCGAGATTGCCGCCTGCACCGGCAACGTTTTCGACCACCACCTGCTGGCCGAGGATATCGCCCATCTTCTGCGCCACGACGCGGCCGACCACATCTGTCGAGCCGCCGGCGGCAAACGGAACCACCAGCGTGATCGCCCGATCGGGAAAGGTTTGTGCCGTGGCCTGTTGGCCAAACGAGAGTGCAGAAAGGGCCGTACCGGCAAGAACAAGCGCGGCGCGCCGCGTCAAGTGCGTGAGCTTCATCTGATTTCCTCCATCACGGCCTCCCGCCGTTCGTCTCATAGTAGCGGAGGAAGGGGTGAGGGCAAGCATTTCAGGTGCTTGGGAATATAGGAGGAAAGTCTAAGTGTGCTGGAGGTTGAGGGGGCTGGAAGGGTGCCCTTCATCCGCCCCGCGGCTCACGTCCCGGCAGCTTAGGGCAGGGCACGTTCCCTCGCCCGCTTGTCGGGAGAGGGTTAGGTTGAGAGCAGGGCTAGCTCCTGGTACTGGGGGCAAGTGTCGAACGACAGCTCAGCTCGCCGCCTTCATCTCCGCATAATGATAAAACTTCTTGGCAAAGATATCCGGCCAGGAAGCGAGTTCCGGGCGGCCTTCGGCCCATTGGCCGTTGAAGCGCAGGTCGAGATAACCGATCATCGCGGCGAGCGCGAAATGGCCGCCATGCAGTTTCTTGCCGGTCTTCGGCAGGTTCTTTTCCAGATGGTCGAGCGACTGGACCACCTTTGCCCACTGTTTGTCGATCCACGGCTGGTAGACCTTTTCTTCCTCGCGGAAGCGGCGTTCATAGACGATAGACAAAAGGCAATCCATCACGCCGTCGCACAGCGCCTCGAGCACTTCGGCGTCGGTGCGCTTTTCATCCTTCTTCGGATAAAGTTTGCCGCCCGACTTGCGGTCGAGGAAATGCATAATGGCGACGCTGTCATAGATCGGCGCTTCGCCGTCGCGGATCAGGACCGGGATCTTGCCGAGCGGATTGTTGTCGGTCAGTTCCGCCGGTGCGGCATTGGTGTCGGTCTTCACTTCGGTGAGTTCGATGCCGAGGTGACGCGCCGCCATGCGGCACTTGGCCGAATAAGGGGAGGCGGGGGAATAGAGAATTTTCATCGGATTTTCCTCTTTGAATTCGGTCAGCGGCCTGGCGGAAGAGTGATCTGGCTGAGCGTGCAGCCACGGCGATCGACCTCCGCACAGTCGCGGAATTTAAGGTCCTTGGTGAGGCAGATGCGGATTTCTTCGAGCTGTCGTCCCTCGCAGCTTGCGGCGATGCCCCGCCGACTCATGCCGGGATTGGTGCTCAGGAACTTTTGCTCGATCTCGTCCGCGGAAAAGTTGAGCGGCCGGTCGCCGCTTGAAAGATCGGCAGGGATCTCTACCCGTTGATAGGCCTGCCGGACTTTTTCGAAATAGGCTGTTTGGCCCAGCCCGGAGCAACTGCCGTGCTTCCGCCACTGATGACCGACAAGCCCCATCGAAGGCATGATGTCGAACATGGTTTCGCCAAGTCCGCGGGGTACTCGTTCCGGCTCGGATGTGCGGCAGAAGTCCGGATAACCCTTTTCATACTGTGGCCAAAGACCATGCACGATAAAGCGGAACCGTTTGTCCAGGCCGCATTGCTGATCGTTTCGGCCCCCCTTCGCCGTGGCGCAGAAGGTTGGCGACCACGACAGTGAGAGCACGTAGAAATCGAAGGCTCCGGCATGATCCTGGCGACGTTCCTGCGCATTGACCGGGGATAATGTCGAAACGGTCGTTGCGAGCATGACCGCTGCGGCAAAAAGAACCTCGCGGAGAGCTGACGATTTCTTCATCATGATCACGAATCCTCACCATTGGAACACGAGAGCGTTGTAATTGTTGAATGTTCAGTGTCCAGGCGAATAGAGTGCAAATTCGCTGATGGCTGCATGCAGTGATCGAGGTGGGGAGCAAAGAGCGAAACAGCTGAATGACATTCAAGAAATACCTGTGGCCTGCCGTGGGCGGCCTGACGATAACGCTTTCGGCGTGGCTTCTCTACAAGGAATTGAGGGGGCTTTCGCTCGATGATCTTTGGGACAGTCTTGTTGCGATCAACGGTCTGCATTGGTGTCTGGCAGCGGGTTCCAGCCTCGTCGCCTATTGGGCACTGGCGGGTTACGACCGAATCGCCCTGATGCATCTCGGTCGCAAGATCGACTGGTTCTTCATCACCGTCTGCTCCTTCACCACCTATGCGCTGTCGCACAATATCGGCGCTTCGGTCGTCTCCGGTGCGGTCGTGCGTTACCGTGCTTATTCGACCAGAGGCATGACACCGGCGGAAATCGGCGTTCTTATCGCCATGTGTTCCTTCACCTTCATCCTCGGGACGCTGATGCTCATCGGCATCATCCTTGTCATCGAGCCTGAAGTGATCGCGCGTTTCGGTGACCTTATCCCGGTCGAAGCCTCGGCCGCGTTGGGGTATTTCCTGCTGGTGCTGATCGGGCTCTACGTCATTGCCAGCTTCATGAAGCTACGGCCACTGACCCTGCGGCTCTGGAAGCTCGGCTCGGTCAACATCGTTTACCCCGCGCCGCGAGTAGTCCTGCCGCAGCTCCTGATCGCCCCGATAGAACTGATCGGCGCGGCGGGGATCATCTATTTCGCCCTGCCTGAGGTAGGGAATCCGGGCTATATGGTGGTGCTCGGAATATTCCTGGTGTCCTTTTCGGCAGCACTTCTATCTCACGCGCCGGGCGGACTCGGTGTTCTGGAGCTGGTCTTCGTGATGGGCTTGCCGGACATGAACCCGGCGGATGTCATCGCTGCACTTCTCGTTTTCCGACTCTTCTACCTGATCATCCCCTTCGTCATGGCGCTGGTGGTGATCTTCGTTTTCGAGCGCTCGCAATTCCGCCGGGACCAACCGCTCGATATGCAGCGGGCAAAAAATCAGGAAAAGGCGTAGCGATTATTCTTGCGCGCGCCCGCCGTCTTCGCCGCGCAGCCAGAATGCGCGCTGCGAGGCAAAGCGGTCCTGCCCGAGCACGGTCTTGAGAACCGGCAGGAGTGCATGCAGCTCGTCCTTCAGGGTGAAGGGCGGGTTGACGATGATAAGGCCGGTGCCGGTAAGTCCCGTCGTATCCCGATCGCTTTTCACGGAAAGCTCGGCGCAGAGCATTTTCGGGATTTCCAGCGCCTGCAATTCCTCATGGAAGCTCTTGATCGGAGCGCCCTTCTTGATCGGATACCACAGGCAATAGGTGCCGCCGGAAAAGCGGCGATAGGCATTGGCAAGCCCCTTCACCAGCCGCTCGTATTCGCCGTTCTCCTCGAAAGGTGGATCGACCAGAACGATGCCGCGCTTTTCCTTTGGCGGCAGATGCGCGCCGAGTGCCAGCCAGCCGTCGAGCTCTGTCACGCGGACCTGGAAGTCGCCTTCGAACAGATTGTGCAGGCGGTTAAAATCGTCCGGATGCAGTTCCATGGCCGAAAGCCGGTCTTGTGGGCGAAACAGCATGCGGGCAAGTTTTGGTGAGCCAGGATAGAGCTTGATGCCACCATTGGGGTTCAACTCCCGGATCGCAGCGAAATAAGGCTCGAGGACTTCAGCGACATTTGCCGGAAGCTCGGCGCCCATCAGCCGGCCGATGCCGTCCACCCATTCGCCGGTCTTCTGCGCCTCTTCCGAGGAGAGATCGTAAAGCCCGATGCCGGCATGGGTATCCAGCACGCGAAATGCCTTGTCCTTGTTCTGCTGGTAGCGAACAAGCCGCGCCAGCACGGCGTGCTTGAGGACATCGGCAAAATTGCCTGCGTGATAGATGTGCCGGTAGTTCATCTGAACCTGCGTCTCGCTTGAATTAAATTGATGGCTGCCAAATGGCGCTTTTGGCGGGCCTTCGCTTGCAATATAGAAAAGCCATGAACATCGCGACCCCCATCACTGCCAAAAACAAGCCAGGCCACAATTCCATCGGCCATACCGTCTGTCCGCATGACTGTCCGAGTGCCTGTGCGCTGGATGTCGATCTGACCGAGGACGGCAGGATCGGCCGGGTGCGCGGTTCGTCGGACAACACCTACACGGCCGGCGTCATCTGCGCTAAGGTCGCGCGTTATTCCGAGCGCATCTATCATCCGGGCCGCCTCATGGTGCCGCAGCGCCGCAAGGGCGCCAAGGGCGCCAAGGGCGATGGCAACTGGCAGGAGCTTTCCTGGGAGGCTGCCCTCGACGAGATCGCCAACGCATTCATCAAGGCTGAAGCGAAGCACGGCTCCGAAGCTGTCTGGCCCTATTTCTACGCCGGCACGATGGGGCAGGTGCAGCGCGACAGCATCGAGCGGCTGCGGCACGCCAAAAAATACTCCGGCTTCATGGGCACGATCTGCACCAACATGGCCTGGACCGGTTATGTGATGGGAACCGGTGCACTGCGCGGTCCTGATCCGCGCGAGATGGCGAAATCCGATTGTGTCGTCATCTGGGGCACCAACGCGGTCTCTACCCAGGTCAACGTCATGACCCATGCGGTCAAGGCCCGCAAGGAACGCGGTGCGAAGATCGTCGTTGTCGACATCTACGACAATCCGACGATGAAACAGGCCGACGTGAAGATCGTCGTTCGTCCCGGCACCGATGCCGCACTCGCCTGCGCCCTGATGCATATCGCCTTCCGCGACGGGCATGCCGACCGCGAATATATGGCGAAATATGCGGATGATCCGGCAGGTCTCGAAGCGCATCTCAAGACCCGCACGCCGGAATGGGCGTCCGCCATCACCGGCCTTTCGGTCGAGGAGATCGAGGATTTTGCCCGGCTCATCGGGACAACGAAAAAGACCTTCTTTCGGCTCGGCTACGGTTTTTCCCGCCAGCGCAACGGCACCGCGGCGATGCATGCAGCGCTATCCATCGCAACGGTTCTCGGTTCCTGGCAGCATGAGGGCGGCGGCGCCTTCCACAACAATGGCGAGATCTTTCGGCTGAACAAGTCCGAACTGATGGGCACGGCCTATATGGATCCCGAGATCCGCATGCTCGATCAGTCGCAGATCGGCCGGGTGCTGACCGGCGATGCAGTGGCGCTTCGCCATCGCGGCCCGGTGACCGCGCTTCTGATCCAGAACACCAACCCGATGAACATCGCGCCCGAGCAGCGCCTTGTCCGTCAGGGGTTTATGCGCGACGACCTGTTCACTGCCGTCCACGAACATTTCATGACCGACACGGCCAAGGTTGCGGACATCGTATTGCCGGCAACCATGTTCCTCGAACATGACGACCTATACCGCGCTGGCGGCCAGCAGCACATCCTGCTTGGCCCAAAGCTGGTGGAGCCGCCATCGACCGTGCGCACCAATCTGTTCGTCATAGAGGAACTTGCAAAGCGCCTTGGCGTCGATCATTTCGCCGGCTTCGGCAAGGACGAGCGCAGCCATATCGACCGCATCCTGGCCGATAGCGGATGGAGTTCCTACGACGAGCTTAAGGCTGACAAGTGGATCGACGCGCAGCCGGATTTCGACACCGCCCATTACCTCGAGGGCTTCGGTTACCCGGACGGAAAATTCCGCTTCTCGCCGGACTGGGTAAACGGTCCGTCGCCAGACCGCACGCCTGCAAGTGTAGGGCCGCTTGGCCCGCATGCGCAACTGCCGCGCTTTCCCGACCATGTCGCGGTGATCGAGACTGTCGATGCCGAACATCCCTTCCGCCTCGCCACCTCGCCGTCGCGCAGTTTTCTGAATTCCAGCTTTGCCGAGACGAAAAGCTCGATCCAGAAGGAGGGCCGGCCGGAAGTGATGATAGAGCCGACCGACGCGCAGCGCCTTGGCATTGTCGATGGTGATATTGTCCGTCTTGGCAATACCCGCGGCGAAATCCGGCTTCACGCGAAACTGGTCCCGGGCGCAAAGCCTGGCGTGCTGATTGCCGAAGGTCTCTGGCCAAACGACGCGCATCTGGACGGAGAGGGGATCAATGTGTTGACCGGTGCCGATCCCGTTGCTCCCTTCGGCGGTGCCGCGGTGCATGACAACAAGGTCTGGCTGCGCAAGACCTGATCCTGCAACATGGGACCGAGTGGAATCACAGGAGCGGACATGATCGATATCGACACTTCCGAAACCGAGCGGGTGCGCCTCGTATCCAGAAGAACCCTATGGAAGGGTTTCATCACGCTGGAAATGCTCACATTCGAACAGCGCATGCCCGACGGGAGCCTTGTCACGATCGATCGCGAGGTTCACGACCATGGCAGTGCAGCCGCCATCCTTTTGCATGATGCGGCTGACGATACTGTCGTGCTGGTCCGCCAGTTCCGTTCCGGCGCCTTTGCCAATGGCGATCCAGCCTACATGCTGGAAATCCCGGCTGGTCTCGTTGATGACGGCGAAATCCCGGCTGATGCCGTTATCCGTGAGGCGATGGAAGAGACGGGTTTCAGAATAGAGAAGGCACGCTACATCTGCGACGTCCATGCGAGCCCCGGCGCGCTGACGGAGAAGCTGTCGCTTTTCGTGGCCAGTATCCATGCGGACAAGAGAACCGGTGTAGGCGGTGGGCTTGCAGGCGAGGCCGAGGATATCGAGATCGTCACGCTCGGCCTCGACGAGGCATACAGGATGATCGCCACGGGAGAGATCACCGATGCCAAGACCATCATCGCATTGCAATGGGCGATGCTGAACCGGTCTAAACTGACTGCCGATCGGTAAGATACGGAGAAGGTCGGCAGTTTGCTTCACACCATTGTCACAAAACGCGCCTAACGGCTCCAGCCGACAGGACCGAAAGCATTAGGAGATGATCATGTGGCTCGGCAATTTCACCCTCGTTTTGCCGGAGCAGATCGTTGAAGGCGGTTCTGTTCGAATCGAGGACGGCGTGATCGCCGAGATTCGTGACCAGCCGGTCGCCAATGCTGTCATCGATGGTGGCGGACGTTATCTGATGCCGGGCTTCGTCGACCTGCATGGCGACATGATCGAGCGCGAGATTTCGCCGCGCCCGAATGCCGAGATGCCGATCGATTTCGGCATTCATGAACTGGACAAGAAGCTCGCCGCTGCCGGCGTGACCACTGCATTCGCAGCGGTCTCGTTTGCCACCGAAAGTGTCTATGGAAACGTCCGTTCGCTGGAAACCACTTCCGCGGTTATCGAGGGCGTCAACCGTCTTCGTGACAATCTCCTGATCGATCATCGTGTCCATGCCCGTTACGAAATCACCAATGTCGGTGCCGCGGCGACTCTGGAACGGCTGCTTGAGGCGGGCGAGATCGACATGGTGTCGCTGACCGATCATACGCCGGGCCAGGGCCAGTACAACAATATCGAAGCCTATGTCCGGAGCATGTCCGAGCGACGCTCGATTTCATTAGAGTCAGCGCAGGAGATGATTGAGAAGCGTATCGAGATGCGCAAGAACCCGGATATCGAAACGCGCCTGATGGAGATCGTTGCCCTGTCGCAGAAGCATGGCCTCTCTCTTGCATCGCATGACGACGACAGCATCGCCAAGGTCATCGAAATGCAGGAGCTCGGCGTAACGATCAGCGAATTTCCTGTGACAATGGCAGCCGCCGAGGAAGCGCGTCGCCGCGGTCTCTGGACGCTGATGGGGGCGCCGAATGCACTGCGCGGCAAGTCGATGTCCGGTAATCTGAGCGCGCGCGATGCCGCCACCGCAGGACTGCTCTCGACCATCGCCGCCGATTATCATCCAGCAGCTTTCGTACCGGCGGTCTTCAAGCTTGCCGATGTGGTTACCGGTGGATTGGCTGCAGCCGTTGCGATGGCCACCTCAAATGCTGCCCGCGCAGCCGGCATCACCGATCGTGGGGAGATTGCGATCGGTCAGCATGCCGACCTCGTCGTCATCGAGACCGGTGATGTCCACCGCATCCGTGCCACCTTCCGCAACGGCCGCTTCGTCTACAGCGACGGCACGCTGCACCCTCTGCAGATGCTGGCGGCTTGAGGCTAAATTTCGATCGGTGAGATAATCTGTGGGAAGATCGCAGGCGCTGCCGCCTGCGCGGACACCGACCGTCCACCGTCCATCCTCACCTTGCCCTCCGCAAACAGCTTCAGCGCCAGCGGATAGAGCTTGTGTTCCACGGTCAGCACGCGTCCCGCCAGTGTATCGGCGGTATCGGCCGAGGCAATCGGCACGGCCGCCTGAGCCACGATCGGGCCTTCGTCCATGCCTTCGGTGACAAAATGGACGCTGCAGCCGGCGATCTTCATGCCTGCGTCAAGGGCCCGCTGGTGGGTATGCAGGCCAGGGAAGAGCGGCAGAAGAGAAGGGTGGATGTTGAGGATGCGGCCCTCGTAGGGACGAATGAAGTCGCCGGAGATCAGCCGCATGTAACCGGCGAGACAGATGATGTCCGGGTTGATCTCGGCAAGCGCGGCAAGGATCGCCGCCTCGTGTTCGGCCTTGCCGGCATAGGCCTTGCGCTCGAAGACGTATGTCTTGATGCCGCGCGCCCCGGCCTTGGCGAGCCCACCGGCAGTGGGTTTGTCGGAGATGACGGCGACGATCTCGGCCGGAAAGTCCGGTGCCGCACAAGCCTCCGCCAGCGAAACCATGTTGGAGCCGCCGCCGGAGATGAAGACGACGACGCGTTTCCTGGCCGAATTCATGATCTCACCCTTCATGAGGCTTGCAGCGATTAGCATAATTCCCAGCAAAAGCGGTTACCAGTTTTGCGTGCGGAATTACGCTTAAACAAAGAGATAGAGCGGTTTCGCGTTTTGAAGAAACGCGAAACGTTCTAGAGGCCGAGCGTGCCCTTGTAGATGACGCCGGCGCCGCCTTCAGCGCGCTCGACCATGCGGCCAAGTTGCACGACGGTTTCGCCTTCGGCGGAGAGCGCGTCGGTGACGGTCTTGGCGTTCTCCTCGGACACGACGACGATCATGCCGACGCCGCAGTTGAAGGTGCGCAGCATTTCCTTCGGCTCGACGCCGCCGGTTTTCGCCAGCCAGGAGAACACCGCCGGAACCGGGATGTTACCGAGCTCGATTTCTGCGGCGAGGTGCTTCGGCAGGACGCGCGGAATGTTTTCAGGGAAACCGCCGCCGGTGATGTGGGCAAGCGCCTTCAGGGCATGCGTCTCGCGGATAGCCTTGAGCAGCGGCTTCACATAGATGCGAGTCGGGGTCAGCAATGCTTCACCGAGCTTCTTGCCTTCCGCGAACGGGGCAGGGGCATCCCAACCAAGACCGGAAAGCGAAACGATCTTGCGCACCAGCGAAAAGCCGTTGGAATGTACGCCGGAAGAAGTGAGGCCGAGAATGACGTCGCCCGAAGCGATATCACCCGCCGGCAGAAGCTGGCCGCGTTCGGCAGCGCCGACCGCAAAGCCTGCAAGGTCATAGTCGCCATCGGAATACATGCCCGGCATTTCAGCCGTTTCGCCGCCGATCAGCGCGCAGCCGGATTCGACGCAGCCTGCGGCAATACCCTTGACGATCGCAGCACCCTGATCGGGATCGAGCTTGCCGGTGGCATAATAATCGAGGAACAGCAGCGGTTCGGCACCCTGCACGACCAGATCGTTGACGCACATGGCGACGAGGTCGATACCGACCGTATCGTGGAAATCCGCGTCGATGGCGATCTTCAGCTTGGTGCCGACACCGTCATTGGCGGCAACCAGAATCGGGTCGTTGAAGCCAGCGGCCTTCAGGTCGAACAGACCGCCGAAGCCGCCGATCTCGCCGTCGGCACCCGGACGGCGGGTGGAGCGCACCGCCGGCTTGATCTTCTCGACCATCAGGTTGCCGGCATCGATATCCACGCCAGCATCGCTATAGGTGAGACCGTTCTTGCCCGCCTCGCTCATCATCCATCTCCAGTCCGGATCCAATGGGGAACTATAAGCTGCCGCCAATTGCATGCCCGGCCCGGATATGCAAGCGTTTCGGCCACGTTTTAAAGGCATTTCACAGGCATGGTCGCTAAGCGGGATGTAAACTTGACCTCATCCCTCAAGCCCCTCATATGCCTCATACACCGCAGGCCTGAGCTTGCAGAGAGTTAAGGAGCAGACATGCCATATCACGTCAGTGGCGCAAGCCTGAAGCGCCACATCCTGTTCTGGTTGGGTGTGCTTGTCGGCTTCATCCTGTTCCTGTGGTTCTTTTCGTCCATCCTCCTGCCATTCGTGGCTGGCATGGCGCTCGCCTATTTCCTTGATCCCGTTGCCGATTGGCTGGAGCGCCGAGGTTTGAGCCGCGCCATGGCGACGGTCGTTATTCTTGTCTGTTTCGTCACCATCTTTGCGCTGGCGCTGATGCTGGTCATCCCGATCATCATCAGCCAGTTCACCCAGTTCGCGGCGGCTCTGCCCGGTTATATTTCCGAGCTGCAGACGATCATCTCCAGCCCGCAGACATCCTTCTTGCCGCCTTGGGTCTCGGCGCAGATCGAAACGGTGAAGGAGAACTTTTCCCAGGTCCTGAGCCAGGGCGCGGGTTTCGTCGGTTCGCTGCTTGCCCAGATCTGGAATTCCGGCAAGGCGATCGTCGATGTCATGTCGCTTCTGGTCGTCACGCCGGTTGTCGCCTTCTATATCCTGCTCGACTGGGATCGTATGGTGCGCAAGGTCGATAGCTGGATTCCCCGCGATCAGGTCATTGTCGTTCGCCAGATCGCCCGCGACATGGATCAATCGGTTGCCGGTTTCATCCGCGGCCAAGGGTCGCTCTGCCTCATCCTCGGCATCTATTATGCTGTCGGCCTGTCGCTTGTCGGGTTGAATTTCGGCCTGCTGATCGGTTTCGTCGCAGGCATGATTTCATTCATTCCGTATATCGGGTCGCTTATCGGTCTGGTCATGGCAATCGGCGTGGCGCTGGTTCAGTTCTGGCCGGATTTTCCCTGGATCCTCGCTGTCGCAGCCGTATTCTTCTCGGGCCAGTTCCTCGAGGGTAATATCCTGCAGCCGAAACTGGTTGGTCAGAGCGTCGGTCTGCACCCCGTCTGGCTGATGTTCGCGCTGTTTGCTTTTGGTGCGCTGTTCGGCTTTGTCGGCCTGCTCATTGCGGTGCCTGCGGCTGCGGTTGTTGGCGTGCTTGTTCGTTTTGCTTTGGCGCGGTATCTTGATAGCGATATCTACTATGGCCGCTCCTCTGAACTTCCCTGGGAGGAGGGCGTGCCGCATGCCGTCGAACACAAGAACGACGCGCGTGAAATTGAAGCTCCGAAGAACAACTGAAACTGAATGACAGATCCAATGGACCGCCCGCAAGGCAAGGGCGAGCAACTCCCCCTGCAATTTTCCCACGATGCCGCCCGCGGCCGGGACGACCTCATGGTCTCCGAGCGCATGGCCGCTGCCGTGTCGATCGTCGACGAGTGGCCCAACTGGCCGTCGCCGGTCGTCGTTCTGGCCGGTCCGGTGGGGTCGGGAAAGACACATCTCGCCCATATCTGGCGCGAGCAGTCGGGCGCGAAGGAGATCCATCCCGTTGCGGGTTCCAATGCATCGCGGATTGCCGCGCAAGGCCCTGTGCTTTTTGAAGATGCCGATCGTCGCGGTTTTGACGACGCCGAACTCTTTCATGTCATCAACGCAGCACGCCAGCATGGCCAGACATTGCTGATGACCTCGCGGCTATGGCCGACATCCTGGGCTGTCGACCTGCCGGACCTCAAGTCGCGGCTCAAGGCTGCCACGGTCGTGGAAATCGGCGAGCCGGACGAAGAGCTTCTCGCCCAGGTCATGATCAAGCTGTTTTCCGACCGGCAGCTTAACATTGATGACAAACTGGTCGGCTATATCGTCAATCGGATGGAACGGTCGCTGGACACGGCGCAGCGTGTCGTCGAGCAGTTGGATCGGCTGGCGCTTTCCCGCGGGACGCGAATTAATCGTGCGCTGGCGGCGGAAGTGCTGGAGAGTTTCGGTCAGGCTGACGCGGGAGATTGACTGTCACAGTTCCGTCGTCAAAACATTATACGGCCGAAAGGCTTAAACTGAGGATGGAGCTCATGGACCAGATCGCCGAAACGCACGAGACGAAAGAAGTTGTTGAGGCGATCCCGAGCTTCGAGGAGCAGCTTTCAAGCTCCGACCGCTTCATCAACCGTGAATTCTCCTGGCTTCAGTTCAATCGCCGTGTTCTCGAAGAAACGCTGAATACAGCCCATCCGCTTCTGGAACGGGTCCGGTTCTTGTCGATCTCTGCGGCCAACCTCGACGAATTCTTCATGGTGCGCGTCGCCGGCCTCGAAGGCCAGGTTCGCCAGGGCATCGTCATCCGCAGCCCCGACGGCAAGACCCCGGCAGAGCAGCTCGATTCGATCCTGCAGGAAATCGACAACCTGCAGATGGAACAGCAGGCCTCGCTTGCGGTTCTGCAGCAATATCTGGCGCAGGAAGATATCCTCATCGTTCGTCCCAACGCGCTTTCCGCCGAAGATCGAACATGGTTGGCGACAGATTTCGAGGAAGACCTGTTCCCGGTTCTGACGCCGCTCGCCATCGACCCGGCGCATCCGTTTCCCTTCATTCCGAACCTCGGCTTTTCCATGGGCCTGCAGCTGCACAGCCTGCACGGCAAGGAGCCGATGACGGGTCTGCTGCGTCTGCCCACCACGCTTGACCGTTTCGTCCGGTTGCCGGACGAGGGCACGACGATCCGCTACATCACGCTCGAAGATGTGGTCGGCATGTTCACCGACCGGCTTTTCCCGGGCTACGAAGTCAAGGGTGCCGGCACGTTCCGCATCATCCGCGACAGCGATCTTGAAGTGGAAGAAGAAGCCGAAGATCTGGTGCGCTTCTTCGAGACGGCCCTGAAGCGCCGTCGCCGCGGCAAGGTCATCCGCATCGAGACGGATTCGGAAATGCCGGCATCGCTGCGCCAGTTCGTTGTCCAGGAACTCGGCGTTCCGGACAACCGCGTCGCGGTTCTGCCGGGGCTGCTGGCACTCAATACCATGTCGGAAATCACCAAGGCGCCGCGCGAGGATCTGCGTTTCGACAGCTATAACGCCCGATTTCCGGAGCGGGTTCGCGAACATGCTGGCGATTGCCTTGCGGCCATCCGCGAAAAGGACATGGTGGTCCACCATCCGTATGAGAGCTTTGATGTGGTTGTGCAGTTCCTTCTGCAGGCCGCCCGCGACCCCGACGTGCTTGCCATCAAGCAGACCCTCTACAGAACCTCCAACGACAGCCCGATCGTCCGGGCCCTGATCGATGCCGCCGAAGCCGGAAAGTCTGTAACGGCGCTGGTCGAGTTGAAGGCGCGATTCGACGAAGAGGCGAATATTCGCTGGGCGCGCGACCTCGAGCGCGCCGGCGTGCAGGTCGTGTTCGGTTTCATCGAACTGAAGACCCACGCCAAGATGTCGATGGTCGTGCGCCGCGAAGACGGCAAGCTGCGCACCTATTGCCACCTCGGCACCGGCAACTATCACCCGATCACGGCGAAGATCTACACCGACCTGTCCTTCTTTACCTGCAATCCGAAGATCGCCCATGACATGGCGAATATCTTCAACTTCATCACCGGTTACGGCGAGCCGAAGGAAAGCATGAAGCTTGCCGTTTCGCCTTATACCCTGCGTCCGCGCATCCTTCGCCACATCGAGGAGGAGATCGTCCACGCCAAGGCCGGTCGTCCTGCGGCGATCTGGATGAAGATGAATTCGCTGGTCGATCCGGAAATCATCGATGCGCTTTATCGCGCCAGCCATGCGGGTGTCGATGTGGAGCTTGTCATCCGTGGCATCTGCTGCCTGCGTCCGCAGGTGCCGGGGCTGTCGGACAACATCCGGGTCAAATCGATCGTCGGCCGTTTCTTGGAACACAGCCGCATCTTCTGCTTCGGCAACGGCCAGGGCCTGCCTTCCGACAAGGCGCTCGTCTATATCGGTTCGGCCGACATGATGCCGCGCAATCTCGACCGCCGCGTCGAAACCCTGGTGCCTTTGCTCAACCCAACGGTGCATGAACAGGTTCTGTCACAGATTATGCTGGGCAATCTGATTGACAACCAGCAGAGCTACGAGATACTGCCCGATGGCACATCAAGGCGCATGGAGGTGCGACAGGGTGAGGAACCTTTCAACGCCCAGCACTATTTTATGACCAACCCCAGCCTTTCCGGCCGCGGGGAAGCCTTGAAGTCAAGCGCACCGAAACTGATTGCCGGGGTTCTGTCCGGCCGTAAGAAATAGGCAGTATGGTAAGTTCTGAAGCTCAGGGGCGGCTCCCGGGCATCGCCCCTGTTTCCGTTATAGATATTGGATCCAACTCCGTTCGCGTAGTGATCTACGAGGGGCTGAGCCGGGCGCCCACGGTACTTTTCAACGAGAAGGTGCTCTGCGGTCTTGGCAAGGGACTGGGTGCCAACGGCCGAATGGACGATGAAGGCGTAAGCCGCGCTCTTGCCGCGTTGAGACGCTTCAAGGCGCTCTCCGATCAGGCCAAGGCGACGGATATCTATGTTCTGGCAACTGCCGCGGCCCGCGAGGCGAGCAACGGCCCGGATTTCATCCGTAATGCCGAAGAAATCCTCGGTCAGGAAATCCAGGTACTATCGGGTGAGGAAGAGGCTAAATATTCGGCGCTCGGGGTCATCAGCGGTTTCCATGAGGTTGACGGCATTGCTGGCGATCTGGGCGGCGGATCGCTGGAACTGATCGACATCAGGGGGCACGAATTCGGCCGCGGCATCACCTTGCCGCTGGGTGGCTTGAGGCTTTCGGAATCCTCCGGCAATTCGCTCGCAAAGGCACGGACCTTTGCCCGCAAGCAGGTTAACACCGCGCGTTTCCTGGAAAAAGGCGAGGGCAGGACCTTTTACGCTGTCGGCGGAACATGGCGTAACATCGCCAAGCTCCATATGGAGATCACCGACTATCCGCTGCATATGATGCAAGGCTATGAGCTTTCGCTTGAGGACATGCAGAAGTTCCTCGAAGAGGTGATTGCCGCTAAGGACTCGAAGGACGGCGCGTGGCAGGCGGTATCAAAGAACCGCCGCTCGCTGCTTCCCTATGGCGCGATCGCCATGCAGGAAGTGCTGAGTGTCATGAAGCCTGCCAGGATCACCTTTTCGGCGCAGGGCGTGCGCGAAGGCTACCTTTATTCGCGTCTGCCGGATGAAGAACGCGATGCGGACCCGCTGCTGGTCGCTGCTGATCAGCTCGCCATCCTGCGTGCGCGTTCGCCCGAACACGCCCGTGAATTGGCGGACTGGACCGGCCGCATGATGCCGTTTTTTGGCATCACCGAGACGGAAGAAGAGACCCGTTACAGGCGGGCGGCCTGCCTCGTTGCCGATATCAGCTGGCGTGCCCATCCGGATTATCGCGGTGCTCAGGCGATGAATGTCATCGCCCATTCGTCCTTTGTCGGCATCACCCATCCGGGACGGGCCTATCTGGCGCTCGCCAATTACTACCGTTTCGAAGGGGTAGGCGATAATGGCGATACGGACGCCTTGGCGACAATGGCGACGCCGCGCCTTCTGGAACTCGCCAAACTTCTGGGTGGCCTGTTGCGCGTCGTCTATCTGTTCTCGGCTTCCATGCCTGGTCTGGTGCACCACCTGACCTTCCGGGAGGCGATGTCACCGGATCTCGATCTCGAGTTCGTTGTGCCGCACGCCTATGCAAACTTTGCAGGCGAACGCCTGGATGGTCGCTTGCAGCAATTGGCCAAGCTTACTGGCAAACGTCTGGCCTTCAGGTTCGAATGAAAGAGCGAGGTCGGCGATGCCCTTGCCGCCGACCTTGGTTTCGTGCGAACGCTGCTATTCCTCGATATTCGGCTCCACCAGTCTGGCAAGATTGCGCAGGCACTCCTGCCAGCCAAGGTAACAGGCCTCTGCCGGAATGATGTCGGGCACGCCTGCCTGGGTGATGTCGAGGTCGGTTCCGACAGACACCTTCTTCAGGATGACGGTCACCTCCATCTCGTCCGGAAGGTTCGGGTCTTCGAACCTGTCCGTGTAGCGGATGCGTTCACCGGGAACGAGTTCATGAAACTCGCCGCCAAAGAAATGGCTTTCGCCATTGGTGAAATTGCGGAAGGACATCCGGAAGGTCCCGCCGACCTTTGCGTCGATTTGATGGACGGTGCAGGTAAAGCCGTTCGGCGGAAACCATTTGGTCAGCGCATCGGCCTCGATAAAGGCGCGATAGACTTTTTCCGGGCTCGTTGCCAGGACGCGGTGCAGTTTGATCGTGCTTGGCATGGTCTGATCCTCCTTGACTGAAATCATATGCTCCAAGGACGAAGCCCGGTCACGTTGTCCGACATCGGTCGTAGAATTTTTTGTGACGGTTGGAAACGAGGTCGATATCGGCACAAACAGAAACGCGATCGGATGGAGCCGATCGCGTCTCTAAAGCTTGTTTTCCGAAGCAGTTTACTTCGCCGACAGGAACTCGCCGACTTCCAGCAGGCTGAATTCGTTGTCGTCTGCCTTGTCGACGGCGCGGCCGGCGGAGAAGGGCAGGTTGTTGTCGTTGCCGATGACGATATGAGTGGCGTCGACCTGATCGACGTTTTCGATCGTAACGAACGGCATGTCGTAGATGCCGGCCTTCGACCCGGCCTTCTTCTTGTTGTCCGGGTCCTGGATATTCATCAGGTCAATATAGCCGATCTTGCGGACTGCCTTGCCGACATTGGCGTCGTTGAATTCGATTTTGTAGACGCGCTTCAGTTCGGCCGGAGCATCGAAGCAATCCGGCTTCGGCTGCTTCGGATCGGCGCAAGCCTTGTCCTTGCTGCCGGCGCCGTTGTCGCGCTCGATGACGAGTGCGGTCGTTGCGTCGAGCATGTTGAAATCACCGATAGCAACACCCTTTTCCGCCAGCGGATAGAGCCAGGAACGGCCGGTCCAGTTTTTCGAAGCGATGTCGAATTCGATGACGCGCAGGGCGGTGCGGCCGTCAACCTGCTCGACCTTGCCGTCTTCGAGGAAGAGCGGGCCTTCCAGGAGGCCGTAGAGCTTGGCCCCGTCCTTCGACATCGCCATGCCCTCATAACCGCCCGAACGCTTCAGGTTGAAGACCGGCATCTTGGCGGCCGGGTTGGCCGGCATGGAGAGTGTCGGATTGTCGGGCGACTTGACCGGCCTGCCGTCAACCATGGTGGCGACGACGTCGGTCAGTTGGCCAAGTGCATCGACCTTGATCAGATAGGGGCCGAATTCCTCACCGAGCCAGAAACCGTCACCGACCGGCTGGATCGACTCGATGTCGAAATCGGCGCCCGTCAGGTAACGCTTCTCGGAACCTTCCATCACGATCGGGAAAGGAGCGATCTTGTTCGGATCCGACAGGAAGATGTTTTTGACGACGTCCACCCTGTTGGTGGCCCAGTCGAACTTCACCTGATGCAGGAAGAGCATGGCATCGGACGAGTTGGCCTTGGAGCCGAATCCGTTGTCTGAGAGCGTCCAGAACGTGCCGTCGGCCATCGCCTTGATGCCGGAGAACCCCTGGATCGGCTGGCCGTCGAGCGGCAGCTTTATATCGGTCACGCGCGCACCATCCTTGCCGTCCACGGTGCCGAGCTTCTCGACGCGCTTGCCCGGCGTGGTGAACTTGCCTGAAGTCTTGAGAAACTCGGGTGCATCGGCCGGTGCGGCGGTCATCGTGTTGGCCGGCAGGATCGCCTGGCCGGCCAGTTTCGCCGGAAACTCCTTGTCATCCGCAAAGGCGGAACTGGCGAGAAGGGCTGCCATAGCAAAGGAAGTGATAAAGGTTTTGGTCATGAAAACACCTGATCGTTTCGCATTGAACATGCGGCGTCGATAGAATGCTCGCATGACGGGCAGGTGATGATAAATTGACGGCTGGATGAAGTTTTGATGACCGGAATTTTACGGTGCCGGTCTGCCGCAGATTTGGTTGCGATTATCGCGACCCGGTTCGTAAATCGTTCCAGCGGCCCGGCGTCATTCCAAAGGCCTTGCGGAAGTGCCGGGTGAAATGCGCCTGGTCGGAAAACCCCACATCGGCGGCGGCATCGGCAAGACCATTTCCTGTCGAAATCAGTCTTTTGGCACGTTCCAGCCGGCGCATGACAAGATAGCGATGCGGGCTGGTGCCGAGCAGGCGGCGAAACTGTCGTGCCAGTTCATAGCGATCGAGACCGGTAATTGCCTCCAGATCCTCCGAGCGCACGGTCTTGGCGTAATTCTCTTCAAGAAATGCGCGTGCGGAAAGGACTGCGGTTTGAGCTGTTGCGCCAATTGCCTTGCCGGGTCTCCTCGCCTGTCGGGAAAGACCGGCTGCAACGCGCATGATGACGTCGTCCATGACGAGATCATCGGGTTCATGGTCGAGGTCATCTAGAATATCTGCGAGTGCCTGCCGGAGCCCGGTATCTGCTACCACGGGATTTCCGACGAAGGGCAGGGCACTGCGATGGCCGTCGACTGCGCCGATCAGTTCCGGCGGTAGATAGATCATCCGGTAGATCAGCCCGTCGTCGGTGCCGGCAGCACCATCATGTATTTCGTCGGGATGTAAAACGATGACATTGCCGGGATTGCTGAACCGCTCGGAACCTCGATAGCGAAACGTCTGTATGCCATGCAGCGTCAGCCCCAGCGCATAGGTATCGTGGCGGTGTGGTGAAAAGCCGTTGCCGTGGAAGCGCGCCTCGATGCGCTCGACACCGCGGCTCGGAATGGCGATGCGCATGCCGTCGCGGAACTGCCTCTTGCACGAATGTTCAAGACCGTCCGCACTGCCAGCCGGTAAATGTTCGGCTCTTTCGATACCCCGAATGGAGTTTTCCCGCATGTTCGACACCAAGATCGCCATTATTGTCCGCGACGACCTCGCCATCTGGCAGAAGCTCAATGTCACTGCTTTTCTGACGAGTGGCATCGTCGCCCAGTCGCCGGCGATCATCGGTGAAGCATACCGGGATGCAATCGGGAATGTCTATAACGCGATGACCATCCAGCCGATGGTGGTGCTTGCAGCCGATCAGGAAACGCTGCGGGCAATCCACAAGCGTGCGCTGGACCGCGAGGTAACGACGTCCGCCTATATCGAGGAAATGTTCGTGACCGGTCACGACGCCGCCAATCGCGAGGTCTTTTCCCGTTACGCTCCTGACGATGCCAGGCTGGTCGGTATTGCGTTGAGAGCGGAAAAGAAGGTGGTCGACAAGATCACCAAGGGTGCAAGGATGCACCCCTGATTGGCGATTGAGATCTCTGTCCGGAACGGGTCGAGCTTAAAGCTCGACCGCTTCGACCTTCTTGTTGACGAAGCGCAGCGCCACACCACCTTCGATCAGCTTCAGCGCCGTGTCGCCGAAAAGCTCCTTGCGCCAGCCGGAAAGTGCAGCCACCTGGGCTTTTTCGCCTTCGGATGCGATCTTTTCCAGATCGTCTGTATTGGCGATAACCTTCGCAGCCACGCCCTGCTTGTCGGAGATGAGCTTGAGAAGAACCTTCAGAAGCTCAACCGCGGCAGCGGTGCCTTCCGGCACATGGGCGTGCTTGGGCGGATGTGGCATGTCGGCCTTCGGCAGTGCGAGCGCGGCATTGACCGCCTCGACGATCGCGGTACCCGAGGCCGAGCGCTCCCAGCCCTTGGGGATGGTGCGTAGGCGGCCGAGCGCCTCGTTATCCTTGGGCTGCTGCTGGGCGATCTCGTAGATCGCATCGTCCTTCAGTACGCGCGATCGCGGCACGTTTCGGCTGCGTGCTTCCCGCTCGCGCCATGCAGCGACGAATTTCAGGATGGCGAGCTCCGTCGGCTTGCGCAGGCGCGCCTTAAGGCGCTGCCATGCGTCGTCCGGATGAAGGTCATAGGTCGACGGGTTTTCGAGGATCGCCATTTCCTCGGTCAGCCACAGGGCACGGCCTTCGCGCTCCAGCTGCTCCTTGAGGAACAGATAGACGTCCCTCAGATGGGTGACGTCGGCCAGCGCATAGTCGAGCTGCTTTTCGGAAAGCGGCCGGCGGCTCCAGTCGGTGAAACGCGATGACTTGTCGATATGGACGTTCTTGATGCGGCTGACGAGCTGGTCATAGGAGACGCTGTCGCCGAAACCGCAGACCATGGCGGCGACCTGCGTATCGAAGATCGGATGCGGCACGAGCTTGCCGAGGTGATGGATGATTTCGATATCCTGCCGTGCGGCATGAAAAACCTTGACCACCGCGGGGTTCGCCATCAGCTCGAAGAAGGGCGCGAGATCCAGCCCTTTTGCCAGCGGATCGACGAGGACTTCCATGTCCGGATTAGCCATCTGGATCAGGCAGAGTTCCGGGCAGAACGTCGTTTCCCTCAGAAACTCCGTGTCGATGGTGATGAAATCCGATTGCGCCAGCTTGGCGCAGGCGTCTTGAAGGGCTGCGGTTGTATCGATCATTGGTCCGTTCACGTGCGGTGATCAACCTTCCTTTCCCTTTGAGCCGCCCATGTCAAGACCGGCGGCGCCTTGCCGAGACGTTAGTCCCTGCGATCTTTTTCAGGCGGTGCCGCGAGCCGGTTGAAATAGGCTGATGTGCGCAGGAGTGCGCGGAAGCGGGAATGCCGTTCTGACGGTGGCACCGGTGGTCTGACCCCCATGCGCATGATCGTGAAAACCAGAAAACCGGCAAAGATGAAGGATGTATAGGCAAAGAAGGCACGCGGGCCGAAATACTGGAGCAGCGTGGCGGCAAGCAGTGGTCCGACGATCGCACCGACCGACCAGAAGAAAAGCAGGCCAGCCGCAATGAGCGCATATTGCCCGGGTTTGGCGTGGTCGTTTCCATGCGCCGAACAAAGGGAATAGAGCGGCATCGAAAACGCGCCGAAGAGGAATACGGCGATGATATTGGCCGTCTCGTTCGTACCGGCTCCGAATGAGAGATATCCGCCCGTCAGGATCGATCCGATCGTTGCCCAGACGATGACGCGTCGTCTGTCCAGCTTGTCCGAATAGGCGCCGAGCGGATATTGCAGCACCACGCCGCCGATGATGCCGGCGCTCATGAAGGTTGCGATCGAAGTGATGTCCATGCCGATCTCATGTGCGTAGACCGGTCCGATATTGCGGAAGGCTGCCATGGAGAGGCCGACGGCGACGACGCCGACGACAGCAAGTGGCGAGATCTGCCAGACGGCTTTGAGATCGAACGCGACGGCATCCGGCGGGGCGGGGCCGGATTTGTCGGCGATCGAAATCGGCACGAGCGACAATGTCATGGCGATAGAGATGACGGCGAAGATCGCCTGTCCTTCGACGCCGATCGTCGGGATAAGATATTGTGCGAAGGTGACGGAGCCGAGATCGACGAAACGATAGATCGAAAGTGTTCTCGCCCGGTTTTCATTCGTGACCTTGGCATTGATCCAGCTTTCGACGGTCGCAAACAGGCTGGCGACCGCGATGCCGATCAGAAAGCGCAGGAAGGTCCATGCGACGGGATCGATTACCTGCGCCATGACGATGGAGCAGGACGCGCCGATGGCGGCCATTGCCGCAAAGGTGCGGATATGTCCGATCGAACGCAGCAGCCGCGAGACATAGATGCAGCCGATGGCAAAACCGACGCTATAACCGGCGCCGATCATTCCGATCACCGTCGGTGAAAAGCCCTCCGCGGTGCCGCGCAGTGCGATATAGGTGCCTTGCAGCCCGTTGCCACCGATCAGGATGCCTGCGGTGACGAGAAGGGGCACGAGGGGGCGGATATGGGACATGATGGAATCTTTGCGCGGGGGTGTCGCTCAAGCTGTAGCGTGAAGCGTAGGGAAACGACAGATCGGAAATAGCTTGGGCTGGCTGCGCTTGCGGAAATCCGGAAGTGCAGAATGATCGCGGCATGCATTCCTTAAACGCCAACCACCCCCGGCCTTTTCAGGTGACCAGGGGCGGGCAGCAGGTTGCAGATACAGGTGGAGGAGATGCTTGCCTTACGGTCTGATCTCCATATAGACCGACTGGCTTCCATCCTTGTTGAGGGCGATGACGTCGTAGGACGCTGACGGATCCTCTCCCATCCCCAATGCGCCGCTCGGCATGCCGGGAACGGCGACGCCGGCGATGTCGGGATGTTCGGCAAGGACA
This sequence comes from Pseudomonadota bacterium, assembly GCA_023451735.1. Lineage (GTDB taxonomy): Bacteria > Pseudomonadota > Alphaproteobacteria > Rhizobiales > Rhizobiaceae > Neorhizobium. The sequence goes on along the minus strand of JAEXYH010000027.1, from coordinate 78,010 downwards.
CGGCTGACGGCTTCGAGCGGCACATGGCCTTCGAACACATAGCCGTCTGCTACTGCCGTATGGCAGCTCCAGGCATCGTCCGGCACTTTGTAACTGGCCTTCAACGCATCCATGTCCTCGATGTTCTCCATGCGAAGCGCGATGCCGGATGCCTTCAATGCCTCGGCCCATTCTTCGCAGCAGCCGCAATAAGGGCTTTTATAGACCACCATTTCGGTGGCCATGGCGCCGGTGGCAAAAACGGAGGCTGCACTCATCAGTGCGAGGGCAAGCGATCTCGCCGCAAATGTCTGTCTGTTCACGATAATCTCCTTGGATCGGCGAACGAATGTTTCTGTTCGGGCCGTCAGACGGCCGGTGGCTGGCCGATCGGAGATTTAGGAGGAGGCGAGGCGGGTTCGCTGCGCAGTGAGGACAAGGTCACGTCGCGCGGCAATGCGTAAGCCAATGAACGAGCTGGCTGTATGGCAGACGGGCAATCCGGGAGGATGGCGGCAGTGACCGATTGCACCTGACATGATGCGAGCGCGCATCCTGCCTTCGAACATTGTGTCTCTATCCGGTGGCCGTCTATCGGCGCATGCCCGCGATGCAGGACCAGTTCGGCATGGTTTGTGTGAACATGATCCAGTGCCGGCTGGGAAGCATAGGTGACAGGCCCGCGCGCCAGAAACAGCGCGGCCAGAAGCATCAGCATGACCCGGACAAACTTCACCATGGATCGATAATCGCACTGCCAGCGTGAACAATGAAGAGGCGACGTCGGGACATAAGCACGCAGCCTGATGGCGGCGCGAAGACCGTCGGATTGCGACTATCATGTGCTAAGCAGTCCTGCCGAGGCATTGCAACCTTGACAAATCGGAGCGCACATGCGCTTTTCGCGCCGATTTTCCATGCGATCGGCGGCCGTGCCTTGCACGCCATAAAGCCGTTCCAAAGCATCAGTCCAGGATTGAAGTCATGCATCGTTACCGCAGCCACACCTGTGCAGCCCTCCGCAAGTCGGATGTCGGCTCCAATGTCCGCATTTCCGGCTGGGTCCATCGTGTACGAGATCATGGCGGCGTCCTGTTCGTCGACCTTCGCGACCACTACGGCATGACCCAGGTCGTCTGCGATCCGGACAGCCCTGCCTTCAAGACGGCTGAAGTCGTCCGCGGCGAATGGGTCATCCGCATAGACGGCACCGTCAAGGCGCGCTCCGAAGACACCGTCAACAAGGGCATGGCGACCGGCGAAATCGAACTTTACGCCAAGGAAATTGAGGTTCTCTCTGCTGCCAAGGAACTGCCTCTGCCGGTGTTCGGCGAGCCGGAATACCCGGAAGACGTGCGCCTGAAGTATCGCTTCCTCGATCTTCGCCGCGAAACGCTGCACAAGAACATCGTCAAGCGCACCCAGATCATCGCCGCCATGCGCCGCGAAATGACCTCGGGCGGCTTCACTGAATATTCGACACCGATCCTGACCGCGTCCTCGCCGGAAGGCGCACGCGACTTCCTCGTGCCGTCGCGTATCCATCCCGGCAAGTTCTTCGCTTTGCCGCAGGCACCGCAGCAGTACAAGCAGCTGATGATGGTGGCTGGTTTCGACCGCTACTTCCAGATCGCGCCCTGCTTCCGCGACGAAGACCCGCGTGCCGACCGCCTGCCGGGCGAATTCTACCAGCTCGACCTCGAAATGAGCTTTGTCACCCAGGAAGAAGTCTGGGAGACGATGGAACCCGTCATGCGCGGCATTTTCGAGGAGTTCGCCGAAGGCAAGCCGGTCACCAAGGAATTCCCGCGCATCCCTTATGACGTTGCGATCCGCAAATACGGCTCCGACAAGCCTGACCTGCGCAACCCGATCGAAATGGAAGCCGTCACCGAACACTTTGCCGGCTCCGGCTTCAAGGTATTCGCCGGCATGATCGCGTCGAACCCGAAGGTCGAAGTCTGGGCGATCCCGGCCAAGACCGGCGGCTCCCGCGCATTCTGCGACCGCATGAATGCCTGGGCACAGCAACAGGGTCAGCCGGGCCTCGGCTACATCTTCTGGAAGGAAGAAGAAGGCAAGATCGCCGGTTCCGGCCCGCTCGCCAAGAACATCGGCGAAGAGCGCACCGAAGCGCTGCGCGTCCAGCTCGGTCTGGAAGCGGGCGACGCCTGCTTCTTCGTCGCTGGCGAACCGGAAAAGTTCTACAAATTCGCAGGTGAAGCCCGTAACCGCGCTGCCGACGAGTTGAACCTGTCCAACAAGGACCAGTTCGCACTGTGCTGGATCGTCGACTTCCCGTTCTTCGAATACAACGAAGAAGACAAGAAGATCGATTTCGCCCACAACCCCTTCTCGATGCCGCAGGGCGGCCTCGACGCGCTGGAAAACCAGGATCCGCTGACGATCAAGGCCTACCAGTACGACATGGTCTGCAACGGCTTCGAAATCGCCTCGGGCTCGATCCGTAACCAGCTGCCGGAAGTCATGGTCAAGGCCTTTGAAATGGTCGGCCTTTCCCAGCAGGACGTGGAAGACCGCTTCGGTGGCCTCTACCGCGCCTTCCAGTACGGTGCGCCTCCGCATGGCGGCATGGCAGCCGGCGTCGACCGCGTCGTCATGCTTCTCACCGGTGCCAAGAACCTGCGTGAAATCACGCTGTTCCCGATGAACCAGCAGGCACAGGATCTTCTGATGGGCGCCCCCTCGGAAGCCACCCCGACCCAGCTGCGCGAACTGGCGATCCGTCCGATCCCGCCGGTCAAGAAAGACTGATTTCAGTCTCTCAATCTATCGTTTATCAAGAGATTTCTACGGCGGCCTCAGGGTCGCCGTTTTGCATAGCTGTGCAATGCAAAGCTGCAATGCTGCAATGCAAAATTGGGAGCGACTTTTAGTCTTCTGATTGAGGTTTATTTAAACCCTGACAGGCAGTTATCCCAGACATATTCATTTGCCTGGGGTTCACGGCTTGACCTTCTTTTCTAATCTTCGCATCTCCCATCGTGTGCTGCTGCTCGCCATCCTTGCTTTGGTCGGCATCGTCGCAATCTCGGCGATCTTTCTCGGCCAGCGGCAGATCGAGGCAGGATATCGAGCCACTGCGGATGCATTGACGGAAAGACAGGCGGAGGTCTCTATCATGTCCGCCGGCGTAAGCGACAGCCTGCTGTGGGAGCAGTATTTCCTGCTGAACAAGGATATAGCAGCCGTCGACAAATTTGAGGCGGCGATTGCCGACGTTCACGCCAGGCTCGATGGATTGATGTCGTCCGCAACCGGTGATCTGGCCGGTCAGCTAAACCGGCTGCGCGAGGGGCTTGCCGCCTACGAAACGGCATTCGCGGTGCTGATAAAAGATAATCGGGAACTGGGGCTTGACCAGAACAGTGGCCTTCAAGGCGCAATGCGTTCGGCCGTTCACTCGGTTGAGGAACGCCTGCAAGCGGTCGAGGATACCGGCATTCGTGCCAGCATGCTGATGATGCGTCGCCACGAAAAGGATTTTATTCTTCGTCGGGATGCCGCCTACCTCGAAAAGCATGCAGCAGAAGCAGAAACGTTCACGGCACTGGTCAAACAGGCCTTTCGTCCGGGTGCGCAGCGCAGTCGCGTCATGGACGGACTGGACGTGTATCGAACTGCCTTCAGACTCTATGTCGAAGGCAGTTTGAAGGAGGCGAAGTCGGAAAAGGGTGTCTCGGACGCCTATCGGGCGCTCGAGCCACAGGTGGTGGCGGTCCGCGCAGCCTATGAGGCTCAGCGGGTAGAAACGGTCGCCGAGAACGAGATAGTCGCCAGGCGCAATCTGATTGTCGTCGCTGCGCTTCTTCTGAGCGCCATTGCCACGCTGATCGCAGGTGTCTGGCTGATCGGGCGTTCAATCACCGGTCCGGTCGTTGCCATGACCAGCGCCATGCGCAGGCTGGCCGATGGCCAGACCGACATCGCCATCCCGGCGCTGCACTGTCGCAACGAATTCGGTGCCATGGCCGAAGCACTCGATACCTTTCGCGAGGCTGCAATTGCCAATAGGCGGCTTGAGCAGGAGGCCGACGAAGCGCGCGCGAATGCCGAGGTCGAACGCAAGCGCATGCATGAGGAAGCGGAAGCCGAGGCGCGCCGGATGCTGCAGCAGGCGACGCGCGGCCTGGCTGGCGGTCTGCATCGATTGGCGGAGGGCGACCTTTCCTTCACTCTATCGGAGCCCTTTGCACCTGATTTCGAGGCGCTGCGCAACAACCTCAACCAGACGGTCGCACGCCTTGCCGATGTGATGGCCGAGATCGCCCATGCCAGCGGCTCGATCGAAGGTGGCAGCCGCGAGATCGCAGGCAGTGCCGACGACCTGTCCCGCCGCACCGAACAACAGGCGGCCTCTCTTGAGGAAACCGCGGCTGCTCTGGACGAGATCACCGCCAATGTCGGCAACTCGTCGCGCCGGTCACAGGAGGCACATGGCCTTGCAAGCGATGCGAACAAAGCGGCGGAGCACACGCGCGGCCTCGTCGCGAATGCGCTGGATGCCATGCAGCGTATCGAAGGATCCTCGGCGAAAATTTCAGGCATTATCGGCGTGATTGACGAGATTGCGTTTCAGACGAACCTTTTGGCGCTGAATGCCGGTGTCGAGGCGGCAAGGGCAGGGGAGGCAGGTCGGGGATTCGCAGTCGTGGCACAGGAAGTCCGGGCGCTCGCCAGCCGCTCGGCCGATGCCGCACGCGAGATCAAGCAACTTATTCAGGTCTCGGCAAACGAGGTTAAGGATGGTGTCCGTTCTGTCCGCGATACCGGTGAAGCTCTAACCGGTATCAGCAGTCACATCGAGGCGATCAACCTGCAGGTGGAAGCGATCGCTGTGTCTGCTCGGGAACAATCGGTCGGGCTTGGCGAGATCAACAGTGCCGTCAACCTGCTTGATCAGGGAACACAGCAGAACGCCGCGATGGTCGAGGAAAACAATGCAGCAAGCGCGCTTCTGATGGCGGAGGCCCAGCGGCTGCGCGAACTCGTCGGCATGTTCCGCCTGGCGCCCAATCCGCAGGTGGATCCGCGTCTTAATTCCCGCGCGGCCTAAAGACATTCAAGTCTCGGCTGAGGTCTGGATTATCCGGGTCGGCTTCTTGGCTAGCGGGTTATGTATTGCTTCAGTTTTGCCATAGTTCCTGCCACAATTAAGGCAGTTAAAAAAGCGGAACCAACTCATCCCGACTGTGTTGTTACTGCCAGCAGAAGCAAGGGAGAAACAACATGCGTAAGACTCTGCTGGCCGCCTCTGCGGCCCTGATGGCTTTTTCCGGCGTGGCTTTCGCCCAGACCACCGTGATCACCCAGGAACCGGTGACCACCAATTCGACGGTCGTGCTGCCCGGCGAAGTCCGCACCTATGTGATGGAACAGCCGGTCGAATCGGTGCCGTATGAAGGCGATGTACTGGTCGGACGCGTATTGCCCGATACTGTCGAGGTACGCCCGGTCGAGGGATATGACAACTACGGTTACACCATCGTCAATGAGCGACGTGTGATCGTCGATCCCCAGACCCACACGGTGATCCAGGTTCTGGAATAACCTTGTACGAGATCACAGTTGAAGATACGGCCGGAATAGCATCAGCGGTTCCGGTCGTTTTTCGTTATGGTTCGCGCAAAACAGGGCGCCCAGTGGCCGATCAATAAACCGCCGATCGGCATAACGAGGAACGGGCAATCTCCGCAAAGGTCATGGCCGCATCCTCATCCATCAGCATTTCACCCGAAAGCCCGCTCCGATCCTAGCCTAAGCTTAAAGCTCGCTGCACTGAAGTCTCTTATACTTGGCATATGTTCAGTTCGCCGCTATAGCTCTGCTACCACAAGGACTCGGGTGAAACTCCCGGGTGGCTCTTCCGGCCGCCGATCCGCCGGACAACGCAAAGCATCAGCCGTTTTCACACCCCGGATATCTCCTGCGGCGATGCGCGAATGTGTGCGATTTTTCATGACCAGTTTTGCAAATTACCGCCGCGAGTGGTTTTCCAATATTCGCGGGGATGTCCTGTCCGGCATTGTCGTCGCCCTTGCCCTGATCCCGGAGGCCGTGGGTTTTTCCGTTATCGCCGGCGTCGACCCCAAAGTGGGGCTCTTCGCCTCCGTCGCGATTGCCTGCACCACCGCCATTACCGGCGGCCGCCCGGCCATGATTTCAGCCGCCACTGCGGCGACCGCGGTGCTTATGGGGCCGCTGGTGAAGGAACATGGTATCGAATATCTCTTCGCCGCAACGCTTCTGATGGGCGTGCTGCAGATCATCGCCGGCATGCTGAAGCTCGGCCGGCTGATGCGCTTCGTGTCGAAATCGGTGATGACCGGCTTCGTCAATTCACTCGCGGTCCTGATCTTCACGGCCCAGCTGCCGCAGTTGATCGGTGTGCCCGCGATCACCTATCCGCTGATCGCGCTGGCGCTCGCGGTGATCTATCTCTTTCCCTACCTGACCAAGGCCGTGCCGTCGCCGCTGGTGGCGATTGTCGTGGTGACGATCGTGACGCTGAGTTTCGGCATCGATGTCCGCACCGTTGCCGATCTCGGCGAAATGCCGACTACACTGCCGATCTTTGCGCTGCCAATGGTGCCGCTGACCTTCGAGACGCTGCAGATCATCTTTCCCTATTCGCTGGCGCTTGCCGCCGTCGGCCTATTGGAATCACTGCTGACGGCGCAGATCGTCGACGACATGACGGACACGGTCAGCAGCAAGAGCCGCGAATGTGTCGGGCAGGGGACCGGCAATATCGTGTCGGGCCTGTTCGGCGGCATGGGCGGCTGCGCCATGATCGGCCAGTCCGTGATCAACGTCTCCTCTGGCGGTCGCGGACGTCTTTCTACTTTCGTTGCCGGTGCTTTCCTGCTGATCCTGCTGCTCGTGCTTGACGATATCCTGCGCATCGTGCCGGTCGCGGCGCTGGTGGCGATCATGATCATGGTGTCGATCGGCACGTTTTCGTGGAAGTCGATCGTCGATTTGAAGCGGCATCCCGGCACGTCGTCGATCGTCATGCTGGCGACTGTTGCCGTTGTGCTCTTCACACACGATCTGTCGAAGGGCGTGATTGTCGGGGTGCTGCTCTCGGGCGTTTTTTTCGCCGGCAAGGTGGCACGCATGTTCAAGGTTGCGTCCCGGACCACCTCTGATGGCGTGTCGCGAACCTACGAGATCGAAGGGCAGATATTCTTTGCCTCGACGCATTATCTGCTTCAGGCCTTCGACTTCGAGGAGAAGATCGAGCGCGTGACGATCGATGTCAGCCGCGCGCATCTCTGGGATATTTCAGCGGTCGACGCACTGGATCAGGTGGTGCTGAAATTCCGCCGGCGTGGCGTTGACGTCGAGGTGAGGGGCGCCAATGAGGCCAGTGCCAGCATGATCGACCGCTTTGCGCTGCATGACAAGGAGCACGCGTCTCTCGCAGCATCCCCGGCACACTGACGAAAACAAAAGCCCGGCAGTCACCTGCCGGGCTGGTCGATTTCCGAAGCAACAATATCAGTCGTTCGCCTTGACCGTCACGCCAAGGACCTGCGGCAGCGTGTTGGGAGCGCCCATGCCGGCGCCGAGGATCATCGGGAAGGGAACCGGGTTCTGCGGTTGTGCCGTGATCGTCAGGCTGCCCGGATCGTCCAGATAAGTGTTCACCGCCTGGCTCAGCGCGTTCTGCAGTTCCGGAATGTTGTATTGGGCAAGTACGATCGGCGTCATGGCCTTGATCATCTGGGCCATCTGGTCGCCCGTCGTTCCCTGCTGCTTGCCGGCGACGTCGAGCCCCTTTTCGGTGATGCCCGCATCCTCGAAGCGGATCATCGCGCTGTTGAAGGTCAGCCGCTGCATCAGGCCGAGCATGGCAAGATTGGCGGCCTGTTCCGCTTCCTGCTTGTTCGGATTGGCCTCCATCGCCCGTGCCGTCTCGTTGGCGGAGCGAACGAAGTCGAGCGTGTAGCCGGACAGGCTGAACGCCAGATCGAGCTTGCCGATATTGGCGAAGTCGAAGGCATATTCCTCGATTGCCAGCGTGCCGGGCTGCAGATCCCAGCTTCCTGTCATGCTGATCTTGCCGTCGAGCGAGGTGATGCCCAGGTCGGAGATGGTCTGCTTCGTCTTCGGGTCATTGATCGTGCCGAGGTCAGCCTTGATATCTGCCACCTGCAGATCGAAGCCGACTTTCTTGTTGTCTTCCGCGACATCCGTCGTCAGCTTTGAAGATCCGATCGATACAACGCTCTTGCCGTCGATCTTGACGTCCATCGGCCCAGTCGTCGCCTCGTCGTAGAGCAGTACGGACTCAAGCGAGTTGCCGGTCGTATCGGCGGGTACCGTGACGCCGCTCATCACCAGGTCCGAGGCATTGATTTCGGTTTTGTCCTGGCGAAGTGCAACATTTTCGAAAGTCACGCTATCGATCGTGTAACCGCCGGCGTCTTCTTCCACGCCTTCCATTTCGATCGTGCCGAGCGGCAGGCTGCCCTGTGCCCCGCCGGCTTCGAAACGGCTGTTTCTCAGCGTGATGTTCGAACCGTTAACCTCCACCGAGCCGGGTACGATGCCCGCCCCCTGCTGCATGTAGAGCGCGCTGTTGAGCTTCTTGACCAGATCGTTCCCGTCGAGCGCCAGGGCAGGGGTGCTAAGGGCGATGAGGGTCGTTCCTGCTGCAAGCAGCCTGATTGTGGAAGAATAACGCATGAAAGGCCTCCTGCGGCAGGGATCTATCTATGAAATCAATCGCATTTATAGGTCGAGAGGATAAAAGGTCCATGGCTTTGTGGAGCCGGGCTCGTGCCCTTTTTGTGGCAGTCCTTAAATGAGGAAGGTTCTCCACAGGCTGATAGGCCGGATTTCTTGCCGGAAACCGGGCTTTCCGCTAGTCAAAGCTTATGGGACAGATCGTGAATCCGCCCGGCGACGACGGCGGCGACAATATTTTACCGGTGGACCTGAAGGCAGCGCTTGAAGAGCGCTATCTAGCCTATGCGCTATCCACCATCATGCACCGTGCGCTGCCGGACGTCCGTGACGGCCTGAAGCCCGTCCACCGCCGCATCGTTTATGCGATGAGCGAGATGGGGCTTCGTCCGAACTCTGCCTTCCGTAAATGCGCCAAGATCGTCGGCGAAGTGATGGGTAACTATCACCCGCACGGCGACCAGTCGATCTACGACGCGTTGGCGCGGCTGGCGCAGGATTTCTCGCTGCGCTATCCGCTGGTCAACGGCCAGGGTAATTTCGGCAATATCGACGGCGATAGCCCCGCCGCCATGCGTTACACCGAAAGCAAGATGACGGCGGTAGCCGAACTCATGCTCGAAGGTATCGGCGAGGATTCTGTCGATTTCCGCGATACCTATGACGAGTCGAATTCCGAGCCGACAGTCCTTCCGGGCGCCTTCCCGAACCTGCTCGCCAATGGCGCGACGGGTATCGCAGTCGGCATGGCGACGTCGATCCCGCCGCATAACGCTCATGAGCTTTGCGACGCTGCCCTGCACCTGATCAGGCATCCCGATGCAACGGTTGAAAAACTGGTCGACTTCGTGCCCGGTCCGGACCTGCCGACCGGTGGCATCATCATCGACAGCCGTGAATCGATCATCGAGAGCTACAAGACCGGCCGCGGCGGTTTTCGCGTTCGCGCCAAGTGGGAAGTCGAGGATCTGGGCCGTGGCGGCTACCAGATCGTCGTCACCGAAATTCCCTTCCAGGTGCAGAAATCTCGCCTGATCGAAAAAATCGCCGAACTGCTGATTGCCCGCAAGCTGCCGCTTCTCGACGATATCCGCGATGAATCGGCGGAAGACGTGCGCATCGTCATCGTCCCGAAGAGCCGCACGGTTGATGCGACGCTGTTGATGGAATCGATGTTCAAGCTCACCGAGCTTGAAAGCCGCATTCCGCTCAACATGAACGTTCTCTCCATGGGCCGTGTGCCCAAGGTGATGGCGCTGAACGAAGTGCTGGTCGAATGGCTGGCGCATCGCAAGGACGTCCTCATCCGTCGCTCTCAGCATCGTCTGGCCGCGATCGACCGGCGTTTGGAGATTTTGGGCGGCCTTCTTGTCGCCTATCTCAACATCGATGAAGTCATCCGCATCATTCGCGAGGAAGATGAGCCGAAGCCGGTCATGGTGGAGCGCTGGTCTCTGACCGACCTCCAGGTGGAATCGATCCTCAACATGCGGCTGCGCAATTTGCGCAAGCTTGAAGAATTCGAGATTCGCACCGAGCACGACAATCTGACCCAGGAAAAGGCCGAGATCGAGGCGCTGCTCGCATCCGATGACAAGCAGTGGCGGATGATCGAGATCGAGATCCAGGACGTCAAGAAGAAGTACGCCAAGGCGACCGAGCTCGGTCGCCGCCGCACTCAGTTCGCCGAAGCGCCGGAAGCGGATCTGGAGGCCATCCAGCAGGCGATGATCGAGAAGGAACCGATCACCGTCATCATCTCGCAGAAGGGCTGGATCCGCGCGCTCAAAGGTCATGTGGCAGACACGTCGGGTCTCTCCTTCAAGGAAGGCGATGGACCGAAGATCGCTTTCCCGGCGCAGACGACCGACAAGCTGCTGCTGGTGACCACCGGCGGCAAGGCTTACACGCTCGGCGCCGACAAGCTGCCCGGCGGTCGCGGTCACGGGGAACCGATCCGCATCATCGTCGACATGGAGAACGATCAGGACATTCTGACCGCCTTCGTTCACGATGCGAGCCGCAAGATGATCATCGCCTCGACGGCGGGCTATGGCTTCATCGTTGCCGAAAGCGAGATGGTCGCCAATACCCGCAAGGGCAAGCAGGTGATGAATGTCGGCATGCCGGACGAGACGAAGCTTGTCGTGCCTGTTTCAGGCGATCACGTTGCCATCGTCGGCGAGAACCGCAAGATGGTGGTCTTCCCGCTGGAACAGCTGCCGGAAATGACCCGCGGCAAGGGCGTTCGCCTGCAGCGCTACAAGGATGGCGGCATTTCCGACATCAAGTGCTTCGCTATGGAAGCAGGTCTTTCCTGGGAAGACAGTGCCGGCCGTGCTTTCAACCGTACCAAGGACGAACTGCTCGAATGGATGGGCGATCGCGCTTCAGCCGGGCGCACCGTGCCTAAAGGCTTCCCGAGAAGCGGCAAGTTCGCCGGTTGATCAGTGTTTTGCGAGCGCTCTGAGCGCCGCATAATAGTTCCTCATCGCTATGCTGGCGATGAGTTCGGAATTTGCGGGCGGCCCGTCGTCGTCCGCCTTGCTGGTGACGAATTCGATGTGAACCGTGTCGGAGCGTATCTCGACGCGGTCACCTTCTTTCCAGCCGACCCTGTCGAGATGTTCCTGCGGCAGCATGATGCCGCAACATTCACCAATGCGCTGAATGACCACCGTCTCGCTCATCGCCGTCCTCCACCGATGGAGATGATAAGTTATCATTTATCGCTGATGAATTATATATCAGACTGCCTGGATTGTAAGGATCGGGATGGAACTCTACCGAATGAGCAGCGGCTGACGCGCCAGTGTGGATAGGCGATGCTATCGTCCCGAAGAAAGCGCGTCGCGCCTTCGTCAGCTAACGTTGTTAGAACATGAGGTTCGACCAACCAACGGCAAGCCTTCAAACAACGCCGGCTTCGGGTAGCCGCTGTCTGCGCAACTGCCACAGGGCATGACCGGCAAGTGCAAAGATCAGAACCGCGCCGCCGGTGAGAGTGCGCGGCGAAATTTCCTCCGCGAAGATCAGCCAGACCCAGACAGGCGCCAGAACGGTTTCCAAGAGATAGCACATGCCGACTTCGGCGCCGGAGAGGTATCTGGGGCCGACAGCCAGGCACCAGAACGCGAGGGGTATGAGCACGATGCCGTCAAGCAGCACCCAGAAGCTGTGAGGGATGGATGTCAGGCCGCCGGGCTGCATCATCGTCAGGCCGATGATCGCGGGGATGATTGTTGCCACCAGCGGGACAAGTCCGAGATCCGCGCGGCTCTTGCGCCCGATCGTGATCGCACCCGCGAGCAGAAGGGTCGTCGCGAGTGCCGATATGTTGCCCAGCAGTTCGCCGCCCGACAGTCCGCCTGAAACGATGATGCCGACGCCGAGGAGCATCAGAAGCATGGTGATCCATGTCGATCGCGACGGGTGTTCGTTCAGCAGCAACCAGCCGAAAAGAGCCGCGAACATCGGGGTAAAGGCAACGATGAAGACGACATTGGCCGTTGCGGTGTTGAAGATACCGCCAAGGAACGTGATGGTCGAAAGACCGTAGAACAGACCGGCGAGCAGACCGGCCTTTCCGGGACGCAGCGCGGAACTGCCTGGTTGGAGACGGCTGAGCAGAAACCAGATGGCGACGCCGAGGGCAAAGGTGCAAAGGCTGCGTAGCGCTAGCGTCTGCCAGAGTTCTCCCCCGCCCAACCGGACGAGCGGCACGTCGAATGAGAGTGCAACGCCTCCCGTTATCGTTATGATCAACCCTCTGCGGTGATTGTTCATCGACTGTCGCTAGTCGTCGGCGTCGGTCGTTGGTGGCAGCGAACGCTCCCAGCCGCGCGCCATCAGCTGTTCCTGCGGCTGGTAACGGGTCTTGTAATCCATCTTCGATGATCCCCTGACCCAATAGCCGAGATAGACATGCGGCAGGCCAAGCGAGCGCGCCCTGTTGATATGATCAAGGATCATGAAGGTGCCGAGCGAGCGCTTGTCGTATTTCGGATTGAAGAAGGAATAGACCATCGAAAGCCCGTCGCTCATCATGTCTGTGAGCGCAACGGCAATCAGTTCGCCCTGTGGCTGTTTGCTGAGGCCTGAGCCCGGCTCGCGGATCCGGTATTCGATCAGTCTGGTGTTCACATGCGTGTCTTCCACCATGATCGCGTAATCGAGGGCGGACATGTCCGACATGCCGCCATGCTGATGACGATCGTCCAGATAACGGCGGAAGAGCGCAAACTGTTCGGTGGAGGGCTGAGCCGGCTGAACGGTAGCGATAAGGTCACGATTTGCGGAAGTGACACGCCTCATCGAGCGAGTCGGCTCGAACTCGCCGGCCAGAATGCGGACGGATATGCAGGCCCGGCAGGCTTCGCAAGCGGGCCGGTAGGCGATGTTCTGGGAACGGCGAAAGCCGCCTTGGGTCAGGAGATCGTTCATCTCCGCTGCGCGGGGGCCGACGAGGTGGGTAAAGACCTTGCGCTCCATTTCACCCGGAAGATACGGACAAACTGCCGGAGCCGTCAGATAGAACTGCGGGGAAGGCGTCGTCTGGGTATTCATCGAGGTGTGGCCGATCCCGTCATGGTGTGCGAAATGTCATACCATGGCGCATAAATGGAAAACGTCAACCATGCGCTTGTTGAGGTTTGGTTTTGAGCGCGGCCAATCAGCAGCAAATTCTATGACTGGCCGCCCTGATGATTGTGGTCAGGATGCCCTGACGACTACCGTGCCGAGCAGCATATCATGTACCAGCCGCGACTTTTCAGTGAACAGGCCTGCCAGCAGGATGAGCGGCGTCAGGATCGAATTGATCAGCCAGAACAGCACGGTGTGTACCATCGCCGTCATGAAATCCATGCGCCGTCCGTCCATTCGCATCAGGGTAATTCCCATGGCGCGCATGCCGGGCGATGCCTGTGCCGGGCCGCCGAGCGTCATGCCGAAATAGAGAAGCGCGACGATGACGAACAGCGCTGGATAGAGCATGAAGCCCAGGCCAAGCGTGATGATGCCGAGAAAGAAGACGATCACCGCGGCCGGAATGCAGAGCAACAGCACGATCAGGTAATCGAGAATGAAAGCGAACACCCGGCGGGAAAGAACGCCGCTATAGGCGCGCCAATCGTCGGGTGCGGCATAGGTCGGGTTCGGGTCGAGGCTCATGGGTAGTCGGTCTCCTGTTTCTCCCCGATCATATGGGGAGAAGTTACAACCTTAGCAAGTTTTCGCAACGCTCGACTTTCAGCCTTTAGCCAGCTTTTTGGCGACATCCACCGCGAAATAGGTGAGGATGCCGTCGCAGCCTGCGCGCTTGAAGCAAAGAAGTGTCTCCATCATCACCCGCTCACCGTCGATCCAGCCATTCATCGCGGCCGCCTTGATTTGCGCGTATTCGCCCGAGACCTGGTAGGCATAGGTTGGAAGACCGAAGGCCTCCTTCACGCGCCAACAGATGTCGAGATAGGGCAGGCCGGGCTTGATCATCATCATGTCGGCACCTTCCTCGACATCGAGCGCTGCGTCGCGCAGCGCCTCGGTGCCATTGGCCGGCGAGATGTAATAGCTGTTCTTGTCGCCCTTCAGCAGGCCGCCTGTATTGATCGCCTCGCGATAAGGACCGTAGAAGCCCGACGAGAACTTCGTCGCATAAGACATGATGCCGACATCCTGATGGCCCGCGGCATCCAGCCCGTGACGGATGGCGCCGATGCGCCCATCCATCATTTCTGACGGGGCGATGATGTCAGCGCCCGCATCCGCCTGCATGACGGCAGCCTTCACGACATGGTCGACGGTCTCGTCGTTGACGATGATGCCTTCGCGCAAAATGCCGTCATGGCCATGGCTGGTGAACGGATCGAGCGCCACGTCGGTAATAAGCCCGATATTCGGCACCGCTTTCTTTACCTCGCGAATGAACCTGTTCATCAGGTTGTTCGCATCGAGGATGTGGGAGCCGGTCGCGTCGCGCAGATCCATCTCGATGTCGGGGAAGGGGGCGATCGCCGGAATGCCGAGATCGGCTGCTTCCTTGACAGCTTCCACGGCCCTGTCGACGCTCATCCGGTTGACGCCGGGCATTGCCGCCAGCGGCTCGCAAATGCCTGTGCCGTGGGTAATGAAGATCGGCCAGATCAGGTCGTCGACGGTCAGTCGGTTTTCCTGCACCATGCGGCGGACCCAGTCGGCCTTGCGATTGCGCCGCATCCTGCGGTGCCCGGTGATCTCGTCGACGAGATGCGTCTTGTCCATGACGGTGTCTCCGTTGTTCTTGTTGGCCGGTCCTTAGCATGCGACAAGTTGTTTATGAATGGCCGTGATCAAGCATTGCTGCCATGCGCGTGGCTGGCGGCTGGCGCAATGCGTCTATATATCCATGTCCTATGGAACCTGATTCACCCTCCACGCCACGGCGTACGCTGACCGAGCTCCTGTTCATTCTCTTCTTGAGGATGATTGCCGTCACCTGTTTCTGGTTCGGCATGCAATATTGGGCGATGCTCGTTGGCTACTCGCTGGAAGGCCGGGCGCGCTTTGATCTCCTCAATCTTCCCTGGAGGGCTGCCGCTCCGACGCTTGCCGTTCTGTTTCCGGTCGCGTCTCTCGGCCTGTGGTTGACCGTCTCCTGGGGAGCGGTGCTCTGGGCGATGGCCGCGATCATCCAGATTCTCATGTATGTCGTGTGGCCGAATATCTTCGGCGAGAACCATCTTGTGCCGCTCCTGAATGTCATCGTGGCGAGCCTCTACGTTATATTTCGGCTCGCTTTGTGGCTGGAAAGCCGGCGCAAGGAAGAGAAGGTAAGGATTGATTTACCTTGACCCTAAAGGCTTTTAGTTCGAATTTTAGCGAAAATTTAGAGCTAAGTATTTGATTTGTTTGGTTGGAAAAGCTGGCGGAGGGGAGGTCGCCACAGTCCCGTCAAAATCGAAAAATGCAGGTAGGCATTTGTTAAGCAAGTGTTTTAAGTCGAATTTTATGCGCATTCGATAGGGTCTGTCTCAAGGCGGGAACAAACAAACACACCGCCAAACAAAACAGTGAGGCAGTTATGATGAACACGAAGCTTAAGCCGCAGGCACCGGCAGTCGCAGATCCGCACGAAGATACGATCCGTGGCCTTTACATGGAATCGCTGCACCTAGTGGAACGTCTCCACCGCCGTCTCCTCGACGTCATCAAGGACGAGTTCGACCGTCAGGGCCGCGACGACGTCAATGCCGTCCAGGCACTTCTTCTCTTCAACATCGGCAACTCGGAACTCACCGCCGGCGAGCTTCGCTCCCGCGGCTACTATCTGGGCTCCAACGTTTCCTACAACGTCAAGAAGCTGGTTGATCTCGGCTTCATCAACCACGCCCGTTCCCGCATCGACCGTCGTTCGGTTCGCATCAGCCTGACCCCGGCCGGCCAGGAGATCGCCGAAACCGTTTCTAAGCTTTATGAACGCCATATCGGTTCGATCGAGAAGGTCGGCGGCATTGGCGAAGGCGAATTCTCGCAGATGAACCGTCTGCTGCAGCGCCTCGACCGCTTCTGGAACGACTCGATCGCATACCGGATGTAAATCCGTCAGGAATAGCGATCTGCCTTTAAACCACTAAGGGCTTGGCGTTCCTCATTTCCTCCAGTCATGCGGTGACGCACAAAAGCACAACGGAGCGTAAGGCCTACGCTCCGTTGTGCTCGTTTGTTTTCTTGATAGCTTGGGCGATCAGCCGCCGATGGCCTTGATGCGGGTCAGATCGACAATCACTTCCTGCCAACCCGTCGGACGATATCCGCGGACCTTATCCGGCCATTCGCAAATGCCGTCTTCGTTGACGTAACCGACCCACTGAGCACTCTCAAGATGATCGAATAATAGAAAGACGAGCTTGTTTGGAATGAGAGTGTTTATCGGTTTCCACTGCATGTAATTCCTCCGCCCTCACATTTCTAAGTCACAGACTTTACTTTTACCGCCTTGCTTGAAACTGGCGCTTGTTACGACACAACCTTTCGCAGAGCGATTGTTCGCCTGCACGTTGATTCTTCGATGGGAGCCTGTTTTGCGGAAAGCTTCCTAAAGCGCAATACCGTAAGACGCCGGTTCATTCACCAGGCACCCGAATCCGCTTTTTGCGGTGCCGCCATCGCGGCGCTTTGAAGGCTTGTTTCGCCGCGGGAATGATTGCTGAATGTTCGCACCAGCTTCGTTCAATCGGTCCGGATCGGCGCGCACTTTGGAGGCGCCGAGCCTCCTTGCGGAAGTTCGCCCATGCATTGAAAAAGGGCTTCTTGCGACAGGGCAGAAAAGTCACAGCATAACACGGCTTGGTGACCCTTCATGGGCTGACACGAATTGGCCATATTGCTATGGGACCGGGCTTGTTCAAGCAATTGGTAAAACGTGGCTTTGCCGGTTAGCAGGGCGGGCCGAAAGGGCGCCTGCTTGGTTTGCGCCTTTCTTAACCATATCCCTGTAGCGCTGTCATGTTGACAGGGATCAGATGGATTGAATGATGTCGAAGAAGATCGGACCTGAAGTGTTGTCTCGCCGCGCGCTGTTGCGCTCGGCCGTTTCTGTGGGTGCTGCGGCTTTGGCTGCTCCGGCACTTGCTCAAAGCCCGATCGACTCTCTCATCAACGCACCGCGGCGCGGCAGCTGGGATGACCAGTTCGATGCGCGCGGTTCGCGCACGGCCGTCGGCGTCGTCTCCAACAATCCGGTTCTCGGACCGGAAGGCCCGGCCAACATCCAGCAGGCCATTTACGGCTACCAGCAGATCGTATCGAACGGCGGCTGGCCGGAAGTAAATTCCTCTACCCGTCTTCAGCTCGGTGTCGCCGATCCGGCCGTCCAGAACCTGCGCCGTCGTCTGATGATCGCTGGTGACCTCGATCAGTCCGCTGGCATGTCGAATGCCTTTGACAGCTATGTCGACGGCGCGGTTAAGCGCTTCCAGGCGCGGCACGGTCTGCCTGCTGACGGTGTCCTTGGTGAATTCTCGCTGAAGGCGATGAACGTTCCCGCCCAGACCCGCCTGATGCAGCTGGAGACCAATCTCGTTCGCCTCCAGTCTATGTCCGGCGATCTGGGTTCGCGTTACGTCATGGTGAACATTCCGGCCGCCTATGTGGAAGCCGTTGAAAGTGATCGCGTTGCACTGCGCACCAATGCCGTTGTCGGTCGTATCGACCGCCCGACGCATGCGATCAACTCGAAGATTTACGAAGTCATCCTTAACCCTTACTGGACTGCGCCACGTTCGATCGTCGAAAAGGACATCGTTCCGTTGATGCGCAAGGATCCGACCTATCTGACGCGCAACAATATCCGTCTTATTGACGGTCGTGGCCAGGAAGTGGCGCCGGATACGGTTGACTGGTTCGCGCCCAAGGCGCCGAATTTCATGTTCCGCCAGGATCCGGGCAAGATCAACGCGATGGCCTCGACGAAGATCAACTTCCACAATCCGAACAACGAATATATGCACGACACGCCGCAGCAGGGCCTGTTCAACAAGCTGATGCGTTTCGAATCCTCCGGCTGCATGCGTATCCAGAACGTCCGCGACCTGATTACCTGGCTGCTGCGCGACACACCAGGCTGGTCGCGTCAGGATATCGAGCGTGTGATCGCGGCCCGTCAGAACAACCCGATCAAGCTGGCCCAGGAAGTGCCTGTCTACATCGTCTATGTCACCGCATGGTCGGCAAAGGACCAGGTTGTGCAGTTCCGCGACGACATCTATCAGAAGGATGGCAATCAGGAGCTCGCGCTGCAGACCACGACCGGTATCGAACAGCGACAGGGCGCGCTCACCGAAAGCGACATGCTGCCGCAATAATCGGCGCAAGACGTCTCTGGAAAAGGCCGGGCAATCGCCCGGCCTTTCTGTTTCTGCTTTGGCCGTTCCGGCGGAGCAGGGGCTGTTGAGAATATGATCGTCGCTCTGTTTTATCTTGCTTTCAAATGCGCTGCAGCTAATCTAAGCTCTCCGATTGGGGCGGAGATCGCGAATGACCCGGTGCCTGTTGCTCATTCGTGGCGCAGCCTTGCTGGCCGTTGCATCGTTGTTCATGTCTTTCACAGCCGCTGCGGCTGATTTCGACGAGGCCCGGATTGCCCCCGAGCAGCGAAAGCCGGAACGGGAATGGGCTGTGATCGTCAGTCCCTATGCCTGGGCGGCGTCGCTTGAGGGCAATGGCTCTCTGGCGGGATTCGACACCGATGTGGACGTGCCGTTTTCCGACGTCTTCGACCATCTCGATTTCGTGCTGATGGGCAATATCGAAGTGACGAACGGGCAATGGGGCTTTTATCTCGACGCTCAGCATGTGCGCACCTCGCAAGACGAAGAGCTGTTGCAAAACGAGATTGGCTTGAAGATCCGCACGACCTCTCTGGCTGCCGGCGCGTTCTTCAAGGCCTACGAGATCGAGCTCGGCGGCGAGACCGTTTTCGCACGCCCGCGAACGTTGTCGATCGAACCGACGGCCGGTCTTCGCTGGACCAAGCTTGAGGCCGAAGCTTCCGTGCCCGGCCTGAGCGCCTCGAAAAGCGCGGATTGGACTGATCCTTTCATCGGCCTGCGCATGAATGCCGATCTGACGGAGCGCTGGAACCTGTTTGCCGAAGCCGATGTCGGTGGTTTTGGGGTCGGCTCGCGGCTCAGTGTCAATGCACAGACCTATCTGGGGTATCGCACCATGATGCTTGGCCGCCCGACCATCCTCAGGTTCGGCTACCGGGCGCTCTATCAGGATTACGAAAACGACGATTTCACGGGTGTGAACAAGTTTCGCTGGGATGTCACCCAGCATGGCCCGGTCGTTGGGTTGTCCATGCGCTTCTGATTGTTCTTATCCATTTGTCTGCAGGGGAGTGAGTAATGATGTTCTCGCCAGCCAATGCCGTTCGTGCGGCCACTCTTGTCTTGTCAGTATCGAGCCTTTGTATCGCCAGCGCCGCAGAGGCTTGCACCCGCTTCGTCTATCATGGCGTTCACGGGCAGATCATTACGGCGCGTTCCATGGATTGGAAAAGCGATGTGATGACCAACCTCTACGTTCTGCCCAAGGGCATGGAGCGGACAGGGGAGGCGGGGCCGAATTCGATCAAGTGGAAATCCAGATATGGTAGCGTCGTTGCGACGGGCTACGATGTCTCGACGACCGATGGCGTCAACGAGGCGGGGCTGTCCGCGAACCTGTTATGGCTGGTCGAATCCGAATATCCGCCCTTCGGCAAGGACAGCAAGCCGGGGCTCACGATCGCTGCCTGGGCGCAATACGTTCTCGACAATTTTGCGACGGTGGAAGAGGCGATTGCGGCGCTCGAAAAACAGCCTTTCACCATCGTCACCGACAATGTTCCAGGCGAAAACCGCCTGACGACCTTGCACCTGTCGATTTCCGACGCCTCGGGTGACAGCGCCATCGTGGAATATATCGGCGGCAAGCAGGTCATCCATCACGGTCGCCAGTATCAGGTGATGACCAATTCGCCGATATTCGACCAGCAACTGGCGCTGAATGCCTATTGGAAGCAGATCGGCGGCACCGTCATGCTGCCCGGCACCAACCGCGCGGCAGACCGCTTCGCCCGCGCATCCTTCTACGTCAACGCCATCCCGAAATTCGAGGATCCAAACCGCTCGATTGCCAGCGTATTCAGCGTCATACGCAATGTTTCCGTTCCGTTCGGCTTGAATACCCCCGAAGAGCCGAACATTTCCTCGACACGCTGGCGCACCGTCTTTGACCACAAGCGCAAACTTTACTTCTTTGAATCCGCACTGACGCCCAACACGTTCTGGGTCGATCTCAAGGCGATCGATTTTTCCGCCGAGACCGGCAAGGTGACGAGGCTGGACCTCGGAGAGAACCAGGACCACACCTATTCGGGCGATGCGACGAAGGACTTCAAGCCGTCGCCGGCATTTCAGTTCCTCGGCCTGAAAATCTGACTGATTACAAAGAGACGGGACATAGCGCCCGCGATACCGCGGCAGAGCGCGCAAATGTCGCTCCTCGTCTTGCCCTTCAACGGGCGGAGCGCTAAGACGCGTCACACTGCCCGCCATCCCGTTCGAGGAGCCTCGTCCATGTCGAATACCGAAGCCTTCTTCTCCCGCCCGCTTGCCGAAACAGATCCGGAAATCTTCGGCTCGATCCAGAAGGAGCTCGGTCGCCAGCGCCACGAGATCGAGCTGATCGCGTCCGAAAACATCGTTTCCCGCGCCGTCCTCGAAGCGCAGGGTTCGATCATGACCAACAAGTATGCGGAAGGTTATCCGGGCAAGCGTTATTACGGCGGCTGCCAGTTCGTCGATATTGCCGAAGAACTTGCCATCGAGCGTGCCAAGAAGCTGTTCGGCGTCAACTTCGCCAACGTCCAGCCGAACTCCGGTTCGCAGATGAACCAGGCCGTGTTCCTGGCGCTCCTGCAGCCGGGCGACACGTTCATGGGCCTTGATCTCAACTCGGGCGGTCACTTGACCCACGGTTCGCCGGTCAATATGTCCGGCAAGTGGTTCAACGTCGTGTCCTACGGCGTGCGTGAAGACGACAACCTGCTCGACATGGACGACGTTGCCGCCAAAGCACGCGAACACAAGCCGAAGCTGATCATCGCTGGCGGCACCGCTTACTCCCGCATCTGGGACTGGAAGCGTTTCCGCGAGATTGCCGATGAAGTCGGCGCCTACCTGATGGTCGATATGGCCCATATCGCCGGTCTCGTTGCCGGTGGCCAGCATCCGTCGCCGTTCCCGCATTGCCATGTTGCCACGACCACGACCCACAAGTCGCTGCGCGGCCCGCGCGGTGGCGTGATCCTGACCAACGACGAGGATTTGGCGAAGAAGTTCAATTCGGCCGTTTTCCCCGGCCTGCAGGGCGGCCCGCTGATGCACATCATCGCCGCCAAGGCCGTCGCCTTTGGCGAGGCGCTGCAGCCGGAATTCAAGGATTACGCAGCCCAGATCGTCAAGAACGCAAAGGCGCTGTCGGAAACGCTGGTTGCCGGCGGTCTCGATATCGTCTCGGGCGGCACCGACAACCACTTGATGCTGGTCGACCTGCGCAAGAAGAACGCCACCGGCAAGCGCGCCGAGGCCGCTCTCGGACGTGGCTACATCACCTGCAACAAGAACGGCATTCCCTTCGACCCGGAAAAGCCTTTCGTCACCTCGGGCGTCCGTCTCGGCACGCCGGCCGGCACGACACGTGGTTTCAAGGAAGCCGAGTTCAAGGAAATCGGTAATCTCATCGTCGAGGTTCTCGACGGCCTGAAGACGGCCAATTCCGATGAGGGCAATGCTGCCGTCGAAGCTGCCGTTCGCGAAAAGGTCGTCGGCCTGACCGATCGTTTCCCGATGTACCCCTACCTCTAAGGAGAGCCGATGCGCTGCCCTTTCTGCGGCTCTGAAGATACCCAGGTCAAGGATTCGCGTCCGGCGGAGGATTTCACCTCCATCCGCCGGCGTCGCATCTGCCCGGATTGCGGCGGTCGGTTCACAACATTCGAACGCGTGCAATTGCGCGAACTGATGGTGCTGAAGAAGACCGGCCGCAAGGCGCCTTTCGATCGCAACAAGCTCGTCCGCTCCTTCCAGATCGCACTGCGCAAGCGGCCGGTCGATGCCGATCGTATCGAACGCGCCGTGTCCGGCATTGTCCGCCGTCTTGAAAGCTCTGGCGAGGCTGAAATCTCGTCCGAGCAGATCGGCCTCCAGGTTCTCGAAGCCCTGAAAAGCCTCGATGACGTTGCCTTCGTTCGCTACGCCTCGGTCTATCGCGATTTCTCCCACGCGGAGGATTTCGAGAAGGTTATCGAGGAGATCAACGCCAAGCTTGCCCGCGACCCGGGGCTGGAAACCGGAGACGGTTCTTGACGGGCGCTGCCGACGACCGGCGTTTCATGGCAGCCGCATTGCGGCTGTCGCAGTGGCACACCGGTTTGACGGTCACCAATCCTTCCGTCGGCTGCATCGTCGTCAGGGACGGAGCAATCGTCGGTCAGGCCGTGACTGCCGTCGGCGGCAGGCCCCATGCAGAAACCCAGGCACTGGCCGTCGCCGGTGAAAAGGCGAGGGGGGCAACCGTTTATGTCACCCTCGAACCATGCTCACATTATGGGCACACACCACCCTGTGCCAATGCGCTGGTCGCGGCCGGTGTCTCCCGAGTCGTCGTCTGCCTGAACGATCCTGATCCGCGCGTCTCCGGCCGTGGTTTCGGCATCCTGCGCGAAGCAGGCATCACTGTCGAAACCGGCCTTATGGAAGACGAAGGACGCCGGGTCCTGGCCGCCTACCTCTCGCGCCAGACGAGGGGACGGCCCTATGTGACTCTGAAACTTGCTCTTTCCGCCGATGGAATGCTCGGCCGCCGGGGCGAGGAACTGGTCGTCACCGGTCCCCAATCGCGTGCCCAGGTCCATATGATGCGGGCCGAAAACGATGCTATCCTCGTCGGTATCGGTACGGCGCTTGTCGATGATCCTGAGTTGACCGTGCGCTTGCCGGGACTTCAGAAACGCTCACCGCTCAGGATCATTCTCGATCGCCGGCTGGAATTGCCGCTGTCATCGAAGCTGGTCAAATCGACCGCTACCGTGCCCGTCGTTGCTGTCACCGATCCTTTCTGCGAAACCCATCCATCGAACGAGGAACGACTGCGGGCGCTGATGTCGGCCGGTGTCGAAATCCTCCAGGCGGCAGATCTGAAAGATCTTCTCGCCAATCTCGCCACGCGCGGAATTTCTTCTCTCATGGTCGAGGGCGGTGCCCATGTGGCGCGCAACTTCCTTGAGGCCGGGCTGGTCGACCGTCTTGTGCTTGCTCAGTCCGACATGATTGTCGGCATGGGTGGCATTGAATCGCCCGCCACGCCATCCGATATTCCGGCTGGATTTAAGTGCGTGCGGCAGGGCCGTTTCGGTGCAGACCGCAACTACGAATACGAAAGAGACCTTTGATGTTTACGGGTATTGTCACCGATATCGGCACGGTTTCCGAACTCACGCCCTTGGACGAGGGCGTAAAGCTGCGTATCTCCACCAACTACGATCCGAAAACGATCGATATGGGGGCCTCGATCGCTCATGGCGGCGTCTGCCTGACCGTGACGACACTTCCGGAAGACGGCAGCAACGAGCGCTGGTTCGAGGTGGAAGCCTGGGAAGAGGCGCTGCGCCTGACGACGATCGCATCCTGGACCAAGGGAACGCGGATCAATCTTGAGCGGGCGCTGAAGATCGGCGACGAGCTCGGTGGTCACATCGTCTCCGGCCATGTCGACGGCAAGGCCGAGATACTGGCAGTCGAAGCGGAAGGCGAGGCGGTGCGCATCACGTTGCGGGCTCCCGAAGAGCTTGCCCGTTTCGTCGCCCCCAAGGGTTCCGTCGCACTCGACGGTACGTCGCTGACTGTCAATGCCGTCAACGGCACGGATTTCGATATCCTGCTGATCCGCCACACGCTGGCCGTCACCACCTGGGGCGACCGCAAACCCGGCGACTTCATCAATTTCGAAGTGGATACGATGGCGCGTTACGCCGCCCGCCTGGCTGAGTTTCCAGCCAAGGCCTGAGGGTTCGGCGACCTCAGATCGGCTGTGAAAACTGGCGGTGGATTTCGGCAAATTGCGGTGCCACCTCGCCGAAGGCGGCAACCACCGCCGGGTCGAAATGTTTCCCGCTCTCGCCTGTAATGATGTCCACGGCTTCACCGTGGCTCATGGCCGGTTTGTAGACCCTTTCGGACACCAGCGCATCGTAGACGTCCGCGACGGCCATGATGCGGCCCGCAAGCGGAATGTCTTCGCCTTTCAGGCCGCGGGGATAACCGGTTCCATCCCATTTTTCATGATGGCAATGCGCGATTTCCTTGGCGAGGCTGAGGAATGGATTGCTTGAACCGATATAGCGTTCGGCGGTGGCAATAGCCGTCCGGCCGAGATCGGCATGGGTTTTCATGATGTCGTATTCTGCCCGGTCGAGCCGCCCCGGCTTCTGCAGGATGCGGTCCGGAATGCCGACCTTGCCGATGTCGTGAAGCGGCGCAGACTTGTAGAGCAGGTCGATGAATTCGTCGTCGAGGCCCGTCTTGTCCGGTTCGCGTCGGGTGAGCGCCTCAGCAAGCACGCGAACGTAATGCTGGGTGCGGCGGATATGATCGCCGGTCTCGTGGTCGCGTGTTTCGGCAAGCGACGCCATGGCAAGGATCATTGCGTCGCGGGCGCGCGCCGCTTCATCCCGCGCTTCGGCAAGGGAATTGGTAAGGGCCACATTCGCCATGGCCACGGCTGCGGTATTGGCAATGCGCTGCAGGCGGTAGATGCTTTCGTCCGCCGGAGCGCCGACCTTTGCCCAATAGGCGCCGATTGCGCCAAGCGGGTCACCCGGTCGCAATGGCACCATGACGAGGCTTTTGACAAAAGTCGGGTGGTAGGCGTCCTGCGGGATACGGGGGTCCTTGGTGATGTCGTCGATGACGACAACTTCGGAATGCCGCATTGCCCAGCCGGAGATGCAGTTCTCCATTGGAAAACGCCGGCCTTTCCAGAGAGGCTGGATCGCATCCTCATCGATATAGAAACACTCGTTTCTTTCGCGCAGGATGAAGGCGAGGCCATCGGCGCCGATCAGACGGCGCGCGGAATACCTGACAGCGGTCATGATCTCTTCCAGACCACGGGCCATCGATATCTTCAGCAGCAGGTCGTCCATGTCGTCCATCTGGAAACGGTGTTTTTCCATTATCCACCTGCATCGATACGTCGAATAATAGATGTCTAATAAAATGAAGGTGGCAAGAGTGATACGCCTTGTTTGTCTAGTTTAACAGATAATTAATTACTAGCTATGGACCTGGCTCAGGCGGGGATTGATGAAGTATTCTGGGCCAGCCTGGCGTGGTCCTATTCCCGATACGCAGGCCTCGTTCCCGCAAAATCGCTTGCCAAGCGCCTCAGGGCGTGTTTTGACCGCGCCCATGCTCAAAGTCCGCCACTTGCCGGACCGAATACACGTATCTTAAGGTGATCCATGTCGCTCGAATCCGCTCCACACATCCTGATCGTAGAGGCACGCTTCTACGATGATATGGCCGACGCACTGCTCGACGGTGCGACCGCGGCACTCAAGGAGGCCGGAGCGACCTATGACGTGATCACAGTTCCCGGTGCACTGGAAATTCCGCCGACGATCGCCATGGCGCTCGACGCTTCCGAAAATGGCGGCACAGAATATGACGGTTTCGTCGCCCTCGGCATGGTCATCCGTGGCGAAACCTATCACTTCGATATCGTCTCGAACGAGTCTTCGCGTGCGCTGATGGATCTCGCCGTGTCGGAATCGCTTGCGATCGGCAACGGCATCATGACTGTCGAAAACGACGATCAGGCCTGGGCGCGTGTGCGTCGTTCGGACAAGGATAAGGGCGGCTTTGCAGCCCGTGCGGCGCTGACGATGATTGCCGTGCGTGAAAAGCTGAACGGTGCACGCTGATGTCGAACGAACAGGAAAAACAGATCAAACCCGTCAACCAGCGTGGTGCAGCCCGCCTCGCAGCCGTGCAGGCGCTCTACCAGATGGATATTGGCGGCACCGGCGTGCTGGAAGTCGTAGCCGAGTACGAAGCTCACCGTCTTGGGCAGGAACTCGACGGCGATACCTATCTGAAGGCCGATCCGTCCTGGTTCCGCTCCATCGTTTCCGGCGTCGTGCGCGACCAGACCAAGATCGACCCGATCGTCCGCTCCTCACTGCAGGAAGACTGGCCGCTCTCGCGTCTCGATTCGACGCTGCGCGCCATCCTGCGTGCCGGTACGTTCGAGATCCTGGAACGCAAGGATGTCCCGGTTCCGGTGATCGTCACCGAATATGTCGAGATCGCGCGCGCCTTCTTCGAGGAAGACGAACCTCGTATCGTCAATGCGGTTCTCGACCGGATCGCTAAACAGGTTCGCGGCGAGAAGAAATAACGGGTAGGCAGACATGGACGGTGTGGTGGACGGTCTTCAGACGCAGATGCGCGCCGCCCGCCGCAATGTAGCACTCCTGGCGGCAAGCCAGGCAATCCTCGGATCGGCAGCGCCGCTGTCGATCGCCATCGGTTCGCTTGTGGGCTACCAGTTGCTCGGCGACGACAAGTCGCTCGCCACTGCTCCGATCACTGCATTTAACCTCGGAACGGCCTGCGGCGCAGTCGTCATAGCGATTCTGTCCCGCTTTCTCGGCCGCCGCGAAGCCTTCATGGCCGGCTGCCTTGTCGGCGCAGCTGGTGGCGCCTTCGCCGCGATCGCGCTTTTCCGTGAAAGTTTCTGGCTGTTCGCACTGGCCCTTCTTTTCATCGGCACGTCCTCGGGTTTCACGCAGAAAATCCGCTTCGCCGCCGCCGATGCCTCGCCTTCCTCCTACAAGCCCAAGGCAATCTCCTGGATTCTGGGCGCTGGCATCATTTCCGCCGTGCTTGGTCCCCAGATTGTCATATGGGCAAAAGACTGGTTTGCGCCGGTGACCTTTGCCGGAGCCTTTGTTGCGCTCATCCCGCTGAGCTTGGTGGGGATCGGCATTTTCGCTTTTCTCCGACTTCCCGTCGCAAAAGCTGAGACGCAGAGTTCGGAACCCGCAAGGCCGCTGAAAGAGATTGTCCTGACGCAGCGCTTCCTGACGGGAATGATCTGCGGCATCTGCATTTACGCCCTGATGACCTTCGTCATGACCGGTGCGCCGCTCGCCATGGTGATCGGCTGCGGTTTCCCGCCCGAGATGGCGACATTGGGCATCCAGTGGCATGTACTCGCCATGTTCGGCCCGAGCTTCGTCACAGGTTCGCTGATTGCCCGCTTCGGTGCGGAAAAGGTGGTTGCTGCCGGTGTTTTCGTGATGATGGCCTGCGCAGTCGTCGCGCACATGGGCATCGAACTCTGGAATTTCTGGGGAGCGCTTGTCCTGCTCGGTATCGGCTGGAATTTCGGCTTTATCGGATCGACTGCCATCGTCGCGTCGAGCTATCGCCCGCATGAGGCCGACAAAGTTCAGGGTTTTCACGATATTGTGCTGTTCGGCACGGTGGCGCTGTCGTCCTTTTCTTCCGGCAAGGTCTTTGTCACCTGGGGCTGGTCGTTCATCAACATGGTCATCTGGCCGGTGGCGGTCATCTGCCTCTTCCTGATCGCAGCCTTGCTGTTGCGGCGTTCACCGGCCAAGTCGTCGTAGGCGAGTGTTAACTCATATTGCAACCTGCGTCCATTTGAGCCCTTGTCCGCACGGGGCTTGACGTCATTTCATCTCCACCGCAATCTCGCTTCGCATGGCGGAAACGCTTCCTTGGGAGGGGAGAGCATCCGCGTGGAAATGCGCGACCGGGATTTTTCGTCTCGGCGGTTAGGGAGAGGAAAATAGTATGACAGTGATTTTGAGTGTGATCGTCTGCGGTCTGCTGTCGATCATCTATGCCGTGTGGGCGACGCGTTCCGTACTTGCCGCCGACCAGGGCAATGAACGTATGCAGGAAATTGCTGGCTATATCCGTGAGGGGGCTCAGGCCTATCTGACGCGCCAGTATATGACGATCGCCGCCGTCGGCGTCGTCGTTGCCATTCTTGCATGGCTGCTTTTGTCCGGCACGGCTGCCTTGGGCTTCATAATCGGCGCGGTCCTGTCCGGCGCCGCAGGTTTTATTGGCATGCATGTTTCCGTCCGGGCCAATGTCCGCACGGCGCAAGCATCTTCCCACAGCCTTGCCGCAGGCCTCGATATCGCCTTCAAGTCCGGTGCCATTACCGGCATGCTGGTTGCCGGTCTCGCACTTCTCGGCGTGTCCATCTACTACTGGATCCTGACGGCCGGCCTCGGCCACCCCAGCGGGTCGCGTGAGGTCATTGATGCATTGGTGGCGCTCGGTTTCGGCGCGTCGCTCATTTCGATCTTTGCCCGTCTCGGGGGCGGCATCTTCACCAAGGGTGCAGACGTCGGAGGTGACCTTGTCGGCAAGGTTGAAGCGGGTATTCCGGAAGACGATCCGCGCAACCCGGCAACGATTGCCGATAACGTCGGCGACAATGTCGGCGATTGCGCCGGCATGGCTGCCGACCTTTTCGAAACCTACGCGGTATCGGTTGTTGCGACCATGGTGCTTGCGGCGATCTTCTTCGCTGGCGCTCCGGTGCTCGAATCGGCAATGCTCTATCCGTTGGCCATCTGCGGCGCCTGCATCGTCACCTCGATCATCGGCACCTTCTTCGTCAAACTTGGCTCCAACGGCTCGATCATGGGCGCGCTCTACAAGGGCTTGATCGTAACCGGCGTCCTTTCCATCCTCGGTCTGGCGGTCGCCACCTCGATGACCGTCGGCTGGGGCGTGATCGGCACTGTGGCAGGTAAGGAAATCACCGGTTCCAGCCTCTTCGTCTGCGGCCTTGTCGGCCTCGTCGTCACGGCCCTGATCGTGGTCATCACCGAATATTACACCGGCACCAATAAACGGCCGGTCAATTCGATTGCCCAGGCGTCGGTAACCGGCCATGGCACCAACGTCATCCAGGGCCTCGCCGTTTCGCTTGAATCGACGGCGCTTCCGGCGATCGTCATCGTCGGCGGCATCATCGCGACCTACCAGTTCGGCGGCCTCTTCGGCACCGGTATTGCCGTCACCGCCATGCTTGGCCTTGCAGGCATGATCGTGGCGCTCGATGCCTTCGGTCCGGTCACCGACAATGCCGGCGGCATTGCCGAAATGTCCCACCTGCCGCCGGAGGTCCGCAAGTCGACCGACGCTCTCGATGCCGTCGGCAACACGACCAAAGCCGTGACCAAGGGTTATGCGATCGGCTCCGCCGGTCTCGGTGCCCTGGTGCTGTTTGCCGCCTATTCCAACGACCTGCAGTATTTTGCCGCAAATCCGCAGCAATATCCTTACTTCGAGGGTGTCGGAGCGATTTCCTTCAGTCTTGCAAACCCATACGTCGTGGCCGGTCTGATCTTCGGCGGCCTTATTCCCTACCTCTTTGGCGGCATCGCCATGACGGCCGTCGGCAAGGCGGCAAGTTCGATCGTTGAGGAAGTGCGCCGGCAGTTCCGCGAAAAGCCGGGTATCATGCAGGGGACGGACCGGCCGGATTACGGCCGTGCCGTCGACATTCTCACCAAGGCGGCGATCCGGGAGATGATCATCCCGTCGCTGCTTCCGGTTCTGGCGCCGATCGTTGTCTATTTCGGTGTTCTTCTGATTTCCGGCGGCGACAAGGCGTCTGCCTTTGCCGCACTCGGTGCGTCGCTTCTCGGCGTGATCGTCAACGGACTGTTCGTCGCCATCTCGATGACATCGGGCGGCGGCGCCTGGGACAATGCCAAGAAGAGTTTCGAGGACGGTTTTGTCGACAAGGACGGCCAGCGCCATCTGAAGGGCTCTGACGCACACAAGGCTTCCGTGACAGGCGATACTGTCGGTGATCCCTACAAGGATACCGCCGGCCCGGCCGTCAACCCGGCAA
This sequence comes from Pseudomonadota bacterium, assembly GCA_023451735.1. Taxonomy (GTDB): domain Bacteria; phylum Pseudomonadota; class Alphaproteobacteria; order Rhizobiales; family Rhizobiaceae; genus Neorhizobium. The sequence continues at coordinate 47,818 of JAEXYH010000027.1, read as the reverse complement.
TCAAGATCACCAATATCGTGGCATTGCTGCTTCTGGCGATCCTCGCCGGTTAACCGCCTGCAGCCTGTTCAAACGAAAGAAGCCCGCGGAACGATCCGCGGGCTTCTTTGCATTCGATGTATGTTTAGTTGCTGAGCAGGCTGCGCATGGCTGCCGCGCCCGCGCCGCCGGGGCCGCTGCCGCCGGAAAGAATCTGCTGCAGGAAGGTCAGATCGCGACCGCCGGTCGGGGTGGTGCGCGAAATCGTGTCGAACACCTTGCCGTCCTGAAGCGTGTAATTCGCCTTGCGCTCGACCACGCCGTCCTTATTCAGGTAGATGGCGAGAACCGTCTGCTCGACCAGCTTCGGCTTCATGAAGGCGGCTGCGCGCTCGCGACGCTGGGAGATGTAATAGAGCACTTCCGAATCGAAGGTCGCTGTCGTCGATGGTGTGCCCATCGTCAGCAACACCTGTTCGCGGCTCGAACCTTCCGGGATTAGAGCAAGAGACTTCTGGTCGATCACATAGCCGTTATACATGGTGTCGCCGATATTCATCGACGTGCAGCCAGAGGCGGTGACGGAAGCGATAAGTACCAGGCTGATGGCGGTTTTATTCAGAAAATTCATTCCGTACTCGACAGTCCGCTTCTTCAACGGGATCCCCCAGGTAAACGAGACCGGCGTTTAAGCCGGACTTCTGCTGTTCATCACCATTGTGGCTATTCCGGGGACGAGAACCCTGCAACGCCAAACGTTTTACGGATCGATCGCATCCCGTCTACGGCTCCGGCCGAACGGCATTGCAATTCGCGCCTGCTTCGGTAAACCAGCTTTCGTCTCCATGCAACATTGGGCCCGGTCATTCACGGGACTTATCGATGATCTTCGGGCTATTCAAAAAGAAAAAGCACAATCAGGCCATTGTCGAGCGGCAATACGCGGCCCTGACCTCCGCTGCCCGCATTCCTTTTTTCTACAGCGATCTTTCCGTGCCCGACACCGTCATGGGCCGTTACGAGATGCTGTCGATCGTCATGATCCTGTTTTTTCGCCGTACCGCGAAGTCCTCCACCAGCGGACAGGAATTGGCGCAGGAAATTGTGGATGCCTTTTTTCAGGACCTCGACCATTCGATCCGCGAACTCGGAATCGGTGATCAGGGTGTGCCGAAGCGTATGAAGAAACTGGCGGGCATGTTTTACGGCCGGCTCGAGACCTATGCGCGGGCGCTTGACGCGGGCGATCTCGAAGAGTTGGCAAAAAGCCTTGCCCGCAACATATATCCGGAAAACCAGTCTGCGCCTGATATGGGGGGGCTGGCCGAATGGATGGTCGAGGCGGAGCGGCATCTAGCCGCAACGCCGGAAGACGATATTTCCCGCGGTGCCGCGGTTATCCCGTCGCCTGTGAATGGCTGAATCGGGAGAAGTGAGGAAAGATGAGAAACGAGAACAATACAGCGGGCAAGCCGCCATTTTCCTACCCGGTCAAGGTCGGAAACATCTCCGCCAATGCCGTAACGGTGAAAGTTTCTGCCGATGACCGGGAGCGCAGGGAGCTTGCCGACGTGTGGCAGGTGCTTGAGGTGAAGCTACTGAAGGCGGAAGTCTATCTGTCGCGCTGGAAAAAGGACGGTGTTCGCGTCAAGGGGCGGGTCGAGGCGGAAATCGTCCAGGCCTGTGTCTTGACGCTGGAGCCGGTCGAATCGCGCATCGATGAAGAGTTTGAACAGATATTTGTCCCGGAAGGATCGAAACTTGCGCGTGTCGTCGCCAAGGATGCCGCCGAGATGGTGCTTGATCCGGATGGGCCGGATCTTCCCGAGGAATTTTCCGGGGATTCGATCGATATCGGTGAGGCGATCACGGAGTTCGCGGCGTTGGCGATCGATCCCTATCCCCGCAAGCCGGGGATAGAGTTTTCAGATCACATCGAGAGCACTGCCGATGCCAAGAGCGATCGGCCCAACCCATTCGCAGCCCTCAAGGACTGGAAAAAAGACTAGGGCTGTTGTAAGCGGCGGCGAAAACTATATTTTGGCCACGATTTCGCCGGCAGGGCCAAGCATGAGCATGGCCGGAATGCTGGCGACGACCGCTGGACGGGTTTTAAAGGCCGGTCCATTCGGTCGAAGATAAGGATCAGATACGCGTGATCAGAATTTCTCTGGATGCCATGGGGGGTGATTTCGGTCCCGAGGTTGTCATACCCGGTGCCGCTAAGGCTCTCGACAGGCACCCCGAAGCGACCTTTATCATCTATGGATTGAAGGCCGAGTGCGAGCCGTGGCTCGCAAAATACCCGAAACTGCGCGAGCGTTCGACGTTCCACGAGTGCGAAGTCGCCGTGACCATGGACGAGAAGCCGAGCGCCGCGTTGCGGCGTGGTCGTTACGTGTCCACGATGTGGCGTTCTATCGAGGCTGTAAAGCTCGGTGAAGCCGATGTCTGCGTCTCTGCTGGCAATACCGGCGCACTGATGGCCATGGCCAAGTTCTGTTTGCGCACGATGGCGAATATCGAGCGTCCGGCAATCGCCGGCATCTGGCCGACCTTGAAGGGCGAAAGCATCGTCCTTGATGTCGGTGCTACGATCGGCGCCGACAGCCAGCAGCTTCTCGATTTCGCTCTGATGGGTGGTGCCATGGCGCGCGCCCTGTTCGAGATCGATCGTCCCACCGTTGGCTTGCTCAATGTGGGCGTCGAGGAAGTAAAGGGCCAGGAAGAAGTCAAGGAAGCCGGTCGGCTGATCCGTGAAGCCAACCATCCGACAATCGCCTATCAGGGGTTCGTCGAGGGCGACGATATCGGCAGGGGAACGGTTGACGTCGTTGTGACCGAAGGTTTTACCGGCAATATCGCGCTGAAGACAGCGGAAGGTACTGCTCGCCAGATCGCCACGCTGCTGCGCGAATCGATGTCGCGCACGATTCTCGCCAAGATCGGCTATCTGCTGGCAAAGCCGGCATTTGACCGGCTTCGCGAAAAAATGGACCCGAACAAGGTCAATGGCGGCGTATTCCTCGGCCTGAACGGTATCGTCATCAAGAGCCATGGCGGTGCCAATGCCGAAGGTTTCGCTGCGGCGATCGACGTCGCCTATGACATGGCACGCAACGACCTGAACGCGAAGATCGCGCAGGATTTGACACTTTACCATGCCAAGCACCAGCCGCCGGCTGGTCCTGCAGCTGCATGACGACAGGATGTGATTGAGAATGATCCGATCAGTAGTTCGCGGGTATGGGGCAGCGCTCCCGAAACGGGTAATGACCAACCGTGATTTGGAAAGCATTGTCGACACCACGGATGAGTGGATCGTTCAGCGCACCGGGATCACGCAACGCTATATCGCAGGTGAAGGCGAAACGACGGCATCGCTCGGAGAGCAGGCCGCACGGGCAGCACTCGACAATGCCGGCCTGACGCCGGACGACATCGATCTCATTCTGGTCGCGACCTCGACGCCGGATAACACCTTCCCTGCGACGGCGGTTGATATCCAGCGTCGGCTTGGCATGGAACATGGTTACGCCTTCGACATGCAGGCAGTCTGTACCGGTTTCGTCTATGCGATGGCGACGGCCGATCTGCATATCCGTGGGGGCATGGCGCGCCGTGCGCTGGTCATCGGCGCGGAAACCTTCTCGCGCATCCTCGACTGGAAGGACCGCACGACCTGCGTGCTTTTCGGCGACGGTGCCGGTGCACTCGTTCTGGAAGCACAGGAAGGCGAGGGGACCACGAGCGACCGGGGCATCCTGACGGCCAAGCTGCGCTCTGACGGGTCTCACAAGGAAAAACTCTACGTCGATGGCGGCCCGTCCTCGACGGGAACCGTCGGCCACCTGCGCATGGAGGGCCGCGAGGTGTTCAAGCATGCGGTGGCGATGATTACCGATGTGATCGAGGGTGCATTCGAGGCAACCGGAACGACCGCCGAGGATATCGACTGGCTGGTGCCGCATCAGGCCAACCGCCGCATTATCGACGCATCGGCAAAGAAGCTCGGCATTCCGCCGGAAAAGGTGGTCGTGACGGTGGATTTGCACGGAAACACCTCCGCGGCGTCCATCCCGCTGGCTCTTTCCGTCGCGCTCGCCGATGGCCGGATCAAGAAGGGCGACCTCGTGATGCTAGAGGCGATGGGTGGCGGTTTCACCTGGGGTTCCGTGCTTGTCCGCTGGTAAGTATGCCACGCCTATGCGGAACAAATAACTGATTGGCGACAGGTGCTTGACCCTAGTCGCCAAGCAAAATACTCTTGGCTGGCTTTGACGAGATCAATTTGCAAACTGGGCGGGGATCATGGCCGGAAAGACAGTGACGCGTGCAGACTTGGCGGAATCGGTATTTCGCAAGGTTGGGCTCTCTCGGACTGAATCGGCAGAGCTCGTAGAAACCGTGATTGACGAAATCTGCAACGCGATCATTCGCGGCGAGGTCGTCAAGCTTTCTTCCTTTGCAACCTTCCAGGTTCGATCGAAGAACGAGCGGATCGGCCGTAACCCCAAGACCGGCGAAGAAGTGCCGATTTCTCCGCGTCGGGTGATGACGTTCAAGGCTTCCAATGTTTTGAAACAGCGGATCCTGAAGTCGCATACCAGCCGCAAGGCCAAGCAGAAGTCTGCTGCCCCGGTCGCTTGAACTGCTGCAAGCCGGCATTTTACCTCATTCCTGTGAACATGCTTGAATCCTTGGCCTCAACCCATTGAGATAAGTGGGAATCGAGGCGTAGTCTTGTGCATCGCGCCGAAAGCCGGAATCGGTCTTCGGAAAATGCGATGGGTGGATTAGGAAGTGTCACAGAGTCGTTTTCGCGCCGGATTTGACGCATGGCTCTGCAGCGCAGTTCGGCTTCACAGCCGCTGCTTGGAGGTTTGAGCGTGGACAAGAGCCCGGATGCATTCCGCACAATCAGCGAAGTGGCGGATGATCTCGATCTGCCGCAGCACGTGTTGCGCTTCTGGGAGACACGTTTCACCCAGATCAAGCCGATGAAGCGTGGCGGCGGCCGGCGTTATTATCGGCCGGATGACGTCGAATTGCTGAAAGGCATTCGCCATCTTCTCTACGATCACGGCTATACGATCAAAGGTGTCCAGAAGCTTCTGAAGACGAACGGCAACAAGTTCGTGGCCGCAATTGCATCGGGTGACGTAGCCACCATGGATGCGATCATCGCCTCCAGCGGCGAAAAGCATGCGGAGCCGAAGGTCGGCGCTTCTGATGAGGATCAGGTTCTGGGCCGCCCGAAGGTGAAGCCCAGTGGCCGCTTTTTCGGCTTCGGTTCATCCAGTGACGGCGATACTCCGGAAGTATCGATCGGAAAATCGAGCGTGGGCAAGGAAGACCGGGCATTGCTACAGGAAGCCCTGTTCGATCTGCTGGAGTGCAAGCGCTTGCTTGACCAGGTCCGCTGACGCCTGCCCGACGGGCGCTACAACTATCTGTGATCACCTGAATTTTACCGTTCACCTCTGGTTCAGAACGCAAGTTAGATCATTTCACCTAGGGAGACATTCCAAGGAGAATGAGATGAAGAAAAAACTTGCAATCATTCTGGTGTCGGCGGTCACGGCTCTGACCGGGGTTGCGCCTGCCAATGCATTTCCGTCAGTAAGCGCACCCGCAGTGCAGGCTTCCCAGCAGGTGGAAACGGTACAATGGCGTGAGGGTCGCCGTGACTGGCGCCGTTACAGCCCGCGTTATTCTCGAGATGACCGCCGTTGGCGTCACGATCGTCGCTGGCGTGACCATCGGTACAGTGATCGCCGCTGGCGCGACCACCGCCGTCATCGGAACTCGAATGCCGGTGCGATCATTGGCGGCCTGGCAGCAAGCGCCATTATCGGAGGCGCGCTTGCTCAGCCTCGCTATGCACCGCCACCGCGCCGTTACATGGGTGGCAACAGCCACGTGAATTGGTGCTACGCGCGCTACCGTTCTTACAGGGCGTATGACAACACTTTCCAGCCCTATAACGGCCCGCGCCAGCAGTGCTACTCGCCTTACTAATAAGCACCAGTATTATCGACTCATCATGCCGCTCCGGATCTCGGAGCGGCATTTTTTTGGCGTGAGAAAGCGGGGCTTAAGGATTGGCTTTGAGATAGCTGATCAGGTCGTCGATCTCGGACTGGAACCACATTCCCCAGAACCGCATGCTGGTATTCGGCACCTTCGTCTTGGGGCTTGAAAGAAATTCGGAAAGCGCCTTCTCATCCCATATGAGGCCTGCGGCGCCAGCCTCGGTCATCGCTTTGGAATAGCGGAAACTGACCACACCGCCGGCCGGCCTGCCGAACACGCCCTTCAGGTGGGGGCCAAGCTTGTTGATGTCGCTGTCGATGGCATGGCAGGGCGCGCAGACTTTGAACAGGCGTTGGCCACGTTCGGCGTCGGCGGCACGAACCTCTGAAGACAAAAAGGCAACCAGGGTGAGCGAGGAGAGAAATGCTCTTAATGCGATCGGCATTTTCGATCTCATCTCGCACATGTCCGGCTGGCCAAGTTATTCGAAAATCTGGATTTCGGGGGAGATAAATGGTCGGAATGGCGGGATTCGAACCCACGACCCCTTGACCCCCAGTCAAGTGCGCTACCGGGCTGCGCTACATTCCGACCTGCTTCGAGAGCATGACTTCCATACTGTCATGACATTCCCGGCGCAAGCGAAAAATCCCGGTCACAACGCTGCTTGCACATGATCCAACAAAAAAGTCCCGCCGTGCGATTGAAGCTCGGCAGGACCGGAATTCCTCTGGCCGTCAAACCAGGTCAGATGATTGGACAACCGCGGCGGTTCGCAAATGTAATCCTGTCAGGTCCACGGCGCGTCATGCCTTCCACGGTGATGCTCCGCGAGGTTGCGCGGACGACTTCAGGACGACGAAGTCCTTCGCCACGTGCTGCTGCGCGGGCTTCTCCTGGGCTGCAACCGCGATCCCGGCGATCACCGTAACGATCACGGTCCCTGTCTCGATCTCGAATTACAGGGCGAACGCCATCCGGGCCGATGCGCAACTCTACATCCTGTGCTGCGGCCGGCGTCACATACGCCGACGATGCGGCGATAGAAAGGGCTGCTGCAAGCCCGATTTGCGAGACCATCTTGAACATCTCTTCTCCTCCGCGCGAATGTCTGACTGTCGCGCCTGATTGATAAAGTCACGGAGAAGTAACCCGTGGATGAAGCGAAATGTTCCGCGGGTGGATGCGTTTCGGATGAAGTATAGAAATGCTGGTGTGGCTGCTCAGAAAGAGATTTTGAAAACTATGTCGCAAGCTCTTCCCGGCATGCTTAACGGAAGCGAGGTGCCCGACTGGCATTCATCAGCAGTTCCTGCTGAGTTGCAAAGGGCCCAAGAAGCTTTACGAGCCTCGTCTCTTCCTCAGTATCCAAACGATAGCGCCGGGCAAAATCCGTGACGCTACATACCTTCCTGAGGCCTTTTTCCTCAATGTCAGCTGTGCTGAGATGCGATGTCATGTGAACCCCTCTTCGTGTCCAGAGACTTGCCAAAGGTAATTTGAAATAAGGATACGCTTATGTAGTTAAGTTTATATACGTAATTTTATATTTATTCTTCTTGCACCTGCACGCCATTTTCGCCGATGCTGATGGAAACGCCCTCCGGCTTTGTTTCTTCCCGATAAACGTAGAAGCTCAAGCCGGCCACGACGACGATCAGAGCGCCGATGATGAGGTAGAGGTTGTTACTGCGAGCCATGCGTGTCCCCGATAATGAATGCGGCGGGGAAACGTGTTCGAACTCAAATGGTTCCACGGAATTGCTGAAATTTAATCATCGTTCGTCGCGTTCAGATTTTGAGGCCTGATACCCTCGTCCGGCGGCTGTTGATGCAGCCTTACTCCCGGGCCGGATGCATCCTGTTGTCCAGCGGCGACGAAGATGATGCCGCGCGATTGAAGCACGCGTTTCAATTTTTCGGATAGTTGCGGATCGGCATTGCCCGAGGAAGCCTCGGCAGCACGAATTGTCTCAGCCGCGACGCCGGAAGCCTCGGCAAGCTCTTCTATCGAAATCCCGATCATGGCCCGGGCGGCGCGTAACTGTGATGTGGTAAGCATCCATATGATCTGGAATGGCTTTGGCCGAAGTCAAGCTGCTCCGGCAGCGGGTATGGCAGCATTTGCGCGTTGTCGGCGCATGTGGCGATGCTCCAGCGCATAGCAACCCCATAAGAGCCCGAGAAGCAGGTAGAAATGCCGCCAGTGGTCGGTGTCGATCACATTGCCGACGAGCGCATGCCCAAGCATCATGACCCAGCAGATCATCAGATACGGCTGCCACGATCTTTCCCTGAGCAGGTAGCGAAAACCCATCCAGATCGTTGACCAGATCATGATCTGGTAGGTCACAGCACCCAGCCAGCCATAGGTCGTCAGCGATTTGAGCCAGATATTGTGCTCATCCTCGCCATAGATCTTGCCGAAGGCCATGGGCCCCATGCCGAGCGGCCTTTCCATCGCCATCAGGAAGCCGATCCTGTGTCGTTCGAAGCGACCGAGCCGGGCGCCGTCATATTCCTGCACCAGTCGGGCGCGATTGGTGAAGAGATCGGATATCTGGGGGACTTGAAGGGCGATCACCAGAGCCAGAATGAGCAACACTGCTGCAACGGCGGAGATGGTCAGGATTTTCAGCCGAAAGGCCGTCGTCCTTTCCTTCAAAAGCATGACGATGACCAGCGCCACGCCGCTGAAGAGCAGCAGGCCCCAGGCGGCACGCGAAAAGGAAAGAAATACGCCGAGAACCAGTACGAGGATGCCGGCGATCAGAAACGGCGCCGTCAGGATGCGACCCGTCAGCAATCGATAGACCAAATAAAGGATTGGAGCGATGAGATAAGGGCCGAACACATTGGGATCCTGAAACGCGCCCATGGCCCGATCGTAGCGGGTGAAAATATGCGCGCCCGGAAAGGCGTTGAAGTAGCCGAGAATGCCAAGAAGCGCGGTGATAATTGCAGCTGCCACCCAGGCGCGGAAGATCAGCGCGAAGCGGTCCGGATCGTCTTCGATGATTGCTGCGTAAAAGACAGAACTCAGAGCCAGGAAGATGGAGACGGCGATATACATCGGCGCGCCGCTCATGTCCTTCATAACTGTGATGGAGAACATGCCGCCGATATTGAAGACGAGCAGCAGGGCAAGCAGAAGACAGACAGTGCGCGAAATGCGCAGGCCGAGCAGGAACCAGATGGCGACCTGAACCACCATGATGAGTTCGTATGGCGCCGGTTCGGAGATGACGAAACCCGACAGGAAAACCCCGAATGCAAGCAGGCCGGCCCCGAGAAGCCGGGTTATCTGCGCTACGGAAAGGCGCCGAGGCCGGGGTTCGAAATCTGCCGTGGTCAATAGGCGTTGTCCGTGTTGAACAGGCTGATCGGGGTCAGGAAAAGGATCTTCAGGTCGAAGAACAATGACCAGTTTTCGATATAATCCAGATCATGCTGGGTGCGGGCACGGATCTTGTCGTCGGAATCGAGTTCGCCGCGAAGGCCCTTGATCTGCGCCCAGCCGGTGACGCCGGGTTTGACCCGATGGCGGGCGAAATAGCTTTCGATGACATCGACATATTTGCGCTCACCCGTCTGGGCATGAACCGCGTGCGGACGCGGCCCGACCAGCGAAAGCTCACCCTTCAGCACGTTGAACAACTGAGGTAGCTCGTCGATCGATGATTTGCGCAGGAACCGGCCGACCGGAGTAACACGCGGATCTCCCTTGATGACCGCTTTCACCGCTGTCTGGTCACCCATGTCGGAGTACATCGAGCGGAATTTCAGGACATTGATGGTTTCGTTGTTGAAGCCATGTCGGTTCTGCCGGAACAGGATCGGTCCTTGGGATGTGGTTTTTACCGCGATTGCGGCAACCAGCATGACCGGCCAGAGAAACGCGATCGCGAGGACGGTAAAAACGATGTCGAAAGCCCGTTTCGCCACCGAATCCCAGTCGCGGATCGGTTTGTCGAAAATGTCGAACATCGGCACCGACCCCACATGGGAGTAGGACCGGGGTCTGAAGCGCAGGCGGTTCGCATGCGCCGCAAGGCGGATATCGACCGGGAGCACCCAGAGCTTGCGCAGGAGTTGCAGGATGCGTGCCTCCGCGCTCGCCGGCAAGGCGATGATCAGCATGTCGATACGGGCAAGCCGCGCGAATTCGACCAGTTCGGCAAAAGTGCCGAGCTTGGGATAACCGGCAACGACGCTTGGAGAGCGGTCGCTGCCGCGGTCATCGAAGATGCCGCAAATGCGGATGTCGTTGTCGGGCTGCTGTTCCAGCGCACGGATGAACTGCTTGGCTGGCTCGCCGCCGCCAACGATGACCGCGCGACGCTCCATCACGCCGTTGCGCGCCCAGTGGCGGATCGCATAGGACGTCATAAGGCGCTCACCAAGAAGGAAGACCGCGCCGCACAGGAACCAGATCGTCGCGGCGCCCGTAGGATAAAGCGCATCCTCTGCGATCGAGATGCCGAGATAGGTCAGGACAAAACCCATCGCCCAGGCACCGAGCACCCGCTTGGCATTGCGCCGTGCCGCGCGGATGGAGGGGATGAGATAGGTATCGGCAAGCTGCAGGAACAGCACCGTCAGCGTCGCGCCAACGGCGGTGACGACGAAACGCGTCAGAAAGTGACCGTCCGCTAAGGCAGGCACCGTGTAGCAGGCAAACAGACCTATCGCGAGAAGGGATACGAGCTCGAACAGGCGGAACTGCCCGATCAGCATCGTTGGAGAATAATTATTGTCGCGGAACTGGTCGGCGATCTGCTTGGCGAAAGGGTTCAGCTCGACATGCGCAGCAGACCCGTCATTGTGCGAACCGCCATCCGCGACGCTGCGGCGCAAAGCGTCGAGGTCCAGGTCCGGCCGATTGCCCAATTCACTCATGAAGCGGTCCCTTGTCTCCCGGTTGTCATCGGTGAGATCATGAGAAATCGCTTATCAGGAAGATGCTAAGGAAGCCTTTAGGCGGGCTTGCGAATGCCGGCCGGCAGGGCGTCCCGATAGAGCCCGATCATGTCGCGCGCCATTACGGGTGCGGAGAATACGGCCTTGAAAACTGAGGGTTTTGGCATGGTGCGGGCGCGCCAGTCGAGCTGTGTGGCTGCCGCCGTCATAATGCGGGAAAGATCCTGTGCATCCCCCGGGATGGCAAGCGCTTCGCTGTCTTCGCCCAGCACTTCCGGTATGCCGCCCACTCTCGATGCGATCACGCCTTTTCCGGCGGCCAGCGCCTCGAGCACGATATAGGGCATTGCCTCGGCACGGGAGGGAACCACGATCGTCCTTGCCAAGGCAAACGCCTCGCGGGCCGGCATGGCAGGCAACATCTGCATGCGCCGGTCAAGGCCGAGTTCCGAGATCATCGCCCTGTATTTGTCCTCGTCGGGACCGTCGCCGATCATCATTGCCGTCAATTGCCGGCCGATGCGGCGTTCGGTGCGCAGAAAGGCGTCGATGAAGACGTCCGGTCCCTTCATATCCCGCATCATGCCGATGAAGAGAAAGTCCGCAGCATCCGGCTCCGGCGGGACGGGCGCGAATTCCGCCTCGTTGATGCCGTTATAGATTACCTGCGAATACGGCCTGGGCCTGCCGATCTTGGCCTCATAGGTCCGCCTCTCATAGTCGCAGACGAAGGCGATAGCGTCGCTGAAGTTTTCCTGGAAGCGCTCAAGCCTGAGCACGATCTGTCCGGATGCGGACGATCGTGAAAAATGCAGGCTGCCGCCATGCGGAGAATAGACGCGGGCTACGCGATACCTGTTGACCCGCAACACTGAGCCGATCATCCGGGCCACTGCGCCACCCTTGGCGCCATGTCCATGCAGAATGTCCGGCTGCAAACTTCTGATATGCCGATAGCTCTTTGCAAGAGCGATCATGTCTGAGGGCGATATGGCCCGTCGCATCGGCAGGCGCGTCAGCCCCAAAGCGAGCCGTGGCCTGATCGTTTCGAAAAGTGCGTCCTCGTAGGCGCCGCCCGTCGAACTGTCGCATAGAATGCCGACCTGATGGCCGGCCGCACTGTGTTCCTCCACCAGATCGCGCACATGCCGGAAGATTCCGCCTATCGGATTGCGGAAGCAATGCAGGATGCGCAAGGGAGGGGAGGGCTGCATCTTGGGTCAGAACAGGCGCTCGCGGACATAGATCGTGTCGCCGGCAAGGATCGGTGCGGTAATGACGGTCCGTCCGGTCGCTACCTGTCCGTTGACCTTGCGCGTCACGTCGACGTCGCGCTCGTTGCCACGCGAAGTAAAACCGCCGGCAATTGCTATCGCGTTCTGTGCGGTCATGCCGGGCACATAGGAATACTGGCCGGGGCGTCCGACTTCGCCCATGACGAAGACAGGTCGGTAGCGGTCGATCTCGATGCTGACGTCGGGATCGCGCAGATAGCCCTTTTTCAGGCGGCTTGCGATGGAGCCTTCGAGTGCCGGCAGGGTCTGGCCGCGGGCGGCCACCTGTCCAACCAGCGGGAAGGCGATATAGCCGGCCTGATCGACCGTATAGGTATTGGTCAGGCCGGGCTGTTCGAAAACGGTAACGCGCAGACGGTCGCCGCTATCCAGCCGATAAGGCTGCAGCGCGGCCGTCTCGAACCCCCTGGATGGCGGCGGAGTGGATGCGCAGCCGCTCAGCAGTGCGACTGTGGCGACCATGGCCGCTGTCAGCACCTTGTGGTTCTGCACTTGTCTGCGTCGGGCAAGGACCATGTCCCACTCAGGCTCCGGCTGTTCATGGCGTTTCATCCGTTATGGATCTGTTAGGGTTAATGGCCGGTAAAAACGACGCTGAAAATCAGAGGCCTCGAAAATAGATGACCATTAACCGCAGGGTTACCATGGTCCTTTACCATTCGCTGAATTGAGACGGTGGAGTGTGTGATGTCGGGTGCCAACGGCAATTACCAGGACGTGGATATCGATCTGGGCCGCGTGATTGCCGCCGTTTGGGCGCGCAAGGGCCGGATCATCGCCGTGACCGCTTTTGCTGCCGTCGCCTCGCTCGTCATCACCAGCATGATGACGCCGAGCTACAGAGCCGAAACAAGACTGTTGATCGAATCCCGCTCCCCGAACCTGACGGGCGGTGAGGGGGCAGTCGCCGCCAATGATCCGGTGCTCGACAGTCTCAACATCACCAGCCAGGCGCAGCTTCTGCAGTCGACGGATCTGATCCGTCGCGTGGCCCGCGAATTGAACCTCGCCCAATACAAGGAATTCGATCCGGCCGCGCGATCCGTTCTGCCCGATCTCCTGGTCATGGCCGGCCTCAAGCCGGACCCGATGGCGCTCGACCCGGAAGACCGTGTCGTCGAAAAGTTCCGTGAGAGGCTGGAAGTCTACGCAGTTGAAAACTCGCGCGTTATTGGCGTCGAATTTTCCTCGCACGACCCGGTTCTCGCTTCCGCAATTCCGAACAAGATGGCCGAGGTCTACCTTCAGCTACAGAGTGGCGCCAAGCTCGACACTCATTCGGAAACGGCCAGATGGTTGGAGCCGGAGATTGCCAATCTGACCCAGAGGGTGAGGGAGGCCGAGAGCAAGGTCGCGGAATATCGGTCCAGTAATGGCCTTTTCCAGACGACGGAAACCAACAGCTTCTCAAGCCAGCAGTTGAACGATATTTCAACCGAACTGGCCCGTGTACGCGGCGAACGTGCCAATGCGGAGGCACGCGCGGAAAATGTCCGCGCGGCGCTGAGTGCGGGACGGGAATCCGATACGATTGCCGATGTCGTCAGCTCGCAGGTCATTCAGCGGCTGAAGGAAGCCGAGACCAATCTTCAGGCGCAGATCTCCGATCAGGCAACATCGCTTCTCGATGGCCACCCCCGGATCAAGGGATTGCGGGCGCAGCTCGCGCAGATCCGCCTGCAGATTGCCAATGAGACCAGAAAAGTCTTGGCGAGCCTTGAGAGCGAGGCGGAGGTTTCGCGTCTGCGCGAACAGCAACTGATAGCGCAGCTCAACACGTTGAAGGCCGATTCCGCCCGAGCCGGGGAAGAGGAGGTCGGGCTTCGCGCACTGGAACGCGAGGCTACCGCACAGCGTCAGTTGCTCGAAACCTATCTCGCCCGCTATCGCGAGGCGACCTCCAGGCTTGATGGCAATGCGACACCGGCCGATGCTCGCGTCGTCTCGAAAGCTGTGGAGCCATCCGAGCCCTATTTCCCCAAAGTCATCCCGATCGTCATCGTCGTGACGCTCGCCACGCTGATTGTCAGCTGCCTGATCGTGATGATTTCGGAACTGTTCAGCGGACGGGCGCTGAGGCCTGTCAATCGCGAGGCTTCGCTGGAGCCGGTGCCAATACAGGACCGTGAAAAGACCGCAGAAGCGGTGCCTGCCGCTGCGCCCATCGGTGCTGCGTCCGCTTTGACCGAAACGCAGGTTAAGACGAAAACGTCGCCGGAGCAGACAGTGGTTCTCGAGCGGAAGACGAAAGTACACACAACAGTTCTTGGCCCTGAATCAATTGCCACTCAGCCCGCGGAGACGGTTGAGGTGGCCACGCCGGCATCTGACCTATCGGAAAAGACTGAAACGGCTGTTGTCGTCGATACAGGCTTCACGATCGGTTCGGTTGCTCACTATCTGCAGCGTCATGCGGTGCCGGTTGCCGTTGCCGTGTCTCCGGTTGGCGATGAAGGCTCGACGGCGACCGTCATGCTGGCACGCGCCGTGGCAGAAACTGGCCGTAATGTAATTCTCATCGATCTCACCGGATCGGCCTGCCCGACGCGCCTGATGGCGGAACATGACCGTCTGCCCGGGATTACCGATCTACTCTGCGGCGAAACCGTATTCGGCGAAGCTATCCATCCCGACCGCCTGTCCGAGGCTCATATCGTACCGCAGGGTATCTCCGATCCGGCCCGTGCCATGCGTGCGGCAGATCGCCTGACGATGATCATCGATGCGCTTTCCGATGCTTATGATCTTGTGCTGATTGAATGCGGCCCGGCGGATACCGGCAGCCTGAAGCGTCTGGTACGTGCAGAGGGAACGGAAATCATCCTCTCCGTCCCGGGCTTTAGTGAAGATGCCATCGCAGAGCTCGTGGTGACCTATGCGGACGCCGGCTTCCGCAACCTGCTTGTCATGGCGCAACCGGATGACAGCCAGTCGCCATCATCGCGCCGTCGCAGCGCCGCTTGATATTCCGTCAGTCCAGCCCGCCCTGGCGAGAGCGCCAGCGTTGCGCAATCGCGTAAAGCCGATGGTTCCGCTTTATCGCAGTCTTGATGCCGGTCTTTGTCAGATGCAGATAAGCCAGCATCGAGCCCTTGGTGCTGACCGGCAGAAGCACGTCATGCTGCACGGTCTCCTGGCTGCACCAACTGCGTTTGTAAGGCTGGTCGCCGATACCGAAATCGAAAAGGGTTGCGCCTTCCCCGATGCTGCGCTCGATGGCCAACCAGAAGAGCAGTTCCCCCGGACTTGCATCGGCCCCCACGCTGTCATCGATGGAGCTGAACTGGCAGAGCACATGACCGTCCTTGCGTGACAGGCCGGTAACGGCTGCGATATGGCCATCATGTTCACCGTTAAGGCGTATGGCATGCATGGCGAGCGGCTTGTCCTGACCGTGTTGGGAGGCATCGAGCAACCTGTGCAGGAAGTCGCGTGTCGGAGCAGGCGCAAATACATCCGGCAGGCCGAATGCCTTCAGCCTTTCGCTCTTCTGCGCAAAGAACCGTTCGAGAAGCGTATGCTGTTCTTCCACTGTCTGGGCCACGATGTAATCGAAACCGCCGATCGCCTCCAGCCGGCGAACCTGGACGCGATACTTCTTGCGCCGCGCCTTGGCGTTCACCTGCGCAAGTGTCGCTTCCATCGTGCCGAACAGTGGCAGTTGAAACGAATGGTTCTGGTTTTCGATCGAAGCGAGATCACTCAACGGATGCGTGGTGCCTTTCCAATCAAGTGGGACGCCATCGATCACGACGAGATCGGCAACGCCTCTCAGCGACCGCGCGAGGTCGGCCTTGAACTGCCGGATCTCGTTCGCCTTGGGAGCGGCAAGCGCCTCGTCAAAAAGCCCCGTGTTGATATTGTTGAAACGACCGCCTGGCAACCGGGCGATACGCCCGAGCTGGTCCTCGACGATCTCCAGCGGCAGCAGAAACAGAATGCGGGACCCGATCGAACCGGTGATGGCCAGGAGATCACTCTGATGCGCCGCAGTCCATGCGCGGCACCAGTCGAGGCCTTGGTTGAGGGAATTCCATTCGCGGCGTTCCAGCCGCCGCCATTCATCTTCGATCGACGGGATATCGCGGATCAGGGCAATATCGAGCTCATCAAAATGTGTTGTGGGTTTCCCCATCGTTTCGGAGAGAACAGAGGAAGCATGCGTCTCGTTCTGATTTGCCCTTGCAGTCATTCATCACCCGTTATTCATCGATATATTGGGCTGCGAGCACGAAGAATGCGTTTATCTGGCCGAAAAGCGGGAAGGTAGCGTGTGGTCTGGTTAACCTGCGGTGTACGGGTAACTGCCGGCTACCGCTTCGGCCTCGGGCCGGCCATCCACTTGATGATCAGCATTGCCGGCAGGATCCACAGCAGTCCGGAGAGAAGGAAATAAAGGAAATGCACCCACCAGGGGGCGGCGGCGAGCGTCAATGTTGCGATGGTCGTTGCGGCAAGTGCGTAGGTGATCACCAGAATGATGATCAGGATGGTACCGACAAAACTTCTCCAACGCGGCACCAGACGTCCTCCTCATGCCCTCGTGGCCGCGACCGGATGCCGCAAAGCCTTGGGGCTTGTTTTGCACGGGTCCATGAGGCAAAGCAACGTGGAAACCGGAGACGATGTGCCGCTGTGGCGCGTTGTCTCACGGCTATTGTGAAAGACGGGCCGATGTGCACCCCCGATTGCGGCCTGAATGAGCCATGAATGGCAGGAGTCGTCACCATGTCGGCAACGGACACGATCATTATCGAAGCAACGCGCGAAACCGGGCGGATCGACCGTAACCGCAAGGCGGTCCGCATCTGGCTCGGTGTCGTCATCTTCACGCTCTTCTGTCTGGTCCTCGTCGGTGGCGCCACGCGACTGACCGATAGCGGCCTGTCTATCACCGAATGGAAGCCGATCCACGGCGTCATTCCGCCGCTCAATGCGGCCGAGTGGCAGGAAGAATTCGAGCTCTACCAGCGCATTCCGCAATATCAGCTGCTCAACAGCCATATGACGGTCGATGAGTTCAAGTCGATCTTCTGGTGGGAATGGGCGCATCGTTTCCTCGCCCGTTCGATCGGCATCATCTTCGCGCTGCCTCTGGCTTTCTTCTGGGTAACCGGCCGGATCGAGAGGCGGGTGCGGCTGCCGCTGCTCGGCACGCTGGCGCTCGGGGGCTTTCAGGGCTTTGTCGGTTGGTGGATGGTTTCGTCCGGCCTCACCAAGCTCGTCAGCGTCTCGCAATACCGCCTCGCCACCCATCTGGTCATCGCCTGTCTGATCTTTGCCGCCTGTGTGTGGATCATGCGCGGGCTTGCGTCGCACGCTAAAGACCGTCCGCCGACGGACAAGTCGAAATGGGCGGCCGGCGCCATTGCCTTCCTTGTGCTGTTCCAGATCTATCTCGGCGCGCTCGTCGCCGGTCTCGATGCGGGCTTGAGCTATAACACTTGGCCGATGATGGACGGTGCTTTCATTCCCGGCGATCTGTTCATCCAGAACCCTTGGTGGATCAATCTCTTCGAAAATCCCAAGACGGTTCAGTTCGTGCATCGCTGCGGCGCTTATGTGCTCCTCGCAGCCGTCTTTTTGCACATGATTGTCTCTCTGTCTAAGGCGCCCGCGACAACCCACGCCCGCCGCGCGGTGCTGCTTTTCATCCTCGTCGGCATTCAGGCAATGATCGGTATCATGACGCTCGTGATGCAGGTCCCGCTCGATATGGCGCTCGCCCATCAGGGCATGGCGCTGATCGTGCTCGCTTTTGCCATCGCGCATTTCCGGGCCTTCTTCAGCGAATACCCGAGGGAAGCGGCAATCGAGATCAGGAGCTGAGCGCTCGCTCGTCGAGCAGGCATTTTGCAACCTTCAGGAAGGCAAAACGCTCCATTGCGTTGCCTTCTCCCGAAATCCTGTCCCCGTCTTCCAGCGACCAGCAGATAGAGAGGCCCGCATGCGCGATCGCATAGCGCAGGATTTTTTCTCGGTCGCAGCCGATCGACGGTGCGAACAGGTCGAGCAAGTGGGTGATCCGCCGAGGATCGATGATCTCCGCAAAAGCGCCATCCGGATTGCCGAAGACATTGGCGACGTCATAAGCCGGATCACCGAAAAGCCCCTGTGGGTCGATGGCGAGCCATCCCCGCTGTGATCCGCTGACAATGTTCTCATGATGCAGATCACCGTGGAGCGGGCGGATGTCGGTTTGGGATGAAAGCAATTTGTCTGCGATGGATGCACTATAGCTAAGGGCGGCCGAGAGGTTTGCGTCGTCTTCCCTGGGTGCCCGCTGGAACAGCGATTGGAAATGCCGTCTCAGTGGAACGAGGCTGTTCGGCGGAACGTTCACAGACATTGAATGCAGTTCACTCACGACGGACAGAATGATGCGGCTGGCGGCATCCTCGCCATGCCGAAGGCGATAATCCTTCAACACCAGCACACCGGCGTCCTCAAGCAGGCAGGCCGCGTCCTGGCGATCCAGAAGCCGGACGCTTCCGTGACCCTGCCGCCAGTTGAGAAAGTCTATGCCGGAGAGTTCGTGCAGCCCTTCTGGCTTCAACTGCTTGGCGATCGCTCGAGAACCATCACGGCGCAGGACGCGATGGACGAAGCTGGTGCGCGTATCCGCAATCAGCTCGGAAGACTGGACGCCCCAACGCTCCACAAGCTGTGCGGGGAGGGGTGGGGCGAAACCCGTCATCAGGCGGACAGCATCAGGTCCATGTTCTGCACGGCCGCACCCGAAGCGCCCTTGCCGAGATTGTCGAGCAGAGCCACGAGATTGACATGGGCACCGCCTGGTGTGCCGAATACGAAGAGCTTCATTTGGTCGGTATTTGCCAGTTCCTCGGCGTCCACGCGGCCGAGCTTTGCGCTTTCCTCAAGCGAAACCACGGTGACGATGTCCTGGCCGGCATAATGCGCGACGAGCGCTGCATGGAGGCTCTCGATCGTCGCGCCATCCTTCAGATCATCGAGGAAGAGCGGTACCTGCACGATCATGCCCTGCGGGAAACGGCCAACGGAAGGTGAAAACAGCGGTGCGCGGTCGAGCAGGCCATGGGTTTTCATTTCCGGCACGTGCTTGTGCTTCAGAGACAGGCCATAGACGAAATTGTTGGCGGAGATCGCGTCTTCGCGGGACGGGTCCTCCATCTGCGCAATCATCTGCTTGCCGCCGCCGGTGTAGCCGGAGACCGCATTGACAGAGACTGGATAACCGTCGGGCAGGATTCCGGCGGCGCGCAATGGCCGGATGAGGCCTATCGCGCCGGTTGGATAGCAGCCGGGATTGGCGACATGGCGAGCTGCCTTGATCTTGTCCGCCTGTGCCTTGTCCATCTCGGCAAAACCATAGGCCCAGTCGGGTGCGATCCGGTAAGCGGTCGAGGTGTCGATGATCCGTACGTTATTGTTGCCGGAGAGCATGCCGACGGCTTCCTTGGAAGCGTCGTCCGGCAGGCACAGGATGGCAATATCGGCGCTGTTGAGCAGGTCCTCGCGCATGGCGGCGTTGCGCCGCTCTGCTTCCGGGATCGACAGAAGTTCGACGTCGCGGCGGCCGGCCATGCGGGTGCGGATCTGCAGTCCCGTGGTGCCGTGTTCGCCATCGATGAAGATCTTCGCTGTCATTGCCTTTGTCCTGTTAAGTCAGTGCCTTGGGTAAAAAGCCGGAATCGTTTTGCCAGCCCGTTGAATCAGTTTGTTAAAGCCGGGCAAAACGCTCGGCCTTGAGCCCGAGCATATACATTGCAACCGTTGCCCCGGCAATGGCGGTGATATCCGCATGATCATAGGCCGGTGCCACTTCAACCACGTCCGCGCCGCGGATATCAAGCCTGCCGAGCTTGCGCAGCACGGATAGGATCTTTGCGCTCGACGGACCGCCGGCAACCGGGGTGCCAGTGCCGGGCGCGAAAGCCGGGTCGAGACAATCGATATCGAAGGTGAGGTAGGCCGGCCGCTCGCCAACATGCACGAGGATAGCCTCGGCAATCTGTTGCGCCCCCATGTCCTCGACATCATGGCCGTGCAGGATCTTTATGCCGAAATCCTCTGGTGCATGGGTGCGGATGCCGATCTGGATCGAATGTGCGGCATCGATGACGCCCTCGCGCACAGCGCGGGCAACAAAGGAGCCGTGGTCGATCCGCTCTCCATCGTCGTCCCATGTATCCTGATGGGCATCGAAATGGACGAGAGCGAGCGGGCCATGTTTCTCCGCGTGGGCCTTAAGCAGCGGCCAGGTGACAAAATGATCGCCGCCGAGCGACAGCAAGAAGGCGCCGGACGCGATGATCCCCGCCGCCGTTTCTTCGATCAATCCCGGCGTCTTCTGGTGATTGCCGTAGTCGAGCAGCACATCGCCGTAATCCACCACTGATATTGCCTCGAAAAGATCGCGGGCAAACGGATACTGCGGGTCATTGTCGAAGATTGCGGATGCGCGGCGGATCGCCTGTGGTCCGAAACGGGCGCCGGGTCTGTTGGAGACTGCCGCATCAAAGGGAATGCCGAGCACGACCGCATCGGCGCCATCGACATCCTTGGAGTAACGTCGCCGCATGAAGGAAAGTGCGCCCGCATAGGTCGGGTCGGTGGCCGCACCTCTCAAAGAGTTGGCCGTGAAGGCGTTGTCGATCGATTTGCTCGCCATTCCTGATCCTATTTTTCGAACCCGTAGGCCCGCTCAACCCGGGCTATCCGCACCTGATAATCCTCGTACCAGCGCTCCCTGCCCAGTTTCTGAGCGGCAGCATGGGAGACCACGGCTTTCCATGCCCTGATACTGTCCTCGTCCGTCCAATAGGAATTGGTAATTCCGAACCCGTCAATGCCGCGTGCGCTTTCGACACCCAGAAATCCCGGCTGCTGGCCGGCAAGCTCGACCATGGCATCGGCCATGCTGCCGTATCCGTTGTCACCCTCGGTGCGACAGGATGAGAAGGCGACGATGTAATAGGGCGGGGTGGGCAGTCGGGCAAAGGAGGTGGCCGGCAGGCTGGACATGGAGTGCTCTTTTCCTGGTTTCGCAACTCATCATGTTGGCGATCCGCGTGTGATACGCAAATCTCAAATCTTGATCGATAGGGAACGAGGAGACGTCACGTCTGGTCGTAGTCTTCCGAAAGGAAGGCGGTGGCTTTTTTATGCCGCTCGCCGTGTCGCCGCATGTCCAAAGAAAAAGGCGGAGCCGAAGCCCCGCCTTTTCGAAAAGCATAAATCCGGAAGCGATTAGCGCTTGGAGAACTGGAACGAACGGCGAGCCTTGGCCTTACCATACTTCTTACGTTCAACAACGCGGCTGTCGCGGGTCAGGAAGCCACCCTTCTTGAGGACCGAGCGCAGGCCCGGCTCGAAGTAGGTGAGGGCCTTGGACAGGCCGTGACGAACGGCACCGGCCTGACCGGAGAGACCGCCACCGGTAACGGTAGCGATGATGTCGAACTGGCCGCCGCGAGCTACAGCAACGATCGGCTGCTGCAGGATCATCTGCAGGACCGGACGTGCGAAATAGGCGGTGAAGTCCTTGCCGTTGACGATGATCTTGCCAGAGCCAGCCTTGACCCATACGCGGGCAACGGCGTTCTTGCGCTTGCCGGTCGCGTAGGAACGACCCTGTGCATCGACCTTGCGGACGTGAACCGGTGCTGCCTGGCCTTCAGCCGGAGCGAGGTCCTTCAAAGAGGAAAGATCGGCCATTATCAGGCGCTCCTTACGTTCTTGCTGTTCAGCGAAGCCACGTCGAGAGCGACCGGCTGCTGTGCTTCATGGGGATGGTTGGAACCAGCGTAAACGCGCAGGTTCTTCAGCTGACGACGGCCGAGCGGGCCGCGCGGGATCATGCGCTCGACAGCCTTTTCGAGAACGCGCTCCGGGAAGCGGCCTTCGATGATGGCGCGTGCGGTACGTTCCTTGATGCCGCCCGGGTAACCGGTGTGCCAGTAGTACTTCTTGTCGGTGTACTTCTTGCCGGTCAGGACGCACTTTTCAGCGTTGATGATGATGACGTTGTCGCCGTCGTCAACGTGAGGGGTGTAGGTAGCCTTGTGCTTGCCGCGCAGACGGTTGGCAACGAGGGTGGCGAGGCGGCCGACAACGAGCCCTTCGGCGTCGATGATCACCCACTTCTTCTCCACCTCTGCAGGCTTCTGAACGAAGGTAGACATGGTTTTCTCTTTCGTTTGATCCCCGAGGCCAGAAACTGGTCGCCGGGGCGTTTCTTGTTGCTTGTATTGGCTGCCTTGTCGGCGCCAAAAAGAAAGCGGCCCCGTTAAGGTCCGCAATCTGGCGCGCTTATAACGTGATGAGCGGAAGCGGTCAACTTTAGTGGTTTCGTTGGCTGAAAAATAAATTCAATTAAAACAATGCTTTGCCTAGATGGTAATTTAATACCACAAATTTGTTTTGGCTGAACAGCCGGGATCTTCCGGTATCGCGGGAAGATGGAACAAGCGCTATTTGAATAATATTAGTAAGACCTCATTAAATTATAAGATGCGCCTAATATGCCGGGAACAAAGCTGGAATCTTCCCGCAACAAAGGATGCAGCTGCGCCGGGTTATCGGCAAGCGGCCCCTAGAGACCATGTGAAGCGCCGATACCATCCCCGCAGATATTGGCGACAGCGGCTCTGAAGGACTACATAATCGAGACAGACGATTGAATAGGCGCAGAGCAGTGCTGGGAGAGCCCTATATGAACCATGACCGCTATGAAGATGACTATATCGCCGGTATCCTGAAGGAGACCCGCACGATTGCACTGCTGGGAGCATCTCCCAAGCCCGATCGGCCAAGCCATGGCGTCATGCGTTTCCTGCTCGAACGCGGTTATACGGTCTATCCCGTCAATCCGGGGCAGGCGGGCAAGGAAATCCTCGGCCAGAAGACCTATGCGACACTTGCAGACGTTCCGGAGCCGATCGACCTGATCGACGTCTTTCGCGCGCCGGAATATCTGGATGGGATCGTCGATGAGACGCTGGCGCTGGAAACTCAGCCGGCTGCGATCTGGGGACAGCTCGGCGTGCGCGATGATTCCGCCGCCGCCAAGGCCGAAGCGGCAGGCATAAAAGTGGTAATGAACCGCTGCCCGGCGATCGAATATCCGAGGCTTGTCGGCTGACAAGCGTCAGCCTTGCAGGAGTTCGGGGTCGGCACGCATCGTGTTGAGACTTGCCGCATTGCCGCAATAGCCTGCGAATTCCTGGCCGGCGACTTCTGCTTCTAGGTCGTGGCGACACCGGTTCTTGGATCTGCATTTGCTGCAGGTCACCTGCATTTCCCGGTATAGAGCGGGATGCAGCACGGCGACGTCGCTCTGATCGATGTTGAGGGCATGCATCATCTCGATCATTTCATCGGCGGCGTGTGGTCCTGCCTTGACCAGCTGCAACAGATCATCCGGCGCGATCGCGCAGTCTTTGGAAATCTGCCGGATCGTCTCCTCATCCAGCATCGCGATCTCTTCGGCTTCGGCTGCGGCCGACCATGCTTCCGCGCACCAGCTTAAAAACCGTCGCGAAAGACTTGTATGTTCCTCGAATGCCATCCTTCCCATGACTACCTCCTTCGTTTTGTGAAAGATGCGCCGGGCAGAATTATATTCCTTGATCCCCGTCAACGTCCGCGCTTTGCTGCAACAAGATAAAATCAGTTCATATTTCGGGAGGATTTCATGCCGCCGTTAAATCCGGGATTTTCCACACTCGCAGTTCATGCCGGTGCGGCACCTGACCCAACGACCGGAGCGCGGGCGACGCCGATCTACCAGACGACTTCTTTCGTCTTCAACGATGCCGATCATGCGGCGGCACTCTTCGGCCTCCAGCAGTTCGGCAACATCTACACGCGCATCATGAATCCGACCCAGGCGGTGCTGGAGGAGAGGGTGGCGGCGCTGGAAGGCGGCACGGCGGCGCTTGCCGTCGCATCCGGTCACGCGGCCCAGATGCTGATCTTCCATACAATCATGCAGCCCGGTGCGAATTTCGTCGCAGCCAGAAGGCTCTACGGTGGTTCGATCAATCAGTTCGGTCACGCCTTCAAGAATTTCGACTGGCGTGTACGCTGGGCCGATACCGATGATCCGGCAAGCTTTGAAGATGCGATCGATGCGGAGACGCGCGCGATCTTCATCGAAAGCCTCGCCAATCCGGGCGGCACGTTTGTCGATATTTCCGCAATTGCCGACATCGCCCATCGCCACGGCCTGCCGCTGATCGTCGACAATACAATGGCAAGTCCCTATCTGCTGCGGCCTTTGGAACATGGCGCTGATATCGTCGTCCATTCCCTGACAAAATTCCTCGGCGGTCACGGCAATTCGATGGGAGGCATTCTGGTCGATGGCGGAACCTTCGATTGGTCGAAATCCGGCAAATATCCGATGATGTCGCAGCCTCGGCCGGAATATGGCGGAATCGTCCTGCACGAGACTTTTGGCAACATCGCCTTCGCGATCGCCGCCCGGGTCTTGGGGCTGCGCGATCTTGGGCCAGCAATCTCACCCTTCAACGCCTTCATGATCCAGACCGGCATCGAGACCTTGCCGCTTCGGATGCAGAAACATTGCGATAATGCGCTGGCCGTCGCCAAATGGCTGAAGCAGCATCCTAAAATCGCCTGGGTCAATTATGCCGGACTAAAGGATGACCCCAATCATCTGCTGCAGCAGCATTATTCGCCGAAGGGCGCAGGCTCGGTCTTCACCTTCGGCATTGAGGGCGGATACGAAGTCGGCAAGAGCTTTGTCGAAGGACTGCAGCTCTTCTCGCATCTCGCCAATATCGGCGATACCCGCTCGCTCGTCATCCACCCGGCATCGACCACGCACCGGCAGTTGACGGAGGAACAGCAAATTGCGGCTGGCGCGGGGCCGGACGTCGTGCGCCTGTCGATCGGCATCGAGGACGCCGCGGATATCGTTGCGGATATCGAGCAGGCACTGGCGAAAGTGGCCTGACGCTTTTATAGAGGCCGCTCATGTAATCATTTCGACATGGTCAGCCGCTATCGGCTGGCTGAGCGGTCCTGAGCAAGACCCTCCCAATCTCTCCCGCAAGGGGCATCATGCCATCGCGGCTCAGGTGAGCCAGGGCGGTTGCAGCAGGTTTTTCCCTCTTGTGGGGGAGATGGCCGGCAGGCAAGGGGGGGCGCAGGCTGCCGAGAGAAAATCAGAGAAGGGGCAGAGGCGTGGGCCTCTGTTTCAGTGGAGAATTCCCGTGAGCGAGCAGTCACTTCTTCGGCTGTCCATCGCCGTCACGGCCTTATTGGCTGCATTCGGCATTACCGTCGGCCTCGTGTCCGGCTCTTTCGCCATCGTCTTCGATGGCTTCTACTCCCTGACCGATGCGTTCATGACGCTTCTGGCGCTGCTTGTGTCACGACTGATCATGACCTCGGCTCAGCCAACAGCGACGGGAAAGCTGATCGATCGCTTCAGCGTTGGCTTCTGGCATCTGGAGCCGATGGTGCTCGGCCTCAACGGCACGCTGCTGATGGGCGCGGCGATCTATGCCTTCATCAGCGCCGTTGGCAGCCTGATGTCGGGCGGGCGGCCAATTGATTTCGGTCCGGCGGTCATCTTCACGATCGTCACGGTTACCGTGTCACTGGCCATGTGGCTGTTCTGCCGCCGCGCCAATCGCAACCTGAAATCCGGCTTCGTCGCGCTCGATAGCCAGGCCTGGGCGATGACAGCTGCGCTGACCTCGGCGCTGCTCGTGGCTTTCGCCATCGGACATGCGATTGAGGGAACGCCATACGAATGGCTGAGCCCTTATATCGATCCGGGCGCTCTGGCCGTCATCTGCCTGATCATCGCTCCCGTGCCGCTTGCGAATGTGCGCCAGGCGGTGGCCGATATCCTTCTGGTGACGCCGGTCGAGCTGAAACAGCATGTTGACGCGGTTGCCGAGGCGATCGTCGAACGTCATGGCTTCCTGTCCTATCGTGCCTATGTCGCGCGTGTCGGGCGGGGAAGGCAGATCGAACTCTTCTTCATCGCGCCGTCAGACTGGCCGCCGCGCCACCTTTCGCAATGGGACGCGATCCGCGATGAGATCGGCGAGGCGATCGGCGGCGAGGGGCCTGACCGCTGGCTGACCATCGTGTTTACCGGCGATCCGGAATGGGCGGACTGACAAGGCCTGCCTTGGACGTCGTTAATCCGTTCGTTAGCATTCTATTAAACATGTTTCGAATTGGCACAGGTCCTGCCGCAATCCTTTCCAAGACTTATGCGTTGATATCCGGGTTGTTGAACAAGGACATCGCACATGGATAGCTTCCGGCAGAAGACGATTCTGGTCGTAGAGGATGAGGCTCTGATCCGCTTCACCATCGCTGATACGCTTGAGGATGCAGGTTATGCGGTGCTGGAAGCCGCAAGCGTTCTGGAAGCCGTCGGCAAGCTCGGCCAGCATGAGCATATCGACCTTGTCCTGACCGATATCGACATGCCCGGCGGACTGAACGGCATCGATCTCGCCAAGATGGTCGCCGAATGCGCGCCAAAAATCAGCATCATCGTATCGTCTGCCCGCAGTGCCCGTGATCTCTCCGGACTGCCGGACGTGGCGCATCGGCTGGCAAAGCCCTGCACCGCAGCCATGTTGCTTTCAACTGTCGGAAATATGTTGAAAGCCAAGGAGCGTGCAGGCAGGGAAGCCCGTCGCCAAAGCGCATGATGTTTAAGGGCAACGAATGAAAACGCCGCGGAATCGAGTTCCGCGGCATTGTTGTTTCCGGATGATTGCTTAGACGGTTTCCGCCAGAGCCTCGGCGGATGAGGCGGTTCTGATCCGCACTTTATCGATGTTGCGGCCGTCGAGCGAGACGACCTCGTAAGTGAGCCCGCCAAAGGTAAATGTTTCGCCCTGTGCCGGCAGATGGCCGAGGCGCCAGAGGATGAGGCCGGCCAGTGTCGAGTAGCGGTCGGCATCGTCGACGAGATCGCTGTCGAGGAGCCTCGATATGTGGCGGATGTCGATCCAGCCATCGACCAGAAGCGAGCCGTCCTCGCCACGCTCCACGGTCAATTGCTCCTCATCATCATCGGCAAAGTCACCGGCGATGGCTTCGAGCAGGTCCGTTGCTGTGACCATGCCTTCGACTGATCCATATTCATCGAGAACGATCGCCACCTGTAACGGAGACTGACGCAACTGTTCGAGCAGGCGTAGCGCATTGACGCTTTCATGCACGACCAGCGGCTGACGCAGCGAACGTTCGAAATCGATCTTGCCGGTCTCGATGAAGTCGCGCAGCAGATCCTTGGCGAGTGCGACACCAAGGAATTCGTCGAGACTGCCGCGAGCGATCGGGAAGCGGGAGTGGCCCGATTCCAGAACCTTGCGGCGCAATTCCTCGTCGCTGTCCTCGATATCAAGCCAGTCGATATCGAGACGATGGGTCATGACGGATTTCGCCGGGCGATCTGCAAGCGTCAGCACGCTTTCGATCATCTCATGCTCGACAGGGGTGAACAGCTCGTTTTCCGACGCGCGCTCGGCGATCACGTCGGCGGTTTCGCCGAGCGAGCTCTCGCCGCGACGGCTGCCGAGCAGGGAGAGAACGGCGCTTGCCGTACGTTCGCGCAGATCGCCGGTCGACATGAAGCGCTCGCGGTTGCGGCGGCCGATCTGGTTGAAGGCTTCGATCAGCACTGAGAAGCCGATCGCGGCGTAGAGATAACCCTTCGGGATATGGAAACCGAGGCCTTCAACGATCAGCGAGAAACCGATCATCATCAAAAAGCCGAGGCAGAGAATGACCACGGTCGGATGTTTGGAAACGAAGGCCATCAGCGGCTTCGAGCACACAAGCATGACGCCGACGGCGACGATGACGGCAATCATCATGACCGAAAGATGCTGCACCATGCCGACGGCGGTAATGACGCTGTCGAGCGAGAAGACTGCATCGAGCACGACGATCTGGACCAGAACCTGCCAGAAGACGGCGTGTTCGATCTTGCCTTCCTTCGGACTGGAATGGCCTTCAAGGCGCTCGTGCAGTTCCATCGTGCCCTTGAACAGGAGGAACACACCGCCGAACAGCAGGATCAGGTCGCGACCGGAAATTTCGAGACCGGCAACGGTGAAGAGCGGTGCCGTCAGCGTCACGATCCAGGCCACGGAGGCAAGCAGGATGAGGCGCATGATGAGCGCAAGGCTGAGACCGATCAGGCGTGCCTTTTCGCGCTGATGTTCGGGTAGTTTGTCGGCAAGGATCGCGATGAACACGAGATTGTCGATGCCGAGAACGATTTCAAGAACAATAAGGGTGGCGAGACCCGCCCATGCGGCGGGGTCGGACATCCATTCGAATATCATGATGACAAGCGGCCTGCCGTCTCTGGAGGCCATTCCTTCTGTGAGTGAAAGGGAAAACAAAAAATGCCGCCCCGGGACGGGAACGGCGGAAAACGGAACATGTGCGTGATGGCGTGGTCAGGCGTCCCCGGTTTGTTGCGGGGCGCGGTCATCTCTCGACCATGAATGTGGAACGTCCGGTCCGATGTCGTCGCCGATCTTGATCGACTCGTCAGGCCGGACACACGCAATCGGCTGTCCATGGCTGAGCCCTATAGCCGATTGAAGCTGGAATTGCATCCTGCTCCCGTTCATTTTTTCGGGATAGCCGGCGCGGGGAGACGCGCCGGGTCATTGGATGCGGCTTTCGTTCTCGCCGGTCAGGCGGCCATGCCGCCGTCAATCGTATGCATTGCGCCGGTCATGAAGCCGCCTTCGGGGCCTGCCAGAAAGGCGGCGAGGCCAGCGATGTCTTCCGGTCGGCCATGGCGCTTCAGGGCCATGAAGCTGTGCATCGTCTCCTTCATCGGCCCGTCTGCCGGGTTCATGTCGGTATCGGTCGGGCCGGGCTGGATCACGTTGATCGTGATGTTGCGCGGACCGAAATCGCGGGCCAGACCACGCGCCATACCCTGCACGGCAGATTTCGTCAGTGCGTATGCGGCGCCACCAGCAAATGGCATGCGGTCGCCATTCACCGAGCCGATGATGATGATACGGCCGCCATCATTCATCTGGCGGGCGGCTTCCACGGAGGCGTGATAGGGTGCGCGCACATTGATGTCGATCATCCGGT
This sequence comes from Pseudomonadota bacterium, assembly GCA_023451735.1. GTDB lineage: Bacteria > Pseudomonadota > Alphaproteobacteria > Rhizobiales > Rhizobiaceae > Neorhizobium. Next base: position 18,476 of record JAEXYH010000027.1, on the reverse strand, counting down.
CGACGGCATCGGGGTCAGTCTCCAACGGATCGCCGAGCACCAGCGTCCCGGCATTGACGACCAATACATCCAGCGCGCCCGCGCCCTTGACCGTAGCGATCGTCTGCGAACGGTCGCTGGCGTCGGATTTGACGGCCTCCGCACCGGTCTCTGTCGCAAGCGCATTCGCCGCATCTTTCGAACCGGCATAGGTGAATATCACCTTGGCACCGTCATTTGCGAAGCGGCGAACGATGGCGGCTCCGATGCCGCGACTGCCGCCTAGAACCAATACCTTTTTTCCATGGAAGTCTGTCATTGCGATGTCTCCCGTTAATGAGGCTTGAGGTTTAATGTAGTGAGGATTACATAAATGGGCAGATGAACGGCGTCAAGGATTTTGTAGTGAGTAATACAAAAATAACTGCTAGGCGTGGACGGCCCCGTGCTTTTGACCGGGACGAGGCCTTGGCGAAGGCGCAGGTCCTGTTTCATGCCAAGGGCTATGATGCATTGAGCGTCGCGGATCTGACGCAAGCGCTCGGCATCAACCCTCCGAGTTTCTACGCGGCTTTTTCAAGCAAACTCGAGCTCTATGATGAAGTCCTGCGGCGTTACGAAAAGACCGAAGGGCTGGATGTCGATACTGCGCTTGCCCCCGGTACGCCTTTGCAAGATGGAGTAGCAAAACTCCTGCGTTATGCCGCGGAAGCCTACGCCTGCGGCGGTCCTTGTGGCTGCATGGTGATCGAGGGTGCGCGAGGCACGGCCGATCAGCAGGCGGGGGAGAAAGCGCGCGCACGAATGGAGGCAAGCCGGGCCTACATTCGTCAGAAGATTGACGTCCTTGATCGGAAGAATGCGGATCTCGCTGCCGATTATGTAATGATGTCATTTGCCGGCCTGTCGGCCAGCGCCCGCAACGGCATGCCGACAGAGCAGTTGCGTATCATGGCAGCCATAGCTGCGGGTGGGCTTTCCAGCTATCTGGAAAAGACCGCGTAAGGTAATGAAGAGGCATTTTCCCCGAAAGAGGACCGGCGATGCAGACCTTTACGACATTCGACCTTTCTGTCATCGAACCGGAAGAGGGGACGCCGGCACCTGACCGCATCGTTGAAGGTAGTCCGAAATTCCGCACCTGGAATGTCGAAGAGGCCGATGGCGGGATTTATGCAGGCGTTTGGGAGGCAACACCCGGAAAGTGGCGGATCGTTTACGAAGAGTGGGAGTATTTCCACATTCTTTCCGGTCATTCGATCGTCACGGAAGAGGGCGGCGAGCCCGCTCATCTGCGTGCCGGTGCCCGGATGATCCTCAGGCCCGGCTTCAAGGGAACCTGGGAAGTCGTTGAAACGACTCGCAAGGACTACGTCATCCGGCTTTAGTCGCTGAATGGTCAGGATCTGGGGAAAGTCTTCCCAAAGGGGTGCCGGTCGGCATTCGTCCGGGTTAAGTCCGCGTCGTATTTATAACAGCCCGGATACTCCAATGCGAATTCTAAAACTTCTTCTGACCGTCGTCATTGCCATATCTGTTGTCGCCGGTTTCCGCTGGTATCGTTATGTCAGCAACAGCGACAGCCCCTATGACGAGGTCGGCATCGAGATCAACAGCCGCCTTCCGACGCCGATCCGCAAATGGGGTTGCGACAAGCTGCATACCACGTTCGGCAACGTTCTGCCGCCCTATGGCTGCCAAGCCGGTTCCGACAGCCGCAGCTGGCTGTAATCCCGGGCATATGGAAGACGGCCCTCAGTCGTCTTTCCTAGCCGCGGCCGCGTAAGCTTCTGCAAATTCTTCGGATGCGATGAAGGCGAGGGTTCGGCGAAGCTCGGCCGATTTTTCCACTCCAAGCACCTCGTCGAAGCGCCTTTGCGCTTCCTGCCAGCTGGCCACGAGTTCTGTCTGTCTTGCATTGCCGGCGGGGGTTAGCCGCACGCGCTTGGCACGCCGGTCCTTGTCGTCCGGAACGAGCTCGACCAGCCCGTCGCGGATGAGCGGCTTCAGCGTGTGGCCCAGAGCCGACAAATCCATCACCATGACTTGGGCCAGTGTCTTCTGCGTCGGCTCATTGAGGTATCTGATCTGCGTCAGCAGCGAAAATTGCGTGCCGCGCAGATCGGTCAGTCCCATCGCATTGTCGTAAAGCTGCCCGAGCTGGCGTGATGCCCTGCGGACGGAGCTGCTGCTGCAATGCATCCAGATACTGTCTTCGTTCTTCGTCATGCTATCCTTCATCACAGCACTTGCCGCCGGCTGCAAGACTGCCGCCGGCTTTCAGTGTGCCGGAATTAAATTATCCGCGACTACTTGCGCGGCGTACCTGCATCACAAATATAGTGGCATATACCTGTAAATTCCATCATCTTCAGACAGGAGATTTGTCATGACATCCCAGCGTGGAACTGCACTCGTAACCGGCGCGTCTTCGGGCATCGGCGCCACTTATGCCGATCGGCTCGCCCGCCGTGGTTATGACCTCATCCTCGTTGCGCGTGACGCCGAGCGCCTCGAGCAACTGGCCGGGAAGCTCAAGGCTGCCTACGGCGTCGACGCCGATATCCTTCGCGCCGACCTCAGCGACCGCGTGGACGTCCAGACAGTAGAGGAGAAGCTCCGAAAGAATGAAGCGATCACGCTTTTCGTCAATAATGCCGGCATCGGGCCTGCCGGTCCGCTTCTGGCCTCCGATCCCGATTACCTGGACCGCATCGTCGATATCAATGTCGGCGCGGCCAATCGTCTGGCCGTCGCTGCAGCCCGGGTTTTTGCAGCGAGAAACAGGGGTGCGATCGTCAATATCGCCTCCGCCGTGGCCATGGCCGCTCCATTCTTTCATGGCACCTACGCCGCCAGCAAGGCCTTTGTCCTCGCATTGACGGAATCGCTCGCGACGGACCTGAAGGAGACTGGTGTGCAGGTGCAGGCCGTTCTTCCCGGCTATACGCGGACGGAAATCTTCGATCGCGTTGGAGGTTCCATGGATAAGCTGGACCCGGAGGTTGTGATGGATGTCGGTGATCTGGTCGATGCGGCCCTGGCCGGGTTGGACCAGGGGGAACTCGTGACGATGCCGTCTTTGTCTGATTATAATCTCTACGAGACGTTCCTGACGGCGAGAAATGCGCTTCGACCCAATCTTTCCCTACGCAAGCCAGCTGCCCGTTATGGGCTTGAGGCTTAGCGCAGGATGTAGGCGAGAAGCGGCGCGGCGAGCACGTTGACCAGGCCGACGAGTACCATGACCAGCCCGGCGACCGAACCTTCCTCGGCGCCGATCTGGTTTGCCTTGGCGACGCCGACCCCATGCGCTCCCATGCCGAACAGGGCGCCTCGGGCGAGCGAGGATTTGATCGGAAGAACGCGTAGCAGGTTTTCGCCGAGCGTGGCGCCCAGCACGCCGGTCATCACCACGAAGAGAGCGGTGAGATCAGGCACGCCGCCGATATTTTCCGAGATCGACATGGCGAACGGCGTGCTGATCGAGCGCGGCAGCAGGCTGAGGCGCAACGCGCCGTCGATGGAAAGCAGGCTGGCCAGGGCCCAGGCTGTGAGAATCGCCGTTCCGCTACCGATGACGATGCCGAAGACCAGCACCGGCCAATAGCGCTTGATCATCGCCCGCTGTTCAAAGATCGGGATTGCGAAGGCGACCGTAACCGGGCCGAGAATGACCATCAGCCAGCGGGTTGCACCGATATATTCGCTGTAGGTCGTGTGAAGCGAAAGCGCCAGGCCCGCAAGCAGAACCGGCGTCAGCACCATGGGAGATGACCACAATGCCGGCCAGCGGCGATAGGTATGCTTCGAAAGAAGGTAGATCGCGATCGTCGCCGCCGACCAGAAGGCGGTGATCAGGATCGTCTCACGAGACGGCATGGCGGTTCTCCAGGCGGAGCATCAGCCGGTAACCGAGATCGACCGCCAGAGCTGTCACGCACATGACTACCAGCGTTCCCGCGAGAATGACGGCGAGCACCTTCAGTCCCACCAGGCCGAGAAATTCGGAATGGTCGAGAACCGCGAGCACTGCGGGAACGAAGAAAAGCAGCATGTCTGCCAACAGAAAGTAGGCGCCGCGCCGCATGGTCGAAAGACGGATCGTGCCGGTGACGAGCAAATAGAGGAGGCCGAACAGGCCGAGTACGCTGCCAGGGACCGGTATGCCGGTGCTGCGCGACACAGCTTCGCCGGCAAGCCACAGAATCACGATCAGCGCCACCTGTGCGAGGCGGCTGCCATGAAGGCTCTTGTGCAGGAGAATGGCTGTCTTGCGCTTGGTCACGGAAGGGGTCCTGTTCAACGATCCTCCCTCAACCGTACTATAGGGTACTGTTTCCGCTAAACAATCGAACAGATTGCATAAGAGCCATGTGTTTTCGATGTGGCGTACTGTCGCCGCGATAACGAAAGCGACCTCACCAGCTGAGGTCGAGTCGCTCCAGCCCGTGGAAATGATAGACGTCCTTGACTGCCGACGTGTCCTTCAGCCGCAAGTGCGGCAAGCGGCGGAAGAGGATCGGCAATACTATATTGAGCTCAAGTCTGGCGAGAGGCGCGCCGATGCAGAAATGAATGCCTGCGCCGAAGGAGAGATTGGGGGCCTCCTGTCGCTCTGGCCTGAAGATCAGCGGGTCGGAGAATTTGAGTGGATCGAGATTGGCCGCGGCGAGAATGAGGCTTACCTTGTCGCCGCGTGTCAGCGAGACGCCATCGATTTCGACATCCTCCAGCGCCCAGCGCTGAAAGATATGGACCGGCGCACAGATCCGCAGCGTCTCCTCGACCGTCCGCTCCGTTGCCGTCTCATCGCGAAAAAGATCCGCCGGTGAAAGACCGCTTTCCAAAATCACGCGCACTGAGTTGCCGATCTGATGCACAGTCGCTTCGTGACCGGCATTGAGCAGCACGATCGTGGTCGAGACCAGTTCGTCATCGGTGAGATGCTGGCCCTTGTGTTCCGTATGGATCATGTGGCTGATGAGGTCTTCCCGCGGCGCCAAGCGACGCTCGGCGATCAGCTTTTTCACATAATCGGCAAATTCCTGGGCAGCCCGATCGGCTGCATGTTCGTCCTCTTGTGAGCGTTTGAACATATACATGCCGACATAGGCATGGCTCCATTTGAGAAGCTGCGGCCCCATCTCGTCGGGAATGCCGATCATCCGTGCGATCATCGTCACCGGAATGATGTCTGCGAAGGAAGAGAGCAATTCGGTCTCTCCGTCTCCCTCAAAGCCGTCGATCAGCTTTTCGGCGAGACCGGCGATCTCCGGCCTCAACCTTTCGATATGGCGCGAAACGAAGGCGCGGTTCACCAGTGTGCGTAACCGCGTATGTTCGGGCGGTTCGATCTCCAGCAGCGAATGTCGCTCTGCAAGATCGAAATTGGCAAGATGAGCCTCAGGCTCCGGCAGGCCGAGTTCTTCACGGCTTGCCACATGCAGGATTTGCCGACCAAAGCGCCGGTCACGCAGAAGCGTGTTCACGTGGTCATATCCGGTAAGGAACCATTGCTTCTGCTCTTCCCAGTAAAAGGTAGGACAGTGCTGGTGCAGTAGTGCGTAGACACGGTTCGGATCGCTGTAGAAGGCCGGATTGCGGCCATCAAGCGAGACGCGGCGTGCGACGGGATCGATGCGGAGAAAGTCTGGAAACGGGATCATTTCCATTGCGTAGCGCACTCATCCGGCGCAACGCAATCCGGTTCATCTGCGGTTCTATTCGCCGATCGCAATACCCTCGCGGCGTGGATCGGCGCTGCCGACGAGCCCGCTTTCCGTGATATCGATCGCATGCAGGCCGGAATTCATTTCGCCCGGCTTCACTTCATAGCCCAGAGCTTTCAGAGGCTCCGCGAATTTCTCGGCCGTCGTTCCTGCTTCGATGTCATAGGTGCCAAAACGGTTGATCAGATGCGGCTGGGCGACGATCTGTTCGACCGGCATTCCCCAGTCGATATAGGCGATCAGCGCCTGCGCCACATAACCGATGATCTGACTGCCGCCCGGCGAGCCGATGGCAAGCAGCGGCTTACCGTCCTTCATCACGATAGTCGGCGCCATGGAGGAGCGCGGCCGCTTGCCGGGCTCCACGCGGTTGGCAACTGCAAACGCGCCATCATGGGTCTTGAAGGAAAAATCGGTCAACTCGTTGTTGAGCAGGAAACCGTGCGTCATCAGACGCGATCCGAAACCGTTTTCGATCGTGGTGGTCATAGACACCACGTTGCCTTGCTTGTCGACGATGACGAAATGGCTGGTGGACGGCAGTTCGATTGCCGCATCCTTACCAAGCAGCATCATGGCATGATCCCATTCCGGCTCGCCCGCCTTGACCGAGTCCTTGGCAAGCGCCTTATCGCCGTCGAGAAGTTTCGCGCGTTCGCCGAGATAGGTCTTGTCGAGCAGCCCCTTGATCGGCAGCGGTTGGAAATCCGTATCCGCCACGTAGCGCTCGCGGTCGGCGAAGGCCAGCCGCTGTGCGTCGCCGATAATCCGCCAGCTTTCGACATTCTCCGGCCCAAGCGCCTTGAGGTCGAAATTCTCGGTCATGCCCAGCATCTGGCTGATCGCAATGCCGCCCGAGGACGGCGGTCCCATGCCGCAGATGTCGAGCGCACGATAGGAGAAGCAAACGGGCTTGCGTTCCTTTATGTGATAGGTGGCAAGGTCGATCGGTGAAAGGACGCCGGGATTGTCGCGTGCGCCACGGACCGTCTTGACGATGTCCTCAGCGATCGGGCCGCGATAAAAGGCGTCCGCACCGCCCGTCGCAATCGCCTCGGCCGTTTCGGCATAGTCGGCGTTCTTCAGGATATGCCCAGCCTTCAGCGGCGCGCCGGACTGATCGAAGAAATAGGTTCTCGCGCCTTCATACCGTTTCAGCGCATCACCTTCCGCGGCAATCAGCGATGCGAGACGAGGCGACACCGCAAACCCGTCGCGGGCAAGTGCGGCTGCAGGTTTCCAGAGCGTTGGCCAACTCTTGTTGCCGTAGCGTGTCTGAACATCCTCGAGCAATCGAACAGTGCCGGGCGTGCCGACCGAACGGCCTCCGACGACGGCATCCATGAACTTCAGCGGTTTGCCGGCATCATCGAGAAACAACTTGGGTGTCGCTTCCATCGGCGCGGTTTCCCGTGCGTCGAATGTCGTCAGCCGCTTCGCTTCGGCATCGTAATAGACAAGAAAAGCGCCACCACCGAGGCCGGAGCTCTGTGGCTCGACGAGACCGAGCACGGCCTGCACGGCCACCATGGCGTCGATCGCATTGCCGCCGCTGGCCAGAATATCCCGGCCAGCCTGCGCGGCCAACGGATTGGCCGCCGCGACCATGAAGTCACGGGCCTCTACCCGGCTGGCGCCGGTCGTGCCTGTCGCGCGTTCGGGTGCGACCGTGTCGGAAGCCTGCTGCGCCGAGGCGGATGAAATCGATAGCAGGCTGATGACCACAGCCCCGTAAAGTGTCTTCGCCATGTCCCACCCTCTCGGTTTCATTTTCGGAGGGATTTGGTGATCCGGGAAGCGAAGGCAAGGGGCTGGACGAAAAAGCAACCGTCGCCTTGAATGCGTGATGCCTACTTGCCGATCGCGACGATACGGCGAAGCGCTGCCACCTGCTGCGTCATGCTGGCCTGCACCGGCGCGTCCTGCGTATCTGCATGATCGATGGCGGGAACGATCGAAACATCATTCTCCGTCCCGACCGCCGTGCGGTCGCGGCCGTTCGTCTTGGCGACATACAATGCCCGGTCCGCCGTGCTGAGCAGGGTGTCGAGATTGGCGGATCGGATGTCCGCAAGCGCAATGCCGATGCTGACGGTGACGGGAATCTGATGATCTCCGACGGTGATCGGTCGATGTTTCAAGGTGGTCCTGATTGCCTCCGCGACACTCGCGGCTTCGATCATGTTGGCGACATGCATGATGGAGGCGAATTCCTCGCCGCCCATGCGGCCGAACGATCCGCGGCCCCGTTGTGCCGCCGTGCCGATCTTTGCGAAGGCAACCAGTACCTCGTCGCCCGCCTGATGACCGTAGAGGTCGTTGATCTGCTTGAATGCGTCGAGATCCAGATGGATGAGCGCCAGCAAGCCGCTGTCGCCTGAATGGCTTCGCTTGAGCAGATGGAATTCATCGATCAATCCGCGACGGTTGAGAAGGTTGGTCAGCGGATCGGTGACGGCAAGGCGTTTCAGCTCGGCTTCATTGCGCTCGTTGATGAGCTTGCTGCCGCTCATGATCGCCGCGATAAAGCACAGGGCGGCGACCAGAAGCAGCAGGAAGGACGTGTTGCCGGTCGCGAAGGATTGCGGTTGGCTGATCAGCGCAAACACCGCAACGATCAGGCTCGACAGGACCTGCACGCCGACGCAGGCGGCGAAAACCCGACGGGTCTGCGAGCGGCCGTTCTCGCCCCAAAGAACTGTGGCGATCAGCATCAGGTAGCCGACCGACGCTGCGCCGTGGAAAAGCGCGACGCGATAGCTGAAATTGGTTCGTACGGGTTCCAGCAGCATTCCGGCTATAAAGATCAGCGACGGAATGGCGATGAGCGGTTCTACACGCCGCTTGTCGAATTGCATCATCCCGGCAACCCAAAGGCCTATGCCGGCGAGCGCCAAGACATTGGCGATCTCGATCGATACGAAGTCCGGCAAAGTGCCGCGCAGCGCCACCATGCCGACGCCGAAGCCGTGAAAAATGAAACCGGTCCCCCAGGTGAAGTAAAACGGCTGGCGTTCGTAGAACCAGCGTGACCACAAAAGGACGCCGATCGTGCTCGCCTCAGCGGCCCAGATCATGAAACCCGTAACGATATCCAACGCAATACTCCCCGATGAACCTCGGCATGTCGCGTGTATAGAACGGAAAGTTTAAGGTGGGGTTTGCGTCGAATATCTCCGCTGAAGCCTGTATTCTTCAAAAAGGCCTGTTTCTCGGTAAGGGTTTACCGCTGCTTTACCTTGAGCGAAGAAAAGACCGTGGGCATTACGGATGCAGCATTGAGCCGAAGCGGTTTATTCGCGACAGCGCAGATGCGGTCAGGCTCGCAATCCCCGCTGAGTTAAGGATATCGGGCTCTCCGTCTTGAAGTACCGGGCATTGACACTCTATGTAGGGGTTGACCAATTCCAATGATTCCGGAGCGGCACGCTGCCTTCGGCAAGGCATTTGACAAAGGACGGACATGAAAAATCCAGTTGATACCGCAATGGCCCTGGTGCCTATGGTCGTCGAACAGACCAATCGCGGTGAGCGCTCTTACGATATTTATTCGCGCCTCCTGAAGGAGCGCATCATTTTCCTGACCGGTCCGGTGGAAGATCACATGGCGTCGCTCGTCTGCGCCCAGTTGCTGTTCCTCGAAGCCGAAAATCCGAAGAAGGAAATCGCGCTCTACATCAACTCGCCGGGTGGCGTCGTCACCGCCGGCATGGCGATCTACGACACGATGCAGTTCATCAAGCCTGCCGTTTCAACGCTGTGCATCGGCCAGGCGGCCTCGATGGGATCGCTGCTTCTGTGCGCCGGTGAAAAGGGCATGCGGTTTGCAACGCCGAACGCCCGCATCATGGTGCATCAGCCGTCCGGTGGTTTCCAGGGTCAGGCTTCGGATATCGAGCGTCATGCGCGCGACATTCTAAAGATGAAACGCCGCCTCAACGAAGTCTACGTGAAGCATACCGGCCGCACGCTCGAGGAAGTTGAAAAGACCCTTGATCGCGACCACTTCATGACGTCTGACGAAGCCCAGGACTGGGGCGTCATCGACAAGATCCTGACCTCGCGTCAGGAGCTTGAAGGCGGCTCGGAAGGCTGAGCGGGTTGTAGCCTTTCCGTCACTGTAACCCTGTTGTGAGCAAAAAGGGGTTTCAAGTCGGGCGGAAAGCGCTATTAGTAACTATTAATGCTGTGTTGAACTTTTATGACATAGCATTCGTTTCTTAGGGGTTTCGTTGCCGCCGGACCATTATACGGACCGGTAGAGTACCTCCGAAGAAGGGCAGGCACGTGAAGCCCGTCGGTGTCACGTGCCGGCAGCGGTTGAGTGGACTGCGCCCGTATTACACGTGAGCGCAGAGTGCTGGAAGGAAAGTGATATGAGCAAAGTCAGCAGCGGCAACGGCGGCGACTCCAAGAATACCCTGTACTGCTCCTTCTGCGGAAAGAGCCAGCACGAGGTCCGCAAGCTGATTGCCGGACCGACCGTATTCATCTGCGATGAATGCGTCGAACTGTGCATGGACATCATCCGTGAAGAGAACAAGACCTCGATGGTCAAGTCCCGCGACGGCGTTCCCACGCCCCAGGACATCATCAAGGTTCTCGACGAATACGTCATCGGCCAGCAGCAGGCCAAGCGCATCCTGTCGGTTGCTGTTCACAACCATTACAAGCGTCTCGCACACGCCTCCAAGGGCGGTGACGTCGAGCTCGCGAAGTCGAACATCATGCTTGTCGGTCCGACCGGCTGCGGCAAGACCTATCTTGCCCAGACGCTCGCCCGTATCATCGACGTTCCCTTCACCATGGCTGATGCAACGACTCTGACCGAAGCAGGTTACGTCGGTGAAGACGTCGAAAACATCATCCTGAAGCTCCTGCAGGCGGCCGACTACAATGTCGAACGCGCCCAGCGCGGCATCGTTTATATCGACGAAGTCGACAAGATCTCGCGCAAGTCGGACAACCCGTCGATAACCCGCGACGTGTCGGGCGAGGGCGTTCAGCAGGCGCTTCTGAAGATCATGGAAGGCACGGTTGCCTCGGTTCCCCCGCAGGGTGGCCGCAAGCATCCGCAGCAGGAATTCCTGCAGGTCGATACGACGAACATACTGTTCATCTGCGGCGGCGCTTTTGCCGGTCTCGACAAGATCATCTCCGCCCGCGGCGAGAAGACCTCGATCGGCTTCGGTGCATCGGTCAAGGCCGCTGACGACCGCCGCGTTGGCGAGGTGCTGCGCGAACTGGAACCGGAAGACCTGGTCAAGTTCGGCCTCATCCCGGAATTCATCGGTCGTCTGCCGGTTCTGGCAACGCTCGAGGATCTCGATGAAGATGCACTGATCCAGATTCTGTCGGAACCGAAGAACGCGCTGATCAAGCAGTATCAGCGCCTGTTCGAGATGGAAGACGTGGAACTGACCTTCCACGAGGACGCCCTTCGCGAGATTGCCCGCAAGGCGATCATCCGCAAGACCGGCGCCCGCGGCCTTCGCTCGATCATGGAGAAGATCCTGCTCGACACGATGTTCGAGCTTCCGGCCCTTGACGGTGTCCGCGAAGTCGTCATCTCCGACGATGTGGTGAAGGGCAATGCCCGTCCGCTTTACATCTATGCGGATCGCCAGGACGAGAAGGCCAACGTTTCGGCGTAAGCGCTGACAGGTACATAGACTGATCGGGGCCCCATATTGGGGCCTCTTTTCGTTGGTAATCTGTGGTTCGACACAGGGTTTTTGGGAAAACGTCGACGCCGGCGGTTGCGCGATATTCAGCTTGCTTTAGACGTGAAGCACGCAGATCATGGTTGTTCCCGCTGCTTCGCATTGGCGGCTTTTGTGAGAAGCCGAATACGATGCGCGTTCCCGTCAATGATCGAGCGGGTCTGCCATGTGATGACAACGTGAAATATTTGTTGCGAGCACTTTGTAATATCTCTGTCACGTCGACGATGGCTGGGCTGCTGCAAGGCTTGAAAATGACATAGGAAAGCTCCACCTTGGGCGGGAGTGAAGTGCTTGGGTATTTGCTCAAGCCATCCCGGAAACGGGACGATGGAAAGGAAACAAGATGACAAGTTCAACGTCTGCGGCATCCGGCCCTGCGACCTATCCGGTCCTGCCATTGCGCGACATTGTGGTCTTCCCGCACATGATCGTTCCCCTGTTCGTCGGACGTGAGAAATCCATCCGCGCGCTTGAAGAGGTCATGGGCTCCGACAAGCAGATCATGCTTGTCACCCAGATCAATGCCAGCGACGACGATCCGGAACCCGACGCGATCTACAAGGTCGGCACGGTCGCCAATGTGCTGCAGCTCCTGAAGCTGCCTGACGGAACGGTAAAGGTCCTGGTCGAAGGCCGTGCGCGTGCCCAGATCGATACCTATACCGATCGCGAGGAGTTTTATGAGGCTAAGGCTGACGTGCTCGATGAGCCGGAAGAAGATGCCGTCGAGGTCGAGGCTCTGTCTCGCTCGGTGGTTTCCGAGTTTGAGAACTATGTGAAGCTGAACAAGAAAATCTCGCCGGAAGTCGTCGGCGCCGCCAGCCAGATCGAGGATTACTCGAAGCTCGCTGACACGGTCGCCTCGCATCTGTCGATCAAGATCACCGAAAAGCAGGAAATGCTGGAAACGGTATCCATCAAGCTGCGTCTGGAAAAGGCGCTCGGCTTCATGGAAGGTGAAATCTCCGTCCTGCAGGTCGAAAAGCGCATCCGCTCGCGTGTAAAGCGCCAGATGGAGAAGACCCAGCGCGAGTACTACCTGAACGAACAGATGAAGGCGATCCAGAAGGAGCTCGGCGACGGCGAGGAAGGCCGTGACGAGATGGCCGAACTGGAAGAGCGCATCGGCAAGACCAAGCTGTCCAAGGAAGCCCGCGAAAAGGCGGATGCCGAGCTGAAGAAGCTCAAGCAGATGAGCCCGATGTCGGCGGAAGCCACCGTCGTGCGGAACTATCTCGACTGGCTGCTTGGCATTCCGTGGGGCAAGAAGTCGAAGATCAAGGCTGACCTCAACAACGCCGAGAAAATCCTTGAGCAGGATCACTTCGGCCTCGATAAGGTCAAGGAGCGTATCGTCGAGTACCTCGCGGTGCAGGCGCGTGCCACCAAGATCAAAGGCCCGATTCTTTGCCTCGTTGGTCCTCCGGGCGTCGGCAAGACCTCGCTCGCCCAGTCGATCGCCAAGGCGACCGGCCGCGAATATGTGCGCATGGCGCTCGGCGGCGTTCGTGACGAAGCCGAGATCCGTGGTCACCGCCGCACCTATATTGGCTCGATGCCCGGCAAGATCATCCAGTCGATGAAGAAGGCGAAGAAGTCCAATCCGCTCTTCCTGCTCGATGAAATCGACAAGATGGGCTCGGATTTCCGCGGCGATCCGTCGGCTGCTCTGCTGGAAGTCTTGGATCCGGCGCAGAACTCGACCTTCATGGATCACTACCTGGAAGTCGAATACGACCTGTCCGACGTGATGTTCATCACCACGGCGAACACGCTCAACATTCCGGGTCCGCTGATGGACCGCATGGAGATCATCCGCATCGCCGGTTACACGGAAGATGAAAAGCGCGAGATCGCCAAGCGTCACCTTCTGCCGAAGGCGATCAAGGAACACGCGCTGCAGCCGAACGAGTTCTCGGTTTCGGACGATGCCCTGATGGCGATCAGCCAGCAGTACACCCGCGAAGCCGGCGTTCGTTCCTTCGAGCGCGAACTGATGAAGCTCGCCCGCAAGGCCGTGACCGAAATCATCAAGGGCAAGACGAAGTCGGTTGCCATCACGGCCGCCAACATTTCGGATTACCTTGGTGTTCCGCGCTATCGCCACGGCGAAGCCGAGGGTGAGGATCAGGTCGGTGTCGTCACCGGTCTTGCCTGGACGGAAGTCGGCGGCGAGCTGTTGACGATTGAAGGCGTCATGATGCCGGGCAAGGGTCGCATGACTGTCACCGGTAACCTGAAGGACGTGATGAAGGAATCGATCTCGGCTGCGGCATCCTATGTCCGTTCGCGCGCTGTCGATTTCGGCATCGAGCCGCCGCGTTTCGACAAGTCGGACATTCACGTCCACGTGCCGGAAGGCGCCACCCCTAAGGATGGTCCTTCCGCCGGCGTCGGCATGGCGACTGCGATTGTCTCGATCATGACCGGCATTCCTGTTCGCAAGGATATCGCCATGACCGGCGAGATCACCCTGCGTGGCCGTGTCCTGCCGATCGGTGGCTTGAAGGAGAAGCTGCTTGCCGCTCTTCGCGGTAACATCAAGACGGTTCTGATCCCGGAAGAAAACGCCAAGGATCTGGCGGACATTCCGGACAACGTGAAGAACAACATGGAGATCATACCCGTGTCCCGTATGGGCGAGGTGATCAAGCATGCGCTGGTGCGCCGCCCCGAGCCGATCGAGTGGGATGGCACGGTTGAAACGCCGGTTATTGCCAATGTTGAAGGGTCGGAAGACGGCACAACGACGATCGCTCATTGAGCGGTCGGTTGGGTAAACCGGATTTGAATTGTGGAGAAAGCCGGCGAAAGCCGGCTTTTTTTGTGAAAAATGCACGAAACCCCTTGTTTTTCAGGCCATCTCAGAGCTTTTGGGTTGCCAAGCTCCGATGCAAAACTATTGTCGGCGCCGACTAATCGAGTCGTTCCAAAACCGTAGAAAGGGATGGAAACATGAACAAGAACGAGCTGGTTTCCGCAGTTGCCGAAAAGGCTGGCCTCTCCAAGGCTGACGCCGCATCCGCCGTAGACGCAGTATTCGAAACCGTACAGGGCGAACTGAAGAACGGCGGCGACATTCGTCTCGCTGGCTTCGGCAGCTTCTCCGTATCCCGCCGCGAAGCTTCCAAGGGTCGCAATCCGTCGACCGGCGCAGAAGTCGATATCCCGGCTCGCAACGTTCCGAAGTTCTCGGCCGGTAAGGGCCTGAAGGACGCCGTAAACGGCAAGTAAGACTTAACCGGGCAGCATGCTGCCATGGTCTCAAAACCCCGGATCGTCTCCGGGGTTTTTTGTTGCGCAAAGTTATGATCTCCACCCAAGGTGGAGAGCCAAAGGTTCTCGCCAATCTCAGGTCTTTGCCTGATGATGCTGCCGCGCCACACCATCGTTGCTTTGTTGTCTTTTATCAGAAAATCATTGGTAAGCAGAATTCGAACTACTTGTCAGATCAAGTGCATCCCGTCTTCTTCGCAAACGGGGCATAAGCGATTCTTAATTTAGAAATATGATCAGTTCTTACTTTTCTAAGGCATTTCATATCTCGGCATCGCTGACGGCATCCGTCCTATTGATCAGCGAGTCTTCTAGAAATGTTTCTTAAATCCAAGACCCTTTGTCTTCTCGCGAGTTCTGCGCTCGCGACCATGGTTACTTTTGCGTCCGTTGCGCACGCGGCGGCTATACCGGAGGTCATCGGCCTGAGCGGTGATGGCTCTGTCATCCTCAAAGCCGAATATGATCAGAATGCGGGTGCTTACACCTATGCCCTTATCTCGACGGCAACCGGCGGAACCCAGCAGATCACGCCTCCGTCTGACGCAGCTGGCTTTACGGTGCAAGGACTGAGCGCAGATGGCAAAACCGTGACGGGCTATTATGCCGATACTACTACCGGACATAAGACGTCCTTCGTATGGACTGCAGCCAATGGCTTCGTCGGTCTTGGCGTGGTCGACCCTGACACGACCGGCGTTTTCGCCAGTGCAGTCAACGGTGACGGAACGGCCGTTGCGGGACGTATCAGCGTCATGAGCATGTATAGCGAGGCATTCTACTGGACTGCGTCGGACGGCATGATCGGCCTCGGCAGTTTGGGTGGTACCCATTCCGAGGCATACGCGATTAGCACCGATGGAACGACCGTTGTCGGTGGATCCAATACGCTCGATGGCCATTCCCACGCATTCGTCTGGACGGCGGGCGGCGGCGCAATGGAGAACATCGACACACTCTACACTGAATCTAGAGCCGATTTTGTCAGCGATGACGGATCAGTCGTGGCTGGATCCGGCTATACGTCGGCTTCATCGCCATACCATGTGTTTCGCTGGACCGAGGCGACCGACATGGTCGACATCGGTAGCCTGGGGGGCTCCTACACATTCCTGAACGCGATGAACGGTGATGGCAATGTTCTCGTTGGCAGTTCCCACGTCAGCGGCGACACGTCGTCCCACGCCTATCGCTATGTCGGGTCCACGAACACGATGACGGATTTGGGAACGCTTGGCGGTAGCTCGTCCCGGGCAAGCGATGTCAATGCTGATGGCAGCGTCGTGGTTGGAGCGGCCACAAATGCTCAGTCTGAAAGTCAGGGCTTTCGCTGGTCCGCTACGACGGACATGATTTCCATTGAAGATTGGCTGGAGAGCCAGGGTGCCACGATCGGCTCCGCGATGACGGCAACCGCCGATCTCGTCTCGGACGATGGCAACGTCATCGTCGGCCAGACGACGACCGGCACCACCTACATTGCCCGCATTGTCGAGAACAATGGCTGCCCTCCCAGCGCCGATATGTGCGAAGGCGGCGGTGGCGGCGGAAGCGGCATCATCGACACGACTAAGTTTTACCCCACTGTCGCCATGGCCAGCAACGTGGTCGTCCAGAGCGGCGTCAACAGCGCCGACACGATCATGTTCGGTGCTCAGGGCGCCCCGATGCGCAATCTGCTGACCACCGGCCAGCGCTCTGTCTGGGGTACGATTGACGGTGGCTATGACAATGGTGAAAACGCTGACGGCGGTCTGGCTCTTGGTGAGTTCGGCTTCGGTTACGGTATCGCCGATGGCATCACCGCGCGCTTCGCAGTTGGTGGAACTTATACTGACCAGGATCTGGATGCCGGCGGCAACGTTCGTCAGCGCGGCTTTTACCTGTCGCCGGAAGTTTCGGCGGATCTTGGCCGGAACGTCTACATGACTG
Organism: Pseudomonadota bacterium; assembly: GCA_023451735.1. Classification (GTDB taxonomy): domain Bacteria; phylum Pseudomonadota; class Alphaproteobacteria; order Rhizobiales; family Rhizobiaceae; genus Neorhizobium. The sequence goes on along the minus strand of JAEXYH010000027.1, from coordinate 1,831 downwards.
TCGGCGGTTACTGGGGCCGCAGCAGCGTCGACAGCAGCCGCGGGTATCTGAATGGCGCCGTGACCGACTATTCCAGCGGTGACACCAATGCCGAGACCTGGGGCGCCAAGATTCGCTTCGATTGGCTGAACGCGGCAACGATCGATACCACCGCGATCACCCCCTATGTCGGTCTCTCCTACGCGCACACCAAGGTCGACGCCTTTACCGAAACCGGCAGCTCCTTCCCGGTCAGCTTCGACGAAACCAGCGACCATTCGACGATCCTTCGTCTCGGCGCAGATTTCGTTCGTCCGCTCAATGACACGGTGCGGCTGCTGGCAAAGGCCGAGCTTGACTACCAGTTCGAAGACCATGCCGCGGCAACGCGCGGCACGCTGGTCGGCATTAGCGATTTCGATCTGGACGGCCAGGACCTCAAGCAGTTCTGGGCCCGTGGCGGCGTCGGCGCCGAATTCGACCTCGGCAAGGGTGTGGCCTCGTTCATGGTCAACGCCACGACCAAGGGCCAGGACCCGGATGTTTGGGTCCGCAGCAACTGGACAGTCAAGTTCTGACCAAAGCTCTCCAGTGAGCATCGATGATGTTCAGGAACAGGAAATGGCCCGGTTAACGCCGGGCCTTTTCGTTTCCTGGGGGCAGCCATCTGCTGTTCCATCCGATTGCAATCGAGGATGGATTTTTGTCATTCCTCTGTCATGACACTGCATCAAAAGCCCATCTGTGGTTTCACGGAGGGCTCCCCTATGACATTTTCTACACGTGCCGCCTTGACGGCGCTCCTGCTGGCTTCGGTCGCCGTACCGGCCAGCGCCCAACAGGTTTTCAACCGTATCGCGTCCTTCCCAGTTGCCCTGAACCTGCCGAAGGGTGAGGATAAAGCGACGTCGTCGGAAATCATCACCGCGACGGCCGACGGCAACACGCTGATCTATTCCGACGCGCCGGGTGGCACGATCGGTTTCATCGACATCACCGATGCCAAGGCGCCGAAGGCTGGGGGCTCGATTGCCATCGACGGCGAGCCTAATTCTGTAGCCGCAGCCGGCCCGAAAGTTCTGATCACCATCGACAAGACCGAAGACTTCACCAAGCCGGCCGGTCAGCTCGGTGTTATCGATATTGCGTCGAAGAAGCTGGAAAATACCTGCGATCTCGGCGGCCAGCCGGATTCGGTCGTTGTCGCTCCCGATGGCACATTCGCAGCTATCGCCATCGAAAACCAGCGTGACGAAGACCTCAACGACGGTGCTTTGCCGCAGCTCCCGGCCGGCGAACTGCTGATCGTTGCCCTCAACAACGGCGTCCCGGCCTGCGACAGCATCAAACGCGTCGACGTCACCGGCCTGGCCACCGTCGCCCCGGAAGATCCGGAACCGGAATTCGTCAACATCAACGCCAATGGCGAAATCGCCCTGACGCTGCAGGAAAACAATCACGTCATCATCATCGACTCGAAGACCGCCAAGGTCACCAGCCACTTCACCGCCGGCACGGTCGATCTTGAAGGCGTTGATGCCAAAACCGATGGTTCGCTGAATTTTTCCGGCAAGCTCACCGCCGTTCCGCGCGAGCCTGATGCCGTCAAGTGGCTCGGCACCGACCGTCTCGTCATCGCCAACGAAGGCGATTACAAGGGTGGTTCGCGTGGCTTCACCATTTTCGACCGCTCCGGCAAGGTTCTTTACGATGCCGGCATGACGCTGGAGCACGAAATCGCCCGCCACGGCCATTTCCCGGAAAAACGCGCCAAGAACAAGGGTATCGAGCCGGAGGGCATGGAAGCCGCGATCTTCAACGGCCAGCAGTATTTCTTCGTGCTGTCCGAGCG
>JAEXYH010000045.1 GCA_023451735.1 Pseudomonadota bacterium | reverse complement strand
GTTACCGGATGGGCCAGAAGCCCGCATCGAGTCAATGCAACGTTCGACCTTGTGAAACCCGATAAAGCACGATCGCTGCCCGCAGCCATCAGTGCGGACAGATCCTTGAAACCCTCAAGGGACAACATGATCGCGATGATGATGGTGGTCAGCAGCAAAAAGGAGATGAAGGAGTTCACGGCTCCCATTGCCACGAAGATCTGCGGATGGGCGACCGGCGTGGTGGGTGTTGCAGCGGTGGCGATGCTCATCGCCTGATGTACGAGCCTTCAGGTTGATTGGCATTTTATCAATATTGTCGGCATCTAATACATAAACGCGCCGATCGTTTTGCGCCGTATTGCGTTTCGCTTGCAGAACGAGGATATCGAGATGCCGAACTCAGGTGATACCGTGCTTGTCGTCGAAGACGAAGCCCTTATTCGCTGGAATATCGTCGATGCCCTGGAAGAGGCTGGTTTCGAGGTCCTCGAAGCCAGCATGTCGTTGAAGCCGTCGCAATCCTTGGCGCGGTTCCCGATATCAAGGCGGTTTTCACCGATGTCGACATGCCAGGCGCGGAAGACGGACTGGGTTTGGCGCACGTGGTGAGCGCCGACCGACCCGACGTCAAAATCCTCGTCGCCTCTGGACGCCATCGCCCCGCAATTACCGATCTTCCCGCAGAGAGCCGTTTCTTCGCCAAACCCTATAGCTGCGCGAACATCATCGCCAGCCTGAACGAGATGCTCTCGGCCGCATAACAAGCGACGACGGCACTCTTCTTCAGTCTCTGGGTGCTACGCCCGAAAGTATCCGCTGAAGATCCGCAAGAGGCACAGGCTTGGTGAGGTGGAAATCGAATCCAGCCTCCTTGGCCAGTTGCTTGTCCTTATCCTGGCCCCATCCCGTCTGCGCGATAATCGTCGTATGTTCGAACAGGTGGTCCTTCCTCAAGACGCGGCAGACCTCGTAGCCATCCATGCCTGGTAGGCCGATATCGAGCAGGATCGCGTCTGGCCTGTAGTTGCGAGCAGCGTCAAGAGCTTCTCGTCCATCGTGGACCGCCTCGAACTCGTGGCCGATGTCCTCAAGCAACATTCCCATCGTATCGGCGATGATCGGGTTGTCATCGATGACAAGGACTTTTAGCGGCCGTAATGGATCGACTGGTGCCGGAGCGGGATGCTCCGCGGGTTTTGTTTCTTCCGGGGCCGCGGTCAATGGGAGTTCGACGGTAAACACACTTCCTCGATCGGTGCCCTCGCTTGATGCGCTCACCGAGCCACCGTGCAGTTCGACCAGCTGCTTCACGAGGGCCAGACCAATACCAAGCCCCCCTTGTGATCGCTCGCGATGATCGCCGATCTGTGCAAAGAGCCGGAAGACGTCGCTCTGCATCTCTGCCGGAATGCCGACTCCGTTGTCGCGGACGGCGACGACTGCTCTGCCAGTGTCCGCGGTTGCCGACAGTTTAATCCTGCCGCCGGATGGCGTGTATTTTGCCGCGTTGGTCAGCAGGTTGGCGATGACCTGCGACACGCGTGCCGGGTCCGCGTCGATCCAAAGATCTGCCGTCGGAACATCGAGCTCAAAGGTGTGTGCGGCGCGATCGATAAGCGGGCGGCTGGCCTCGGCCGCCGAACGAGCGACATCGGCGACCCTGACCTTCTCCTTACGCAGCTCGATCTTTCCTTGGCTGACACGCGAAACGTCGAGGAGATCGTCGATCAGCCTAACCAGGTGGTCCAACTGACGATCCATCATCTCGCGAAGCTCGTAAGCCCTCACATCGTCGGGATCGCGCCGCAAAATATCGAGACCATTGCGAAGCGGTGCAAGGGGGTTGCGAAGCTCATGGGCAAGCGTGGCCAGGAATTCGTCCTTGCGGCGGTCCGCTTCCTTCAGCGCCTCTGCCTGGGTCTGAAGCTGGTCCCGCTGCTGCTCGATCTGTTGGCGCTGACGATAGAGTTCGAAAAAGACCTCTGCCTTATGGCGCAGGACATCGGGTTCGATCGGCTTCTGGATAAAATCGACAGCGCCTGCCTCATATCCCTCAAAGCGGCGCCGCTCGCTCGTGCTGCCGGCGGTGACGAAGATGATCGGGATTCGACGGGTCCGCTCATTGCCGCGCATCAGTTCGGCAAGCTCAAAACCGTTGAGGCCGGGCATTTGCACATCAATCAAGGCAAGGGCGACATCGTGTTCAAGCAGGATCTCAAGCGCCTGGTCACCCGAGCGAGCTTTCAAAAGAGACAGGTCGTGGCGACGAAGCAGCGCCTCGAGGGACAGGAGGTTTTCTTCGAGATCGTCGACCAGCAAAAATTTGACGGGGTTCATGGCTCAACCTTTTGCAGATAGGTAGCTATCGAAGCAAGTGACAAAATATCGGCTTTCGGAACGGCTTTAATCGCAGCCTGCGGCATGGCGTCCTGAAACGCTGTCCCTGGAGCCTGAACGATCGTGATGCCGCCTGCGTCGGCGATCGCTTTGAGCCCCAAAGCCCCATCCTGGTTGGCGCCGGTCAGAACAATACCAATCAGCCCAGGACCGTAAACGTCCGCAGCCGATTCAAACAGGACATCGATCGACGGACGGGAAAACAGCACGGGCTCATCGGCGGATAGCGCAAGCGACCTGTCTGTTTCGACAAGCAGATGGTAGTCCGGCGGCGCGAAGTAGATAGTTCCTGCTTCGAGCGGCAGCTTGTCCTCTGCCTCAACGGCCTTGAGGGCGCATTTTGCGGCAAAAAGTTCGGCAAGAACGCTGCGTTTGTCCGGCGGTATATGAACCACCACCATGATCGGTAATCCGAAGTCGGCAGAAAGTGCTGGCAGGATAACGGACAGTGCCTCAAGCGCGCCAGCCGATGCCCCGATCACGACAGCCTCTGCGGCGGAACTGCTCATCGGCCGGCCTTTTGGTAGATCTTCTCTTCGCGAACGACGTCGGTGAACGCATTCGCGTGCGCCGAGAACCGAAGGCTCTCCTTGGCGCCGATGCCCAAAAAACCTTTCCGCGCGAGCGAATCCTTGAACAGGCCGATGGCCCGATCCTGAAGTGGACGGTCGAAATAGATCATCACGTTGCGACAGGAGATCAGGTTCATTTCGCCGAAGACCGCATCTGTCACAAGGCTGTGGTCGGAAAAGACAACACGCTCTCTCAGACTGCGGTCGAAGGTCGCCCGGCCGTAACCTGTCGTATAATAATCCGACAAGGACGACTTGCCGCCTGACGCTCGGTGGTTTTGCGTGAAGAGCTGCATGCGATCGAGATCGTAGATCCCTGACTCAGCAACCCGAAGAGCGTCCTGGCTGATGTCGGTCGCATAGAAAAGTGTGCGATCTTCCAATCCCTCTTCACGAAACAGGATGACGAAGGAATAGAGTTCCTCGCCGCCGCTGCAGCCGGCGATCCAGATCTTGAGCGACGGATAAGTTTTGAGATGCGGAACGACCCTCTCGCGGATCGCGCGAAAATAGCTCGGATCACGAAACATCTCGCTCACCTGAACCGTCAGATATCCAAGCAGCCGCGGCAACATCACCTCATCGTGCAGCAGTCTCTCCTGAATGGCCGAAATAGTCGGAAATCCGAGTTGCTCACGGGCCTGACGCAGGCGTCGCTTCACCGATGCCATCGCATAGTTACGGAAGTCGTAGTGGTAGCGGACGTAGAGCGCTTCCAGCAGCAGCCGGATTTCGATATCCTCGATCTTGTCGAATGTTTCGGTCATCGCGGCATCCAGACGCGGACGAGCGATAGCAGCTTTTCGACGTCGAGCGGTTTGGCCATGTAATCGTTGGCGCCAGCATCGATACAGCGCTGCTGATCGTCCGGCATGGCCTTGGCGGTCAGGGTGATGATTGGCAGCTTTTTCCAGTCAGGATTTTTGCGGATCGCTCGCGTGGCCGTCAGGCCGTCCATGACCGGCATCATCACGTCCATCAGAACCAGGTCGATCTTGGATACGTCGTCGGCCCTGGTTTTCTCCAGGGCGTCGAGCGCCTCCTGGCCATTGCGGGCTATCTGAATGAGCGCGCCACGGGGCTCCAGAATATTCGTGAGGGCATAGACGTTGCGAACGTCGTCCTCGACGATGAGGATCCGGCGGCCTTCGAGCAGGGCATCGCGGTGACGCGCTTTGCGGATCATCTTCTGCTGCTCGTCCGGCAGTTCTGAGACAACTTGGTGCAGGAAGAGCGACACTTCGTCCAGAAGGCGCTCCGGCGACTTGGCCCCCTTGATGATGATCGACTTCGAATAACGCCGCAGCTTTTCCTCCTCATCGGAAGAGAGCACCCGGCCGGTGTAGACGATCACCGGTGGGAAGGAATGCGCGTCGTCCTGGCTGATGGTTTCCAGCAGCGAGTACCCCGACGCGTCCGGAAGTGAAAGGTCAAGAACCATGCAATCAAATGTCTGGTCCTTCAGCAGTGCCAAGGTTTCCGCTGCTGTCCCGGCGCTCACGGTTTCGACATCGTGCGATGTCAGCAGCTTGGCGACTGCTTCACGTTGGACGTCGTTGTCCTCTACAATCAGAACGCGTTTGACGCCCTGCGATAGCGTTGCCTCCAACTTCTCGAACACTTCGACGAGTTGATCCCGCTGGACTGGCTTCAGCATGTATCCAACTGCACCGAGTGACAGGGCGGTCTCGGTATAGTCGTCGGCTGAGACGATATGGATGGGAATATGCCGGGTTCGGACATCGCGCTTCAGGCGGTCGAGGACGGAGAGTCCGGATTGGTCCGGAAGCCCAACGTCGAGAACGATCGCGCTCGGCATGAACTGTTGCGCGAGGTTAAGGGCGTCTTGGGCAGTGCCAGCGACAAGCGACCGGAATCCCATCTCGCGGGCGAGATCGCGCAAGATCGCCGCGAAGGTCTGATCATCCTCGACGACCAACAAAATTCGACGCTCGTCCGAAGGCAGTGCACGGTCGTCCTCCACAATCGTCCGCGGCAGTAGCGCTTTCGGTTGACTTGGTGCTGCTGGAGCAGCGGGTGCGAGGGGAACGGCATTGCCGACCGGAGCTCTCGGCGCGACGATGGCAGGATCGTAGGCGAGCGGGAGGGTGACCGTAAAGGTGCTGCCTTGCCCTTCCTGGCTTCTGATATGGATCGTACCACCGAGCAGACGCACGAGCTCACGGGAAATCGACAGGCCGAGTCCCGTGCCGCCGAACTTGCGGCTGATCGTGCCATCCGCTTGATGGAAGGCCTCGAAAATCCGTCGTTGCTGCTCGGGCGCGATACCGATCCCGGTGTCCGTCACCCCAAAGGCGATCTGGCCATCGCCCGTTCGTCTGATCGAAAGCGTGACCTTGCCCTTTTCTGTGAATTTAAAGGCGTTCGAAAGAAGGTTTTTGAGGATCTGTTCGATACGCTGCAGATCGGTTTCGATCACGTCCGGGCATTCGGGGGCGATATCGATCTCAAAGCCAAGCGCCTTGTTTTTGGCGATCGGCTCAAAGACCTGCCGGATATTATTCGACAGCCGCTCGACCGATACCGGCTCGGGTCGGATGTCGACATGGCCCGCCTCGATTTTGGAGAGATCGAGAATGTCGTTGATCAGGTTGAGAAGGTCATTGCCGGACGACTGAATGGTCTGGGCATACTTGACCTGTTCGGCCGTGAGATTGTCGTCCGGATTATCCGCGAGCAGCTTTGCAAGGATCAACGAGGAGTTGAGCGGCGTGCGCAGTTCGTGTGACATGTTGGCGAGGAAGTCGGACTTGTAACGGCTGGCCTGTTCCAGCTCGCGCGCCTTCAACTGGGTCGAGGCGTTTGAGCGCTCCAGGTCATCCTTCTGCGATTCCAGCTGTTGCGCCTGCTCCTCGAGCTGGGAGTTGGTCTGCTCCAGCTCGACCTGCTGCTGTTCGAGGCGCGCTTGCGACTCCTTCAAGGCGCGGCCCTGTTCCTCGAGCTCTTCGTTCGAGACCCGCAGCTCCTCACTCTGCACCTGCAGTTCTTCGGACTGCCGTTGGGTTTCCTCCAGAAGGTTCTGCAGCTCATTTCTATAGTTTGCCGAACGAATGGCGGTGGCGATCGTACCGGATGCCTCTTTGAGGAACGCGAGGACGCGTTCATCCACAGGCCGCAGGAAGCCAAGCTCGATCACTGTGTTGACGTTGTTGTCGATCGCTGCCGGGGCCAGAACCAGGTGCCGTGGCTTGTCGCGGCCAAGCGCCGAGCCGAATTCAAGGTAGTTTTCCGGCACGTCGTTGACGATGACGGGTTTTCCCTCGACCGCCACCTGTCCGAGCAGACCTTCACGGGGCCTGACTAGATCCGGAAGCTTTGCATCGGCGGGGACGCCGTAGGTGGATGAACGCTTATAGGCATCTGTCTCGCCGACGAAGATTGCGCCCGCCACGGCCCCGACGTGGTTTGCCAGGTAAGTCAAAATGCTGCCGCCAAGTTGCTCGGTGCGCTGGTCGCCCATCATGGCGGATGCCAGTCCGAGATTACCCGCCTGCAGCCATTCTTCGCGGCGACGGGCGAGGGTTGAACGACGGATCAGAACGCCGATAGCGATAGTCAGGAAGATGCCGAGGATGCCGGCAAGTACGCTACTCAAAAGCGCAGTGCCATAGGCATTGTTCATTTCCTCTACGCGCTTTGCCCGCAATACCGCTTCTTCTTGGCTCATCGCCGAGAGCTGTCCGCGCACAGCATCCATGGCCACCTTGCCCCGATCGGAGTTGACGACGGCCAGCGCAGCCTCCAATCCTTGGGTGCGACGAAGATCGATCGTCTGCTTCAGCTCCGCGAGCTTGGCATCGACATGCTGCTTGAGTACGGGCAGGCGCCGGACCTGGGCCGGATTATCGCTGGTGAGCTCGCCAATTTCCTGGATCTTGGCCGGGATAGTGTCCAAGGCCGCGTTATACGGATCAAGATATCGCTCATTGTTCGTGAGCAGGAAGCCGCGCTGTCCGGTTTCTGCGTCCTGCGTGCTCGACAGCAGCTCGTCAAGTGTGATGATCACCTCGTGCGAATGAACGATCGCCTCGGTGTTCTCCCGCAGCGTCTTAAGATTGATGTAGGCGAAGGTGCCGCTGATCAGGAAGAAAACAATCGCGCCGGCGAGGCTGAAGGCGACGACAGGGTCGAGACCGAGACCACGACGGGTCAGGCCTTGAGAAGCGGTCTGTGGCATGTGTCTGTTCCTGAACAAGGCGAGGCAAGGTCGTGGCGGAGTATATGGGCGAGCCACTTCTAGCTAGTGTGACAGCCGCCGTCATCAATGTTCTGCTGTTATTCCTCCGACGGGCTGTTGCCGACAGGCCCATAAAAGGCGAACCATCACTTGCTTGTGTGCGGTCGGCTGAAGCCTGCGGACGACCCATGCGCGCCGGCGTTCCTGCCGAAGGCAAATGGCCTCGCGGAAAGAAGATCCGGAAATAGGTATCCAACGCAATGATGCAGAACTTGACCGGTACAAAACGCGTTTCGCACGTTGCGGGAAAGCTTGCATGAGCGTCACTCATACAAAGCCTAGTTATCGGCGTCCGCGTCTGGAGCACGGATGGGAGCTACGAACTCAAAGTCGTGCAGGGAATAATGCTGATCCGAACCTAGCACTGCGACGCTCCAATAGTCGCGTGCGTGCCCGAACACGGTGCTGATCTGGACGCCCTCGTATTCGTCGCTTTCCGCATCTTGCGTCTTTCTCCGTGCCCAATAGACGGACAATGGTTCAACCGAGAGCGGATCAATCATGTTTACTCCACGCATGTTTTGATCGATCGGTAGGACGATTCGCAGGCGTTCGTCATGC
>JAEXYH010000056.1 GCA_023451735.1 Pseudomonadota bacterium | reverse complement strand
TGAACATGGCGCTTGTTTCGAACTGATCGAGGGCGTGATGCCGAAAGAGCAACCGCGCGAAGCCACAGCGGCATTCTCGTCGGCTTTGAGAAAATATGGCACTCCGATCGAACTTGCCGTTCTCCATACGGTGACAACGCTGACTGGTTCGGCCATTCTCGCGCTTGCGTTCGCCGAAGGCCATCTCCCGGCTGAAGATATCTGGCATCTGGCTCATCTTGAAGAAGACTGGACCAACGAGCATTGGGGCGAGGATGCCGAAGCGCAGAACCGTCGTGAAAAGCGCCATGCGGATTTTCAGGCTTCGGTAGCGGTTTTTGAAGCGCTGAGGTCGCCGGTTTAAGGCTTCCCTAACCCTGAACGGAGAACATGCGGGCATCTTATCCGGATGCCCTCATGTCTTTCAGATCGCTCCGCTTTGTTATCGCGCCGCTCGCCGTTCTCATGTTGGCAGGCTTTCGCATGCCCGTGGCGGACGAAGAGGCCGAGCGGCTCCTTTATGACGTGCGGGCAGCCTTCGTGACGGCCCAACCCAACGTGTCGCGTGATCTCATCGCGCAGACGGACATTCTGGTGGATGCCGCCATACAAGCGACGAACCGGTCGATGCTGCTGCCGCGGACGATCCTTACTGTTCGGATCAGCGAGACAGCACGAGCGCCGGTTCTTTTCGGTAGCCGGTCCACGGCAAGCGTGACTGTAAAGGTTGTTTCTGTCGGATCGGGTGAACCGGTGGCGGAAGGGTCTTTCGAGGTGTCCGCGCTGACATTCGGTAAAAATAGCGCAGACGCTTTTCTGGCAGAAAAGATTGCAGATCGGATCGCTGGCGAGTTCCGGCTTGAGGTGCCGCGGCGAAGGGCCGTGGTGACCGCACTGGTCGAGAACACCAAGCCCTAGCCGAGTTTGGCCCGGGCTTATTGCCGTTTCCAGACGGTGCCATAAATGTGATTTCTGGCGAATCTTGCTCAAGTTTATCGCTGCAGCGCCCACACATACTGGAGAGATTCCAATGGCACTTTTCGATCGTCTGGCAGCCTACCGAGACCAAGGTCTGGCCGCCCTTAGAATTATGACCGGCCTTTTGTTCATCGAACACGGGACGATGAAGCTTTTCGCATTTCCGGTGCCACAGGGAGATGGCGGTCCGCTGTCCACACTGATGTTGTTTGCTGCGCTGTTGGAATTCGTCGGCGGCATCCTGATCACCATCGGCTTCCTGACGCGACCGGTTGCCTTTGTCCTGTCCGGTCAGATGGCTTTCGCCTATTTCATGGGGCATGCTTCCAAAGGCTTCTGGCCGGCCCCGAACGGCGGCGATGCCGCCATCCTGTTCTGCTTTGTCTTTCTCTATCTGTTTTTTGCCGGCGCGGGCGCCTTCTCGGTCGATAACCGCAGGAAGATCTGAGGCCACCAAATAGCGTGAAGCCGGCCAGAAAGCCGGCTTCATCTATTCTCCTGATCAGCCAAGGCGCTCGGCATGCCAGCGCAGGTGATCGTCCATGAAAGTAGAGATGAAATAGTAGGAGTGGTCGTAACGCTCATGCATCCTGAGCGTCAGACCGATGTTCGTGCCCTTCGCGGCTTCCTCGAACAGCCATGGGCGCAGACCATTTTCCAGGAAGCCATCGGCCTTGCCCTGGTCGATAAGGAATTCGGGGAATCGCGCGCCATCCTCTACCAGCGCGCAGGCGTCGTATTGGCGCCAGGCGGCCTTATCTGAGCCGAGATATTTTTCATAGGCCGGTGCCGACCAGTCCGCGGTCGACGGTTCGACGATTGGTGCGAAGGCCGAGCAGCTCTTGAAACGATCCGGGTTCTTCAGCGCAATGGTCATGGCGCCATGGCCGCCCATCGAATGGCCGAAAATGCCTTGCCTGCCCATGTCGACGCGAAACTGCTCGCTGACAAGTTTCGGCAGTTCCTCTGTGATGTAGGTATACATCTGGTAATTTTCGGCCCAGGGCTTTTCGGTGGCGTCGAGATAAAAGCCTGCCCCCTTGCCCATCTGCCAGTTGGTCAGTTCGTCCGGCACGTCATTGCCGCGCGGGCTGACATCCGGGCAGATAACGATCAGGCCCAGCTCGGCGGCGAGGCGGCGGTATTCACCCTTTTCCATGACGTTTGCATGAGTGCAGGTGAGGCCGGAAAGATACCACAGGACGGGGCGCGGTTCGCTTATCGCCTGCGGCGGAACGAAGACCGCGAAGGTCATCTCGCAGTTGCAAGCTTCCGACTCGTGGGTGAAAACGCCCTGCATGCCGCCAAAGGCGGTGTTCTGCGAAATGATTTTCATGACAATAGTCCTTCTGGGCTAGCGGGTTCGGCACCTTCAGTTCGCAAGCGAGACGACGGCATTGACTGCAGCGGCTACCAGTATCGTGTTGAAAAAGAAAGACACGACCGAATGCAGGAGGTTGACTTTACGCATGTCGGTGGCGGTGATCGCGACATCCGATGTCTGGGCCGTCATGCCGATCACGTAACCGAAATAAAGAAAGTCCCATGCCCCCGGACGATCCGTTCGAGGGAAATCCAGTCCGCCGACCGATAGACCGCCATTCTTCTCGCCCGGTCGCCAGTAGAGATGGGCATAGTGCAGCGAGAACATCGTGTGGATGGAGAACCAGCCGAGAATGACGGCGGCAAAGCCGACTGCCACGTCAAGCAGTCCGGACGGTTGTTTCTGATTCAAGGCTTCGAACAGCGTGATGAGCGCCGCGACTGCCGCAAGCAGGGTGACGGCAAGAATGATCGGCGCGGGTTCGTCGGTGTTCTGGCCGCTCGCCTGCAGCCGGTCGGCATCAAGATGAAGAATGCGCAGGCCGATCAAGGCAAGATAGATTACGAAGAAGATGATCGCGGTCAGGGCCGCCGCGAGTTCAGGCAGCAGGAGGACCAGGACGGGCAGGGCGATGACCGCTGCAATTGCCGCCGCAAAGAAAGGGCCATGGCGGTGGTGACGCCAATGCCGTTTTTTCTTGCCGCCGTCAGCTTTTGTCATGTCCCGATGCGCTCATACTGCTCAGCCGGCCGATTTTGCCCTGCGGCAGAGCCGGTCGAGGGTTTCCAGAAACGCCGAGCGATCTCTCGGCGAGAAGGCGGCGTTATATCCCTTGCTTTCGCCCGTCTCGCGCAGATGTGCACCGAGATCGCGCATTGCGGTCGCCATGCCGATATTACTCTTGTCGAACAGGCGTCCGGTCGGGCCGGTGACGAAAGCGCCAGCCGCCACGCAACGTCCCGCAAGCGGAACATCCGCGGTCACGACGATGTCGCCAGTCGCAGCGCGTTCCGCGATCCAGTCATCTGCAGCGTCGAAAGCGCCGGAAACGATGACGTTCTTGACCATCGGATCACGGGACGGGCGCAAGCCGGAATTGGCAACAAAGGTTACCTCAAGGCCGTGGCGCTCCGCGACCTTGAGGATTTCCGGCTTTACCGGGCATGCATCGGCATCGACATAGATCAACGGTATTCGCTTCCTTGCAAAACAGCAGCAACAAGGACGCGACTTAGCAGATCATGCCACCGCTGTCGTCTGGTCGTCGACAGTTGCGCCGGGCGCGTTCTTCTTGATGGATTCAATGGCGGCTATGGCAGAGGCCTTGGCCGCATAACCTTCGGAGGAAAACATGTTCTGGCCGTTGGAGGCTTTGAAACGGAAACGGAACTCGCCTGCCTTATCCTTGTAGACTTCGAATTTGTACATGGTGGCTTCCTCTCTCTTCTTCCCGGAAACGATGATAGGTCGGGAAAGAGGAAAAGCAAGCGTGACGGCCATTCGCCGTCGATATGGTCAGGCTGCGGGCCTGACCATATCGACATGCGGGATGTCGTCTTCGAGATACTCGTCCGATGTCCGCTCGAAACCGAGCGAGCCGTAGAATTTCTGCAGGTGCGCCTGGGCGGAGATTTCGATTGCCTCGCCGGGATGGATTTTTTCGCATTCGGTGATCGCCTCGCGCATCAGCGCCTCGCCAAGACGTTTTCCGCGGTGATTCGGCGATACGGTCACGCGGCCGATACGCGGCAGGTGGTCCGGCGTCGGGCGCCACAGACGGGCGCAGGCGAGCAGGTCCGCGCCATCCAGCAGCCGCAGATGCAGGCAGTCTGGATCGTTGCCGTCGAGTTCCGGATAAGGGCATTCCTGCTCGACGACGAAAACATCGACGCGCATCTTCAGCATGGCGTAAAGATCGAGTGCGGAGAACTCTTCCAGTCTCCGCACATCAACCGTGTACGAGGGCAGGGCGGTCAATAGACCACCACGCCGCGAATGCTTTCGCCCTTGTGCATCAGCTCGAAGCCCTTGTTGATGTCTTCGAGCGGCATGGTGTGGGTGATCATCGGGTCGATCTGGATCTTGCCTTCCATGTACCAGTCGA
>JAEXYH010000055.1 GCA_023451735.1 Pseudomonadota bacterium | reverse complement strand
TGGCCTGTCTATCTCCTACAATATCGTCAAGGATTTCGGCGGCAGTCTTTCCGTCACCGATCATCCGGAAGGCGGGGCGGTTTTCGCCATCGAACTCGATGTCGCGGATGCGAGCGTAATGGAGGCCGCTGAATGACCATCCAGCAACGGGTGCTGCTTGTCGATGACGAGGAGGAACTTCGACGTTCCACCGCGCAGGCGCTCGAACTGTTCGATCTCACGGTCGACACGTTTCCGAATGCCGAAAACGTGCTGGAGCTTTCCGGCTTCGGCTTCGACGGCGTGATCGTCAGCGATATCCGCATGCCGGGGCTGGACGGGATGACGCTATTGCACCGGGTGCGCGAACTCGATGCGGAAATTCCGGTCATCCTCGTCACCGGCCATGGCGATGTGCAGCTGGCGGTGAAGGCTATGCGAGAAGGCGCTTACGACTTTCTCGAAAAACCGTTCACGCCGCAGCATCTGGCCGGCGTCATCCGCCGTGCGCTGGAGAGGCGGGCACTGATCCTCGAAAACAGGCGTTTGAGGGCCGTGGCGGGCAAACGTGACGACGTGGAAGCACGGATGCCGGGCCGCACACAGGTGATGGTGGATCTCCGCTACCGCATCCGCGCTATCGGTGCGACGGATGCCGATACACTTGTCATCGGCGATACCGGCGTCGGCAAGGAGGTGGTGGCACGCGCCCTGCACGACATCAGCCCGCGCGCCAACCGACCGCTGATCGCCATCAACTGCGCCGCCCTTCCCGAAACGCTGATTGAAAGCGAGCTTTTCGGTCATGAAGCCGGTGCCTTCCCCGGCGCACTTCGCGCTCGTTACGGAAAATTCGAACATGCGCGGGGAGGGACCATTCTTCTCGACGAGATCAGCTCCATGCCATTCGACCTGCAGGCAAAGTTCCTGCGGGTGCTGCAGGAGCGGGTGATCACAAGGCTTGGATCGAACGAGACCGTGCAGCTCGACGTGCGTTTCATCGCCACCAGCAAGGTGGATCTGGAGGCGGAGGTGGCGGCCGGGAGGTTCCGCGCCGATCTTCTCTATCGCCTGAATGTCGCGACGGTCCACGTGCCGGCGCTGTCGCAACGGCGGGCGGATATTCCGCTGCTCTTCCTGCAGCTGGTGCGCGAGGCGGCAGCACGGTACGGCCGCGAGGATATGATCGTGCAGCCCGATGTCATCTCGCTGATCGCCCAGCGTGACTGGCCGGGCAATGTCCGTGAATTGCGCAACGCCGCCGACCGTCTGGTGCTGGGTCTTGATCCGGGTTCGGGAGAGCCGGGCGCAGCAGTGAAGGAAAATGGCGGTCGTCTGGCGGAAAAGGTTGGCGCCTTCGAGCGCAATCTCATCGCCACGGAGATTGCCGCCCATGGCGGTGCGCTGAAGCCGGTTTACGAAACGCTCGGTATTTCCCGCAAGACGCTTTACGAGAAGATGCAGAAATACGGTCTCGATAAAAAGATGCTGGGGGTCGAGAGCCTGTCGCAGGACGACCGCAGCGAATGAGGCCTGTCATCCCTCATCTCTGCTCTTTGGGTTAACCCGAAGATCGTTACAGTCAGCAGCGCTGTGCCGTCGGCGTGCAAGCCTCCTGTCACGCGAAGGATTTTGCGTGGCTGAGCCCTGTGACCGATCCTCAGAACAAGTTCGGGAACAGGAATGAGGGGGAGTAAGACAATCCGCCGCATCATCCTTGGGTGGAAATCCACCCACCTCTTTCAGGTATTGTTCCCAAATCCACCCATGTTGCGCTGCGATTTGAATATTATCAGCTCCCGCCCAAGCCGTGGCTGATTGCCAGCGCTTCGGCGCGGTCCGTTAATGGACCTTAAGCAGGCGCCGGAGGAGATGTGCGCCTGCAATGATGGCTGGACATTGGTCTCTGGGAGGAGAATATCCATGAAACTGTTTAACGCCGTTCTCGGTGCGACTGCCGTTGCCGCCGTAACGCTCTTTTCCGCACAGGCGGGCGCGCAAGGGTATCCCGAGCGTCAGATCACCATGGTCGTTCCGTTCGCGGCCGGCGGGCCGACGGATACGGTTGCCCGTCTTGTTGCCGAATCGATGTCGAAGGATCTCGGCCAGCAGATCGTCGTCGAAAATGTCGGCGGCGCCGGTGGTTCGCTCGGCGCCGGCCGTGTCGCCGCCGCCGAAGCGGATGGCTACACCGTCCTGCTGCATCATATCGGCATGGCGACCAGCGCCACGCTCTATCGCAAGCTCGCCTATGACACACTGAACGCCTTCGAATATGTCGGCCTCGTCACCGATGTGCCGATGACGATCGTTGCCCGCAAGGATATGGAAGCGACCGATCTCAAGGGTCTCGTCGAATATGCCAAGGCGAATTCCGACAAGGTGACCGTGGCGAACGCCGGCATCGGTGCCGCCTCGCATCTTTGCGGCATGCTGTTCATGAGCGCCATCCAGACCCCGCTCGTCACCGTTCCCTACAAGGGCACCGGCCCGGCGATGACCGATCTTCTCGGTGGCCAGGTCGATATCATGTGCGACCAGACGACCAATACGACGAAGCAGATCCAGGGTGGCACGATCAAGGCTTACGCCGTGACCTCGCCGGAGCGTCTTGCGATCTTCAAGGACCTGCCGACCGTGAAGGAAGCCGGGCTTGAAAGCATGACGGTGGGCATCTGGCACGGCATCTACACGCCGAAGGGTACGCCCGCCGAGATCAACGAACGCCTGTCCAAGTCTCTGCAGGGCGCGCTGAAGGACGAGAATGTCGTCAAGCGTTTTGCCGAACTCGGCACCGTGCCTTCGCCGGAAGCCGATGCAACGCCGGCCGCGCTGAAAGCCAAGCTCGAAACCGAAATCGCCCGCTGGAAGCCGATCATCGAAGCTGCCGGGCAATACGCGGACTGAAGTCTTAGAGTTGAAAGACCCCGCCCCAAACCGCTCCCCACGAGGGGGAGGGGCTTAACCTGCCGCACCGCTCGCAAGTCTCTCGAAGATGGAAAGAGGCGGTGCTGCAAGTCTTCTCCCCCCTTGTGGGAGAGATGGCCGGCAGGCCAGAGGGGGTATCCATTCCCATGGAGACACCATGAATTCCCAGTCATTCGACAAAGCCAACCTGATCTGCGGTATCCTGCTGATCCTGACCGGCATCTTCTTCGCATATCAGTCGATCGAGCTCGAACTCGGCACGGCATTCCGCATGGGGCCGGGCTATTTCCCGTTCATCCTGGCGCTGGCGCTGATCCTGTTCGGGGCGATCATCCTGTTTCAGGCATTTCGCGTCGAGGGGGAGCCGATCGGGCCGATCGCCTGGCGCGGCATCGTCTTCATTCTCGCGGCGCCGATCTTTTTCGGAATTACCGTACGCGGCCTCGGCTTCGTGCCGTCGCTGTTCTTTGCCGCACTGATCGCCGCCTTCGCCTCCCACAAGATGAAGCCGCTGACGGCACTCGTGCTGGCCGTTCTTCTGACGGCTTTTTCCGTCCTCGTCTTCTCCTATGGCCTTGGCCTTCCATTCCAGCGTTTCGGCCCCTGGGTCCGATTCTAAGCTCCGGGAAGCTATCTGATGGATCTTTTCAATAACCTTCTTCTTGGCTTCCAGACGGCAGGATCGATCGAGAACCTGTTCTTCTGCCTGATCGGCGTGCTGCTCGGCACGCTGATCGGCGTTTTGCCGGGCATTGGCGCAACGGCAACGATCGCCATGCTTCTGCCGATCACCTTCCAGCTTGAGCCTGTCTCATCGCTGATCATGCTCGCCGGCATCTATTACGGCGCGCAGTACGGCGGCTCGACCACGGCGATCCTGATTAACATGCCGGGCGAATCCTCGTCCGCCGTCACTGCGATCGACGGTTATCAGATGGCCCGCAAGGGCAAGGCAGGGGCAGCTCTCGCCATCGCCGCAATCGGCTCCTTCTTTGCCGGCACGGTCTCGACCTTCCTCGTCGCCATCTTCGCGCCGCCGCTGACCGCCATCGCGCTGGAATTCGGCGCCGCCGAATATTTTTCGCTGATGGTCGTTGGTCTCGTGTCGTCGATCGCGCTGGCGCATGGATCGGTCATCAAGGCGCTGGCCATGGTGGTGCTCGGCCTGCTGCTCGGGCTTGTCGGCACCGATATCTATACCGGCGCGCCGCGCTTCACGCTCGGCATTCGCGAATATGCCGACGGGCTGAATTTCGTCGCGGTCGCGGTCGGCGTGTTCGGGATCGCGGAAATCCTGCGCAATCTCGAAAACGAAAAGACCCGTACGGTGCTGATGGCCAAGGTTTCCGGCCTTCTGCCGAGCCGCGAGGATTTTCGGGCGATGATCGCGCCGGTGCTGCGCGGCACGGCGATCGGCTCGGTGCTCGGCATCCTGCCGGGGGGCGGCGCGATCCTCGCCTCCTTCGCCTCCTATACGGTGGAAAAGAAGGTTTCGAAGAACCCGCAGGAATTCGGCCATGGCGCGGTTGCAGGCGTGGCAGGCCCGGAATCTGCCAATAATGCCGGCGCGCAGACCTCGTTCATCCCGCTGCTTACGCTCGGTATTCCGGCCAACCCGGTCATGGCGCTGATGGTCGGCGCGATGATCATCCAGGGCATCGTGCCCGGCCCGAACGTCGCGGCCGAGCAGCCGGCACTGTTCTGGGGCATCATCGCCTCGATGTGGATCGGCAACCTGATGCTCGTCATTCTCAACCTGCCGCTGATCGGGTTGTGGGTAAAGCTTCTGACCATTCCCTATTACCTGCTCTTCCCGATCATCATGGCCTTCTGCTCGATCGGGGTCTACAGCGTCAATTCCAACGTCTACGACCTTTATGCAGTCGCCTTCTTCGGCCTGCTTGGCTACCTGCTGCTGAAGCTGCGCTGCGAGCCGGCACCGCTTCTGCTCGGCTTCGTGCTCGGTCCGTTGCTCGAAGAGAACCTGCGGCGGGCGATGATCCTGTCGCGTGGCGATCCGTCGACCTTCGTCACACGTCCGATCAGCGCCACGCTGCTCATCATCGCCGTGATCGTGCTCATCGTCGTCTTCCTGCCGAGCGTGCGGAAGAAGCGCGAAGAGGTGTTTGTGGAAGAGGATTGAGATGGGACGTCGGCGCGTGCCGGCCCCCTCTGCCCTGTCGGGCATCTCCCCCACAAGGGGGGAACACACTCGGCACGACCTCCGCTTCCTATTGAGCGTAGATTGGTGGTTGAGCAGATGTATGAGTTTGCTTGAGGCGGAGACCATGCACCCAGCCGATCTCCCCCCTTTGTGGGGGAGATGCCGGGCAGGGAAGAGGGGGGTGTCGACGAAGAAGAGAGGCCTAAACCTCCAGTACCGCTTGCAGCTCGCTCACCGGCGTTGCCCCCGCCATCCGTTTCAACAGCAGTGCTGCCATCAGCCGTCCGGCTTCCGACAGGTCCTCGTAGATCGTCTCGATCCGCGGCCGCACCTGATCGAACAGGCCGGATGTCTGCTTGGCCACCAGTCGCACGTCGCGGCCGACCTGAAGCCCCAGGTCGTGGGTGGCCGACATGACGGCCATGGCCGAAACTTCGCCGCCGCAGATGAAACCATCCGGCGGATCGGGCTCCGCCAGCCTCGCTGCAACATGATCGCGGACTGCATCCGCCTTGCTGTCCAGTGTGATGCCTTCCGCGATCTCGAAGCCGGCGCCGTCCTCCCTGACGGCTGTCATGAAGCCGTGGCGCATGTGATGATGGAAGGTAAACCGCTCGGGCGGCAGGATGATGAACAGCCTGCGACAGCCCGAAGCGATCAGCTTTTTCGTCGCCTCATAGGTGAAGTGATAATTGTCGTAATCGACATAAGGATGTGGCGTCGCGAGCTCCGTCCTGCCATGGCAGACGAAGGGAAAACCGGCTTCCAGCAGGAATTTCACCCGTTCGTCCGAAGGTTCGGTGCGGCTGAACAATATGCCGTCGGCCATCCGGTTGCGGACGATATGGCGGACCGGATCGATCTGCGGAGTATCGGAAAAATGCGGCGTGATGACGAGGTGATAAGGGGTGCCGCGCAGGGTCGCGGTCATGCCTCTTATCATCGAGGTGCCGTAGCCCAGGATTTCCTCGTGGGGATCGAGGATCAGGCTGATGACGTTGGTGCGGCCGGTGCGCAGGCGCTGGGCCGCGCGGTCGGGCAGGTAGCCGACCTGGGCTGCCGCTGCCTGAACGCGCTGGCGGGTTTCCCGCGCAATCAGCGGATCGTCGCCAAGCGCGCGCGATACGGTGGTCACTGCGAGCCCGGTCAGTTCGGCAATGGTTTTCAACGTTGGCTTGCGGTGGGAGCCGGGATTTGAAGTCGAAGGCCCAGCCGAGTTCGGTTGCCGTCCGTCTTCCGCATCGTCCAGCGACATGTCTGATCCTCCATCCGGCCGCTCACCGCCGCCGGACCTCGATATATATCGTTACAAATTCCACGCCGATTTCCAGAATTTTCTTTGAAACGGCGGAAAATTCTTTTGAGCATTAGAATTTGTCGAGATGGATCAATACTTTAAAAAATTGATCGCGAGCAATTCAAAAACCTTCGCGTACGGGTTGACACTTGCTCGGGTTATAACGTTATAAATTCCAATGTCCGGAGAGGAGCCCGGATTTGGAGGAGATCATCAATGAATATTCGAGCCATTACGAAACTGGCCGCCGGTGCCGCCTTGATTGCGATGACAGCCGGTGCCGCCAAGGCCGCAGAAGTCGAAGTCCTGCACTGGTGGACGTCCGGCGGTGAAGCTGCGGCACTCAACGTGCTGAAGGAAAATCTCGCCAAGGAAGGCGTGATCTGGAAGGACATGCCGGTTGCCGGCGGCGCGGGTTCCGCTGCCATGACCGCACTTCGCGCCCGTGTCACCGCCGGCGATCCGCCGACCGCGGTACAGTTGCTCGGCTTCGACCTGCGCGACTGGTCCGAGATGGGCGTTGCGGCAAACCTCGATGATCTTGCCGAGAAGGAAGGCTGGGACAAGGTCATTCCACCGGCACTGCAGGAATTCTCCAAATATGACGGTCACTGGGTTGCTGCCCCCGTCAACATTCACTCGACCAACTGGCTGTGGCTGAACAAGGCCGCACTCGACAAGGCCGGCGGCAAGGAGCCGACGAATATGGACGAGCTGTTTGCGCTGCTCGACAAGTTCAAGGAGCAGGGTCTGACCGCGCTCGCCCATGGCGGCGTTCCGTGGCAGGACGGCACGCTGTGGGAAGCCGTTGTTCTCTCCCGCGGTGGTCCGGATTTCTACAAGAAGGCCGTTCTCGAAGCCGATCCGGAAGCGCTTTCCAGCGATACGATGAAGCAGGTATTCGACGACATGTCGAAGCTTCGCACCTATTTCGATCCTAACTTCTCTGGCCGCGAATGGAACCTGTCGACGGCGCTCGTCATCGAGGGCAAGGCCGGTGCGCAGGAAATGGGCGACTGGTCGAAGGGCGAATGGCTGCGCGCCAAGAAGGAGCCGGGCAAGGATTTTGCCTGCATCCGCTTCCCCGGCACGCAAGGCTCGGTCCTGTTCAACGCCGACCAGTTCATGATGTTCGACGTGGGTGGTGATGCCGCCGACGCACAGATGAAGATGGCTTCTGCGGTTGAAAACCCAGCCTTCCAGATCGCCTTCAACAAGGTGAAGGGATCGGTTCCGGCCCGTACCGACATTCCGGATACGGAATTTGATGATTGCGCCAAGAAGGGCATGAAGGATCTTAACGAAGCCTCGTCCAAGGGCACGCTGATGGGCTCTCTGGCCCATGGTTATGCCCAGCCGGCTGCCATCAAGGAAGCCATGCTCGACGTCATCACCCAGCATCTCAATGGCCAGCTGACGACGGACGCCGCGTTGAAGCGCCTGCCGGAAGCGGTTGCTGCTGCGAAGTGATGTAAGTTGCGCGGCAAGTGAGGGAAGATATCCCCTCACTTGCGATTTCTAGACTTAGCCTTTGGCTAAGATCTTGAAATCGCTTTCTCTCCCACAAGGGGACAGATAAGTGCGCCGCGCCATCCGCGAATTTACCTCTCCCCTTGTGGGAGAGGTTACAAAATCAAGAACTTAGCTTCAGAAAAGTCTTAGATTTTGTTGGTGAGGGGGTCTGACGCCGATCCCTTTTCACAACCGTATTCCCGACCGGAGACCCCCATGACGACAATCGAACCGATGCCGGTGGTTACGCCGGAACGGCCGCGAAAATCCTTCGCAGATACGGTACGCAACGGCCTGCCGAAACTTGTTCTGGCGCCGTCCTTCGCCGTCATCCTGATTTTCGTCTACGGCTTCATTCTCTGGACGATCACGCTCTCCTTCACCACCTCGCGCATCCTGCCGGTCTATAAATGGGGCGGGTTCGATGCCTATTTCCGGCTCTGGTCGCAGCCGAACTGGTATGTGGCGATGCAGAACCTGGCCATTTTCGGAATTCTCTACATCGCGCTCTGCACCGCGATCGGACTGTTCATCGCCATCCTGATGGATCAACGCATCCGCGCCGAAGGCGTGTTGCGGCCGATCTTCCTTTATCCGATGGCGCTCTCCTTCGTCGTTACCGGTACTGCCTGGAAATGGTTCCTCAATCCCGGTCTCGGGCTTGAACACACGATGCGCAATCTCGGCTGGGAGAGTTTTACCTTCGACTGGCTGGTGAACCCGAACATGGCGATCTACACCGTCGTGATCGCCGGCGTTTGGCAGGCGTCGGGCTTCATCATGGCGATGTTCCTAGCCGGTCTTCGCGGCATCGACGGCGAGATCATCAAGGCGGCGCAGATCGACGGGGCCTCGACGGTCAATATCTATCGTCGCATCATCATTCCGCTGCTCAGGCCTGTCTTCCTCTCGGCCTTCATCGTGCTCGCGCATATGGCGATCAAGTCCTACGACCTCGTCATTGCGCTGACCGGCGGCGGGCCGGGCAATGCGACGGAGCTGCCGTCCACCTTCATGTATTCCTACACGTTCAACCGCAACCAGATGAATGTGGGTTCGGCCAGCGCCGTGATGATGCTGATGGGCATTACCGCGATCATCGTGCCCTATCTCTATTCGGAACTGCGGGAGAAGAAACAATGAGCGCCGCACCCGAAAGCGTGAGCGCCGGCTCAGCGCGGTTCACCCGGTATTTCATCTATGCCGCGCTGATCATCCTTGCGGCGGTCTATCTGCTGCCGCTTTACGTGATGCTGTCGACTTCGCTGAAATCGCTCGACGAAATCCGTGGCGGCGACATGCTGGCGCTGCCGACCGATCCGTCGATTGCCGCCTGGGCCAAGGCCTGGGGCGAGGCCTGCATCGGCGTCTCCTGCGTCGGCATCAAGGGTTATTTCTGGAACTCGATCAAGATGGTGGTGCCGGCCGTCGTCATCTCGACACTGCTCGGCGCACTTAACGGCTACGTGCTCACCAAGTGGCGTTTTCCCGGCCACAAGATCGTCTTCGGCATGATGCTGTTTGCCTGCTTCATCCCGTTTCAGGCGGTGCTGATCCCGATGGCGCGGCTTTTGGGCCTGATGGGCCTGTCGAACTCGACGACCGGTCTTGTGATGGTCCATGTGATCTACGGTCTTGGCTTCACCACGCTGTTCTTCCGCAATTACTACGAAGCCTTTCCGGATGAATTGGTGAAGGCCGCGATGATCGATGGCGCGGGTTTCTTCCGCATCTTCTGGCGCATCTTGTTGCCCAGCTCCGGGCCGATCATCGTCGTCACGGTCATCTACCAGTTTACCAATATCTGGAACGACTTTCTGTTCGGCGTCTCCTTCTCGTCCGGCGAAGCCTCGCCGATGACGGTGGCGCTCAACAACCTCGTTTCGTCCTCCACCGGCGTCAAGGAATACAATGTCGATATGGCGGCGGCCGTCTTTGCCGCGCTACCGACGCTGTTCGTCTATGTCGTCGCCGGACGCTATTTTGTGCGTGGCCTGATGGCCGGCGCAGTCAAGGGATAACCGTAATGAGCTTTCTCCAGATCAAGAACATCCGCAAGAAGATCGGCAGCGTCGAGATCCTCAAGGGCATCGATATCGAGCTGGAGAAGGGCGGCTTCCTCGTGCTGGTCGGGCCTTCCGGTTGCGGCAAGTCCACGCTTCTGAATGCGATCGCCGGCCTGCTGCCGCCGTCCTCGGGCGATATCGTCATCGACGGACAGGTGGTCACCGACCTGCATCCGTCGAAGCGCGATATCGCCATGGTCTTCCAGTCCTATGCGCTTTATCCGAACATGACGGTGGAAGAGAACATTGCCTTCGCCTTGGAAATGCGCGGTGTCGACAAAGAGAGACGCGCCAAGGCGGTGGCCCAGGTAGCCAAAACCCTGCAGATCGAGCATCTGCTCACCCGTCGCCCGAGCCAGCTTTCCGGCGGCCAGCGCCAACGTGTCGCCATGGGCCGCGCGCTGGTGCGTCAGCCGCGCGTCTTCCTGTTCGACGAGCCGCTGTCAAACCTCGATGCGAAACTGCGTGTCGAGGTTCGAGCGGAGATCAAGGCGCTGCACCAGAACACCCATGCCACGATCGTCTATGTCACCCACGACCAGATCGAGGCGATGACGCTTGCGACCAAGATCGTCGTCTTGAAGGAAGGTATAGTCCAGCAGGTCGGCACACCTGCCGAAATCTACAATCGCCCGGCCAATCTGTTCGTTGCCGATTTCATGGGATCACCGGCGATGAACATGCTGAAGGGCAGGGTGGTCACCGGTGGTATTCAATTATTCGGGGCCGGTGGACAGGGTGTGACGGTCAAAGTCCCGCCGTCGGTCACGACGTCCATCCCCGAGGGCAAGGAAGTGGTACTTGGTCTACGTCCTGAAGCGATCTCGGACGAAGGTTCCGCCGATGCAGCCGCTGCTGCCCGTGCACAGATCGATGCGGAGGTCACCATCGTGGAACCCACCGGATCGGACACGTTCGTGACCGGCAAGCTCGACGGCACGACGTTTACCGGCCGCGCGCGCGCGGAAACGATGGTCGAACCCGGCAAGACTTTCCGTTTCGTCTTCAACCTCGACAAGGCGGTGGTTTTCGACCCTGAAACAGGTAACCGGATCAATTAACTGATCGTCCGACATGCGCCGAAACGGCACATGTCGGACACGTTTTCGCAATCCTGTCGCACATCAGTGGTTCGGATTGTGCCAAACAATTCTTGGCGTTATCCGCAAAAGCAGTTAGAACCGTTCCGGGCTAAGATGTATTAGCGTAGGGCGGGACGACTGATGATCAGTAACAGCGGGCGGGTTTCTGCCTGCAGCTTTATTATTGGCTTAAGATAGCGGAATGTTTAGGTTTTCGCGTCTTTTTCCCACAGCATCGATCGGCGCCTACCTAATGGCGCTGGTGATTGTCGTCGCCCTGCCACTGCTTGCTTTCGTCGGTTTTCTAGTCCTTCAACTTGAGGGCCAGGAACGGGAAGGGCTTGCCAACGAGACGGCCGAAGATGCGCAGCTGATTGCGCGGTCCGTCGATCGCGAATTGCAGGATATGGCCACAACGCTGCGCCTTCTGATCACCTCGCCGGAGCTTGAGGCCGGTGATCTGAGGGCTTTCCATGATCGCACCCAGCGCAGCCTTCGCTCCAATTCTCTTTATGTCATCGTCGTCGACCGGGATGGTCAGCAACGGCTGAACACTCGCTCGCCCTTTGGCGAGCCGCTTGCCAAGATGTCGAACATGCCGGCGCTAGAATCCGTGCTGCAGTCGCGCATCACGGAAGTCTCCAGCGTGTTCTACGGCAAGACCAGCGGTAAATGGGTCTTCAACGTCGCGATGCCGCTGCCGGACGAGCTTTCCCATTCCGGCTCGGCGATCATCATGACGCAAAATGCCGCCGACATGGAAAAGCTGGTTTCCGTCGAGGGACTGCCCTCCGGCTGGTCGGCTGCGGTGATTGATGGACAGGGTCAGGTGGTGGCGTCGGGCGGGGCAGACAAGATTGCGTCCGGTCAGCCGTTCGATCCCGATACCTTGCGGTTGATGACCGGCTTCAAGGGCACTATCGAAGATGTCGATGGCAATGAAAAGCAGATGTATGGTTATGCCCAGATCACCGGCTGGACATGGAAGGCCGTTGTCTGGGGACCGATTGCCTCGGCCCAGGAAGGCATCATCACGACGTTCAAGCAACTTGTTGCCGGCGGCGTGATCTTCCTCACTCTGGCCGTCCTGCTTGCCTATACCATCGCCCGCCAGCTTCGCACGCCGATCCGGCAGATCGCCGACATGGCTGAGCGGATCGGCAGGGGCGAGATCGTTTCGCCGGTCGAGACCCGCATAACCGAGGCCAATCAGGTGGCGATGGCGCTCTCAAACGCGTCCTTCGACCGAAGCGAAGCGGAAGACCGTATCCATCTCATCCTGCACGAACTTGTACATCGCACAAAAAATATCCTGACGCTGGTTCAGGCGATGATGCGCCAGCTCGGCCGTCAAGATACAACCATGCCGGAATTCCAGAAGGCGATCAGCACCCGCCTGCAGGGGCTTGGGAAATCGATCGAGGCGCTGGCAAAAGAACAATGGGCCGGCGTGCGACTCATGCGCGTCATCGAAATCCACCTGTCGACCTTCGAGGCCGGTGACCGGCTGCTGGTGACCGGTGAAGATTTCATGCTGAAAGCAGAGGCGGTGCAGAATCTCGGCCTTGTGCTGCATGAGCTGGCAACCAATTCGGTGAAATACGGTGCCCTGTCGGTGCCTCACGGGCGGGTGCGGATCCGCTGGGATGATGTTGCGCCTGAAGAGGACGGGGTGCCGAAAATACGGCTGGTCTGGGAGGAAAGCGGCGGGCCGCTGGTGACGGAGCCTTCCCGCAGAGGGTTCGGCACCACCATTATCCAGCGTCATGCGGTCGCCGCCTTTGGTGGGCAGGTGGATGTCGAATTCCGCCCGGAAGGTCTGATCTGGCGGCTGGTCGCGCCGCGCGCCAATCTCGAACGCGACGAGGCGGGCGACGAGCGGCGAAGCCTGGCCATGTAACTCGAAATGATTTGATCGATCTGCGCAGGAACGAAGAATTGCGCGCGCCGTTCTAGCGCTCATGGATCTCTCGCTCAAAACCATCGAAATCGATGCCACCTCGCTAGAAGCCATCGGGCTCACCTATGTCAACGATACCGAGCCTGGCATTCGTCGCCTGAGGAAAGGCAAGGGATTCTGCTACAGGCTGCCGGATGGCGCGCTTCTTTCCAGCGAGACTGACCGGCTGCGCATCACCGCGCTTGGCCTTCCCCCGGCCTATGAGAACGTCTGGATCTGTATCGATCCGCAGGGGCACCTGCAGGCGACTGGTTATGATGCCCGTGGCAGAAAGCAATATCGCTATCATGCCGATTGGCAGAGCTTTCGCAGTGAACAGAAATTTGACCAGTTGCTGAGTTTCGGCGAGGCGTTGCCGCGCATCCGCCGCAAGGTGAAACGCGATCTGTCGCTTGGTCTCGACAAGTCGGATTGCGTGCTGGCCGCGCTCGTGGCGCTGATGGATGTCACGCATCTGCGTGTCGGCAACCGGGCTTACGCGAAAGAAAACCGCACCTATGGGGCGACCACGCTGCTGAAACGCCACATGGTTCTATCCGGCGATGGCGTGCTCCTGCGCTTTACCGCAAAGGGCGGAAAGCGCGTCCAGCATACGCTCAAGCATCCGCGCCTACAGCGCATTCTCGAAGAAATCTCAGATCTGCCCGGCCGTCAGCTCTTTTCGTTTCCCGACGAACACGGCACGCCGCGGCCGGTCGATTCCGGCAGGCTCAATGCCTATCTTGCCAAAGCGGCCGGGTTTCCTGTTTCGGCCAAGACCTTTCGAACATGGGGCGGCAGCCTTGCGGCTTTCATGATGGCTTGGAGGGTGGTGGAAGAGGAGGGCAAACGGCCGAAGATAAAGGCGCTGACGCAGGCGGCTTCGGATGTGCTGCAGAACACGCCGGCTGTCTGCCGGTCGAGCTATATCCATCCGAGCATTCTGGAACTTGCCGAAGATGAGACGCCGTTGAGGAAGATCATGACGGATAAAAAGACGGTGAAGCCGAGGCGCGGTTTGCGGACCGACGAGGAACGGTTGGTGGCATTTTTACGGGACGGGTGAGGCTCCAGCCAGGGAATCACTGTTTGCCCTGACGAGATTAGCAGGTTGCCTCTCAATTACCCTCTCCCCGCAGGCGGGGAGAGGGATGTTCTTGCCTGAAGCGAAAGAGTTGGAGCTTTGCATCCTTCTCTCCATCGCTAAGGAGAGAAGTTGCCGGCAGACCGATGACGGGCTGCCGACCTTAAAAGAATTCACTTACGCCGCGCGGCGTTGGTGGATGCCTTCTTCCACTTCCTCAACGATCTTGTCGACGAACTGGGCGAGGTCTTTCGGCGAGCGCGAGGTGATGATGCCGTTATCAACCACGACGGCCTCATCCTCCCAGCTGGCGCCGGCATTGCGCAGGTCGGTGCGGATAGAGGCATAGGAAGTCGCCTTGCGGCCGCGAAGGGCATCCGCCTCGACCAGCAACCAAGGGCCATGGCAAATCGCGGCGACCGGTTTGCCGCTGCTGACGAACTGGCGAACCAGTTCTACTGCGTCATCATTGCTGCGCAGCACGTCCGGATTGATCTGGCCGCCCGGCAGGACGAGGGCATCGAAATCCTCCACCTTAACCTGTTTCACGTCGAGATCGACGGTGACCGAGTCACCCCAGTCTTTTTCGTCCCAACTTTTGATCTCGCCGGCTTTGATCGAGGCAATCTTGACATCGGCGCCCCGTCTTGTCAGCTCTTCGTGGGGCACGCGAAGTTCCGAACGTTCATAGCCATCCGTGGCCAAAATGAGGATGTTGGCGGAAGCGATGTTCGCCATGATGAGCTCCTTTTTTGGATTATTTTTCTTGCGATATGTGGCCGCTCGTTTGGTCAGAGCCGGCCGGTGGACAGGTCGCGTCCGTTGATCGACGCAGGCACGCTGATTTCATCGCGCGGCGTCTTGGGAAGCGGAAGCACGACGGCTTCCGGAACCACGACCTGAAGCTCTTCCGGGCGAGCAGCCTGGAATGTCGGCTGTTCATGCCGGGGTAGAAAACGGTTCCTGAGCATTTTGAAAAAGTGCTGCATGGTAGTCTCCCGTATCAGTCGCTTGTGACAACACGCAGCGACTTGTCATGAAGGGCTAACCAGCCGGGGAGAATAACGTTCCCGTAATTTACCCCAGGAAATGGATCATGAGATGGGTGGAAGCGCTGAATGACCTCAAACAGGATGCTCCCGCGGCTATTAGCCACGAGAGCATGGGGCCTCGCTTACGAAGGCCCGTTCCCCTCCTCGGGAAACTGTCAAACCGGAATAACGAACATGTAGCAGGCGGCAATCATCAGCGCAAAACCTGCAACTTCCACCCATTCCCTTGCCATTGTCGTCTCCATCGAACTCTGGAAGCAAGAACGTGCTGATGCCATTGTAGTTCCATGAAATCGCCATAAACATGGCAAGTCGGCCACAAACATTAAGAAATGTTACCGAAAGGTGAAATATCCGACGGTCAGCTTGCTAAGGCACGTGCGCGTGCTGCCTCAAGAATGGCGCGAGTTTCCCGGGCGGAGGCATTTTCGATCGCGAACGCAGTTTCCGGCATCACACCCGGATCTTCCTCGTTATCCTTGAAAGTGGCGTCGTCCCGAAGCTTCTGGAGAAACGCCGTTATCGTCACTTCGCCGCCAATCATCGCCGAGAGCATTTCGATCATCAGTTCGCGATGGGCGTTGAGCCGCCCTTCGAGTTCCTGAGGTGTCAGGGATGTCATTGTCATTCCTCCTGTCGAGAGCATGGAAATGGGGTAGGGAGGAACGATCCTCTCCCAGTCTCGTTCCGTGCTGCGATCAGGAGGGAACCAAATGCCGCGCCGCACCATTGTAGGCCAGATTTCGTGAGACCGATCTTCCGGCAAATGGGGCGCTGCATGGACATGAAGACCAATCAATTTTCGATTGAAGCAGGCGACTGGACGCGGCTTGGCGCCAATTTCGATGGCGAGGGTGTCAATTTCGCGATCTTCTCGGCACATGCGACGCGCGTGGAGCTTTGCCTCTACGATCCGACCGGAAAGATCGAGATCGCCAAGCTTGACCTGCCGGAATATACGCATGAGATCTGGCACGGGTATGTGCCGAGGCTGAAACCCGGCGCGCTTTATGGTTTTCGCGTCCACGGCCCGTTCGAGCCGGAAAACGGTCACCGCTTCAATCCGAGCAAGCTCCTGATTGATCCTTACGCCCGCGAGCTTGTCGGCGACATTCAGTGGAATGAGGCGCATTTCGCCTACGACCTGCTGCACGAGGACAAGGATCTCACCTTCGATACACGCGACAGCGCGCCGTTCACGCCGAAAGCCCAGGTGATCGATCCATACGCATTCGACTGGCAGGACCAGAACCGTCCGCTTGTTCCCTGGTCGAACGCGGTCGTCTACGAGACCCATGTTAAGGGTTTCACGCAACTCAACTCCGCCGTTCCGAAGGAATTGCGCGGTACGTTCGAGGGAATGGGCCACGAGGCGAGCGTCGATTATATCAAGAGCCTCGGCATTACCTCGGTAGAGCTTCTGCCGGTCCATTGGTTCCCCGACGACCAGCACCTGCTCGACAAGGATCTGAAGAATTTCTGGGGCTATAACTCCCTCGGTTTCTTCGCGCCGGCCTCACGATATTACGGGCCGCGGGGCATCCAGGGGTTCCGCGACATGGTGCGGTCCTTCCACGATGCAGGGATCGAGGTCATTCTCGACGTGGTCTACAATCATACGGCCGAAGGCAACGAGCTTGGTCCGACGCTCTCCTTCAAAGGCATCGACAACTTTTCCTATTATCGCACGCTGTCGGACAATCATCGTTATTACATCAACGACACCGGCACCGGTAACACCGTCAACACGTCGCATCCGCGGGTGCTGCAGATGGTGATGGACAGTCTCCGCTACTGGGCGGAGCATATGCATGTCGATGGTTTCCGCTTCGATCTCGGCACGATCCTCGGGCGCGAGCCGGAAGGGTTCGACGAGCGAGGCGGGTTCTTCGATGCGGTGACGCAGGATCCGGTTCTCTCCAAGCTGAAGCTGATCGGCGAGCCGTGGGATATCGGCCCGGGCGGTTATCAGGTCGGCGGCTTTCCGCCCGGCTGGGCCGAATGGAACGACAAGTACCGCGATACGGTGCGCGAATATTGGAAGGGCGACAATGTTTCAACCGATTTCGCCGCCCGATTGCTCGGCTCCGGCGATCTCTACGACCAGCGCGGCCGTCGCCCCTGGGCAAGCGTCAACTTCATCACCGCCCATGACGGGTTCACGCTGAATGACCTCGTTTCCTATAACGAGAAGCATAACGAGGCCAATGGCGAGGACAATAACGACGGCCACAACGACAACCGGTCGTATAATTATGGTGAGGAAGGCCCGACTGAGGATGAGGGCATCAATGCCGTGCGTGACCGGCAGAAGCGCAATCTCCTCGCCACGCTGTTCTTCTCCCATGGCACACCGATGCTTCTTGCAGGGGACGAGTTCGGCCGCAGCCAGATGGGTAATAACAATGGCTATGCACAGGACAGCGAAATTTCCTGGGTCCATTGGGATAACCTGCCGGAGACCTGCGAGGAATTGCGCGAATTCACCCGCCACGTGATCAAGCTACGCTCTGAGCAGCCGCTCCTACGCCGTGAAAGCTGGCGCGATGGCACCGATATCAAGTGGTTCAATGCCGGCGGTGGTTTCCAGCAACCTGATCAATGGGACGAGGGCACGACGCTCGGGGTCTATATCGGCCGCGGCGACCTGCAGGAGGAAGAAGGCGTCTGGCACGACGTGCTGCTCTTGTGCAATCCGTTCGAAGGCAATGTGCCCTTCCGTATCCCGCAATTCGGTGAGGGCGGATGGGTGCTGGAACTGACCACATCCGACAGCGCCAAGCGCGGTCTCACGATTACCAAGGAAAAGGATTTCGAACTGGAAGGGCGGAGCCTTGCCTTATTCAGGCGGCCTTGAGAACGTTTAGTGTTTCTGCAATTCAAAAGCCGGCCAATGGCCGGCTTTTTTTGTCTGTCTGCCGGTCATTCCTGCAGATATTTCTTCGCGGTCGCCCTCAGCCGATCGCTGTATTCGTAGATCTTGTCCAGGCTGTCTACGATCAGCCGTTCCTCTGCCTCCCCATCGAAAAGCCCGATGTATTTGACCGATCTATTGAACCACAGCCGCGCCAGAGGTTTTCGGTTGTTGTTGTCGATCAGGATGCCGCAGTAAGACTTCTGATCCCGCATGACGATGCGCCTGGCTGCTATCGTATCGCGCACGATCGCCTTGACGATCATATAGCCCTCGCGTTCTTCATCGGTGGTCACAACATCGGGCTCATCTTCGATCGGAGTGTCGATCTTCTCGATGACCTCCTCCGTGTCTGCCAGGGCGTTCGAAAGACGGCTTTTAACTGTGTCCATGATCACTTCACGAAATGCAGCACGGACGATACCGGTAAACATTTCGCGCGCCTGAGACGTCATTCTTCCTTCGTAGACGCCGGCCGAGGTCATTCGGACGAACTCTTCGGAAGGATCCTCGATAAGCTTGGATATGATCTGTTTGACGCCGGACGTGTATTTGAGCCGCTCCGCCGTCGCCAATATGGCGGAAACGTCGAAGGCGCCCTTCTCGAACTTACGTAGTTCGGCAACGATGCCGGTATTGAAATCTGATACGTCGAAGACGAAGAAAGGTCGAGCATCCAGCTTATTGGGCGCCTCGAGATCGGTATAGAAATTGAAGGTTCGTCCGTTGGTCAGGATGGCGAATTTCGCGTTTGTCACGCTGAAATAGCGATAGAGCTGATCGAGATGCTTTCTCTCCAGCGCAACCGAGATCGGCTTGCACTCGATGAGAATACGGATCTCGTTGTCGATCTTTATCGCGTAGTCGACCTTCTCACCTTTTTTCCCCACCGCATCGGCGGTGAATTCTGGCACCACCTCGGACGGATCGAATACGTCATATCCGAGGGAGCGTAGAAAAGGCAGAACGACTGCCGTTTTTACCGCTTCTTCCGTGGCCATCGTACTGGAATGCGATTTCACGCGCTCGGCTATCGCGCGCAGACTTTCTTCGATTGTGCTCATGTAACCCCCACCCGTTTACCGAGTAAAGGTCGCTTATGGCACGCATCCCGTCAAGCGGCTGTCCTGGCAGGATGTTTCTAAGGTTAAGACGGCGCGGACCGGTTCAGTTTTTTGCGCGAGCACCCGAGGCGATTTACCAGAATTTTAGCCGCCGCAGGCCGGTCGTCGGCGAGGCCTTCTGGACGAGGCTTCGGTAGACGGCGGCATATTGCTGGCCGCTGCGTTCCCATGAAAATTTCGTTTTCATGCCCTGGTTCTGTAACCGCGCCCACATTTTCGGCTGCTCATAGGCATGGAGCGCACGCCGCAATGCCAGCCGCAGGCCATTGGTGGTTACCGGATGGAACTGGAATCCGGTCGCGACGCGGGCGGACATGGCCGCGTCATTGGCGTCAATGATGGTTTCCGAAAGCCCGCCTGTGCGTGAGACGACCGGCACGCAGCCGTAGCGCAGCGCATAGAGTTGGGTAAGGCCGCAGGGCTCGAAACGCGAAGGCTGGACGATCGAGTCCGCGCCGCCCTGGACGAGATGGGCGGTCGGCTCGTCATAACCGATATGGACGGCCATGCGACCCGGATAACGCGATGCGGTTTCCAGAAGCGACTGTTCGATCGCGTGGTCGCCCTGGCCGACGATGATGATACGGCCACCGTTATGGATCACTTCATCGGCTGTATCCGCCAGCATGTCGATGCCCTTCTGCCAGGTGATACGGCTGATGGCGGCAAAGATTGGGCCTTTGTCATCGGGATCGAGACCAAACCGGTCAAGGAGCGGCTGTCTGTTTTCGCGCTTGCGGCGTAAGGTGTTGATGTCGAATGTCTGGGGAAGGAACTCGTCGGTTGCCGGATCCCAGACATCGAGATCGATGCCGTTGACGATACCGCGCAGCACTTCCACCCGTTCGTTGAGAACGCCGTTCAGGCCCATGCCGAAACGTGGCGTCAGGATCTCGCGGGCATAGGTCGGGCTGACGGTGGTAATCACGTCGGCGGTCTGCAGCCCGCCCTTCAAAAAGCTGATGTCACCGAAATATTCCAGCTGATCGATGGAATAGGCTTCCGGGGGAAGCCCGAGCCACGGCAAAAGGTCGGCGGAATACTGGCCCTGGAAGGCGATGTTGTGAATGGTGATGACGACCGGGGTCATGCAGCCGTTACGGCGCATGTAGACCGAGGTCATCGCCGACTGCCAGTCGTGGGTGTGGACAAGGTCCGGTACCCAGCCCGGCAGGGCGCCTGCGGCAATCTCGGATGCGGCAAGCGAGAGGACCGCAAACCTTTTCCAGTTGTCGGCATGGTCCTTGCCGTGCTGATCGACATAAGGGCCGCCGGGGCGGGCATAGAGGGCCGGGGCGTCGAGCACGAGAAGATCGAGACCTTCCACATGGCCGTGGCGAAGCGTGGCACGTTCGCCGAGAAGGTCCTCGAATTCCATCAGCGTGGTTGCCTGCCCGAGCTGCTTCATCACCTTGGGGTAGCCCGGCACAAGCGATGTCGTCTCGATCCCCAGCGGCGCCAGCGCCTTGGGAAGCGAACCGGTTACGTCTGCCAGTCCGCCGGTCTTGATCAGCGGATAGATCTCCGACGTAACGGACAATATCTTCATCTTGGCACTTTCCCCCTGGGCCGCGACAGAATCCAAGCCTACGCGATTCCGCCGCCGGGGGTAGAGATTATTATGCGGTTCAATGGAAACATAAGCGCTCATCTGCTTAGCTCCCGCAAGATCGCGTGATCGAGGGGCGCGATGTGGCCGTGGCCAGTTTTTCGCTTATGGGATCGCGGGAGGCGGAAGACTGCGTGGGCGCGGTGACGGTCATATCTGTGGGACGGCCGGTGAGACTTTCTGGGGGGAGTTGCGTTAACGCCGATCGTCGAACCCATGTCTTTCATCCAATACAAACATACAAAGAGATTTGCCCGGCGACAGGAGTCGCCGGCCACTGTATCGTTCGCGCTAAAAAGGTCGGCTCAGACGCTAGAGCCTATTCGGCGGCCGCTTTCTTGGGCTGCTTCTTGGTTTGCTCCGGCTTCACCGCAGCAGCGGCAGCGGGCAGTTTTGCCGGGTTATCGGCCTTGGCTGCCGATGCCGGCTTATCCGTCTTTTTCGCCGCCTTGGGTGCGGCGGTTTTAGATGCCTTGGGAGCCGTCGTTTTCGCTGCGCCGTTCTTGGCGGGTTCTCCTGCGGCCGGCTTTGCAGCCTTGGCCAAAACGCCGCGCTTGGACGTTTCACTATCCCTGGCCGTCGGCTTCAGCGTCGCATATTCCAGCTTCGCCCGTTCCCAATGCTCGATGTCCTTGCCGGAAGGATAGCCCTCCTGCTCCCACAATTCGTAAGCTCTGTGCTTGATCCAGTTTTCCTGAGAAGCCGCCATCATCGTCTCCATTGCCCAAATCGCCAAACTCATGCGCTGCGGAAAAGTTCCGAGGAAATATTAAAAACTGCAACCTCACGTGAAGATGCCGCAGCCTGTTGGTAGAAATCTTCCCGAAAGGGTGGAACTTTTACGCGCTTGCTCTGTTCCGGCTAACGGGAAGGAGACATTCGTCATGCACAACTACTGCGATATAATGCCTCATGCGACCGGATGGGTCTATGTTATCGATGGCGTGCAATCCGCGTCATTCTATCACAGTTACGAATTGGCTCTCGATGCGGCCCGAACCTGCCTTTCAACCCGTGGCGGGCGCGACAGCCGCATTTTCCGATGCCAAAGCCTCAACGGCAATATGCTGCCCATTGAGATCGCTGCTGTGATGCAGCCACCCGGTACAGGGATAGGACCAGTTTCCTATCGCTGATGCCAATGTAAAGCCCGGAGCAGTCCGGGCTTTTCTTCAAACGGTCAGAGTAATCGAGCCTCGCATTGCGGCCGTTTTTTGACGGTATTCTCGGCGAGATCAACCAGCAGGGTGTTGGTCTTCGGCTCCTTCTGCAGCGTTTTCTTGAGCAGATTTTATCGCATCCTTTCCCTTGGTTTCTGTGGCCGAGCACGAAGCGTGCCATCTCAAGTGATATTGTGACGAGCGACGGTCTGAAAACGGCGGAAAGGCGGGCATCCAGTGATGGCTCTGTGCTTGAAGAGTTCAGTCATCGTCCTTGTCGTCGCCATCGGGTCTTCAGCCGTTGCGCTCCGTTGTGTTCGCTACTGGCTATAGGAGGCGGTCAACGGAAACCCGCTCCCCTTCACATTCGATCCCAACGGAACGGAAGAGAGGCATGGAAGTTGTCTCGACATACCGGAGGAAAACAACATGTCAGAGAGCTTGAAGATCTTTCGCCTTGTGCCCTTGGCTGCAAGCGACGATCCGAACTGGCAGAACGCCCCGTCCCACGGCGAAGTCATCGTGCGGGCGCGAACCTCAGGTGACGCCCGCATCGTTGCAAGCGAGGCAGAACTCGATTTTACCGAAATCGATGCGTCGCCGGCGGAAGGAAACTCGACCAAAGAGGCAAGCGCTTTCCGAAACGAGAAGCTCTATTCTGTGATAGAGGAAACAAGTGGCCGGTTTCCCAGTGAGGGAGAGCGCGGCGTCGTCAGCGGCCGCGTCAGGATCGACACGATCGTGCCGATGCAGCGGTGAGCCCTATCGATGGCGAAATGGCCGAAGTCGGATATCAGCGCTCGAGCTTTTCGTTAAGCGCACTCTGGAGCTGGCGGGCAAGTTCGAGCAGGCGATCGGGAACCTCTTCCTTTTCGATCTCCGTCAGCAGAACCGAGACTTTGCCATTCACGCGGCGCCCCATTCTTGCCTCCTGCTCATCGAGCTGAGCATTTTCCTTCGTCATCCCGACCTCTGATGCCGATCTTCTGTCACTCGATTGCGGAAAAAATCCGGCAACCGTATCCGGAGCCTACATTAGATTTCCATACAGCAAGATCGTCCCCTTCGGAAATCCCGAAAATGTCACAGATGAATACAAACACGCAAATAGGCGACCCTTGGTCTGGGCCGCCTATCCGGATCATGGCTGCAATTCAGTGTTTCGGCGGCTTGGGCGTGCCGGCGGGAATAGCGGTCGTGCTGGTCGCCACGGGGTCGCTTGCGGGGAAGGTATCTTCCAGCCCCTCATTCAGCTGCTCCTCCAGATCCTGCTTTTTTCCCTTGGTGCGTGCGGATTCTTCGGTCTGCTTGTGGTTATTTTCCTGGTGTGTCGCGTTCGGCGAACTGTTGTTCAAGCCCATGGCATTAACTCCTCATAATCGTGTGGCTGTGAATTAAAAACGGGTGGCTGCCGGCCTTTGTTCCGCCGCGCAAGAACTGGCCTGAAGTTTTCGGAACCAAATTGCGAATGCATGCGTTTGCCACCCGTCAATTCAGCCCTGATGAGTAAGGAGAGGTAGGCAACGGTGTCTGACTCACAGTTGAACGGTGACCCTGCTCGTCAAGATATTGTCAGGCTGATACCGGCTCTTCGCGCATTTGCCCGTACCTTCTGCCGCAATCCATCGGATGCGGACGATCTGGTGCAGGAAACGCTCATGAAGGCGCTCGCCAATCTAGACAAATTCGAGCGCGGTACGAAGTTGAAATCGTGGCTTTTCACGATCATGCGCAACACATTCTACACGCGATCCAAAATCCTAGGCCGGGAAGCGCCGGGGCTTGAAGAGAACGTTTCGGGTGATACGCCTATCGCAGCCTCGCAGGAATCGGCAGCCCGTGCGCGGGAGGTTCAGCGTGCATTGCAGAAACTTCCACCGCATTACCGAGAAGTGCTGACGTTGGTGGCGATCCTCGGTGAAAGTTACGAGGCGACTGCGGTGATCTGTGACTGTGCCGTCGGCACCGTAAAGAGCCGGCTAAACCGGGCGCGCCACCAGATCCTGCAGGAACTGGGCGAGGAAGCGGGCTGACGTCCCGTTCTATAAATCAGGAGAACAACATGAAATATCTTCTCACCGCAGCTTTCGCGGCTACAGCTATAGCTTTCCCAGGCATGGCGATGAGCCAGGACGCTTCCAAGGGAGCAGCAAGATTTGTCGGCGCGGATGGCAAGGAGATCGGTACAGCAGACCTTACCGGTACCAAGGCGGGCGTTATGATCGCTGTCGAGATCGCAGGACTGCCAGCCGGTCAGTGGGTTGCCTTCCATGTACATCAGACTGGGACCTGCGATCATACAACCGGCCATGAATCGGCAGGTGGGCACTTCAATCCCACAAATGCCGAACACGGTTATCTTACGGCAAAAGGCCAGCATGCTGGCGACATGCCGAACCAGTATGTGCCGGCCGACGGCACGCTCAGGGCGCAAGTGTTCAACACGGCCGTTACGCTGGAAGACGGTGACAGTGCGATCAAGGGCAAGGCGCTGATGATCCATGCCAATCCGGACGATTATTCGGGTCAGCCATCCGGTAATGCCGGCAAACGGCTCGCCTGCGCCGTTATCGAATAAACTCAGCCGTTCAGGTCGAGTTCGGGATAGTGACGGAAAATCCCGGACTCGCTGAATGGCAGACGCCGCTCGGACTTCAGATAGGCTGCGATAGTCGGCCGGTCTGTGATCTTTCCACGAAGAGCAGAAAGCAGCGGGTAGTCGCTTTCTATAGCGCTCATTGCCTTCGGAAAGGCGTAGCGAAGTCCTTCCAAGACCTGAAACAGCGACAGGTCCACATAGGTGAGGCCATTGCCGACAATAAAACCGTCATTTGACGGATTGACCGAAATCATCCGCTCGAAATAGCCGAGAAATTTCGGAATGCGGTCTTTGATGAATGCCGCCGAGCGGGCCTTTGCCTCTGCCTTCTGATCCTCGTAATAATCGCCGGTATTGATCGGGTGGTGCGTGTCGTGCACCTCGGCGACGAAATCCGTTATCGTCAGCTGCAGTCCGTTGGCAATCAGGCGACTTTTCTCGTCGTCGGAAACCAGCCCGAGTTTCGGGCCGAGATAGGACAGGATATTGGCGACGTGGGAGACCACGAGATCTCCATCTTTCAGGAAGGGCGGGGCGAACGGCATCTGATCATGGCCATGGCTTCCCTTCAGGAATTCCATCATCGCCTGCGTGCCGGTGGAGCTGCGGCATTTGTCGACATATTTGGCGCCGGCGTCTTCCAATGCCAGGCGTACAAATTCTCCCCGGCCCTGAATGCCGTCCCAGTAATAAAGTTCATAAGGCATGCGGATCAAGGACTCCTTGTTATTCGAAGGCAGATAGGGGCCAAGGGTGCTTTTCAAGGCCGCAGCCCGGATCTTGATCTTGGGTTTTGGTATAATCCTGCTGCTTTCAACGCCCCAACCTCTGTCCTTTCCATCTGTTCCGCCTAATTTACGCCTTGCTTTGGACTGGTTTGGATTTTCACCGGACGGCCAAGTCGAAAGAGTGTAGGCGTGCAGAGGATCTTCTGCCGCTTTCTCCAGACATGACGAGGGTGCTCATGGCTATTCGGATTACGGCAATCATCATCGCATTGATGGGGCTCGCGCTTGCAGGCGGGGGAGCCTATCTTCTTTCGCTCGGCGGAAGCGCCTATTACCTCCTCTGCGGACTTGGCTTTCTTATCACCGCGGCGCTTCTTCTTGCGCGCAAGCTCCTGGCGCTGCATGTCTATGCGGTGATCGTCGTCGCCTCACTTGCCTGGGCGATCTGGGAGGTCGGGTTTGACTGGTGGCAGCTCGGCCCGCGCGGCGGTGTCATCATCCTGCTCGGCATGTGGCTGCTGACGCCTTGGATCCGTCGTCCCCTCGGCTTCCTCAGCCCGACCGGGGCGCGTTACGGGGCAAGCGCCAAGCCGCTTGCCGTCGCGGTGGCGCTGGCGGTGGTCATCGCCGTCGTCTCGATGTTCTTCGATCCGCTTGACCAGAGCGGTGATCTTCCGGAAGAAAAAGTCGCCGCAGCACCCGCGCTCGGCGGCAATGTGCCGGATGGCGAATGGCACCAGTATGGTCGTACGCCCTATGGCCAGCGTTATTCGCCGCTCGACCAGATCAACGTCGACAATGTCGGCGGTCTTCAGGAGGTCTGGCGTTACCAGACCGGCGACGTGAAACTGCCGGACGATGTCGGCGAAACCACCTATCAGGTGACGCCGCTGAAGGTCGGCAATGCGCTTTATCTCTGCACGCCCCACAATCTGGCGATCGCGCTCGATGCGGCGACCGGCAAGCAGATCTGGAAATACGACGCCAATTCCGGGATGAATCCCGACCGGCAACATCAGACCTGCCGCGGCGTCAGCTATTACAGGGATCAGGCCGCGCAGGCCGGCGCCCCCTGCGCCGAACGCGTCTACTTGCCGACGGCGGATGCCCGGCTGATTGCACTCGATGCGAAGAACGGCGAGGTTTGCTCGTCCTTTGCCGAGGGCGGCACGCTGCATCTCGAAAAGGGGATGAAGTACAATCCCGCCGGCTATTATTACTCAACATCGCCGCCGGCGATCGTCGGCAACAAGATCATCATCGGCGGCGCCGTCAACGACAACTATTCGACCGAGGAACAGTCCGGCGTGATCCGCGCCTTCGACGTCAATTCCGGTGAACTGATCTGGAACTGGGATTCGGGCAATCCGAGCCAGACCCAGCCGCTGCCGGAAGGCCAGACCTATACGACCAATTCG
This sequence comes from Pseudomonadota bacterium, assembly GCA_023451735.1. GTDB lineage: Bacteria > Pseudomonadota > Alphaproteobacteria > Rhizobiales > Rhizobiaceae > Neorhizobium. Next base: position 50,605 of record JAEXYH010000055.1, on the reverse strand, counting down.
CCGAACAGCTGGTCGGTCTTCTCCGTCGATGAACAGCTGGGCCTCGTCTATATCCCGCTCGGCAACCAGGTACCCGACCAGCTCGGCATGGGCCGGTCGGAAAACGTGGAAAAATACTCGTCGTCAATCGTGGCGCTCGACATCAATACCGGTGCCGACCGGTGGGTGCGCCAGACCGTGCATCACGACCTGTGGGACATGGACGTCCCGGCGCAGCCGGTGCTGCTCGACATCACCAAGGCGGACAACTCGGTCGTGCCGGCTCTCGTCGGCCCGACGAAGCAGGGCGATATCTACGTGCTCGACCGGCGCACCGGCGAGCCGATCATTCCCGTCACCGAACAGCCGGCGCCGGGAGGTACGATCCCGGAAGATCACGCCTCACCGACACAGCCGATCTCGGCGCTCAATTTCCGGCCGCCGACGCTTGAAGGCCGGGACATGTGGGGCGTTACCATGTTCGACCAGATGGTGTGCCGCATCCGGCTGGAGCAGATGAACTATGAAGGCCAGTACACGCCGCCTTCGCTGAACGGCACGATCGTCTATCCCGGCAATTTCGGCACGTTCAACTGGGGTTCTGTCGCGGTCGATCCAGAGCGGATGGTGATGTTCGGCATGCCGACCTATCTGGCGTTTACCTCGAAGCTGGTGCCGCGCGCCGACATTCCGGCGAAGGGACAGGACGAGAAAGGATCGGAACAGGGGCTCAACCGCAATGACGGCGCACCCTATGGCGTGTTCATGGGGCCGTTCCTCGGGCCGCTGCAAATCCCCTGCCAGGCGCCGCCATGGGGCTATGTCGCCGGTGCAGATCTCAGAACCGGCGAGATTGCCTACAAGCACCGCAACGGTACCGTGCGGGACATGACGCCCCTGCCGCTGCCTTTCAAGGTGGGCGTGCCGGGCATCGGCGGGCCGATGATCACCAAGGGTGGCGTCGCCTTCCTTGGGGCTGCGGTTGATGATTATCTGCGCGCCTACAACCTCACCAATGGCAAACAGCTGTGGCAAGCCCGGCTGCCGGCCGGCGGGCAGGCGACGCCGATGACCTATGCGGTCGAAGACGGCCGCCAGTTCGTCGTCATCGTCGCCGGTGGCCATGGGTCGGTTGGCACCAAGCCGGGCGACTACGTGATCGCCTATGCGCTGCCGAGATAGGTGACCATGGCTGCGGCGAGATTTGTCGCAGCCATCCCTCCCGAGACGCGCTCGATTTGGGTCTTTGTTCACGCTTTGAAATGTACAGTCACTTAATATGACTTCCTATTCCGTGCCATTCCGGTCATGAGACTGTCGACACCCTGTTCGAGTGACGACTCGATGACCAATTGACTAAAGAGCTGACAGCATGAAAAACCCAGTCGCAGTAAATCGCCTTGCAGAGAACACCGTCTTTCGTAAAGGCGACGTCTTCGTTCTCTTCGGTGAATTGTTCGGTCGCGGATACGCAACCGGGCTGCTCGACGAAGCAAAGCGGGCCGGCATGGAGATCGTGGGAGTCACGGTCGGACGCCGCGACGAGAACAACGCGCTTCGCCCGCTCAACGCTGAAGAACTTGCGGATGCCGAAGCCCGCCTGGGCGGCAAGATCATCAACATCCCCGTTATGGCCGGCTTTGATCTCGATGCACCTGAAGGCGGCCCGACGCCGACCGAACTTCTGACCAAGCTCACTCTGGACAACTGGCAGAGCGAAAAGCTCGACTGGGATTATATCCAGAAGTGCCGGGAAGCCGGAACCGCGCGGTTCAAGAATGCGGTTTCCGAAGTGATGTCCGTTCTCGACGGCATGATCGGTGAAGGCCGCAATGTCTTCTTTGCCCACACGATGGCCGGCGGCATTCCGAAGGCCAAGGTCTTCCTCGTCATCGCCAACCGCATCTACAAGGGTACGGCCGCGCGCCACATGTCGTCGCAGGCTCTGGTCGAAAGCGATCTGGGCAAGCTGATCCTGCAGAACTTCGATGAAGTCTCCGCCATCACCTTCCAGCATCTGATCGATGCCAGCGCTGCGATCCGCAAGCGTGTCGAAGCGGCTGGCAACCAGGTTCGTTACACGGCCTATGGCTACCACGGCACCGCAGTGCTGATCGACGGCGACTATCGTTGGCAGACCTACACGAACTACACCCAGGGTTATGCCAAGATGCGTCTCGAAGGCATCGCTGAAAAGGCATGGGCAGAGGGCATCAAGGCCTCCGTCTACAATTGTCCCGAAATCCGCACCAACTCTTCGGACGTGTTCACCGGTATCGAACTGCCGCTGATCCCGCTGCTGCTGGCGCTGAAGAAGGAGAATGGCGGTGCGTGGGCAGAAAGCCAGTGGCAGGCCTGCGAAAAGCTTCTGAAGGAAGAGTTCTCGATGAAGGACGTCCTGCAGAAGATCAAGGACATGCAGGGCAGCGCCGTGATGCGCCCGTTCTACGATTTCTCGGCATGGCCGATGGCCAACAGCCAGGACCAAGCCGATCTGACCATCAGCACGTCGAACGAGATTTCGCAGATGCATCGTGACGGCAAGGCGCTGATCAGCGACCTCCTGAGCGTGTTCGTGGTGGAAGCGACGGGCAAGCTTATCTTTGCTGAATCGTCGGATCCGACCGGTCCGGTCCAGTGGCTCAACCACGATATCGTGGCTCGTCGCCTGAACGCTTCGCATGCGCAGGCTGCCGAGGAAGCTGCTGCCTGAGATATTTCACGGCCCCGTCTCAAGGCAGGTCTGACGGATTTCAGAGTTCACATTTCAAGGCGCGGCGGTTTTCGCCGTGTCAGATGCCTCGCTGAACCTGATCCGAGCCGGTCACCGCGATGCCATTCCTGACGTTAGTGACGCCCTCGACGCCGCGAGCGATCTCTTCCGCGCGGGCGATCTCTTCTTGCCTGAGGACGGCGCCTGAAAGCGTGATGGTCGAGCCGCTTGCGGTCACCATCACATCGCTTGCGTCAATGCCGCCGGACGAGGCGAGTGCGTCGGAAACGGCGGCTTCCAGTGTCGCGCGACCCGGGAACTCGACTTCGATTTCCGGCGGCGCTTCGTAAAACTGCTGGTGTTTGAAAACCATGTCGGTGCCTCCCGTGGTCGAACGAGAGCACAACGCATGGCTTCGGGAATGGTTCAGGTGCCGGTCACCGTCCCGATCATCTCGCTCAATTGCTGTTGCGAGAACGGTTTCGGCAGGCGGGGCAGGTGGTTGCCGCTGCCGTCGGGAAGTTCGGCATATCCGGTTGCCAGCACGACGGGCAGGCCGGGCCATTCGGCGGCGATCTCGGCCGCAAGTTCGGCGCCTGTCATTTTCGGCATGGAATGGTCGGTGATGACGAGATCGATGCGATTGTCTTCCTGCCTCAGCGCTGCAAGCGCCTCGGAGCCACTGTAAGCTTCGATCACCTGATGACCAAGATCTTCCAGCATCAGTGTCGTGTTCATCAAAACGAGCGCGTCGTCGTCGACTGCAAGTACGATCAGCGGACGATCCCCTATCTTTTCACCATGGCTGGTGGTCTGAACATTTTCGTTCGGGCAATCCGCTTCGCTGACCGTCGGCAGAAAGAGCGACACGGTGGTGCCTTCATGCCTGACGCTTTCGATCGAGAGCATGCCGCCCGATTGTTCCGTCAGTCCCTGTACCATCGACAACCCCAATCCTGTGCCTTTGCCGACACCCTTGGTAGTGAAAAAGGGTGTGGTTGCGCGCGCAACCGTTTCGGGATCCATGCCTTCGCCTGTATCGCTTACGAATATACGCAGATAGTCACCGCAGCGCAGTTTTCCACCCTCGTCCTCAACATAGTGAGGTTCGGCGCTGATCGTCACCGTTCCGCTTTCGCCTATTGCATCACGGGCATTGACCACGAGATTAAGCAGGGCGGTTTCAAGCTGCACGCTGTCGGTCAGCACATGTGGCAGGTCTGGCGGAAAGCGCGTTTCGATCCGCATCGATGAGCGCAGCGACCGCTCGAGAAAATCCATCATGCCGGCAACCAGCGATGGCACGTCGACCGGCCGCATGTTCAATTCCTGCCGGCGGGAGAAGGCGAGCATCCGCTGGGTCAGCGCCGCGCCGCGTTCCGCGCCCTGCAGTGCATTGTCGATCAGCGGACGAAGGGCCGGGTCGTTCGGCATCCGCTTGCGAAGGATTTCGAGACTGCCCATGATCGCCATCAGCAGGTTGTTGAAGTCGTGGGCGATGCCGCCGGTGAGCTGGCCGATCGCCTCCATCTTCTGTGCCTGGAACAGTTCCTCGCGGGTTTTGGTCAGCGCCTTCTGCGCCTCGACCTTTTCCGAAATATCGCGGGTGATCTTGGCAAAGCCGATCAAGCGGCCTGTTTCGTCACGGATGGCGTCAATGACAACATGTGCCCAGAACGTGGTGCCGTCCTTGCGCTGCCGCAATCCTTCCCGCTCCACGCGGCCGATGCGGCGGGCGATGTCGAGATTGCGTTCCGGCTCGCCCTTCTTCTGGTCTTCCTCCGTGTAGAAATGCGAGAAATGCTGGCCGACGGCTTCCTCGGCTGTGTAGCCCTTGATGCGGGCTGCTCCGGCATTCCAGTTGCTGACGAAGCCATCGGGATCGAGCATGTAAAGCGCATAGTCGCTGACGCCGTTGACGAGCAGCTGAAACTTTTCTTCGCTGAGCCGCAGCTCGGCTTCCGCCTTCTTCCGCTCGGTCAGGTCGCGCGTCACCTTGGCGAAACCGAGAAGATGGCCATTTCGATCCCAGATCGGATCGATGATGGCATGAGCCCAGAAGCGGGTGCCGTCCTTGCGGATGCGCCAGCCTTCGCTCTCGAAGCGGCCTTGGCTCATGGCCGTTTCGATTGCCGTTTCGGGCAGCCGAGCGAGGCGGTCCTCATCGGTATAGAAACGGGAAAAGTGGTGGCCGAGAATCTCCGCGGCCTCATAGCCCTTGAATCGCTGTGCGCCGGCATTCCAGCTGACGATATGTCCCGAAGGATCGAGCATATAGATGGCATAGTCCGAGATTGCATCCACCAGAAGGCGATAGCGCTCCTGGTCGAGCAGCGAAACGTCGTGACTTTCCATCATTGCATGCATGTTCCCCCCGAACCACGACATTCAGCGGTTCGGCGCCTTATAACGTCCGATCCTGAATTTAGTTCCTGCCGCGTCCGATATTTTTGACAGCTGCGCGAGTGATATCACGATCTCCAGAGCCGGACCATAAAAAGGGAATGTTAAATTCAACAAGTCCTTACTCAGAGTTGATTGTTTTGATGGGCTCAATGAAGGGTGGCGGGCGGCTTCGTATCGGCGATCATCGCGTCATGCCGACAGTGAGGAGACGTTGACATATTTTGACTTCTGAATTACGACTGACGAAAATTGAAATTCGTCAGTCGTAATTCGTGAGGGCCAATGGATAGCGCAGACATTCATACCGAGACCGTGCGCCGGGAAAATATCGAGCGGATTCTCGAGGCTGCTGAGCGGCTGTTCAAGCACTACGGCTATACCAAGACGAATGTCGCCGACATCGCCAGGGATCTCGGGATGTCGCCGGCCAACATTTATCGGTTCTTTTCGTCGAAGGCGGAGATTCACAAGGCGCTTGCCAATAAGCTGCTGGATGCCACCCGTGACGTCGCGCTGGAAAACGCGAAACGCCCGGTGAGTGCCTCCGAGCGTCTGCGCGACCATTTTCTCCAGCAGCACAAGATTACCGTCGATACCATGCTGCATGACGACAAGGTGCATGAGATGGTGGTCGTTGCCATTCAGGAGCAGTGGTCGGTCATCGAAGACCACATCATGCAGATGCGTGGCATCGTTGCCGACATCGTCCGTGAGGGTATTGCCGCCGGTGAGTTTCGCGCTCAAGATGCGGATGTTGCCTCCGAATGTCTCTGTGATTGCACGGTGACACTCTGTCATCCGCAGATCATCGCCGAATGCCTGATCGAGAACCGTCGCACGACGCCGGCCGATTTGGTCGACTTCGCCATCAGGGCGCTGAAATAGAAAAAACTTGAAATGAAAAACCGGTGCCGCAAGGCGCCCATATTCAACCGCCACCGGAGTGGGGGCTATGTCCTTGAGCAATATTCGACTTTCTTGCGTTTTCGCAAAAGGACTGCTTGTCGCAGTCGCGCTTGGTGCCTTAACGGCCTGCTCGGAAGAAAAAAAGGTCGAGGCGCCGGATCCCGTCCGCCCGGTAAAGGTGGTCGAGATCGGCGGGCCGGAGATCGGGCGCAGCCTCGTTTATTCCGGTTCGGTCCGCGCAAGGACAGAGATGAATCTCGGCTTCCGCGTCGCCGGTAAGATCACCGAGCGGCTTGTAGATGTGGGTGACCGGGTTGAGCCCGGCACGGTGCTAGCAAGGCTCGATGCGGTCGATTACCAGCTGTCGGTCCGTCGTGCCGATGCTGATCTCACCTCGGCGCAGAAGCAGGTGGAGATTACCGGTCTTGCCCGCAAGCGTGCAGAAACGCTGGCGGAAAAGAGCGTCACCTCGCAGTCGCAGCTCGAACAGGCCCAGCTTGCCGCCGATCAGGCGCAGTCGCAGCTTCAATCCGCGGAATCCGCGCTGGAAGAGGCGCAGAACCAGGTTGCCTATACCGAACTCAAGGCGACCCAGAACGGTATCGTGACGACCGTCAGCGCCGATATCGGACAAGTGGTGAGCGCCGGTACGACGGTAGTTGCCGTCGCCGTCGATGGCGAGAAGGAAGTGCAGATTGCGGTGCCGGAAACGGATATCACCCATTTCAAGCCGGGCAAGGCGGTCAAGGCCAGCTTCTGGTCGGCAAGGGACCTGGTGCTTGAGGGCAAGGTCCGCGAAGTGGCCGGCAGTGCCGACGCCCAGTCCCGCACCTTTGCCGTGCGTGTCAGCCTGCCCGCCGACGAACGCGTGCTGATCGGCATGACGGCAACGATCGATGCGGTTGAGGATAATGTTGTGCCGACCTTTGGCGTGCCGCTGGCAGCCCTTGCACAGAAGGACGGCAAGCCGGTGGTCTGGATCGTCGAACGCGACAAGGGGGAGGTAAGCTCCCGCGCTGTTGCGGTCGCAGGTTATGGCGACAGCGTTGCCCGCGTTTCCGAAGGGCTTGCCAAGGGTGATCTGGTTGTGTCGGCCGGCACGCAGTTCATGCGTGACGGGTTGAAGGTGAAGCTGCCGGAGACCGTTGCCTCGCGCTTCGGCAGCGTTTCCAGCCAATCCACCGCATCGATCCAGCCGTAGTCGCCCTTGCGCTGAAAAGGACAACCCCAATGAGTTCCTCCAATCAGGCAAATCCGCAGCCAAAGGGCGGCTTCAACCTGTCGCGCTGGGCGATAGGCCATCCGAGCATCGCGCGCTTCCTGTTCGGCCTCATCATTGTCATGGGCGCGCTCGGCATCATGAACATGGGCCAGAAGGAAGATCCTGACTTCACCTTCCGTGTCATGGTGGTGCAGAGCGCCTGGCCTGGCGCTTCTGTCGAAGACATGCAGAACCAGGTGGTCAACAAGATCGAGCGCAAGCTTCAGGAAACTCCGCATCTCGACTGGATCAAGTCCGACACGCGTGCCGGGTTCTCGATTTCGACCATTCAGGTGAAGGGCGACACGAATGCGCAGGACGTGGCAGACGCCTTTTATCAGGTGCGTAAAAAGGTCGGAGACATCAAGCAGGATCTGCCGTCCGGTCTTCGCGGCCCGTATTTCAACGATGAATTCGGCGATACCTACATCACGCTGCACGCCATTACCGGCGACGGTTACAGCTATCCGGAACTGAAGCAGTTCGCCATCCAGGCGCGCGACATGCTGCTCACCGTGCCCGGTGTCGAAAAGGCGACCATTCTCGGTGATCAGCCGCAGAAGATTTTCATCGACGTTTCCTCCAAGGCGCTGGCCGAACGCGGCCTGACGGTGACCGACATCCAAACCGCGCTCACCGGTCAGAACGACGTCGATGCATCGGGCAGCGTCCAGACCGCCGATCGTTCCGTGCGTATCTCCGTCGAGGGTGGCGTAACGACGCCGGAGGATATTCGCGAGCTGAGGATCAAGACCGGCAATCAGGTTATCCGCTTGGGGGATATTGCCACCGTCAAGGATGGGCTTGTCGATCCCTATGAGCGCAAGTTCCGCTTCAACGGACATGACAGTGTCCAGCTCGGCATCGTCATGGCCAACGGCTTCAAGGTGACCGATGTCGGCCATGACGTCGAGGCAATGTACGAGCGGTTTGCCGAGACCCTGCCGATCGGCGCCGAAGTGCATCAGATTTCCAACCAGCCGGAAGTGGTGACAGAAGCGGTCGGGGAATTCACCCAGGCGCTGATGGAGGCTCTGGCCATCGTGCTCGTCGTGTCGCTGATTTCGATCGGCTGGCGCTCAGGTATCGTCATTGCGATCGCCATTCCGCTGGTGCTCTCGGCGACGCTCGCCATCATGTATTATCTCGGCATCGAGCTGCAGCGCATCTCGCTCGGCGCGCTGATCATTGCGCTCGGCCTGCTCGTCGACGATGCGATGATCGTGGTCGAGATGATGGAGCGGAAGCTGGAAGAAGGGCTGCCGCGGCTGGAGGCTGCGACATTCGCCTATTCCTCCACCGCCTTCCCGATGCTGACCGGCACGCTGATCACCACCGCCGGCTTTATACCGGTCGGGTTTGCGGATTCCACCGCCGGTGAATATGTCCGTTCGCTGTTTTATGTGGTCGGTATCGCGCTTGTCGTATCGTGGTTCGTGGCGGTCTACTTTACTCCTTGGCTCGGTTACATGCTGTTGAAACAGCGTGCGCATGCCGGAACCGGCCATCATCATGACGCTTATGATACGCGGATGTATCGCGGTGTTCGGCATGCTGTCACCTGGTCCGTCCGCCACAAGGCTATCATTCTTCTGGCGACGCTCGGCATCTTTGCCGGCAGCCTGTGGTCTTTCCAGTTCATCCCGCAGAGCTTCTTCCCGCAATCGTCGCGGCCAGAAATCCTGGTCGACATGTGGCTGCCGGAAGGAACCGCGATCGAGGAAGTGGAACGTCAGGCCAAGGCGCTTGAAGACAGGATCATGCCCGATGAAGACAAGACCTTCATCGCCACCTTTATCGGTGAAGGCGCGCCGCGCTTCTTCCTGCCGCTCGACCAGCAGCTCCGCAATCCGAACTATGCCCAGCTGCTGATCATGTCCAAGGGGCTGGAAGAGCGTGAGCGGTTGATCGTCAAGTTGCGGCAGATCCTTGCCGACGATTTTCCGACCGTGCGCAGCAAGGTCGACCGGCTGTTCCTTGGGCCTCCGACCGGCTGGCCGGTGCAGATGCGTGTCATCGGCCCGGACAAGGCGGAAGTGCGCCGCATCGCCGATCAGGTGAAGGAGCGCTACCACCAGAACCCGCTTTTCGGTTCGGTCCATGACGACTGGATGGAGCCGGTGCCGGGCATGAAGCTGGTGATCGATCAGGATCGTGCCCGTGCGCTCGGTGTCTCGTCGCAGCGCGTGCGGCAGATGCTGCAGGCAGCAACCGCCGGCGCTCCGCTTGCCGATTTCCGCGATGGTGAGGAAACCGTTTCGATCGTGCTGCGCGAGCCGGATGCGACCCGCGACCTGCTCTCTGCCGTGCAATCGGTCTATGTGCCGACCGATTTCGGCGGGTTCGTGCCAGTGTCGCAGATCGCCCAGGTCGTCCCCGTGATGGAGCAGGGGATCGAATGGCGGCGCGACCGTCTGCCGACGATCACCGTCAAGGCAACACTGCCCGATGGTATCGAGGCGACACAGGCGTCGATCAATTTCTACAACTCGATTGCCGATCTTCGCGGCGCACTTCCGGCCGGTTACCGGATCGAGATTCAGGGTGGTGCAGAGGATTCGGCGGAAAGCCAGGCATCGATCGCTGCCAAGGCGCCGATCATGCTGCTGGTCATCATGCTTCTCCTGATGATGCAGCTGAAGCATTTCGGCAAGGCGTTGCTGGTGCTGGCCACCGGTCCGCTCGGCATTATCGGGGCTGCCATGGCGCTGCTGATCACCGGAGCACCCTTCGGCTTCGTGGCGATCCTTGGGGTTATTGCGCTCTTGGGCATCATCATCCGTAATTCGATCATCCTGATTGACCAGATCGACCAGGATATTGCGGCGGGCATGCACCGGCAGGAAGCGATCATCGGTGCTGCCGTGCGTCGTTTCCGTCCGATCATGCTCACCGCAATGACGGCGGTGCTGGCCCTCATCCCGATCTCCTGGGGCCTGTTCTGGGGACCGCTCGCCTATGCGATGATGGGCGGTATTCTGGTGGCGACCGTGCTGACCATCCTCGTGCTTCCTGCAGGCTATGCGCTGTTCTTCGGACGGGAGCCGAAGGTAAAGGAAGGCGAGGGTCAGTCGGCCAATCAGGGCGATCTGTTCGAAGAACGTCGGGATTTGCCGATGGCTGCGGAGTAGGGGGTGCTCTCCTTGAGTGAGGAGTACCCCTCATCAACAAAATCCAAGACTTAGCCTTTGGCTAAAATCTTGATTTTGTAACCTCTCCCCCAAGGGGAGAGGTAGGCGCCGAGTTTGCCTCACCCGTATCTCTCCTCTTGTGGGCGAGAAAGCAATTTCGAACTTTTAGCTGAAGGCTAAGTTTCAGAAATTGCAAGTAAGGGGATAGCCACGGGCCGCAGCCATCTCCCCAATGCGGCAATCATGTCCAATATTATCTCTGGCATCACTGATTTTCTCACGGCTATGATCGCAGACCGCTAGTGACATTCAGGGGCAGGCATGACCGATAGTGCAGTTCAGACCGACGAAATCCTTTTCGAGCGCATCGGGTCGGCGGCGATCATCAGGCTTAATCGACCGAAGGCGCTGAACAGCCTCAACCTTGCCATGGTGCATGCGATGAAGCCGGCGATGGAGCGATTTGCCGATGATCGCGATATTTCCTGTGTTGTCCTGAAGGGCGAGGGCGAGCGTGGGCTCTGCGCCGGTGGCGATATCCGGGCGATCTATCAGCTCGGCAAGGCAGGCGATCCGGAGGTTGCGCGATTCTGGCGGGAGGAATTCCCGGTCAACTATACGATCGCGCGCTATCCGAAGCCCTATGTCGCGCTGATGGACGGCATCGTCATGGGCGGCGGCGTGGGTGTCGCTTCTCACGGCAGACATAGGATCGTGACCGAGCGGACAAAGCTTGCCATGCCGGAAACCGGGATCGGGTACGTGCCGGACGTCGGGGCGACATGGCTGTTGCCAAAGGCTCCGGGCGAGGCGGGGACATGGATGGGGCTGACCGGCGAGATTGTTGGTGCGGCAGACGCTATCTTTGCCGGTTTCGCGGACTACCATGTGCCGTCCGAAAAGCTTGGTGCGTTGACCGAAGCGCTGGGCGCGCTTGGTGCAGGTGCTTCCGACGCGGATATTGCAGCAACGATCGGCAGATTTGCGACCTCGCCGGGCAAGAGCCAGCTGGAGGGACAGCGGGCGCTGATCGATCGCGTCTTCCGCTTCGATACGGTCGAGGAAATTATCACAGCTTTGGAGAAGGACGACGGCGAGTTTGCCGCGTCAACACTTGCAACAGTTGCCAAGCGTTCACCGACGAGCCTGAAGCTGACACTCCGGCTTCTGCGTGCAGGGCGGAAAAGCTCCAGTCTTGTGGAATGCCTGGAGCGCGAATTCACCGTCGCCTCCGAACTTCTGCGCAATTCTGATTTCTACGAGGGCGTACGGGCTGCCGTGATCGACAAGGACCGCAATCCGCAATGGCAGCCGGCGACGCTGGCAGAGGTAACGGATGCGGATCTGGACCGGTATTTTGTCGGGGAGCACGCGCCGTTGTTTGCCGATCATCGGTTGTAGCGTCCGCGCGTGGGAAGATACCCGACCGAGAGGGGACTTTCACGGTACGCACCCGCGCCACGCGAGGTTCCGCGGCATGGCTGGAACGGGAATGGGGCAGGCAGTGGCATTGGGGTATGAGGTCGATTTTGGTCTGCCTGCCCCGGCCGTGTCATCCGATCTTTCGAGACTTGTCAGTTCCCGTCCGATCGAAAGCTTCGACCATCACCGGAAACCGAGCCGTGACCCGCTGTGAGGAGGCCGGTTCGCGAACCCGGTTCCCATCCGATGACGATCTATTGTCGCGTTTTTGCCGCGGGCGGGGACGAAACGGATGGGCGGTTTCACCGAAGTCCTTGGTTAAAAAAGACATTATTTTCGGAGAAGGGGGCAAACGTCCCCGGATAGTCTCGGAGACGTCTGCAGGCAGGCGCATTATTCAGCGGCCGGAATGCGGGCGATGACCTTGATCTCGAAATCGAAGCCCGAGAGCCAGCTGGTACCGATGGCCGTCCATGCCGGGTAAGGCGGGGCAGGGAAGACCCGGTTCTTTACTTCCAGGATCGTATCGAACTGGTTTTCAGGATCAGTATGGAAGGTGGTGACGTCGATGATGTCATCAAGCCCTGCGCCGGCTGCCTTGAGCACAGATTGAAGATTTTCGAAAGCGCGCTCGACCTGAGCTTTGAAATCCGGTTCGGGCGTGCCGTCCTCGCGGCTGCCGACCTGACCCGAGACGAAGAGCAGGTCGCCGGAGCGGATGGCGGCGGAATAACCGTGCTTTTCATAAAGGGCGTGGCGGTTCGGCGGGAAAATGGGTTCGCGTTTTGTCACGATCTGACCTCTCTTGGTGTTGTTATCAACTGCACATCCGATGGGATGCGGCTTCACAAGCCGCATCAAATTTTATATACGGCTCGTATGTAGAATGGTCGCATACGCTGCGTATGTCAAGTTTGTATACGAGCCGTATCTGAGATTTGGAGTTTGTGATGGCGGGAAAACGTCTGGAAAAGATGGAGGAAAACCGTGCGAAGCTGATCACAGCGGCGCGCAAGGCCTTTGCGGAAAAGGGGTACGCGAATGCATCAATGGACGATCTGACAGCCGATGCCGGCCTGACGCGCGGGGCGCTTTATCATAATTTCGGCGACAAGCGCGGCCTGCTGGCTGCGGTCGTCGACCAGCTCGACGGGGAAATGGCAGCGCGCGCCAGGGAAATCGGCGCAGAGAGCGCGGCCACCGGCGAGGGTGACATCTGGCAAGCGCTGCTGGCCGAGGGGTCCGCCTATATCGAGATGGCGCTGGACCCTGAAATCCAGCGGATCGTGCTGCTTGATGGGCCGGCGGTGCTGGGCGACCCCTCGCAATGGCCAAGCCAGAACAGTTGCCTTGCCGAGACGCGGAAAGGCGTGCAGCTTATGGTCGAGACCGGTTTGATGAAGCCGGTCGATGTCGAGGCCGCTGCACGGCTTCTCAACGGTGCGGCCCTCAATGCCGCGCTTTGGGTGGCCGCAAGTGACAACCCGGCCGAAGTGCTTCCCAAGGCAATAGAGGCCTTCTCGTTGATGGCAGGCGGACTGAGGGCCGATCGGTGAAGATCGTACGGTCGCAACCGATTTCCTTCCTTCGGCGTTGTGGTATTCACGTCCATCGCCGCTGGAGAGGATCGGTTCTTGAGTTCTGACGAAATGGTTCATTTTCCGAATGACGACGCTCTGTTGCGGAGCGAAGCGCGATATCGCGCATTGTTCGAGGCGATCGACGAAGGTTTCTGCATCATCGAATTTATCGACGGTCCGAATGGGCCGCTGAGCGACTATGTGCATATCGAAGCCAATTCGGGTTACGAGCGGCAGACGGGCATCACCAATATCGTCGGAAAACGGCTTCGCGAGATCGAGCCCCTGGCCGCCGACAAGTGGATCGAGCTTTACGGCGGTGTGCTTCGCACAGGTCAGCCGATCCGGTTTGAACAGGAATTCGAGGCGATCGGCCGGCATATCGAGGTGTCGAGTTCGCGGGTGGAGCCGGCAAGCCTCAAGCAGGTCTCGGTGCTGTTTCGCGATATCACCGCCCGCAAGCAGGCTGAAGCGGCGCTCAAGGCGAGCGAAGCCCTGGCGCGCGAAAACATCCAGAGGGTCAAGCTTGCGCTGGCAGCGGGCGCCATCATCGGCACATGGTTCTGGGATATCCCGGCAAACAAGTTCACCATCGACGAGGCTTTTGCCGATGCATTCGGTCTCGATCCGGCGCTGGGTCGCGAAGGGCTGAGCCTCGACCAGATCATCGAGACGGTGCATCCCGACGACAAGGCCGGGTTGACCGCGGCCATCAACGAAGCGTTGACGCGCAATGGACCTTGGGCTCACCAATATCGCACACGCCGTCTGGACGGCAATTTCTATTGGCTGGAGGCGAATGGAAGGGTGGAACTTTCCCCCGACGGACAGCCTCTGCATTTCCCTGGTGTGCTGCTCGATATCGAGGCGCGCCGGACAATGGAAAAGGAGCGCGATCGTGCTGCGGCCGAACTGCGCATTCTCAACGAGACGCTGGAACAGAAGGTAGCCGAGCGTACAGATGAACTGATGCGTTCGGAAGAACAGTTGCGCCATTCGCAGAAGATGGAGGCGGTTGGCCAGTTGACCGGCGGTCTGGCGCATGACTTCAACAATCTGCTTGCCGGCATTTCCGGCTCGCTGGAACTGATGCAGACACGGCTGGCGCAGGGGCGAATTTCAGACCTTGATCGTTATCTAACCGGCGCACAGGGCGCGGCCAAGCGTGCTGCGGGACTGACCCAGCGCCTGCTCGCCTTCTCGCGCCGCCAGACGCTCGATCCTAAGCCTGTCGTTCTGAACCGACTCGTCTCAGGCATGCAGGATCTCATCACCCGCAGTGTCGGGCCGACGATCCACGTGGAGACCGCGTTTTCCGGTGGTCTGTGGACGACATTCGTCGATGTGGGGCAGCTTGAGAATGCGCTTCTCAACCTTTGCATCAATGCCCGAGATGCGATGCCGGATGGCGGCAAGCTGACGATCGAGACGGCCAATCGCTGGTTTGACGAAAGGACGGCGCGCGAGCGGGGGCTGGTGCCGGGGCAATATTTGTCGCTCTGCGTCAGCGATACCGGGACAGGCATGTCGCCGGAGATCGTCGATCGCGCCTTCGATCCCTTCTACACGACCAAACCGATCGGACAGGGTACCGGTCTTGGCCTTTCCATGGTTCACGGTTTTGCAGGCCAGTCCGGCGGCACGGCGCGCATCTATTCCGAACTCGGCAAAGGCACGATGATCTGCATCTACCTGCCGCGCCATCTCGGTGATGAAGGGGCCGACGAGGATGTGGCGGATGTGGCAGTGTCGCCGCGATCTGCCGACCACGAGACGATCCTCGTCGTCGACGACGAACCGCTTGTGCGGATGGTGGCGGTCGAGATTCTGGAGGAGCTCGGCTATCACGTGTTGGAGGCCGGCGACGGTCCTACGGCGCTGAAGATCATGAATTCCGGCCAGCCGATCGATCTTCTGGTGACCGATGTCGGGCTGCCGGGCGGCATGAACGGGCGGCAGCTGGCGGACGCGGTGCGCGCCGAGCGGCCGGACTTCAAGGTCCTGTTCGTGACCGGTTACGCGGAGAATGCTGTGCTGAACCATGGCCATCTGGAGCATGGCATGCATGTGATGACCAAGCCGTTCCTCAGCGACGCCTTTGCCCGTCGGGTGAAGGAGCTGCTGTCGGATTAAGGCGAAGGAAGCCGGAGGCTTATTATTTGATCCCGAGCCGATGCTCCCGCCAGACGGTGAACAGCCCGGCTGCGACGACGATGACAGCACCGATGACCATGTTGATGGTGATCGTTTCGCCGAAAAAGAACGTGGCGACACCGACGCTGAGGACGATCTGCAGGTAGGTCAGCGGTTGGACCTCGACTGCGCTCAATATGCTGTAGGCCTTGATCAGGAAGAAGTGGCTGAGCGTTCCGCAGATGCAGAGCGCGATCAGGGCCGGCCAGTCGCCCATGGCGATGGGTGTCCAGTAGAAGACGCCGATCGCTGTGGCAGCTATGGCACCAAAAATGCCGGTATAGAGAACGCTGGTGACGGCCGAATCCTCTCGGCCGACAGCGCGGGTGGCGATGCCGTAGAGACCGAAGGCAAGCGCACCCAGAAGCGGCCAGATGAGGTGGATGCCGAATTCGACACCGCCCGGGTTGAGGATGACCAGCACGCCGATGAGGCCGACCAGGACGGCGGCCCCGCGCCGCCAGCCTACCTTTTCGCCCAGAAGCGGGATCGACAGGACCGTGATGATCAGCGGCGTCGCCTGCATGATCGCCTGTGTCATGGCAAGGCCCGCTGCGGTGAAGGCGTAGACCACGAGAATGATCTCGAGCATCAGAAGCGGGCCGCGCAGCATTTGCAAGAAGGGGCGACGGGTGGCAAAAGCCCGGCGCAAACCGCCGGGCGAAAAGGCGGCAAAAATGATAACGAAGGCGGCGAAGGCCCAGAAGCGGATCATCGTGAAGGCGATGACCGGGTATTTTTCAGCAAGGAATTTCGAAAGCCCGTCCTGCGCGGCAAAGATGGTTATGGCCAACAGGACGTAGACATAACCAATGCTCTTGTTCTTCATGGGACGATGACTTCGGCAGGCGATTTCAGGGCGGTGCTGGGCACTATCGGGTGGGTCCTACAGAGTTGGCCGGGCTTTCACCAGAACCATAAGCGGGTAGGAGTTATGCGCGCGGGGAGAAAGGCCTGTCATATGGCTGAAGCAAAACCGTTGCCGAATGTCTTCAAAAATGGATGAAAATTCTATGCCTTAATCCGCCGGGAGAGGGCGGTGTCTCGCGATCCGGCGGTGGTGCCGTTAGTTTTCTGCCACCCTTTAATCCTCGGAGACCTTTGATGAACCGCCTCCTCATTCTCGGCACTGCGATTGCCGCTCTTTTCGTGCAGCCGGCCTTTGCGCAGGAGCAGAAACTGCTCAACGCCTCCTATGACGTGGCGCGCGAATTGTTCGTCGCTGTCAACGAAGCGTTCGTGAAGAACCATCCGGGCGTCACCATCGACCAGTCGCATGCCGGCACATCCAAACAGGCGCGTTCGATCGTCGAGGGGCTTGAGGCGGATGTGGTGACCTTCAACCAGTCCACCGATATCGATTTTCTCGCAAAGAACGGCTTTGTTTCCGCGGAATGGACCAAGGCATTCCCGAATAATGCCTCGCCGTTCTATTCCTTCCCGGCCTTCCTGGTGCGCGCCGGAAACCCGAAAAACATCAAGGGCTGGGCGGATCTGGCGCGTGACGACGTGCATGCCGTTTTCCCTAACCCGAAGACGTCTGGCAATGCGCGCTACACCTATCTCGCTGCCACCGCATGGGCGAAGGAGGAATACAAGGACGATCAGGAAAAGATCGAGGCCTATATCACCAAGATTTTTGACAACGTTCCGGTCTTTGATACCGGCGGTCGTGCGGCAACGACGACCTTTGTCGAGCGTGGCCAGGGCGACGTGCTGATCACCTTCGAGGCTGAAACCCGCGGCATCGAAAAGCAGTTCGGCAAGGACAAGGTGGAAAGCGTCATTCCGTCGGTCAGCCTGCTGGCTGAATTCCCGGTTGCCGTTGTCGACAAGGTTGCCAAGAAGCACGGCACCGAAGAACTGGCCAAGATCTATCTCGACTTCCTCTACACGGAAGAAGGCCAGAAGATTGCGGCCGAGTTCGGCCATCGCGTCCATAACGAAAAGGTCGCTGCCGAGTTCAAGAGCGAATTCCCCGAGATCCGTCTCGTCAAGGTTGATGACGTGTTCGGCGGTTGGAGCAAGATCCAGTCCGAGCATTTTGCTTCGGGCGGCACGCTCGACAAGCTTTACGGCAGCCGGTAGTTTTTCCTCTCAAGGCGGTCTTCCAGCAAGGCTGCCCTCTCCACCCCCTCATTCCCGTTCCTCGGGTTAAACCCGAGGAACGGGAATGAGGGGGTTAAGCGTTGCGACACCCAACCGGCGGCCACTCGGCTCGCCGGATTTGCATTAAGTAAGGAAACGACCGCGTGAGACGACGAAATGTCCTGCCCGGCCTGCCGCTATCGCTGGGCGTGACTCTGTTTTATGTCGGCTTGATCGTCGTGCTGCCGCTGGCGGCGCTCGCATTCAAGGCCGCGAGCCTCGGTTTCGAGGATTACTGGCGGATCGTTTCGTCGTCGCGCTCGATGGCGAGTTATCGCGTCACGGTGCTTTCGGCGCTTGGCGCCACTGTCTTCAACCTGTTCTTCGGGCTTTCGCTTGCCTGGGTCATCACCCGGTACCGGTTTCCCGGCCGTCGCATTGTCGATGCAGTGGTAGATCTGCCGTTTGCGCTGCCGACCGCCGTTGCCGGTATTGCGCTGACCGCGTTGTTTGCCAATAGCGGCTGGTTCGGCTCGGTGCTCGAAGGTTTCGGCATCAAGGTGGCCTATACGCCGATCGGCATCATGATCGCCATGTGCTTTACCTCGCTGCCGTTTATCGTGCGCACGGTGCAGCCGGTGCTGGAGGATCTCGATCCGGCACTGGAAGAGGCGGCGCAATCGCTTGGCGGTTCAGACTGGACGATCTTTCGCAAGGTCATCCTGCCGCTGCTTGCTCCCGCACTGCTCGCCGGTGTGTCGCTGTCCTTTGCCCGCTGCCTCGGTGAATTCGGCGCGATCATCTTCATCGCCGGCAACCAGCCGATGTCGACGGAAATCACGGCATTGCTGATCTTCATCCGGCTGGAGGAATACGATTATCAGGCCGCCGCGGCGATCGCCTCCGTGCTGCTGCTTGCCGCCTTCTTCATGCTTGCCGTGACCAACTGGCTGCAGGCGCGGGCGCTGCGTTACACGGTGAAGGGGTGAGATCATGAGCACAGTTTCCACCCGCCGCAAGCCGCCGCGCGTCGGCGATGCCCCGCTGTTTCGCCGTTCGCTGATCGGCATCGTCCTGGTGCTCGTCGCCTTCGTCATTCTCGCGCCGCTGGTGATTATCGGCGTCGAGGCCTTTTCGAAGGGCTGGCAGCTTTATCGCGATACGGTCATCCATCCTGATACGCTGCATGCCGTGATGCTGACCGTGCTTGCGGCGCTGATCGCGGTGCCGGTCAACACCGTCTTCGGCATTGCCGCCGCATGGGCGATCACCAAATTCGATTTCTGGGGCAAGCGGTTTCTGCTCGTGGTGATCGAGATCCCGTTTTCCGTTTCGCCCATCGTCGCCGGTGTCGCCTATCTGTTCGTCTACGGGCTGCAGGGGCTGTTCGGGCCGTGGCTCGATGCGCATGACATCAAGATCCTGTTTGCCGTTCCGGGCATCATCATCGCCTCGATGTTCGTCACCGCCCCGTTTGTGGCGCGCGAACTGATCCCGTTGATGCAGGCGCAGGGGCGGGATCTGGAAGAGGCGTCGACCTCGCTTGGCGCGTCCGGCTGGCGCACCTTCTTTTCCGTGACGCTGCCGAACGTGAAATGGGCGCTGCTTTACGGCGTCATCCTCTGCAATGCCCGCGTCATGGGCGAGTTTGGTGCTGTCTCGGTCGTGTCCGGCAATATCCGCGGCCAGACCAATACGCTGCCTTTGCATATCGAACTGCTCTATCACGACTATAACGCGACCGGCGCTTTTGCCGCCGCCTCGATCCTGGCGTTGATCGCCGTCTTCACCATCATCGCCAAGGTGGCGCTTGAGCGCCAGGGTGCTGGCCGCGTCCGCAAAACCGACAATCCGGCAGAGAAAGCATCATGAAGATCCACCTCGAAAACGTCGTCAAAACCTTCGAGAGCTTTCAGGCCGTCAAGGGCGTGTCGCTCGATATCGGAAGCGGCGAGCTTGTCGCGCTGCTCGGGCCCTCCGGCTCGGGCAAGACCACGATCCTGCGCATGGTGGCGGGGCTGGAATATGCCGATGGCGGCGCGATCCATTTCGGCGATCAGGATGCGACCGACATTCCGGTTCGCGACCGCGGCGTCGGTTTCGTCTTTCAGCACTATGCGCTGTTTCCGCATATGACGGTTGCGGACAATATCGCCTTCGGCATGAAGGTGTCGAAAGTGAAGCGCGACCGGGCCACGATCGATGCGCGTGTGGCCGATCTGCTGCGGCTGGTGCGGCTGGAAGGTCTCGGCGATCGTTTCCCGGCACAGATTTCCGGCGGTCAGCGGCAGCGCGTGGCGCTTGCCCGTGCGCTTTCGGTGGATCCGAAAGTGTTGTTGCTCGACGAACCGTTCGGGGCGCTCGATGCCAATGTGCGGCGCGACCTGCGCCGCTGGCTGCGCAAGATCCATTCGGAATTCGGGATCACCACGCTGTTCGTCACCCACGATCAGGAAGAAGCGCTCGATCTGGCCGATCGGGTGGTAATTCTGAAGGACGGGCAGATTGTGCAGCAAGGCACGCCGCAGGAGGTATGCCGTGACCCGAAATCGGCTTTCGTGATGAAGTTTCTCGGCGATGCCAATGTGATTGCGGCCGAGGTGCGGGATGGGCGTGCCCATGTCGGCGGGATTTCCGTGGAGGCTGCGGGTGTGTCGGACGGCAGGGGCGAGCTTTATGCGCGGCCGAGCGATATCGACTGGTCGGGTGAGGGGCCCGGGATTGCGGCAGAGATTACCCGCGTGCTCGACCGTGCCGATGGAAGGCGCGTGCTGGCGACGACGGATGCGGGCGAAGCGCTGGAGTTCGATGTGGAGCCGGAGCGGGTGGTGAGGGCTGGGGACGTGGGGTTCGTGACACTGCGGCGGGCAAAGGTGTTTTGTGTATCTTAAGGTTGCGTAAATGTTATGATTGCAATCAATAGTGGTTCGTGCCATCCTTGCAATGGGCAGCGATGCCCATTTTCTGCCAGCTTTCGTGCCAATTCGGAAATGACGTCGTGTCGCCAAGCCCGGCGACCCAACGACTGATTGCGCACGATCGGCTGCGGGGTTTCCGGGGAGGGATGATCTCATGCCATTTTCTGTCGAGAACAACAGGTTGGTTTCCGCCGAGACCGAGGTTTTGCAGGAGGGTACGTCGAAGATGGGTGGTGCGCTCACTCCGCGTTTCCTTGTCATCCATTATACGGCAGGTGCCTCGTTTGAGGCCGACCTGCAATCGCTGGCGCGCGATCAGGAAACCAGAGCCTCAGTGCATCTTCTTATCGGGCGCGACGGCAGGGTGGCGCAGATCGTGCCGTTCAGCCGTGTTGCCTGGCATGCGGGGCAAAGCAAATGGGGTGAGATTTCTAGCCTCAACAATCATTCGATCGGCATAGAACTCTGCAATGGCGGCCTGCTGCGGAAACTTGCGAGCGGGGAATTCGTCACATGGTTCAACCAGGTCATCCCGCCAAACGAAGTGATGGAGGCAGTACACGAGCGCGGTGGACCACTGAGGGGGTGGCATGTCTTTCCGCAGCAGCAACTGGACCGGTTGCTGGAAGTCGCGCATGCATTGCACGCACGCTACAAATTTCTCGACATGCTCGGCCATGACGATATTTCCTGGCCACGCAAGACGGATCCGGGACCTGCCTTCCCGATGGATTCGATCCGTTCAAGGATACTCGGTCGCCGGATTTAACGCCAGTTGCGCGCTGCGCGAGCCTGCATTGTGCGGAGTCGCTTTGACTTTTGTCGTCGGATTCATTAGGGACGGCGCAACGTTCGGCTGCGATCGTTGCAGCCAAGGCGCCGGCAGGCGCGGTACATTCCGAAAGACAAGATTGATGACCGATATCAACGGCGCCGTTCCGGCGATCGCGAAGGCTTTGCAGAAGCGTGGTTATGAGACGCTGACCCCCGTTCAGCTGGCCATGCTTGACCCGGCGCTCGCCACATCCGACGCGCTCGTTTCCGCCCAGACGGGTTCCGGCAAGACGGTGGCCTTCGGCATCGCCATGGCGCCGACACTGCTTGAAGACGCTGACCATTTCGGCCGCGCCGCCGCGCCGCTGGCGCTCGTCATCGCACCGACCCGCGAACTTGCCATGCAGGTCAAGCGCGAGCTTGACTGGCTTTACGCCGAAGCCGGTGCCGTGATCACGTCCTGCGTCGGCGGCATGGATATCCGCAACGAGCGCCGGGCGCTGGAGCGTGGCGCCCACATCGTTGTCGGCACACCGGGCCGTATCTGCGATCATATTCGTCGCAACGCGCTCGACATGTCCGAGGTGCGGGTGGCCGTGCTCGACGAAGCCGACGAGATGCTCGATCTCGGTTTCCGTGAAGATCTGGAATTCATTCTCGAATCCGCACCAGACGAACGCCGCACGCTGATGTTCTCGGCTACGGTTCCAGCCGCGATCGCCAAGCTTGCCAAGAGCTACCAGCGTGATGCCGTGCGTATCGCGACGGCTGCCGAACAGAAGCAGCATGTCGATATCGATTATCGCGCCCTTCTGGTCACGCCGTCCGACCGCGAAAACGCCATCGTCAACGTGCTGCGCTATTACGAAGCGCCGAATGCGATCGTGTTCTGCTCGACGCGTGCTGCCGTCAACCATCTGCATGCGCGGCTTTCCAACCGCAACTTTTCCGTCGTCGCGCTTTCAGGCGAGCTGACCCAGAACGAGCGCACCCATGCGCTGCAGGCGATGCGCGACGGTCGTGCCCGCGTCTGCATCGCGACCGATGTTGCCGCTCGCGGCATCGACCTGCCGGGTCTCGAACTGGTCATCCATGCGGATCTTCCGACCAATTCCGAAACGCTGCTGCACCGCTCGGGTCGTACCGGCCGTGCGGGCCGCAAGGGCGTCAGCGCGCTGATCGTGCCGGTGACCCAGCGCCGCAAGGCAGAACGCCTGCTGTTCGGCGCAAAGGTAGAGCCGACCTGGGCGAACCCGCCTTCGGCTGACGAGGTCATCATTCGTGACGAGGAGCGGCTGTTCGCCGATCCGATCTTTACCGAAGTGACGACCAATGAGGACGAGCAGGTGCTGATCGCCAAGCTGATCGAACGTTTCGACGCCGAAAAGCTCGCCTCCGCTTTCGTCTCGCTCTATCGCGGCAAGAATTCAGCGCCGGAAGATGTCAGTGTCGTATCGCTCGAGGCGCGCAAGCCGCGCGACGGCGGCCAGGGCGATCCGGCTTCACGGCCGCTGACGCCGCGTGGTGATTTCGGCCCGGCCGTTTGGTTCTCGCTATCGGTCGGCCGCAAGCAGCGCGCCGAACCGCGCTGGCTGATCCCCACCATCTGCCGCAGCGGCGATCTCAGCAAGAACGAGATCGGCGCGATCAAGATGCAGGCCGACGAGACCTTCGTCGAGATTGCCGAAGCGCATGCCGACAAGTTCATGGCCAAGCTCGGCAAGGACAAGACGATGGATCGCGGTATCCGCGTGACACGTCTGGATGCTGCGCCGGACTTCAGCAAGTTCTCCCGCGGCACGGATGACGAGGGCTTTACCAAGCGCGAAGGCCCGCGGATGGACAAGCCGTGGAAGGATGGCCCGAAGAAGGACGGCTTCCGCAAGGACAAGCCTTTCGCCAAGGACGGCCCGCGCGGCGACAAGGCTTATGGTGACAAGCCGTTCCGCGAAAAGAAGCCTTTCAAGGATGGTGATAAGTCATTCGGTGACGCGCCGCGCAAGGACTGGAAGCCGAAGGGCGAAAAGGCCAGCGCCGAGCGCCGCATGGACGACGATGTCTGGGGTGAAAAGCCGAAGGGCGATTTTGCCAAGAAAAGCGGCGACAAGCCTTTTGGTGATAAGCCTTTCAAGAAAAAGACCTTTGGTGACAAGCCGTTTGCCAAGGCGGATGGCGACAAGCCTTTCAAGAAGAAGCCAGCCGGCAAGGGCGGGTTCGAGAAGCGGAAGTAAAAATCAGAGCATCGCCCCGGCGGTGCTCTTTCTTTTTGTTCAGGTGTTGAGCTCAAACACGGTCTCGCCCAGCACCTCGCCATTCACGATGAATTCCACCACATGCTGTCCCGGATAATGGATGCGGGTGGTGAAGTTGCGGATGGGGCGGGTGATGGTAAGCGTTGCGCCTGCATGCGGTGCCAGCGTCAACTCCTTCCACTTGAACACTTTCTTCGATGTGCCGCCGGTCTTTTTCACGTAATGGACGGCGTAGTCGATCATCAGTTTCTGCGGGGCGGAGCCGGTTGAGGTGAATTTCGCGATGATCTGGACTGCGCTCCCGAGGCTGAGCGATGATGGCGTGACCGCGAAGGCTTCCACCTCGACCTGTGCCTTATGCCCTGCGCCGAAGACATGCAGCGCGCGGGTATCGCCCTTCTTGATCAAGGTGCGTAGCGCCTGTTTCATGATCCAGGCGGTGCGGCTATCCGTCTGGTCCCAATGCGACAGCTTTTCCAGAACCCAGTCTGGATGATCTTTTGTTATGTCGTTCAGGTGGTTTGCGACCGATTTGCGGACATAGAGGCTCGGGTCGCTCTTCAGATTGTCGAGGATGGATGCGACCGGCGCGGGATCGGCGATCAGTTGTTTCAGTTGGAAGGACCAGGGCAGACGCGGACGGCAGCCTTCTGAAGACAGGCGGCGGACATGTTCGTTCTCGTCTTGCGACCATTTCTGCATCACGGCAAGCGTGCGCGGGATATCCTTCAGGAGGAAATGGCGGATGGCGAATTCGGATGAGCCGAAGCGGGTGAAAAAAGCGAGCGCCTTCATTGAGAGGTCGAAGTAATCCTGCCCATAAAGCGCTACATATTCCGGCAAGGTGATCGAGGCAAAGCCGTGGTTGATGCGCGGTGCAAGGGTCGAGAGGATCTCGATATTTTTATCGTAGGGACCGGGGAGCGTCGCGTGGAAAGATACCGCGATCTGCCTCAGGCGCTGCATGATGCTTAGGTCGTCCAATCCCGCGGATGCGAGTTGAAGAAAGCGCTCGCCGTCGAAATCCGGATGGATAGCTGCTGTCTCACCGGCGAAATGGTTCAGCCGATCACGGTTGAAGATTTCTTTCAGAAGAGGCGTAGTTTCAACTTCTGTCTCAGCCATTAATCGCATCCATCTGTTCACTATTTGTTTTGGTATTCGACTCCGCGCATGCAGGCAATCCCCAAAAGAAAACCGGCCGGAGCGCTGGCTCCGGCCGGTTCGTCAATGCGATCGCGGATGGAGCGATCAGTTCATCTGGGTGACGTATTTGGTTTCGAGATAGGCAGCGACGGCTTCCGAGCCGCCTTCGGTGCCGTAGCCCGAATCCTTGACGCCGCCGAAGGGGACTTCCGGCAGGGCGAGACCGTTGTGGTTGATGGTCAGCATGCCGGCCTCGACTTCGCGGCCGAGCGCGTGGGCGGTCTTGACCGAGCCAGTGAAGGCGTAGGATGCGAGGCCGAAGGGCAGGCGGTTTGCCTCGTTGATCGCGTCCTCATAGGTCGAGAAGCGGTTGATGATGGCGATCGGGCCGAAGGGCTCGTCGTTCATGATCTTGGCCGAGGTCGGAACGTTGGCAAGAACCGTTGGTTCGAAGAAGTTGCCCTTGTTGCCGATGCGCTTGCCGCCGGTCTTGAGTTCGCCGCCGTTCGAGACCGCGTCCTGGATCAGCGCTTCCATGGCGGGGATGCGGCGCTCGTTGGCAAGCGGGCCCATGACTGTATCGGCTTCGAGGCCGTTGCCGACCTTTATGGCTTCGGCAGCCTTGACGAAACCTTCGACAAATCTGTCGGCGACGCCATCCTGGACCAGGAAGCGGGTCGGAGACACGCAAACCTGACCGGCATTGCGGTATTTCGACATGGCGCTGATTTCGATCGCCATGTCGAGGTCGGCGTCATTGAAGACCATGACCGGAGCGTGGCCGCCGAGTTCCATCGTGGCGCGCTTCATGTGCTGGCCGGCGAGTGCTGCGAGATGCTTGCCGACCGGAGTGGAGCCGGTGAACGAGATCTTGCGGATGACCGGATGCGGGATCAGGTATTCCGACACTTCGGCCGGGATGCCGTAAACCAGGCCGATGACGCCGGCCGGGACGCCGGCATCGGCAAAAGCGCGGATCAGTTCGGCAGGCGATGCCGGGGTTTCTTCAGGCGCCTTGACGATGATGGAGCAACCAGTGGCAACCGCTGCGGAAAGCTTGCGGACGATCTGGTTGATCGGAAAATTCCACGGCGTGAAGGCTGCGACCGGGCCGACCGGCTGCTTGATCGTCATCTGGTTGACGCCCGAGAAGCGGGCCGGGATGATCTGGCCATAGGTGCGGCGTGCTTCCTCGGCAAACCAGTCGATCGTGTCGGCTGCGCCCATGATCTCCATCTTGGACTGTGCCAGCGGCTTGCCCTGTTCGCGCGTCATCAGGAAAGCGATCCTGTCGGCGCGTTCGCGAAGGATGTCGGCTGCCTTGCGCATCATCTTCGAGCGGTCGAAGGGAGCCGTGTCGCGCCAGATCTTGAAACCCTTGTCGGCGGCTTCGAGCGCCAGATCGAGGTCTGCCTTGCGAGCATGGGCGATCTTGCCGATCACTTCATCAGTGGCAGGATCGGTCACTTCGATCGTTTCGCCGCCGATGGCATCGCGCCATTCGCCGTTGATGAAGAGTTTTACGTCGGGATAGGTCTGCATGGGGGTCCACTTTCGTTTTGAAACGTCAGGTCGCGCGGCAGGGCGCCGCGGGCAGAAGGGGCGGAGGGGTTCCGGTGCTTGAGTTAAGACAATCAATGCTGACAATCAACCGGCGGTGCCGTCAAAAAAGTCATACTGCAATGTGTCGTGATCTATCGCCTTGCTCGCCGGGCTTCAGCTGCCTGTCCTGTCTTTTCTGCAAACCGGCGACCTCCCGATTAGAAATGAAAGGTCAACCGATCAGAGGTAGGGCGGGGTGACGGCGCTGACGACTTCGCAACGTTCGGTGCCGACATTGCGATAGCGGTGTGGCAGGCGGCTATTGAAAAGATAGGCATCGCCGCGCCTGAGGATGCGGGTCTGGCTGCCGACGGTGACTTCCAGCTCGCCAGCGACAATCACGCCGCCTTCTTCCGCTTCATGCGCGAGCATTGTCTCGCCGGTATCGGCGCCCGGCTCGTAGAATTCGTGAAA
Organism: Pseudomonadota bacterium; assembly: GCA_023451735.1. Taxonomy (GTDB): domain Bacteria; phylum Pseudomonadota; class Alphaproteobacteria; order Rhizobiales; family Rhizobiaceae; genus Neorhizobium. The sequence goes on along the minus strand of JAEXYH010000055.1, from coordinate 23,820 downwards.
GATCTGGATGCTGTGGGATTTCGCATCGCCCACCTGAAGCAGCGTCAGCGGGCCTTTGGACAATGGCGTAAGTTCGTCTGCCCGGTAGAAGATCTGGTCGACGGGCGGAAGAGTGAGCGCGAAAAAATCGGTCAGGGGATAGTTGATCGCCTCGAGGATTTTCTTCAGCGATGCGACCGAAGGGCTGACCTTGTTCTTTTCGATCAGCGATACGAGCGAATGGGTGACACCGGCCTTCACTGCCAGTGCCCGCTGCGACAGGCCGTAACTCAGCCGCACGAGGCGCAGCCGATCACCGACATCGAATTTGCTCTCAGCTCCGGTCTGGGTAGCGGTTTCTTCCGCATCATCCATGGCGTGCATGCTTTCCGAAGTCTCTCCTGTGCGTGGTCGCTGGGCTCTTCTCGAGCTGCATCGCACTGATACACCCAAGGCGTCATCTTGGCCAATGACGAATAGCGGCGCGGATGGAGAGCTCGCATGTCTAGGGCAAAGGTGAATCCGTAGATATTCTGTTCCTACGAATAAATTAAGAAAATCATCGGATTTATTATGTCTATCACTGTATTGTGTAGTAAGTTTATATTGATGAGTTGCTTTTTGTTTGTCTGTTGTTTCGTTTTTTGGTAATGAATTAATTCTATTTCAGAGTAAATCCGAAGGGGAGTCGGATGCTGCGGCCTGTTTTAGTTGACGGCGTGGACGCTTTTGCTCGACTTGAAAATGATTGGAACGACCTCGCGCGATCCGTTGAGACATCCCATTACACGCAGACGTTCGAATGGGCGAAACTCGGGTGGGACAACAAAGATGCTTCGGCGGGTGACCGGCTGATATGCGCCACGGTGTGGTCCGGTAGGCGACTTGTCGCCGTCTGGCCGTTCCAGAGAAACCGGCTTGGCTTTGCAACACGTCTTGAGCCATTGGGGTGCGGCATGCACGAGGAATATGGCGATCCGCTGATGGCGCCCGACGTGAACGCAGCCGATATCTGCAGGGAGCTCATGGCGCTGTTGCGCCCCATGGCCGATATTATCGAGGTTCCTTTCGTCCAGCAGGATGGTCCGGCGCGGCAGGTGCTGGAAAAGACGGGCGTCTTCAACATTCCAAACCCGCTGGACAGCTATATGATCGAGCGGCGTGGCATCGAGAATTTCGAAGACCTGCTGCAGACCTATTCGTCGAAATTCCGCACGAACCTGAAGCAGGGGCGCAAGCGACTGCAGAAGCTCGGTGATTTGCGGTTCGAGCTTCCCGAGGATTTTGCCAGTTCCGTCGAGACCATCGACTGGGTGATCGACGAGAAACGGCGCTGGCTGCTTCGCATGGACAAGTCCTGCCCGTGGCTCGGCAAAGACGAGGCGCGTGCGTTTTTCGTGGCGGCCTGCATGAGGCGCGGTGAGTTCGGGCGGGTGGGGCTTTTCCGGCTGACACTGGATGGCAAGCCGATCGCGGCTTTCCTGACCATGATCGATCGGGCGCGTATCGAGCTGCTTACGACCAGCTTCGATCCGGATTATTCACGCTATTCACCAGGAATGCTGATCATCGAGGACGTGGTGCGCTGGTGCTTCGAGCGTGGCCTGGATTTCGACATGCGGATTTTGCGCATGGACTACAAAGAGCGCTGGTCGAATGCCCAGACGGTGCGGATTCAATATCGGGTGCCGTTGACGATGAAGGGCGCGACCGTTCTGCTGCCCGACTATCTTTCCTACTCGTTCTTTAAGGCGTTGCACGCGATCTTCAACGCAGAGCAGCGGGCGTCGATCCGGCGGTTGATGAAATGGCGACCGACGCTGAAGGGTCGAAGCCGGGCTTCTGCGGCCGAGATCGGGTCCAGTACTTAGATGCCCGGCTCGCAAGGCGAGCCGGGCGGAATGAGGCCGGACTGGATGGCTGGTCCTGTTGTGCTTGGCGCTCAGAAGAACGCCTGGATGCCCGTCTGCGCACGGCCGAGGATGAGTGCGTGGACGTCGTGCGTGCCTTCGTAGGTGTTGACCGTTTCCAGGTTCTGCGCATGGCGCATGACGTGGTATTCGACCTGGATGCCGTTACCTCCATGCATGTCGCGGGCCTGGCGAGCGATGTCGAGCGCCTTGCCGCAATTGTTGCGCTTGACGATGGAGATCATCTCTGGCGCCATGCGGTGCTGGTCCATCAGCTGGCCGACGCGAAGTGAGGCTTGCAGACCAAGCGCGATCTCGGTCTGCATGTCGGCGAGCTTCTTCTGGTAGAGCTGCATGCCGGCGAGCGGCTTGCCGAACTGTTTTCGGTCAAGGCCATATTGGCGGGCGCGGAACCAGCAGTCTTCCGCAGCGCCCATGACGCCCCAAGAAATGCCGTAGCGGGCGCGGTTGAGGCAACCGAAGGGGCCTTTGAGTCCGGATACGTTTGGCAGAAGCGCATCTTCGCCCACCTCGACGCCGTCCATCACAATCTCGCCGGTGATCGAGGCGCGCAGCGAGAGCTTGCCGCCGATTTTTGGCGCGGAAAGACCCTTCATGCCTTTTTCCAGCACAAAGCCGCGGATTTCGTTGTTATGGGCTTCCGATTTTGCCCAGACGACGAATACGTCTGCGATCGGTGCGTTGGAAATCCACATCTTCGAGCCGCGCAGGCGGTATCCGCCTTCGATCTTTTCGGCGCGCGTCTTCATTCCGCCGGGATCGGATCCGGCATCCGGTTCGGTCAGCCCGAAACAGCCGATCAGTTCCCCTGAGACGAGGCCCGGCAGGTATTTCTTCTTCTGCTCATCTGAGCCGTAGGCGAAGATCGGGTAGATGACCAGCGAGGACTGGACGCTCATCATCGAGCGATAGCCGCTGTCGATCCGTTCGATCTCGCGGGCGACAAGGCCGTAGGCGACATAGGAAGCGTTGGCCGCGCCGTATTCTTCCGGCAGGGTGACGCCGAGAAGGCCGGTCTGGCCCATCAGCCTGAACAGGCCGGCATCGGTCTTTTCTTCGAGATAGGCTTCTTCTACGCGCGGCAGGAGTTCGGACTTGGCAAAGGCGGCCGCGGCGTCGCGGATCATGCGCTCTTCTTCAGTCAGCTGATCTTCTATGAGGAAAGGGTCGTTCCAGATAAAGGCCAAGGGGGTCCTCCGGTGTTTTCGTCTCGTTGTTTTCACCGAAGAAGCATCTTCGGTGATGTTTATATGGATGGCGGTAACCCACGTCATCACTCTTCCTGATTGATTATCTCCGTGCGTTCGTTTGTCGCAAGGCCCGTTTACTCACTTACCTATGATGGTTAGTAATAGGGCATGAGAGAATTGTCGCGAAAACTCCTGCCGTCCACCTCAGCGCTCGCCGCCTTCGATTCCGTTGCGCGGCTCGGCAGTTTTTCGCTTGCGGCCGAAGAGTTGTCTCTGACCCAGGGTGCCATCAGCCGGCAGGTTTCAGGGCTGGAAGAGCAGCTTGGTGTGATGCTGTTCGATCGAACCAGCCGCGGCGTCGTGTTGGCGCCTGCGGGCGCGGATTTTGCAAGAGCGATTGCCGGGGCGCTGTCTCAGATAAGGTCTGCAGCGCTGCATGCCATGACCAAACGACATAGCGACCAGCTCAATCTCGCGATCCTGCCGACCTTCGGCACACGCTGGCTGATGCCGCGCATTCCGGGCTTCGTTGCCCGACATCCGGAGATCACGCTCAACTTCGCGACCCGTATCGGAGTTTTCGATTTCGACCGCGATGGCATCGACATGGCAATCCATGTCGGGCCAAGGGGAGTAAATGGGCCGGAATGGCCGGGTGCCGAATGCACTTTTCTGATGGAGGAGATGGTAGCTCCTGTCTGCTCCCCCGCCTTTCTTGGTGCTCATCCGGTCGAGCGTGCCGAAGATCTGTTGCGTCTGCCGCTTCTGCATATGGCGTCGCGGCCGGGCGGCTGGAGGCACTGGTTCGAGAGCCTGCGGATTGCGGGCAGCGTCAGTGAGGGTATGCGCTTCGAGCAGTTCGGCAGCGTGACGCAGGCCTGCATTGCGGGTTTGGGTGTCGGCCTGATGCCGCTTTTCCTGATCGATACGGAACTGGCAGGTGGACAGCTGGTGGAAGCGTTTCCGCATCAGGTGGTGAGCCCCAGCGCCTATTACGCGGTTGCGCCGCATGCCAAAGCCAGTTTTCCGCCGGTTGTTGCCTTTCGGGCATGGCTGATGGAAGAGGTGGCGCGTTATCGTCAGGAAATCGTGGCCTGGTAGCAACGGTCGATCATTTCTCTATATGAAAGGTTGTATCGCACTCGACATGGTGCGTGTATGCCGTTATAGTTGATTAAACGATTAATCATCTTGGAACGCTGTAAAAACGATGACTGTCGCCAGGCCGCCAGCGACGATGACAGAGATTGCTGCCGCCCTCGGGGTGTCTTCGGCAACCGTGTCCAATGCGCTTTCCGGCAAGGGGCGGGTTTCGGTGGGGCTTTCCGCGAAAATCCGGCAGGCGGCTGAGGAGCTCGGTTATGTGCCGAGCCATGCAGCGCGGGCGCTGAGGACGGGGCGGACCGGCGTTATCGGCCTCGTACTTCCCGATATATCCAATCCCCTGTTTCCTCAGGTCGCTCAGGCAATCGAACAGGCCGCAGCGGCCGCCGGCTACGGCGTGCTGATCGCCGACAGCCGTGGGGATATCGCCCAGCAGACGGCAGCAATCGGTCGCCTGATCGAACGTGGTGTCGATGGCATGATCGTCGTGCCCCGTCGCGGATCACGGATCGGCGAGATAGGCACGCCTGTCGCCATCATCGACAGCCCATCGACACCCGGCAACACGGTTTCGTCCGACCATTGGGACGGGGGCGCACAGATGGGCCGCCATCTCGCGGCTCTCGGGCATCGCAAGGTGCTGCTGATCGCTCACAGCAGGGAATCGAATGTACAGAACGACCGGATCAGCGGTTTGAAGGCCGGTCTGGGTAAGGATATCCGCTGCGAGACCTTGTGGGTAGAAGACCTGGAGATTTTGCAGGGCGCAGGCTGCGCGCTTGATCTTGCGGCTCGGGCGGCGGACGGGTTTACGGGTTTTGCTGCCGTTTATGATCTGCTGGCGCTGCGTGCGCTGACCGAGTTGCAGCGTGACGGCATCGATGTTCCGGTTCAGGCAAGTGTCAGCGGTTTTGACGATCTCGTCTGGTCGTCGGTCGTGATGCCGCCGATCACCACGCTGCGGCAGGATCTCGCGACCATTGCGGAGCGCGCCGTCGAGGCGCTCGGGCATGCGATAGCAAACAACGAAAGCGCCACCGGGGGGCTGGCGGCTGCGAGGCCGAACTGCGAACGCGTGCCGATGACGCTTGTGGCCCGACAATCGACGGGACCGGCGATGAGATCGGTCACGGCCGCAGCCAAGGAAGCTCGGGAGGATAACCGGTGAAACCCCCTATCCTTCGTCTTCGATCTCTTGTGTATACGGACGTCCTCATGGACCATCCGGTTGTATTTTTGGAGCATGATTAAATGGGTGTGTGGGTCGATACCGACATGGGATTCGATGATCTGGCGGCCATCATGGTCGCGGCTCATGGCGGGCTTGCCATCGACGGGATCTCGCTGGTTTTCGGCAATGCACCGCTGGATCAGGTACGCCGCAACGCAGCTGGCGCTGCCGCGGCCTTCGTCTGGCCATTTCCCATTCATGCCGGGCGCGCAAAGCCGGTTCTTGGAAAGCTCGAAACAGCGGTCTCCATTCTCAGCGATGCGGGCATGCCGACTGCGGGCGAGGCGCTCCCGGAGGGACCTGATGCCTTCGTCGATGATGCATTCGAAACGCTTTGCGCATGGCTGGAGAGCAGCGAAGGCGAGCGGCGTATTCTGGCGCTCGGACCGCTTACCAACATTGCTGCAGTGGCGCTGGCGCGGCCGGATCTGGCGGCAAAGATTACCGACCTAACCTGGATGGGTGGCGGGCTTACGGCGGGCAACCACACGGCATCCGCCGAGTTCAATGCCTTTGCCGATCCGGAAGCTGTGGCGATCGTGCTTGCTCACGGCATGCCGTTGCGCATGGTTGATCTTGATCTGTGCCGAAAGGTGCTTTGCGCGCCGGAGGATGTCGAGCCGGTGCGCATGGCCGGTGGCCGCAATGCGACGCTCTTGGCCGATCTGCTTGCCGGCTTCGTGGCGATCGCAACGAGCCGCGGACGCAAGGCGATGTCGCTTTATGATGCTGTTGCGGCGATTGCCTTCGTTCAGTCGGATCTGGTGACTTGGCAGAGTGCGCGGATCGATATGGAATTGACGGGCAACCATACACGGGGTCGCACCGTGGTCGAGGTGCGTACCGGCCGGGCGGAGTTCAACGCACAATTTGCGGCGGATATCGATGCTGCAAAGGCCAAGCAATTCATTCTCGATGCATTGAAGGTGGAGGCAAGCTGGTGAAGGACATTATCGCAACCGTTGGCGAATTTACCGAGCCGTCTTTTCGCGACCATGCCGTGAAGGTGGCGCGAGGTGATGCGCCTTTCGACATCCTGATTGCCGGCGGCACGCTGGTGGATGTGGTGACCGGCGAGCTGCGCCCTGCCGATATCGGCATTGTCGGGCCGTTGATCGTCAGCGTTCATGAGCGCGGAGCGCGCTCGGACGCTGCGCAGGTGATCGATGCAGCCGGTGCATTCGTTTCTCCCGGTCTGATCGATACGCATATGCATATCGAGAGCTCGATGGTGACGCCGGCGACCTATGCCGAGACCGTGGTGCCGCGCGGCGTGACGACCGTCGTCTGGGATCCGCATGAATTCGGCAATGTCTGCGGTGTCGACGGCGTCGCGTGGTCGGTGGAAGCGGTGAAATCGCTGCCTCTTCGGGCTCTCGTCATGGCGCCATCCTGCGTGCCGTCGGCTCCCGGTTACGAGGTGTCCGGGGCGGATTTTGACGCGGACGCGATCGACGAAATGTTGCTGTGGCCGAAGATTGCCGGCCTTGCGGAAGTGATGAACATGCGCGGCGTGATCGATCGTGAGCCGCGTATCAGCAATATCGTGCAGTCGGCGCTGGTCTCCGAGAAACTGGTCAACGGTCATGGACGGGGGCTGGCGGGCGGCGATCTTGCGGCGTTCATGACGGCCGGTATCACCTCCGATCATGAGCTGACATCCGCGGACGACCTGATGCAGAAGCTGCGGGCCGGCCTGACGATCGAGATGCGTGGTTCGCACGACCATCTTCTGCCGGAATTCGTTGAGGCGCTGAACACACTCGGACATCTGCCGCAGACGGTAACGATCTGCACCGACGACGTGTTTCCCGACGATCTCGTTGATGGCGGGGGGCTCGACGACGTGGTGCGCCGGCTGGTGCGCTACGGGATGAAGCCGGAATGGGCGCTGCAGGCGGCGACGCTCAACGGTTCGGTCAGGATCGGCCGTGCCGACCTCGGCCTCATCGCTGCCGGTCGTCGGGCGGATATCGTTCTCTTCGAAGACCTCAAGGATTTTCGCACACGCGCAGTTTTGGCGAGCGGGCACATCGTTTCCCGCGATGGAACGATGGCGGTGGATGTAAACCGGATGAACCCCAATCCGCTGCGTCGCTCCGTCAAGCTGCAGGCTTTGCAGGAAGATGATTTCAGACTTCGCTCTCAAGGCACCCAGGTGAGGATCGCGACCATTGACCGGCCGCGTTTCACCAGCTGGGGGCAGGCGGATGCGGCTGTCGAAAACGGGTTCGTGGTACCCCCGCAGGACACGGTGTTGATCGCCGTGACCCATCGCCATGGCCGTGTCGACAGCCGCACCCGGTTGGGTTTCCTGACCGGTTGGGGCAAGTGGAAGGGCGCGTTCGCCACCACGGTGGCCCATGACAGCCACAACCTGACGGTTTTCGGTTCCGATCCGCGCGACATGGCGGCGGCGGCCAATGCGGTGATTACGTCCGGCGGTGGCATGGCAGTGGCGATCGGCGGCAAGGTCGTGAGCCTGCTGCCGCTGCCGCTGGCGGGCTTGGTTTCAGAGGAGCCGGTGCAGCTGGTGGCCGATCAGTTCCGTGCAATCCGCACCGCGATGAATGAGGTCGTCGACTGGCAACCGCCCTATCTGGTGTTCAAGGCCTGCTTCGGCGCGACGCTCGCCTGCAATGCAGGTCCGCACCAGACCGACCGTGGCATTGCCGATGTGACCACTGGCACGTTATTGGAAAGCCCGATACTGGAAGTTCTGGCATAATGAGCATTTCCGGCGAAACCGCCTGCGATGCTCTATCTCTTTGTTTTTACGCAATTCCGGACGCGAAACCGGTTGCCGCTTTTGCTGGAATTGCCTGGTGTTCGGAGGTGTGATGCAGCCGCATGAATTCTGGCAGGAGTTGCACGCTCCCGGGTCCTTTGACGAGACTGGGCCGTTTTCCGGTTTCTTTCCGGCACGGCTCGATCGCGGTGAGCAGATGAGGTTGCCGATTAGGCCGCTTGCTGACGGGCAACACGCTCTGGCATCGCTGATCATCAATCAGGCGAGTTTTGACGTGCAGGATGCGCTTGCCGCGGATCTGGTGCCGAAGATCGCGGCGCTCAGGCCCGAAGTGATTGTCGGCCTGCCGACGCTGGGTTTGACACTGGCCGCGGCCGTGGCGCGGATGCTTGGTTTTGCCCGTTATGTGCCGCTCGGCACTTCGAAGAAATTCTGGTACGACGAAGAACTTTCCGTGCCGCTTTCCTCGATTACCACGCCGGAACAGCAGAAGCGGCTTTATGTCGATCCGCGAATGATGCCGCTGATCGAAGGCAAGCGCGTGGCGTTGATCGATGATGTGATTTCCTCCGGCACCTCGATCATTTCCGGCCTGACGCTGATGACCTCGCTCGGGGTAGAGCCGGTGGCTATCGGTGCGGCGATGCTGCAATCGGATCGCTGGGAGGCGAAGCTCGACGATTTCGGGCCGCAGTGGAAGGGCAGGGTGGTTGCCTGTTTCCGTACACCGATCCTGAACAAGGCCGGCGAAGGACTTTGGGTGGCGTAGCCACCATTGGCTGGGTCAACGGTGACGCCGCAGCTCTATTTTCGGCTTGCGGACGCGGTATTGGTAGATAGGATCGCCGCACCCTACCTTGCGACCCTAAGCGAAATTGTCAGGAAGACTTTGTGATGGAACTGGTGTTCGACGGCCATAACGACGTGTTGTTGCGGCTCTGGCGGAACATGAAGGCGGGGGCGGATCCCGTCGTGGAATTTTCCAAAGGCACACCGGAAGGCCATATCGATGCGCTGCGGGCACGGGCTGGCGGTCTCGCGGGCGGTCTCTGCGCCATCTACATTCCTTCCGGCGATCTCGTGCTGAAAGACCCCGAGCCGAACGGAAGCTATGTCACGCCGCTTGCAGCTCCGCTCGAATATACTCCATCACTCGATATCGGGCTTGAAAAGGCAGCAATCGCACTTCGGCTCGACCGGGCAGGGGCCTGGAAACTGTGCCGCTCGACTGCGGACATCCGGCAGGCGATGACAGATGGCGTGTTTGCCGCCGTGCTGCATATGGAAGGCTGCGAGCCGATCGATGGCGATCTCGACAATCTCGAGGTGTTTTACGCGGCCGGTCTTCGCTCGCTCGGGCCGGTGTGGAGCCGCCACAACATTTTCGGCCATGGTGTGCCCTTCGCCTTTCCGATGACGACGGATACCGGGCCGGGACTGACCGATCTCGGCTTTGAGCTGGTTCGCGCCTGCAACAGGCTCGGCATTCTGATCGACCTGTCGCACATTACCGAAAAAGGTTTTTGGGATGTGGCCAAGACATCCGACCAACCGCTGATAGCTAGCCATTCAAACGCGCATGCGCTGACGCCGGTGGCGCGCAACCTGACCGACAGGCAGATGGATGCAATCAAGGAGAGCGGCGGGCTTGTCGGCCTGAACTATGCCGTGACCATGCTGCGCGATGATGGACTGGACATTGCGGCCACGCCACTTTCCGAGATGATACGCCATGTGGACTATATGGTTGAGCGGATGGGGATTGATCATGTGGCGATCGGATCGGACTTCGACGGCTGCACAGTGCCCTCTGAAATTCGCGATGCAGCGGGCAATCAGAATCTGGTTGCAGCCCTAAAATCAGGGGGATACGCTGGCGATGATTTGGCCAAGCTGGCCCGCGAGAACTGGTTGAGGGTTCTGGGTAAAGCTTGGCACGAATAACGGTCCCAAAGGGCCGGACATGAGCAAATGAAAACAGGGGAACTGATCATGCTCCATTCTTTCCGCACTTCCGTCCGTGTGCTTTCGACGGGTGCCGCGCTGTCGCTGCTGCTGGCAGCAGCGCCCTTTAGTGTTTCCGGGGAGGCATTCGCCGCAACGCCTGCCGACACGCTGGTCGAAGGTTTTGCGATCGACGACATCATCACCATCGATCCGGGCGAGGCCTTCGAACTTTCGACTGCCGAAGTGACTGCCAATACCTACAGCAAGCTGGTGATGCTTGATCCGGCCGACACGTCCAAGGTCGTTGGCGATCTGGCCGAAAGCTGGACGGTTTCCGATGACGGCATGACCTATACGTTCAAGCTGAAGCCTGACCTGAAGTTCGCTTCCGGCAATCCGCTCACGGCGGAAGACGTCGCCTTTTCGTTCGAACGTGCCGTCAAGCTCGACAAATCGCCGGCTTTCCTGCTGACTCAGTTCGGGCTGACCGGTGACAATGTTGCCGAAAAGGCCAAAGCGACGGCACCCGACACGTTCACCTTCACGGTCGACAAGGCCTATGCGCCGAGCTTCGTGCTGAACGTCTTGACCGCCACCGTCGCCTCCGTGGTCGACAAGAAGGTGGTGATGGAACATGCCAAGGCTATGACGCCTTCGGCCGACTACAAATATGAGACCGATTTCGGCAATGAATGGATGAAGACCGGGTTTGCCGGTTCCGGCCCCTACAAGGTTCTCGCATGGCGTGCCAACGAGGCCGTGATCATGGAGGCCAACCCGAACTATTACGGTGAAGCGCCGAAATTGAAGCGCGTCATCTACCGGCACATGAAGGAAAGCTCCGGCCAGCGCCTGGCGCTGGAAAACGGCGATATCGACGTTGCCCGCAATCTTGAGCCGAACGACGTGGAAGCGGTTTCCAAGAAGGAAGGCATCCAGCTTACCTCGGCACCGAAGGGCACGATCTACTATTTCAGCCTCAACCAGAAGAACGAGAAGCTTGCCAAGCCCGAGGTGGCTGAAGCGTTCAAGTATCTCGTCGACTATGATGCGATCGGTGCGACCCTGATCAAGGGTATCGGCGATATCCACCAGACTTTCCTGCCCAAGGGTCAGCTCGGCGCGCTTGCCGACAACCCTTACAAGCTCGATGTGGCCAAGGCCAAGGAGCTGCTGGCCAAGGCCGGACTTGCCGACGGTTTTACCGTGACCATGGATGTGCGCAACACGCAGCCGGTGACGGGCATTGCCGAAAGCGTGCAGCAGACGCTGGCGCAGGCCGGTATCAAGCTGGAGATCATTCCGGGTGACGGCAAGCAGACGCTGACCAAGTATCGCGCCCGCACCCACGACATCTATATCGGCCAGTGGGGTTCGGACTATTTCGACCCGAACTCGAATGCCGAGACCTTCGTCATCAACTACGACAATTCCGACGAGGGCAAGAACAAGACGCTGGCCTGGCGTAATGCCTGGGATGTGCCGAAGGAGATCGAAGAGGCAGCCCAGGGGGCGCTTCTGGAAAAGGATGCGGCCAAGCGTGCGGCAATCTATGAGGACCTGCAGAAAAAGGCGCTGGCACAGAGTCCGTTCGTGATCGTCTTCCAGCAGACGGAAGTGGCCGGTTATTCCGCCAAGCTGAAGGACTTCAAACTGGGGCCGAGCTTCGATACGAACTTCGTCTATCCGGTTTCGAAGTAGTCGTTGGACGTATCGGGAAAGACCCCTCCCAAAAACCCTCCCCACAAGGGGGAGGGCTTAACCTGACAGCACCGCTGAGGCCCAAGTGACGTAAGCGGGTGTCGCAGGTTTTCTCCCTCTTGTGGGGGAAATGGCCGGCAGGCCAAAGGGGACTTTTCATCCATGGTAATCCTGGGGGCAGAGGTTGTGTCCCCTTCAATCCTCTCAAGGAGAACTCCTTGACGCTTACCGATACGACGGCAGTGACACGGCGCAACCGGCGCCGTGCTTCCTCCTTTGGCATGGCGGTGATCCGTTTCGTGGTCACGGTCGTCACCACCTTTCTCGGCCTTCTGGCCGTCACATTCTTCATCGGACGCGTGGTGCCGATCGACCCGGCGCTGGCGATCGTCGGTGACCGTGCGCCGGCGCATGTGGTGGAGCGGGTGCGGGAAGAGCTTGGCCTCAACCTGCCGCTCTACCAGCAGTTTTGGATCTATATAAAGCAGGCGATGACCGGCGATTTCGGCATTTCGGTGCTAACCACCAATCCCGTGATGACCGATATCGCGCGGGTGTTTCCCGCAACGATCGAGCTTGCAACGATCGGCACGATCATCGGAGCGCTGATCGGCGTGCCGCTCGGGGTGCTGGCAGCGGTCAAGCGCGGATCGATCGCCGACCAGATCGTGCGCGTGATCGGGTTGATCGGCTATTCCGTGCCGATCTTCTGGCTCGGTCTGCTGGCGCTGGTGCTGTTCTACGCCAAGCTCGGATGGGTGGCCTATCCGGGGCGGATCGACATCGTCTACGAATATACGTTCACGCCGCAGACGGGCTTTTTTCTGTTCGACGCGATCTGGCAGGGGCAGTGGGATGTGGCCTGGGACCTGTTCCGCCACATCATCCTGCCGGGTGGGCTGCTCGGTTACTTCTCGCTTGCCTATATCAGCCGCATGACGCGCTCGTTCATGCTCAACGAGTTGCAACAGGAATATGTGGTTGCGGCACGGGCGAAAGGCCTCTCGGAAACGCGGATCATCTGGTTCCACGCATTGCGCAACGCCGCCGTGCCGCTGGTGACGGTGATCGCGCTTTCCTATGCGGGGCTGTTGGAAGGCTCGGTGCTGACGGAGACGATCTTTTCGTGGCCGGGGCTCGGGCTCTACATCACCAACTCACTGCAGAATGCCGACATGAACGCCGTGCTCGGTGGCACGATCGTCATCGGCGCCGTGTTCATTGCCATCAATATCCTGTCCGACCTTCTCTACCGGACGCTTGATCCGAGGACGAGAAGCCGATGAGTGTTCTGGATGCGAATTTGAAACCCTATAGCCGCGAATGGCTCTTGTCCGAACAGCCGACCTCGCGGCATCAGGCACGGCTCGGCCGCGCCTATGTGATCTGGCGGCGGTTTTCTGCCAACCGGCTGGCGCTGGCCGGTCTCGGCATCATCATCCTGCTGATCCTTGTTGCGATCTTTGCCGACGTGCTGGCGCCGCATAACCCGGTGCAGGGCGACCTGATGAATGCGCGGCTTCTGCCGCCGGGAAGTGCGGGTTATCTGCTCGGTACGGACGACCAGGGGCGCGATATTCTCTCGCGGCTGATCCACGGGTCGCGGCTGACGCTGTTCGTCGTGGTGCTGGTGGCGATCATCGCAGCACCCGTCGGCCTGATCATCGGCACGGTTTCCGGTTATGCCGGTGGCTGGGTGGATGCGGTGCTGATGCGGATCACCGACATCTTTCTCGCCTTCCCGAAGCTGGTTCTGGCGCTGGCACTGGTGGCCGCTCTCGGGCCGGGGATCGAAAATGCGGTTCTCGCCATCGCCGTCACCTCATGGCCGCCTTATGCGCGTATCGCGCGCGCCGAGACGATGACGTTCCGAAATTCGGAATTCATCTCTGCGGTGAAGCTGATGGGGGCGTCGCCGTTCCGTATCATCCTGCGCCATGTCATGCCGCTTTGCCTCTCCTCGCTGATCGTGCGCGTGACGCTCGATATGGCTGGCATCATCCTGACCGCAGCCGGCCTCGGCTTCCTGGGCCTCGGCGCGCAGCCGCCACTACCGGAATGGGGTGCGATGATCGCGTCCGGCCGTCGCTTCATTCTCGACCAGTGGTGGGTAGCGGCCATGCCGGGTGCGGCCATCCTGATCGTCAGCCTCGGTTTCAACCTGCTTGGCGACGGGTTGCGCGATGCGCTGGACCCGAAGGAGGCAGGCCAATGAGCGCTGTTTCTGGGAGCGACAAGCTTCTGACGGTTGAAGACCTGCGCGTCAGCTTTCCGACACGCACCGGTGTGATCGAGGCCGTGCGCGGCGTGTCGTTCACGCTCGGGCGCGAACGGCTGGGCATTGTCGGCGAGAGCGGGTCGGGCAAGTCGCAGACCGGTCGGGCGATCATGGGGCTAACACCGAAGCATGCGAAGATCACGGCCAAAACGCTGAATTTCGCCGGGCGCGACCTGCTCCGGATTTCCGACAGGGAGCGTCGCGAGATCCGGGGGAAACGGATCGGCATGGTATTGCAGGATCCAAAGTATTCGCTGAACCCGGTTATGACCATCGGTCGGCAGATCATCGAGACGTTGAAGACACATGAGAGGGTCTCTACCTCGGAGGCGAAAACGCGCACGCTCACCATGCTGGAGGCGGTGCAGATCCGCGATCCAGAACGCGTTTTCTCGCTCTATCCGCACGAGGTTTCCGGCGGCATGGGGCAGCGTGTGATGATCGCGATGATGCTGATCTGCGGCCCGGAACTGCTGATCGCCGACGAGCCGACCTCGGCGCTGGATGTGACCGTGCAGCTGGAAGTGCTCGGCATTCTCGACAAGCTGGTGGCCGAGCGTGGCATGGGGCTGATCTTCGTGTCGCATGACCTGCGGCTCGTCTCGTCCTTCTGCGACCGGGTGCTGGTCATGTATGCGGGGCGCGTGGTGGAGGAACTGCCGTCGGCAGATCTTTCCAAGGCGGAGCATCCCTATACGCAAGGTCTGCTCAATTGCCTGCCGACGATCGGCTCCGACCGGCATCCGCTCCCCGTTCTCGACCGCAAGAAGGAGTGGGCGCTATGACGGCCAGTGTTCTTTCCGTCAGAGACATGGTGGTCATGTTCGACGAATTCGTCGCGCTCGATCATGTGTCTGTCGATGTGACTGCGGGCGAAAGTTTCGGCATCGTTGGCGAAAGCGGTTCGGGCAAGTCGACATTGTTGCGAGCTGTGGCGGGGCTGAATGCTTTCAGTTCCGGGACGTTGATGATCAACGGACAGTCCTATTCGGGCCGCAGCCGGTCGAAGGATTTTTACCGCACCGTGCAGATGGTGTTTCAGGATCCTTATGGCTCGCTGCATCCTCGTCAGACGGTCGACCGGCTTCTCTTGGAGCCGCTCGCGATCCACGGTTTCGATAATGTCGATGCTCGCATCATGCGGGCGCTGGATGAGGTGGGGCTAGGGTCCGGTTTCCGCTTCCGGTACTCGCACCAGCTTTCCGGCGGCCAGCGTCAGCGCGTGGCGATCGCCCGGGCGCTGATCTTGGAGCCGAAGGTTCTGCTGCTCGACGAGCCGACTTCGGCGCTCGATGCCTCGATCCAGGCGGAAATCCTCAACCTGCTGGAACAGGCGCGCAAGGATCGCGGGCTGACCTTCGTGATGGTGAGCCACGATCTCGGCGTCATCAGCCATATGTGCGGACGGCTGGCGGTGATGAAATCGGGCAAGGTCGTTGAGACTGTTACGGCAGGTGCTTTGGAAAGCCACGATTTTTCGGCAGACTACACACGGCAGCTCATGACCGCGAGCGAAGGATTTCGCCGCGTCTGAGCGTGTGTTTCAGCCAAACCGGAAGTGCCCGGATAGCGGTGAATGGGCATTGTGTGCAGTTGCGAAATGCTCTTAGACTGCATTTAACAAAGCTGCGCGCAGCGAATAACGGGGAGCTTATAGGATGCAGACGATTTTCTCCTGGTCTCAGGTCTCTCGGCGTGGCGTGATGGCGCTTGCGCTCGCTACCGGTGTGGCTTTTGCCGCCCCTTATGCGCAAGCCGCGCCCAAGACTGCGGCGACGATCGGCATGACAGTGGAACCGGGTGGCCTCGATCCGACGATCGGTGCGCAGGTGATGATCGGGCAGGTGACCTGGCAGAACATCTTTGAAGGTCTGACGACGATCGACAAGGCGGGCAAGGTGCAGCCACAGCTTGCCGAGAGCTGGGAGGTTTCTCCGGACGGCAAGACCTATACGTTCAAGCTGCGTCAGGGCGTGAAATTCCACAATGGCGTGGCCTTCGACAGTTCGGTCGCCAAGTTCACCCTTGATCGTGCCCGCGGGACCGACAGCGTCAATCCACAAAAACGCTATTTTACCTCGATCGATACGATCGAGACGCCGGATGCCTCGACACTGGTGCTGAAACTCAAGCAGCCGACCGGCAGCCTGCTTTACTGGTTCGGATGGCCGGCGGCCGTGATGGTCGAGCCTTCGACAGCGGGCGATAACAAGACCAATCCCGTCGGCACCGGGCCGTTCGTTTTCGGCAACTGGGCCAAGGGCACGAAGGTCGATCTGAAGAAGAATGCGGATTACTGGAACAAGGATGTGTCGGTGAAGCTGGAGACGGCTTCCTTCCGCTTCATCAATGATCCGCAGGCGCAGTCCGCGGCACTGACTGCGGGTGATGTCGATGCGTTTCCGGAATTCGGTGCGCCGGAACTGGTCTCCTCGTTCGAGGGTAGCGACAAGCTGGCGACGGTGATCGGCAATACCGAGCTCAAGGTCGTGGCCGGAATGAACAATTCCCGCAAACCGTTTTCTGACAAAAAGGTGCGCCAGGCGCTGATGATGGCGGTCGATCGGGCGATGGTGGTAGAAGGCGCATGGTCGGGCCTCGGTACGCCGATCGGCAGCCATTACACGCCGAACGACCGTGGCTACAAGGACCTGACCGGCGTCTATCCTTACGACGTTGAAAAAGCCAAGGCGCTTCTGGCGGAAGCCGGGTATCCGGACGGTTTTTCCTTCACCATGAAGGCGCCGCAGATGGCCTATGCACAACGTTCCTCGCAGATCCTGCAGGCGCTGTTTGCCGAAATCGGCGTGACGATGACTATCGAAACCACCGAGTTTCCGGCCAAATGGGTGGCGGATGTGCTGAAGGCCGCGGATTACGACATGACCATCGTCGCCCATGCGGAACCGATGGACATCGATATCTATGCCCGCGACCCGTATTACTTCAATTACAAGAACCCGGAGTTCAACGCGGTTCTGGCCAAGGTCGAGGCGAGCACTGATGCCGCCGAGCAGGACAAGCTTTATGGCGAGGCGCAGACCATTCTCGCCAACGACGTGCCGGCGCTATTTTTGTTCGTCATGCCGAAGCTCGGGATCTGGGACAAGAAGCTGAAGGGCTTGTGGGAAAACGAGCCGATCCCGTCCAACGTGCTGACCGAGGTGTTTTGGGAAGAATAGGTCGGTCGAGTGAAGAAAGTCCCCTCTCCACCCCCTCCCCACAAGGGGAAGGGGCCAGACCACCGCATCACTCACGCCACAATTAAGCCGAGGTGGTGCCGCGAGTGTTCTCTTCCCTTGTGGGGTAGATGGCCGCTAGGTCAGAGGGAGCATGGAATCCTATGATCTCCATCCTCATCCGCCGCCTTGTCAGTCTCATCGTCACGCTACTGGTCGTGTCGCTGCTGATCTTCATCGTTATGGGTCTGCTACCCGGGGATCCGGCGGCGATCATGCTTGGGACCTCGGCGACACCGGAAACACTGGCAGCGCTCCGGGCGCAGATGGGTCTCGATGAGCCGCTCATCGTTCGATATTTAGCCTGGCTTGCTGGTGTGCTGCAGGGGGATCTCGGTCAATCCTATACCTATGGTGTGCCGGTCGCAGGGCTGATCGTCGAGCGGCTGGCGGTGACGCTGCCGCTGGCGCTGATGGCGGTCGTCATGTCGGTTGGTATCGCGGTGCCGCTGGGGGTTGCCGCGGCGCGACGGCATAACGGACTTTTCGATCATCTCGCAGGAGCTTTTTCCTATGTTGCCATCGCGGTGCCGGCCTTCTGGGTTGGGTTGCTGTTGATTGTCGCCTTTTCCACCAAGCTTGGCTGGATGCCGGCGGGTGGGTTTCCGGGCTGGAATGCGGGATTGGGGGCGGGTCTCACGGCGCTTATGATGCCGGCCCTGGCGCTTGCCCTGCCACAGGCGGGGGTGTTGACGCGGGTGGCGCGCAGTTCGGTGCTGGAAGTGATGAACGAGGATTTTGTCCGCACGGCGCGAGCCAAGGGTCTGGATGACCGGGCGGCGGTTTGGCGGCATGCGTTGCCCAATGCGCTGATCCCGGTCGTGACCATGATCGGGCTGCAGTTCACCTTTCTGATCGCGGGCGCCGTTCTGGTGGAAAACGTGTTCAATCTGCCGGGCCTCGGTCGGCTTGCGCTGCAGGCTCTGTCCCAGCGTGACGTGATCGTGATGCAGGACGTGGTGCTGTTCTTCTCAGCGTTTGTCATCGTGATGAATTTCCTCGTCGATCTCGCCTATCTGGTGATCGATCCGAGGTTGAGGGTGACGACGTGATGGCCGGGATTTTTCGTCGCCCCGTACTGCTCATTGGGCTTGTCGTCACATTGATGCTGGTTGGCTTAGCGCTGCTTTCGCTTGTCTGGACACCATCGCTGCCGTCGAAGATGAATATCGTGCAGCGGTTGAAGCCGCCGCTCGGGCCGGGCGGGCTGCTCGGTACGGATCAGTTCGGAAGGGATGTCGCCTCGATGCTGATGGTGGGGGCGTGGAATTCGCTCTCTACGTCGTTTCTGGCGGTGGCGATCGGTGCGACGGTCGGTTCTGCCATCGGCGTGATTGTCGCGATGCGGCGGGGATGGCTGGAACTGATCGTGATGCGCGGCTGCGATATCATCTTTGCTGTGCCTCCCATCCTTTCGGCGATGATGCTTGGAGCGTTTCTCGGCTCGGGGCGGTTTACGGCGATCATCGCCATCGCGGTGTTCATGGTGCCGGTCTTCGCGCGGCTGACGCTTGCCGGGGCCAAGCCGATCTGGACACGGGATTATGTGACGGCGGCGGTCGGGATCGGCCGGTCGAAGGCGAAGATCACGCTGGTCCACATCCTGCCGAACATTTCCAACCTGATTATTGTGCAGGTGACGATCCAGCTCGGCCTGGCGATCCTCACCGAGGCCGGACTTTCCTTTCTCGGGCTTGGCATGCCGCCGCCTGCGCCAACATGGGGGCGTATGCTGGCCGACAGCCAGACATTTTTTGGCCAGGCGCCTTGGCTGGCCATCCTGCCCGGGATGGCGATCGCGCTTGCCGTGCTCGGGCTCAATATGCTTGGAGACGGCCTTCGCGACATGCTCGATCCGAAGACGAAAACCGGCTGAGACTTTCTCAGTTTTTGTCTTCCAGCATTGGAACAAACTTCTTTTCGCTACGTTGATCGCGTGCAGCCATCGGCATGCAGGTTTTGCGTTGCCGTTTCCAACGGTAGGGGAGTCATCGATTGAACGACGTTGCAGACAAGCCCAAGGTTTCCAGATCCCGGAAAAAGCCCGCGCAGCCGGCTTCGGCTTCGGCACCGGCGACTTCGGTGAAGGCAACTCCAAAGCGTTCAGTCGCTACCCCGCGCAAGGCCAAGCCATCGCCCGCAGCCAAATCGAAGATCATCAAACAGGAGACCGTCATGCCAGCATCGACCTCGACGACCGAATTCCCGCGCGCTGGAGCTGCCGCTTCGAGCAAGGATATCGAACTTCAGCTGGAGCAGCTGCGCGAAGACATCTCCGCCCTTGCCAAGACCGTAGCGGCTGTCGGCAACGAAAAAGCATCCGAAGTGAAGAGCAAGGCGCGCCGCGCCGCAGCTGACGCAACGGATGCTTCCTACCAGATCGCCGAAGCGGCGAAAAACCAGGCACTGACCTGGGAACGTGATCTCGAAGGCCAGATTCGCGCCAACCCGATCCAGTCGGTTGCGATCGCTGCCGGCGTCGGCTTCGTGTTTGCTCTCCTCTCGCGCCGCTGATTATTCGATGCTGACAGCGCTAGGACCGCTCATCGCATCCTTCATCGCGATGGATGTTGCGGCAATGAAACGCAAGATCAGGCGCAACGCGATCCTCTACGGGATCGCGGCGGCGTTTTTGTGGACCGCCTACGGATTGCTTGTGGCCGCCTTGGCCGTTCATCTCGGTGAGCGCTGGGGGCTGCCGGTTGCGATGCTGGTGATCGCCGGCGGCATGATCGCGATGGCCTTGTTCATCATCGCCTGCGTTATGCTGGCGAATGCAGCGGACGAAAGACGCAAGAAACGGGAGGCCGCAGCTAACAGCCAGAAAGCGCTGGCCATGACTGCTGCCGTTTCGGCATTGCCTTTTCTGATGAAATCCAAGCCGCTCCTGCTGCTTGCCGTCGCCGGGGGACTTGGCTTTCTCGCGACGAAAGGTGGAAGCGGAGCAGGCCCAAGGCAGGGACCGCCGGCGCAGTAGGATTTCGCCGTTTCCCCAAACGAAAAGCCGCTCGTTACTCGAGCGGCTTTTTTGTTGGGTTCAGCGAATTCGCGTGTGAAACTGGGGTATCGAAATTGGGTCTCGCCCTTTCACCCATTCCCTCTTCCCACTTGTGCAGGAAGTGGCTTGGCGAACTCGTCGTCGGTGAGGGGCTTAAGAGGTTTGCGACTTGCGCCCTTGTCCTCGTCAGGACGGGATGCAGGCAGCGGATGAGGGGCAAACACGCGGCCACATGATTTCGAGTAGGATAGCCAAAGAAAAGGCCGCCTGCAGGCGGCCTCTTCTGGTGATCTTGTCGCGGGCTTCAGCTGCCAAACGCTCTTGCCGTAATGGCGGCATCGCCAGCGTCCGGGCCGTAATCGCTTTCGCCTGATACGCCGAGCAATTCCTGCAGGCGGGTGCGGGCGCGGGAAACGCGGCTCTTAATCGTGCCGACGGCGCAGCCGCAGATTTCGGCGGCTTCTTCATAAGCGAAGCCGGCGGCGCCGACGAGGACGATCGCTTCACGCTGGTCTTCCGGCAGCTTGTCGAGCGCTTCGCGGAAATCCTGAAGGTCGAGGCGACCATACTGTTCCGGATGCACCGAAAAGCGTTCGGAGAACAGGCCGTCACTATCCTGGACTTCACGGCCGCGCTTGCGCATCTGGCTGTAGAATTCGTTGCGAAGGATGGTGAACAGCCAGGCGCGCATGTTAGTGCCTGCCGTGAAACTCTTTTGGTTCGCCCAGGCTTTCATGATCGTATCCTGAACGAGATCGTCCGCCTTGTCATGGCGGCCGGTCAGGGATACGGCAAAAGCGCGCAAATTGGGAAGCGACGCAAGCAGGTCTCGCTTGAAGACGCGGTCATCGGACTCGGCCTGGGTACTCATTTTGCATCCACCGCCTTGGCGTTTGCCTTCTGAGCTTGTTCGGCAGCTTCCAGCCGTTCCAAAAGATCAAGGAAGCGATCCGGAATGCCTTCTTCCTGCACAGCATCATAAAACTCCTTCAGCTTCCGAGAAATGGAGGCGTTTGGAGCTATGGTTCCGGGCTTTACTTGTGAGGGCTGGGCTGTCGTCATATCCTGCTTTTTTCTGATATCGTCACTCATCACGCGGGCGCCTGCTAGCAAATTGTCGGGATTAAAATGCCCGAGATTAAAATAAGTTCCATCTTGCGGAACTTATTTTGCATCGCCACGTTAATCTCGCGTCAATTGCCCAATCGGGCCCAGGGGAGAATTTGTATGTCACTCACCACGCGCGTTGCGTCGCACCTTCCGTATCTCCGTCGGTATGCCCGTGCGGTAACCGGATCGCAGACGTCAGGAGACGCTTATGTGGCGGCCGTTCTGGAAGCGCTGATCGCCGATGTTTCCATTTTTCCGGAAAGCTCGAAGGATCGTGTTTCGCTTTATAAACTCTTCGTCGCGATTTTTGGTTCCACATCCATCGAGATCAGACCGATCGAGTCTCCGTTTGCGTGGGAACAGCGAGCGGCGCTCAATCTTTCGAATATTCCTTCGCAGGCAAGGCATGCGTTTCTGCTGATTTCCGTCGAAGGCTTCACGCCCGAGGAAGCGGCGGAGGTGCTGGATGTCGGCGTCGCGGAAGTCAACAAGCTCCTCGATGAAGCGTCCCGCGAGATTTCTCGCCAGGTCGCGACCGATATCATGATCATCGAAGACGAGCCGCTGATCGCTCTCGATATCGAGCAGATGGTGCAGGATCTTGGCCACCGCGTAACGGGCATCGCTCGTACCCACAAGGAAGCGGTGTCGCTGTTCCAGTCGTCGCAGCCGAAGATGGTTCTCGCCGATATCCAGCTGGCCGACGGCAGCTCCGGCATCGACGCGGTCAACGAAATCCTCAAGACCTCCAATGTACCGGTCATCTTCATTACCGCTTTCCCGGAAAGGCTTCTGACCGGCGAGCGTCCAGAACCGGCGTTCCTCGTAACCAAGCCGTTCAACCCGGATATGGTGAAGGCTCTGATCAGCCAGGCGCTGTTCTTCAACGAGGCGGTGAAGGCGGCTGCGTGAGCGGCTTGATCTTCGCCTCGATGCGGCCGGAACAAAATTACCTAGACAAGGTTGTGGCAAGTCCGTTCATGCGGACTGTCACCCCTTGTTTTAACTGTTCTGTGCCTATTTTTAATGATGGTTTGAGCCTGCGGGTGCCGATGCTTGAAGCTTCGGACCGGCGCGTACGAAGCCGAGGCACACGGCCGTCTTCATCACGCCGCGCATTTTGGACACGCTCGATTGTTGCGGCAGCCGGGCGGTCCTATGAAAGAAACACGATCATCCGACGCTGCCATCGGGGCGTCACAGGATGAAGCGGTAGATGGAGTGGCAAGATTGGTGTCTCCGCTGACATGGCAGCACGCTGGTCAGAGTGATGACAAGCTGCGGGAATTCTTTATGCCCGCGCTTATCGACCTGGGTGCGAGCATCATCATTCAGAACAGGACGCTGGATTATCTTTACCTCGCCAATCTGCCTGAAGCCTGGGCGCTCGAGGATATTCTGGATCCTTCAGATGCTGCATTGTTCGGTGACGAGGTTGCTGCCAAGCTGCTCACGCTCAAGCAAGGCATGACGGAAAGTGGCCGTAAAGGCCACATCGAGGTGACCGTCGGCTCCGATCAGATTTTTGAATTCCGTGTTCAGGCGGTCGAGTTCCAGTCCGGTGGGCTGCATCTCGTTACCACGATCATCGATCGTTCCGAGGAACGGCATCGCGAGCGGTTGCTGCGCGCCTTGCTGCGTGAGGTCAGCCACCGTTCCAAGAATCTGCTTGCCATCATCCAGAGCATCGCATTGCAGACGGCACGCTATTCCGGCTCGCTCGACCTTTTCCTGCACAAATTCAGGGGACGGCTTTATTCGCTTTCGCAGAGCCAGGACCTGATCACCGATTCCAGCTGGCGTGGCGCCTACCTCTTCGATCTGGTGCGGCAGCAGACGGAAAAGTACATGCCGGACAACCGGCATATGGTGAAAATTTCCGGAGACAACGTGCTGTTATCGCCGAACGCTTCATTGCATCTCGGCCTTGCTCTGCATGAACTGGTCGTCAATGCCGTAAGCCACGGCTCTTTGCTGAAAAGCGGAAGGCCGATCGATATCACCTCAACGCGGGTAAATGCCGATGGACACGATTATCTCGATATCAGCTGGGACGAGAAACTAAGTGGTTCCGATGACGGGGATGCGGGAGAGGAAGGGCTGAAGGCGCATTTCGGCAGTACGGTCCTCGAACGCGTCGTGCCTGCTTCCGTCAATGGTAGGGCCCAATATGCGATTTCCAGCCAAGGCATCCGCTACAAGCTGCGCTTCCCTCTGGCTCACGGCGGCGAGTGACGTTACGTCTGCCTGATCGAAGATCATCTGAAATTGTTGCCGGATATTTTCTGATGCCGCCAAAAGCATTGGCGTAACGTCAAAACAGATCCGGCTCGGTTTACTTGGGAAACCCAGCCGGCACGTCG
>JAEXYH010000052.1 GCA_023451735.1 Pseudomonadota bacterium | reverse complement strand
TTACCCCCCTCTGCCCTGCCGGGCATCTCCCCCTCAAGGGGGGAGATCGGCAAGCGGCTTGCCCCCTGCCCGACAACAGACGCCGAGCTTGCCGAAATGTCATCTTCATCTACCGGCACGTCACCTACCGATGGCTTGCCTTCCTCCACACTATGGCCGGATTCAGCCGATGACGGCGCATCCGTGATCTCATCCCTTGAGGGAGAGATGCCCGGCAGGGCAGAGGGGGGTGTTTCCGCAGGACCGGCATTATCGGTTTCAGCCGCAGCCTCGGCCTCAAGCAGCGAAGGCGGTACGACACCGAGATCCGACGTATCCTCGACCCCCGAAAGAACTGCCGCTTCATCAGCTACATCCGCAGATGGTCCACCGGCCGTTTCCATCTCGACCGGCGCCACCGGATCGATCGGCGCGACTGGCAGATCTTCATCACGCGTCTTGGGCTCAAGCTCCGCTTGAACGACGGCGGCTTCGCTCTCCGTCGGAGCAACCTCTGGCGCAATGACCGGCGGCTTTTCCTCGACGGGCTTTTCGACCGGTTTATCGCCGAAGGTGAAGACGCGTTTGATGAAGCTTACCATGTAAAAATCCGTTTCGGTCAGGCCGCGTGTTCATGAGGCGCGTCGGCCACAATCCGCATGTCGAGATGTTTGCCGTTATGTCCAGTAATCATAACGCGCTGAATGTCATGGGGAACCAGTCCCGGCGCTGCAACCAGCGAAAAGTTTTCCGTATGCGCCATGCCGTTCATTTCCACTATCACGGTCTGCTCCGTGCCGACCATCCGGTCGAGGTGGGCATGATGCAACGTCTCGCCCCGGGCGCGAAGCCTGGCGGCGCGCTCCTTGATCAGCGCCCGGTCGACCTGAGGCATGCGCGCCGCCGGTGTGCCCGGCCGCGGACTGTAAGGAAAAACATGCAGGAAGGAGATGCTCGCCTCCTCCGCCAGCGTTGCGGCATTCTCGAACATCTCGTCCGTTTCGGTCGGGAAACCGGCGATCATGTCCGCTCCGAAGGCAATCTCGGGCCGCAGACGGCGCGCCTGCTCCACGAAGGCAAGCGCCTCCGCACGGCTATGGCGGCGCTTCATTCGCTTCAGGATCATGTCGTCGCCATGCTGCAGCGACAGATGCAGATGCGGCATGAAACGCGGTTCTTCTGCAATCAGATCCCATAGATGATTGTCGGCCTCGATACTGTCGATAGACGAAAGGCGAAGCCGCAGGATTTCCGGGACCTGCTTCAACAGCGTCTTGGCAAGATAACCCAGCGTCGGCTGGCCGGGCAGATCGGCACCGTAGCTGGTGGCATCGACACCAGTCAGCACGATCTCACGATAACCGCCCTCGACCAGCTTGCGCGCCTGCTCGACAACCGCGCCCATCGGCACCGAGCGGGAATTACCGCGCCCGTAGGGAATGATACAGAAGGTGCAACGATGATCGCAACCATTCTGCACCTGGATGAAGGCACGCACATGCCCGTCGATATGCTTGACCATCTGCGGAGCGGTAGCCTTGACGCTCATGATGTCATTGACGCGCAGCTTCTCTTCAGCAGAGACGCCGAAATCCGGCAGGCCGCGATAGGAGGTGCTCTTCAGCTTTTCCTCGTTGCCAAGCACGGCATCGACTTCCGGCATGTCGGCAAAGGTCTGCTTTTCCGTCTGCGCAGCACAGCCGGTAACGATGATGCGGGCATGCGGATTTTCCCGTCGCGCCCTACGGATCGCCTGACGCGCCTGCCGCACCGCCTCGCCAGTCACGGCACAGGTATTGACCAGAACGGCATTGTTGAGCCCCGCCTTTTCGGCTTCGGCGCGCATCACTTCCGATTCATAGGTGTTGAGCCGACAGCCGAAGGTTATGACCTCGACGCCGCTCAATTTGCCTTCACCTCAAGTTCTGTATCGCGCAAAAAGGCGCCGGTCACCGGATCGACCTTGCCGGACCATTCCCATTCGGCCGGACCCGTCATCACGACATGGTCGTTATCGCGCCATTCGATGACAAGCGGCTGACGGCTCGGCGCCGAGGCAACATCGATCGTCACCTTGCGGCCGGTACGGCCGGTGCGCGCGGCAGAAACACCGGCGGCACAGGCAGCGGAACCGCAGGCAAGCGTCAGGCCTGCACCACGCTCCCAGGTGCGGGTGCGCAGGCTGCTATCGGAGCTGACCTGAGCCAGCGTGATATTCGCCTTTTCCGGAAACATCGGGTGGTTTTCCAGCATTGGCCCGAAACGCTCCAGATCGAATTCCATCGGGTCCTTGTCGACCCAGAAAATCGCATGCGGATTGCCCATAGACACGGCAGACGGCGAATGCAGGATCGGCGCATCGATCGGCCCGATCTGCAGCTCGATCCGGCTCGTGTCAAAAAACTCTTCCGAAAGCGGTATCTTGTCCCAGGCGAAAACCGGCTTGCCCATATCGACCGAGATCGTGCCGTCCTCATGCTCCTGAGCATTCAGAATGCCGGCAACCGTCTGGAAGGTGAAGGTCTTGCGGCCGGTTTCTGCGGCCAGCGCCTGCACCACGCAGCGCGTGCCGTTGCCACAGGCCTGCGCCTTGGTGCCGTCGCAGTTGAGGATATCGATCCAGGCGTCGGTACCCTGAGTCTTCGGATCGTGGATCGCCATGATCTGGTCGAACTGTGTGGCAGGATCGGCAGCGAGCGCAATCGCAGCCTCAGGTGTCACCTTATCGGTGCGACCACGCATATCGACGACCAGGATCTTGTTGCCAAGCCCGTTCATTCGCGCGAATTCGACCTGTCCTGCCATGATGCTGATCCACTCTCTGGGCCTGAAAACCAACACCGGCCCACTCTTTAAGGCGTATATGGCCGAAAGTGCTGCAAATTACCAGTGGCGGCGCATCGCCCTAAAGATTGGCGCAAAGCCCTGACGCGTGTTAGGGGAGCCGCAAAACGAGGCTTCACGATGTTACCCTGGGTTCAACTGGACAGCGCAAAGATACCGGACGATGGCGGCGAACTGCGCCTGAAGCAGCGCGGCCAGGAATACTCCATCATGCTTGGCGCAAACGAGCTGATGAACAGCCGCCTGAGCGGTTCGGAAGAGGCGCTCGCCACATTGTCATGGGAGAAGATCAAGGACCGTTCGAAGCCATCCATCCTGATCGGCGGCCTCGGCATGGGGTTCACGCTCCGCGCGGCGCTCGCAATCGTGCCACCGGAAGCCACCGTCACCGTCGCCGAACTGGTGCCGGCAGTGGTGAAATGGGCGCGCGGACCGATGGCAGAAGTCTTCAAGGGCTGCCTCGACGATCCGCGCACGAAAATCCATCAGGGTGATGTCGGCGAGCTTATCCGTGAATCGAAGGGAAAATTCGACGCCATCCTGCTCGATGTCGACAATGGTCCCGACGGCCTGACGCGCGACAGTAACGACGCGCTCTATAACAGCCGCGGCCTGCGCGCCGCCCGGGAGGCCCTTCGTCCCGGCGGCGTACTCTCCGTCTGGTCGTCCGGCCCGGATTACGGCTTCACGAAACGTCTAAAGGAAAACGGCTACGACGCTGATGTCATCAACACCCGCGCCAACGGCAAGCGCGGGGCCAAGCATGTGATCTGGGTGGCGACGCGACGCTGACTGGAGCAATTCCAGCAAAAGTGGAAACCGGTTTTGCGTCCGGAATTGCAGAGAAGCAGATAGACAGAGCAGTTTCGCGTTTCGAAGAAGAGCGGAAAAGCTTAGCCAAAAATCTCATCGACCAACGCATGAACGCGACGGAAGGCCGCCTTGGCGCCTTCTGCAGCCTCAAGCTCTTCCGCCTCCGTGAGCGGTAGCTCGTTATAGGCCGAGACGAAATTGCGCCAGTGAAGGCCGCGGCCATCCGGATGGCCGGCGAGATGGCGTGCGCCGAAATCGTCGGACAAGCCGATCTTGGCCGCTTCCTTGCGCAGAAAGGCCGCACCCAGATTGGAGCCTTCGGCGACATAGACCCAGCCGAGAGCGGCAGCGGGCGTGAGCGGGCCAGCGGCAGAGACAAGGCGCTCGGCTACGCCGCCGAGATCGACGATATCCTGACGCAGCGCCTCGTAACGGTTGCGATCGGCTAGGCCGGGCAGACGGCGATTGAGTTCTTCGTCAGCGTAAAGCGGCGCGACATCGGCATGGAAATGATGCTGCACGTCGAGAAACAGCGCATAGCGCTCGCGACTGGCAAAAGGCTCAGCCCGCATGATTCGCTTGTCGAGCGTGTCATGGGTGCCGGTCGTAAGAGCCTTCAGGCGCTGGATACGGGTTTCTTCGGTCGGGCGCTCTAACTCGATCTGCATTACTTTCCCCATGCACTCATGTTTTTTTCGCATCAAGCAAATGAAGGTGCGACAAGTCAAGCGGGAGGTAGAGTTGGCACCTCGAAAACTTCACCCGGCCGCATGGGCCGGAACCGCTCGCGCGCAATCGAGCGCGAATCCAACGCCGCATGCAGTGCCTCGACCGGCTGCTCGATACCCTCATCGGTAAGCTTCACTGTACCCCAGTGATGCCCAGCAACAAAGGAAGCACCGCAAAGCCGCATGCCTTCGACGGCCTCCTCCGGGTTCTGGTGCTGGGATTTCATGAACCAGCGCGGCTCATAAGCGCCAAAGGGAAGATTGGCGAGCCGGAACGGCCCATGCTTTTCGCCAGCAGCGCGATAGTTTTTGCCCTCGTGAAATCCGGTATCCCCGATATGATATATCTTTCCGGCCGGCGTTTCGAACACGAAAGCAGCCCAGAGAGCCTGGCGACGGTCGCCCAGTCCGCGCGCCGACCAGTGATGACATGGCTCGCAGTGGAACGTCACCCCGGCACCGACCGTCTCGCTTCCACCCCAATCCATCACGGTGATCCGCGCATCTTTCACACGCGAACGAATGATCGCATCATTGCCGAGCGGGGTGATGACATGCGGCTTGTCGCGGCCTTGCAGCACCCAGAGCGTTTCGAGATCAAGATGGTCGTAGTGATTATGCGTAACCAGTACGATATCGATCGGGGGCAGGTCGCCGATGCGGATACCGGGCGGGTTCACGCGCCTCGGACCGGTCCACGTAAAGGGACTGGTGCGCTCCGACCAGACGGGATCGGTCAGGATATTGAGGCCGGCGACCTGGATCAGCATCGACGCATGCCCGACCATAGTCACCACGATCCGGTCACCACTGACCCGCGTCTCCGGCACCGCCTGCGCAAACGGGCTCGCGAACGTGTCCGGCCAGGGAATATTGCCATTGCCGAGCTTCCAGCGCAGCAAATCCAGGCCACCACGTGGCTCCTCGCCACCCGGATTGAAGAAAGCCTTGCCGTCGAAATGATCGGAGACAGGCCCGGAATAATACTTGTTGCCAGCCATGGCGCTCCTTGCCGTGACACCGCCTGCAAGCGCAGCGACGGCTGCAAGACCTGTCCATTTGAAAAATGTGCGACGGTTCATGCATCTTGTATAAGAAGCCATATGGCGTGCTTCAAGCGGGCAGACAATCACCACGCAAATGTTACGAATGCCCGGCGCACCTTGACTCTGCGCCCCATCTCCTGTTTAAGCCCGACGATCTGCTGACAAGTTACAAGACTTGGAGCCACCGACCGGGACCCTTTGAGGTATAAATCGATCCCGGAGGTCAACATCCGACAGCGCGTTGCGCCCTCGGGTGCTTTTTGGCTTTGCGTGCGCCTTCGCGTCTTGTTTTTGCCGGCAAAAGACCCGACGTTTCCGGGCACCAACCGGAAGCGAAGAAGGAAGACACGATGTTTGAAAACCTCCAGGACCGTCTTGGCTCCATTCTGAATGGACTGACCGGCCGTGGCGCATTGAGCGAAGCGGATGTTTCCGCCGCCCTGCGAGAGGTTCGCCGCGCGCTGCTTGAAGCCGACGTGGCGCTCGAAGTCGTGCGCGCCTTTACCGACAAGGTCCGTGAGAAGGCTGTCGGCGCCGAGGTTCTGAAGGCGATCAAGCCTGGCCAGATGGTCGTCAAGATCGTCCATGACGAACTGGTCGAGATGCTTGGCTCCGAAGGAGTCGGCATCGATCTTCATGCCGCGGCCCCCGTTGTCATCATGATGGTCGGTCTGCAGGGTTCGGGTAAAACCACCACGACCGGCAAGATCGCCAAGCGGTTGACCGATCGCGATCGCAAGAAAGTGCTGATGGCGTCGCTCGATACGCGACGTCCGGCAGCACAGGAACAGCTTCGCCAGCTGGGCGTCCAGACGGGCGTCGACACGCTGCCGGTCATCGCCGGCCAGTCGCCAACCGATATTGCGGCCCGCGCCGTGCAGGCAGCGAAACTCGGCGGCCACGACGTCGTCATCCTCGACACCGCCGGCCGCACGCACATCGACGAACCGCTGATGCAGGAAATGGCGGAGATCAAGCGGAAGTCCAATCCGCATGAAATCCTGCTTGTCGCCGACAGCCTGACCGGTCAGGACGCCGTCAATCTGGCGCGCAATTTCGACGAGCGCGTTGGCATTACCGGTCTCGTTCTGACCCGCATGGACGGCGATGGCCGTGGTGGTGCAGCGCTTTCGATGCGCGCCGTCACCGGCAAGCCGATCAAGCTGATTGGTGTCGGCGAGAAAATGACGGAGATGGAGGAGTTCCATCCCCGCCGTATCGCCGACCGTATTCTCGGCATGGGCGATATCGTTTCGCTCGTCGAAAAGGCTGCTGAAAACATCGACGCGGAAAAAGCCGCGGCAATGGCCAAGAAAATGCAGTCGGGCAAGTTCGACTTGAACGACCTGTCCGAACAGCTGAAGCAGATGAAATCGCTTGGCGGCATGGGCGGCATCATGGGCATGATGCCGGGAATGGCCGGCATGAAGGACAAGCTCGCTGCGTCCGGCATGAATGACAAGGTATTCGACCGCCAGCTCGCCATCATCTCTTCGATGACCAAGGCAGAGCGCGCCAACCCGGACATGTTGAAACACTCCCGCAAGAAGCGCATCGCCGCCGGCTCCGGCACCGATGCTGCGGAAATCAACAAGCTTTTGAAAATGCACCGCCAGATGGCCGACATGATGAAAATGATGGGCGGCAAAGGCAAGGGTGGCATGATGAAGCAGATGATGGGCGGCCTCGCCTCCAAGATGGGTCTTGGTGGCATGGGCGGCATGCCGGATCTGTCGAAGATGGATCCGAAGCAGCTCGAAGCCCTGCAGAAGCAGGCCGAAGCCGCGGGCCTGAAGCCGGGCGGCATGCCGGGTCTTCCGGGCGGCGGGCTTCCCGGTGGCATGGGCGGACTGCCCGGCCTTGGCGGAGCAAAGCTTCCCGGCCTCGGCGGTTTCCCCGGTTTGCCGGGCAAGAAGAAGTAAGGGAGGACACGCATGGTTGATCCTGAAGTGAAGGCACGGCTTTCGAGCTACCGCCAGTCGATCGACAATATTGATGCGGCACTGGTGCATATGCTCGCCGAGCGCTTTCGCTGCACCAAGGAAGTGGGCGTCCTGAAAGCCCAATACGAATTGCCGCCGGCGGACCCGGCGCGCGAGGAATACCAGATCGAACGCCTTCGCCGCCTGGCCAAGGAAGCCAATCTGGATCCGGATTTCGCCGAGAAGTTCCTGAACTTCGTCATCAAGGAAGTCATCCGGCATCATGAAGCAATCGCCGCCGAACACGGCGGTGCCAAAGAAACTGCCTAACCTGAGCCCGCCCGACGGCGGCCTCGAAACAAACCAAGGACCACCTGATGGTGGCCCGGAAGAAA
Source organism: Pseudomonadota bacterium (assembly GCA_023451735.1). Taxonomy (GTDB): domain Bacteria; phylum Pseudomonadota; class Alphaproteobacteria; order Rhizobiales; family Rhizobiaceae; genus Neorhizobium. Next base: position 115,585 of record JAEXYH010000052.1, on the reverse strand, counting down.
ACCAAGGAGTTAAACAATGTCCCTGAAGATTCGTCTCGCCCGCGGTGGTTCCAAGAAGCGCCCGCATTACACCATCGTTGTTGCCGACGCCCGCTCGCCGCGTGACGGCCGTTTCCTCGAAAAGCTCGGTTCCTGGAACCCGATGCTCGCCAAGGACAACGCAAAGCGCGTCGAGCTGAACGAAGAGCGCATCAAGCATTGGGTCGCCAACGGCGCACAGCCGACCGACCGCGTTCTGCGCTTCCTCGCTGAAGCCGGCATCGCAACCCGCGAGACCAAGAACAACCCGGAAAAGGCAAAGCCGGGCAAGCGCGCTCAGGAACGCGCCGCTGAAAAGGCTCAGAAGGCTGCCGACGCAGCTGCCGCTGCAGAATAATTTCTGCAACGCGTGCATTCGACGGGCAGTGCGGCAACGCACTGCCCGTTTTGCTGTTTGCATAGCCCCGCGTTGCGCAACGGGCTGTTCATGGCTAAATGAGCGCAGACCAATCGGAACATCCGGCATGAAGAAGCTCGAAAACCCTATCCTGATGGCAACGATCGGCGCCGCCCAAGGCCTTCGGGGCGAGGTGCGGGTCAAATCCTTCACGGCTGACCCAACCGCCCTTGGCGAATATGGCCATCTCTATGCTGAGGATGGCAGAGTCTTCGAGATCCTCGAAATCCGCGAAGCAAAGACGGTCGTCATCGTCCGTTTCCGAGGCATCAACGATCGCAATGCAGCCGAGGCACTGAACGGCCTGGAACTCTTCGTCGAACGGGATAACCTGCCTGACGACGAGCTCGACGAGGACGAATTTTATTATGCCGATCTGGAAGGCCTCGAAGCCGTCGACGCCGAAGGCAAGAGCTATGGCACGGTCAGCGCCGTTTTCGATTTCGGCGCCGGCGACCTGCTCGAACTGAAGGGCCCCGGCCGCCGCCCGGCCCTTATTCCCTTTTCCGAGTCAGCCGTTCTGGAAATCGACCTGGACGCAGGGAAAATCCTTATCGACCCGCAGGCCGCCGGCCTGATCGAGGATCCGAACGACCGCGATCCGACTGCCGTCGGCAAACGTCAATCCAAGCCTCGCCAGGGGCCGGGCAAGAAAAATCCGGGCCAGGACGAGTAATGACTTTCCGCGCCACCATCCTGACGCTTTATCCGGAAATGTTTCCCGGCCATCTCGGTTTCTCGCTTTCCGGCAAAGCGATGGAACGCGGTGACTGGGCGCTGGATACCGTGCAGATCCGCGATTTTGCAGAAGACAGGCACCGCACGGTGGACGACACGCCGGCCGGCGGCGGTGCCGGCATGGTGCTGAAGCCCGACATCCTGGCGAAGGCGATCGATTCCATCGCCGACGATACCCGCCCCCGCCTGCTGATGAGCCCGCGCGGCAAACCTCTCTCCCAGAAACGCGTGCGCGAACTGGCCGACAGCAAGGGCGTAGTCATCGTCTGCGGCCGTTTCGAAGGTGTCGACCAGCGTGTCATCGACGGGCGCAATCTCGAAGAAGTGTCGATCGGCGACTACATCCTCTCCGGCGGCGAACCGGCGGCACTGACCATGCTCGACAGCATCATCCGCCTTCTGCCGGGCGTCATGGGAAATGCCCATTCAGGCACCAATGAAAGCTTCGAGCACGGCCTGCTGGAACATCCGCATTACACCCGCCCACAGATTTTTGAAGGCGAGGAAATTCCCGCGGTGCTGACCTCCGGCAATCACGCCGCAATCGAGAAATGGCGGCTGGAACAGGCGCTGAGATTAACGCAGCAACGGCGGCCGGACCTGCTGGCGGGCGACTGATCCTCCGCTGGGCTCTCCCGGCCCTTCGCTCAGGCTCAGGGCGTTCGTAATTCGAAAAAATTCACTGGATCGTTTCGTCGGCTGCGCCGGCCATCCCTACCCGGTTACGAAATAATAGACCGCCAGCGCCGATCCCACCGCCACCACGCACCAGCGAAGCATCGCCAGCGGCACGCGGGGCGCCAGCCAGACGCCGGAATAGCCACCGAGTGCACCCGCAGGGATCATCACCAGCGCCTCGGGCCACGCCACCACATCGCCGCTGATGAAGACGACGATCGCCACGCCGGCGATCAGCATGGCGAACATATTCTTCATCGCGTTGAGCTGGTGATAGCTGCCTCCCGTCGTAAGCCCCAGCACAGCAAGCATCATGATTCCCATGCCGGCGCCGAAGAACCCGCCATAGATGGCGTTGAGAAACTGGCCTACAATGCTGGTCGCGCTATTGGCGCTGGACTTTTCGGAAGAGACTTTCGGCTTGAGCAGCGGCCCTGCCGCGAAAATCAGCGTTGCGGCGGCAAGCAGCCATGGCACCAGCGCCCGGAAGGACGGATTGTCGAGCGACAGCAGGATCAGTGAGCCTGCAAGCCCGCCCAGGAGCGACACGAGACCCAGCACGGCGATGCTCTGCCAGCGATGCATGATTTCAGCCCGATAGGCGAGCGTCGACGTGACGTAACCCGGAAACTGTACGATCGACGAGGTGGCATTGGCCGAAATCGGCGGGATGCCTGCAAGCGTCATCATCCCGAAAGTGAGAAACGTACCGCCACCGGCAATTGCATTGACGGCACCCGAAAGGAACCCTGCCGCAGCTAGCAGCACGACCATCGTTATTGTCATTCGTCAGTTTCCTCTTCCCGGAAATCCGGATATCCCGTTCCGGGCAGGGCAGCAACGATACACAAGACAAAAATTGCCGCGACGGGATGACAAACGCCCCGTATTGGTGTATTTGCCGCCGCGGAAATGGGAAAACTCCCGTCGACCAGCAACAAAGAATGGCGAATTCGCTGCGCCCACAAGGCACGTTACGAGGCCCTCGGATGAGGTGACCAAGAACGGGAAGCGCTCTGGCTATTTCAGAAGAAATGAAAAGGTTTGACCGATGAACATCATCCAGCAGCTGGAAGCCGAACAGGCAGCCAAGATCGAAGAAAAGCGCAAGCTTCCTGAATTCTCCCCGGGCGATACTCTGCGCGTCAACGTACGCGTGACGGAAGGTTCGCGTACCCGCGTACAGGCTTACGAAGGCGTCTGCATTGCCCGTTCGGGCGGCGGCATCAACGAGAGCTTCACCGTTCGCAAGATCTCCTACGGCGAAGGCGTCGAGCGCGTATTCCCGGTTTACTCGCCGCTCGTCGAAAGCGTCGAAATCGTTCGCCGCGGTAAGGTCCGTCGCGCCAAGCTCTATTACCTGCGCGATCGTCGCGGCAAGTCGGCTCGTATCGTCGAGAACACCGGCACCCGCGCCCGCAAGCTGAACGATGCCGAGCGCGCCGCAGTTGCCGAGGAAAAGGCACGCATCGAAGCTGAAAAGATTGCAGCAGCACAGGCACTGGCCGCCGAAAAGGCAGCACAGGAAGCCGCTGAAGCAAAGGCTGCACAGGAAGCTGAAGCAGCAAAGGCTGCCGAAGGTTCTGCAGAATAAGATCTGCCGTTACGGCTGAGAAAAGGCGGCCTTCTCGGGCCGCCTTTTTTGTTTTGCGATTACCGGCTGCTGCCCGGATGCACCGATGGCGGCACATTGCCCGTTCCACGCCCCAGCATCTGACCGACAATCATGACTAGGATACCCGCTGCCGCAAGGCAGGCCGCCAGGAAGAACATCGGCAGGATGTTGCTGCCCGTCGCATCGTTGATCCATGGCACCACGTTTTGGGCGATGAAGCCGCCGAGATTGCCGACCGAGTTGATCGCCGCAAGCCCCGCCGCGGCACCGGCCCCCTTGAGGAAGCGTGACGGCAGGCTCCAAAATACCGGCTGACCGGCAAAGATGCCCGCAGCGGCAATGCAGAGGAAGGCGAACTGCAGATAGGGAGAAGTGACCAGAACCGAAGCCGCAAGTGCCGCCGCCCCGACAAAGGCAGGACCGACGATATAGGGCGTTTTCTTCTCGGTCTTGTCGGCGGCCGATGGAATGACCCAAAGCGCTACGGCAACGATCAGCCAAGGAATGATATTGATAAAGCCGTTGGTCGTGTTCGATACGCCAAAACCCTTGACGATCGTCGGCAACCAGTAGCTGAGGCCGTAGGCCGCTAGTGGGAAGCCGATGAAGCAGAGAGCCATCAGCAGGACGCGCGGATCGATAAGCGCCTTGAAGCCATGCCCGGCATCATCCTCCATGCCCGCGTTTTCCGTCGCCAGCCTGTCCTTCAGCCAGCGTTTTTCGTCATCGCTCAGAAAGCCCGCCTTTTCCGGGGTATCGTCGAGATAGAAGAAGGTGAACACGCCGGCAATGACCGCCGGAACACCGGTTGCAAGGAATACCCATTCCCAGCCTTCAAGACCCAGCGCGCCGTCAAGATCAAGCAGCATGCCGCCAAGCGGCGCGCCGATCGCATTGGCAAGTGCACTGAAGATCATAAACAGGCCGACCATGCGGCCGCGATAATCCTTCGGGAACCACAGCGTCAGCAGATACAGAACGCCGGGGAAGAAACCCGCTTCGCAGGCACCGAGCAGAAAGCGCAGGATGTAGAACATCGTCATGTTCTGGGTGAAGGCCAGGGCAATCGTCACCAGACCCCAGGAAACGATGATCCGGGTGAACCAGATTCTAGCCCCGAAACGGGTGAGAAAGAGATTGGCCGGCACTTCGAAGATGAAATAGCCGATGAAGAACAGCGAGGCGCCGAGACCATAGGCATATTCGCTCATCCCGAGCGAATCGACCATCTGCAGCTTCGCGTAACTGACATTCTGCCTGTCGATATAGGCAATCAGATAAAGAACGCCGAGAAACGGCATCAGCCGCCATGTGATTTTTGATATGAGCTGATTTTCGGAAACCAAGATACTCCTCCGGGCCACGCGGCCAAAGCATGCTGTTCATGATGCATTTAGTCGCAGCCTTCGAACCGGCAAGTATCTTGCATGCGATGGTGATTTCCGCTGACGGCTGTTCGGCAGAATGGTTGTGCTTGTCATGAGGCAAGAATTGGTGAGACTTGCCGGCACCGATTTCTTGGGGACACTTCGATGCTGACCAGACGCGCCACTCTCGCAAGCCTCGCCATCGCAACGCTTTTGCCCGTAGGCGCTCTTGCCCAGAGCCTGCCAGACCTGAACGGTCGCACGGTTGTCGTCGTCACCGAAAACGCCTATCCGCCGCTACAGTTCGTCGATCCGAAATCCGGCGAAGCTATCGGCTGGGAATATGACGCGATGAACGAGATCGCCAAGCGGCTGAATTTCAAGCTCGAGTACCAGAATATTTCCTGGGATGCGATGATCCAGGCCGTATCCGATGGCCAGTATGACATCGGCATGACCGGCATCACCATCAAGGACGACCGCAAGGCGAAGGTGGATTTCTCCGCGCCTTACATGCGCTCGGAACAGTTCATGCTGGTGCGAGGCGACGAGACCCGCTTTTCCGACGAAAAGGGATTTGCCGCCGCAAGCGACGCATTGATCGGCGCACAGCCCGGCACCTCGCCCTTCTACACCGCCATCTACAACATCCTTGACGGCAACGAGCAGAACCCGCGCGTCAAGCTGTTCGAAACATTTGGCGCGACTGTACAGGCGTTGAAGGCCGGTGATGTCGACCTCGTGCTGACCGACAGCGTTGCGGCCAAAGGTTATGTCGATGCATCGGGTGGCGGGCTGAAGGTGATCGGCGGACCGCTCGGCGCGGAAGATTTCGGTTTCATCTTCAAGAAGAACTCGGATCTCGCCGCGTCGGTCAACACAGCCATTGCTGCCCTCAAGGCTGACGGCACGTTCGACGCGCTGAATAAAAAATGGTTCCTCGACTACAAGATGGGCCAATGATCGACTGCTGTAACGACATGCGCAACGGGATCGCTGCCTGATGGGCTTCCAGACCCTGCCGTCATCGAATGGCAGCGACGACCGACCCTGGTGGCTCGTCGCGCTCGTAGCCATCGGGCTTGCGATTGCCGCCATCATCGCCACCAACGATCTTTACGCTCAGGTATTTTCGACGGTTTCCCGCGGCATATGGACGACGATCTTCGTCAGCGTCGTAGCTTTCGCGCTTGCCTCCGCACTCGGCCTCCTGATCGCGCTCGCAGGCCTCTCCGATAGCCTCGTCTTGCGCCAGGCCGCTCGTTTCTATGTCGAGGTGGTGCGCGGCATCCCGGTTCTCGTGCTGCTTTTCTACATCGCCTTCGCCGGCGCACCGGGTCTGGTCGATCTCTATAACTTTCTGATCACGCCGCTGGTGGATGACGGCTGGTTGAAGACAGCGCAGGTTCGAGACATATCGTTGATGTGGCGAGCCATCATCGCACTGATGATCGGTTACTCCGCCTTTATCGCCGAGATTTTTCGTGCCGGCTTCCAGTCCGTGGACAGGGGCCAGATCGAAGCCGCCATGGCGCTCGGTCTCACTCGCGCCCAGCGCTTTCGCCTGATCGTCTTTCCTCAGGCGATCCGGGTAGTCTTCCCGCCGCTGTCGAATGACTTCGTTGCCATGGTCAAGGACAGTTCGCTGGTTTCCGTCCTCGGCGTCGCCGATATCAGCCAGGCTGGCAAGATCTACGCCTCGGGCTCGTTCCGATTTTTCGAAACCTATTCGATCGTCGCCTATATCTACCTGATCCTGACGATCGGCCTGTCACTTGGCTTGCGACAGTTAGAGAGACGCCTGCGAGACCGAGGCCGTGAACTTAGCGGAAACGGGAGCCGGGACCTATCCCGGTCCTGATTGCCTGGAATCTACCGCAGCACATACCGGTCGCGGCCGGCTTCTTTTGCCTGATAGAGCGCCTCATCGACGGCCTTCAACAGGCTGATCCGGTCGGACCCGGCCTCTGGTGCAAGAGCGGCACCGATACTGAGCCTTGCACTGACGATCGTGTTATCCACCACGAAGGGCCGGCGAAATTCCTCAAGAAGGCATTCGGAAAGTTCGGAAAGCGCTGCGGCACCCGGCGGATCGGGCACGAAGATCGCAAACTCGTCGCCTCCCATGCGTACGACGACATCCTGCGCGCGCAGGCATTCGCTGATCCGTTTGGCTGCATAGGTGAGCACGAGGTCACCTGCGGGATGGCCGAGCTTGTCGTTGATCTGCTTGAAACCGTCCATGTCGAGATATAGAACGCCAAACCCCTGATGCGAGGAAAGTGCATTGGCGAGCATCACATCGATCAACGAGACCAGCGCTGACCGGTTATAGAAACCGGTCAGCGGATCGGTCATCGCTGCAAGCTTCAGCTTTTCCTCAGCAAATTCCATCATGAAATTCGCCTTCTGCAGCCGCAGGAGACCGCTTGCGACATCGGCGAACTGGCGCAGATTACGAATGTCGGCGTCGGTCAGATCCCTTTGCTCGACATCGAGCAGGCAGAACGAGCCGACCGGAAGATCGGGTTCCAGCGATACCGGGGCGCCGGCATAGAACCGGAAGCCGGGCGCGCCTGAAATGGCCGGAAAACTGCGAAATTCCGGATGTCGGCTGAGATCGGGCACAACGACCACTTCGTTGGCATAGACCACGCGCGAGCAAACGGAATCTTCGCGGCTACATTCGCCGATCGGGATAGTACCGACCTGGCAGGCGACACGCTGCCAATCCTCGTCGATGATATTGACTGCTGCGCAGGGAGTTCCGAAAACATCCTTGGCCAGTTGCACAAGCGTGGCGAGTTCCGGTGTCGCATTGCCATCGACCGAGATCAGACCACGTACGGAAAGCAGGCGATCAGCTTCATTGGCAGGAAGCTGGACTGTGAGTGCCATTTGCACCTCCTCGTCGTCCCCATCACCGCCATCGCCGCATGAAAAATAGGACACAAAAAAAGAGCTTTAACTGCTTATGGCTTGTGCCATGCGCCTCCAATCGAAGCAATTGCCGTAGCTCTAAAAAACTGGTAATGGACCAGTCATGGGATCGAAATTCGGATGCCTCGCGAACCAGGTTATCGTGCTGCAGGACCACAAGCGTCTGCCGGCACGCTTTTTCGCGCGCGTCTCAGGTGCCCTTATCAGCCGACTTAGCTGACGGCCGCCGCCTGCGGCCCGTGCTGCGGCACACGTCCTTGCCGATAGTCTGAATCCATCTTCTTCCAAAACTGTTCTCGAACGGAATAGCAGCCATGAGCGCACCTCGTACCCTCTACGACAAAATCTGGGACGACCATGTCGTCTCTCAGGACGAAAACGGCACCTGTCTTCTCTATATCGACCGCCACCTGGTTCACGAGGTGACGTCGCCGCAGGCTTTCGAAGGCCTGCGCATGGCCGGCCGTAAGGTCCGCGCGCCTGAAAAGACGCTCGCCGTCGTTGACCACAACGTGCCGACCACGGCGGATCGCCACGAGGGCATCAAGAACGAGGAAAGCCGCATCCAGGTCGAGGCGCTCGCCCAGAACGCTCATGACTTCGGTGTCGAATATTATTCCGAAAAGGACGTCCGCCAAGGCATCGTCCACATTGTCGGTCCGGAACAGGGCTTTACCTTGCCCGGAATGACCATTGTCTGCGGTGACAGCCACACCTCTACCCATGGCGCATTCGGCGCACTGGCGCACGGCATCGGCACATCTGAGGTCGAGCATGTTCTCGCCACCCAGACGCTGGTGCAGAAAAAGGCCAAGAACATGCTGGTGCGTGTCGACGGCAAGCTGCCGGAAGGCGTCGGCGCCAAGGATGTCATCCTCGCCATTATCGGCGAGATCGGCACGGCCGGCGGCACCGGCCACGTCATCGAGTTTGCCGGCGAGGCGATCCGTTCGCTGTCGATGGAAGGCCGCATGACTGTCTGCAACATGACGATCGAAGGCGGCGCCCGTGCCGGACTGATCGCGCCGGACGACACCACCTTCGAATACATCAAGGACAAGCCGCGCGCGCCGAAGGGCAAGGCCTGGGACATGGCGGTCGACTACTGGAAGACGCTCTATACCGAAGAAGGCGCCCATTACGACAAGGTTGTCGTGCTCGATGCAGCCAACCTGCCGCCGATCGTCTCCTGGGGCTCCTCGCCGGAAGATGTCACCACCATCGAAGGCACAGTGCCGAACCCGGACGAAATCCCGGATGAAAACAAACGCACCTCCAAATGGCGCGCGCTGGACTACATGGGCCTGAAGCCGGGCATGAAGATCACCGACATTGCAGTCGATCGCGTCTTCATCGGCTCCTGCACCAAAGGCCGCATCGAGGACCTGCGCTCAGCCGCAAAGGTCGTCGAAGGCAAGAAGGTAGCCTCCACCGTTTCCGCGATGATCGTGCCTGGCTCCGGCATCGTCAAGGAAATGGCGGAAGCCGAAGGCCTCGACGTCATCTTCAAGGATGCAGGCTTTGAATGGCGCGAGCCGGGCTGCTCCATGTGCCTGGCGATGAACGACGACCGCCTGAAGCCGTTTGAACGCTGCGCATCCACCTCGAACCGCAATTTCGAGGGCCGCCAAGGCTACAAGGGCCGCACCCACCTCGTCTCGCCGGCCATGGCCGCAGCGGCTGCGGTGGCAGGACACTTTGTCGATATTCGTGATTGGAAGTGAGCCTTTAAACGTCGCGTCAGCCCCTCATCCGGCTGCCGCCACCTTCTCCCCGTTCACACGGGGAGAAAGGATATGCCGAAATGTATAAGCCCCTCTGGAGCGTCGAGTAGGGCAAGTCCCCTCGCCCCGCCTGCGGGAAAAGGCTTGGGGCTTTGACCTACCCCATCATCCTCACCACCGTCCCCTTGCGCAAATACGGCAAAATCCGCTTCATGTCGCAAGGACTGACCGCTATGCATCCGGCCGTCGGCTGATAACCCGGCTTGATCAGATGGAAGAAGATCGCCGATCCGCCATAGCGCTTGCGGCAGGTGATGTTCCAGTCCATCACGAGACAGATATCGTAAAGCCCGTCTGCCCGCTTCATTTCCTCATGGCTTGGCTTGAACGGGGCCTTGACCAGTCGGTTATAGGCAGCGTGCTTTGGCTCGTCGCACCACAGCATGTCTTCACCGATCCGCCGCATCGAAAGCCGCGTCTGCGGCAGCCTTACCCGCTCGCCGCGCGAAAAACCGGAAATGAGCTTCATTGACGCAATTGGCGTCCCTCCATCTCCTTCCCGCTTGAACGCAGTGACCCCGGAGCGGCCGATTGCCGCCTGCAAAGTGATTCCCTTGAACGAGACAATTGCCCGTTTGCGGTCGCGAGGCGCCGTCCGCACCGTCACGGTCGATTGTTTTTTGCGGTTTTGCACACGGAAAAGCGGCATTTCCTCACGAGGTTTTGCTTTGAATATCATTTTGTTTGAAATCATAGCATCTTGGGCTTTACATCGTGGAGCCCTAAATACGCTTCAAATCCGCTGATTAGCTACGGATGCACGATGGGCGACACGAAAGGCAAGAACCGTATGGCAAGAACGATACTCCTGGTCGATGACGACAATGATCTGCGTGAGACGCTGGTCGAGCAATTGTCGTTATACGAAGAGTTTTCGCTGTTGCAGGAAGAGAATGCCACCAAGGCCATGAACACGGCAAAGACCGCCCAGGTCGATCTGCTGATCATGGATGTCGGCCTGCCGGACATGGATGGCCGCGAGGCGGTGAAGCTTCTGCGCAAAAATGGCTTTAAGGCACCGATCATCATGCTGACCGGCCATGACACCGATTCGGATACGATCCTGGGCCTGGAAGCCGGCGCCAACGACTACATCGTCAAGCCGTTCCGCTTCGCTGTTCTGCTCGCCCGTATCCGCGCGCAGCTTCGGCAGTACGAGCAGAGCGAGGATGCAACATTCACGGTCGGCCCCTATATTTTCAAGCCGAGCCAGAAGCTCTTGACCACGGACGATGGCAAGAAAATCCGCCTTACGGAAAAAGAAGCGGCTATCATCCGCTATCTCTACCGTGCCGGCCAGAAGGTCGTCACCCGTGACGTTCTTTTGGAAGAGGTCTGGGGTTACAACTCGGGCGTCACGACCCATACGCTCGAAACCCATGTCTACCGTCTTCGCCAGAAGATCGAGCGCGATCCGTCCAGCGCAGAGATCCTCGTGACCGAAAACGGCGGCTACAAGATCGTCCCGTAATGGCGCTGAACGACGATATAAAGCTTCTCTCGAGCGTGCCGCTGTTCCGCGAACTGGATGGTGATCAGCTACGTCTGGTCGCATTCGGCGCGGAACGCCGTGCACTGGCCGAAACACAGGAGCTCTTTCGCGAAGGCTCTCCCGCCGAAGCTGCCTATATCGTCGCCAGGGGCCAGATCGGCCTCTACGCCGCCGACCGCATGGGTGACATCCGCCATCAGAAGACGGTCGGGCCCGGCACGCTTCTTTCCGAACTCGCACTGGTGACCATGGTCGAGCGAAAGTTTACGGCCGTGGCAGCTTCGGATGCCGAAGTAATGAAGATCAGCCGCCAGCTTTTCCAGCGCCTGCTGGAAGAGTACCCGCAGGTTGGGCGATTGATCGAGGCTCGCATTCGAGAAAATATCGCAGGGTTGGCCAAGGCGGCTGCGGCAATGGAACATCGGTTCCGGTAAAGGCCTGAAAATCCCGCGGCTTCGGCGCGCTTGCGTTTGGATCCTCGGGTCAAGCCCGAGGATGACGGGTGCTGGGCCATTGCTATGCCCAAAGCATACTACACGGCAAAAATTACCCATCGACCAGGAACGTTGATGCGGCTCCCGGGTGCAAGATTTATCTTGCGCTTGGTGAGGTGCTCGATTGGGGCACCAATGCCCCCTCTCCACCCTCATCCTCAGGCTTGACCCGAGGATCCAAACACAAGCCAGGTAAGCCTCAGAATTTGAACACCGCCGTCACCGGCACGTGGTCGGAAGGCTGGTTCCAGCCCCGCGCTTCCTTCAGAATCTCGATCCGATCCAGAAAAGGCCCAAGCTCCGGCGACGACCAGACGTGGTCGAGGCGCCGGCCCTTGTTTGCCGCTTCCCAGTCCTTGGCGCGATAGCTCCACCAAGTATAGATCTTTTCCGGCTCCGGCGTGTGCTGGCGCATCAGATCCAGCCAGCCTCCCTTGGCGATCAAGTCCTTCATGCCCTCTGTCTCGACCGGCGTATGGCTGACAATCTTCAGGAGTTGCTTGTGCGACCAGACATCGTGTTCCAGCGGCGCGATATTGAGATCGCCGACCAGGATCGACGAAACGCCCGGCATATCCGCCTTCAGCGCCTTCATCTCTTCCACGAAATCCAGTTTGTGGCCGAATTTCGGATTGATCGCCCGGTCCGGCTCGTCGCCGCCCGCCGGCACATAGAAATTATGCAGGCGGATGCGGCGCGAGCCACGCTCGAACAGCGCCGAGATATGCCGCGCATCGCCCATGCCGCAATAATTCTGCCGATGGTCTTCGAGAAGCGGGATCTTCGAGGCGATGGCCACGCCATGATAGCCCTTCTGGCCATGCACGATGATATGTTCGTAGCCGAGATCCTTCAGCGGCTGGTAGGGAAACTCCGGCTCCTGGCATTTGATTTCCTGCAGGCACAGAATATCCGGCTGGTTGCGGACGATGAACTGCTGCACGATCGGCATGCGCAGGCGTACCGAGTTGATATTCCAGGTGGTCAGGGAGAATGTCATGGAGAACCTCGATTGTCCGCCGAGGTCTAGGCGATTTTGCAAATCATGAGAAGCAAAAAGGGCCGCGAATGTCGCAGCCCCTATATAGCCCGATGATGTGAAGCCTACCCGCGGCCGCGAACCTCGGCATAATCGATCGCAAACACCTTCTCGTCGAAGCCGACGCCGGTTTTGACGTTGTAAATCATGACTGACGTGTCCTTGCCCTGGTTGTCGGTGATCGTCCACTGGCGCAGATCGTAGGTCTTGCTGTCGAACATCATCGTAATGGTCGAATCGCCGAAGATCGTCTTGTTGCCGAGCACGATCGTAGTGAGATCGCTCTCTTCCTTCACTCCGCGCACGGCATCGTTGGAAAGGTCGATCCTGTCGGCCAGAAGCAGGGTCAGCGGCGTCTTGGACAGCGGATAGAGATCCCAGGTCTTCAGTTTGATATTGCCGACGACCACGTTCTTTCCGTCGGAAATGACGCGTAGCGGCGAAGGGTCTTCGAAGTTGAAGCGAAGTTTGCCGGGGCGCTCGATATAGAATTTTCCACCCGTCTGCTCACCGCGCGGGCCGAACTGGACGAATTCACCCAGCATTGTCTTCACCGAGGAAAAATGGTCGGCGATCTTCTGGGCCGCCGCACCGCTCGCGCTTTGAGCAGACGCCATCGACGGCAGCATGGCCGACGCGGCGAGGCCGAACAGGCCTGCGGAAAACTGTCTGCGATCCATCCGGAGGGAAAGAGCTGTCTTTTCTTTGGTCATTCTGGTCTCCATCCGAATGCACTGGGCCGCAAACGCGGCGGCTTGATGACGGGCCAAGGCCCGCGTCGTTCAATCACGAAAGACTTACCGCTCCAGCACGTCGGCTTCTGTCGGCACCAGGATTTCCCGTTTGCCGGCATGGTTTGCCGGTCCGATCAATCCTTCTTTCTCCATCCGCTCGATCAGCGATGCGGCGCGGTTGTAACCGATACCGAGACGCCGCTGAATGTAAGAAGTCGAAGCCTTTCCATCCCGCAAAACGATCGCAACGGCCTGATCGTATGGATCGTCCGAATCCGACAGATTGGACGTGCCCGCCGGGCCGCCGCCACCGCCGTCTTCATCATCGTCATCGGCCGTGATCGCTTCGAGATATTGGGGCGCACCTTGAGTTTTCAAGTAGGCGACGATCTCCTCGACTTCGTTATCCGAAACGAACGGGCCATGGACGCGCTGGATGCGACCGCCGCCGGCCATATAGAGCATGTCGCCCTGGCCGAGCAGCTGTTCGGCACCCTGTTCGCCCAGGATCGTACGGCTGTCGATCTTCGACGTCACCTGGAAGGAGATACGGGTCGGGAAGTTGGCCTTGATCGTGCCAGTGATCACGTCGACGGACGGACGCTGCGTCGCCATGATGACATGGATGCCGGCTGCACGCGCCATCTGCGCCAAGCGCTGCACGGCGCCTTCGATATCCTTGCCGGCCACCATCATCAGGTCGGCCATTTCGTCGATGATGACGACGATGTAGGGCATCGGCTCGAGATCGAACTCCTCCGTCTCGTACATCGCCTCGCCCGTCTGGCGGTCGAAGCCGGTCTGCACGGTGCGAGTCAATATCTCGCCCTTGTCCTTCGCCTGCTCTACGCGGGAATTGAAGCCGTCGATATTGCGCACGCCGATCTTAGACATCTTCTTGTAGCGCTCTTCCATCTCGCGGACGGTCCATTTGAGCGCAACGACGGCCTTTTTCGGATCCGTGACGACCGGGGAAAGCAGATGCGGAATGCCGTCATAGACGGAGAGTTCCAGCATTTTTGGGTCGATCATGATCAGGCGGCACTTCTCCGGCGTGTAGCGATAAAGAAGCGACAGGATCATCGTGTTGATGGCAACCGACTTACCCGAACCGGTCGTACCGGCAACGAGAAGGTGAGGCATCTTGGCGAGGTCGGCCACGACCGGCTCACCGCCGATTGTCTTGCCCAGCGCCATGGCGAGCTTAGCCTTGCTGGTCTCGAAATCCTTCGAGCCGATCATCTCGCGCAGGTAGACCGTTTCGCGGGTGCGGTTCGGCAGTTCGATACCGATCGCGTTGCGGCCGGGCACGACGGCGACACGCGCGGCGATCGCGCTCATCGAACGAGCGATATCGTCCGCAAGGCCGATGACGCGGGACGACTTGATGCCCGGCGCCGGCTCAAGCTCATAGAGCGTCACGACCGGACCGGGGCGCACATGGATGATCTCGCCCTTGACGCCGAAATCCTCCAGCACGCCTTCCAGCATGCGGGCATTCTGTTCAAGCGCATCAGCCGAAAGGGTTGCATCGCGGGCAACGGCCTTCGGTTCGGCCAGCAGATGCACGGAAGGAAGCTGGAAACCGTCAGGACGGATAAACGAACCCTGGGCATCGCGCGAGACCCGTGCACTGGGTTTCGGCGCAGCAGCGGCAGGGGCAACCCGCGGCGAACGACCGCTGGACTGGGGGGCTCGCGAGGTCACGAACGGAGTGTCGTCGTCCTCATCGTCGGAAAGGATACCGGCCGGCCGGCGGTGCATATCGTCCATATCGAACGGCGGGTCGTCATCGTGATCGTTGCCGTTAATCGGCGGAGCCGAAACCACCCGGCGTGGATTGCCGGCAACGCGTTCACCTGCACCGTCGAGCGAGGGCTCCATTCGGCTCGTGTCGCGCCCGGCTGCTTTCGCCCGAACGGGTTCGTTCAGGGTGCCGAATTCGTCCTCGTTGAAATCATAGGGCTGATCGAATGCCTGGCGCACACGCGGCTTCAAGCCCACCATGCGGCGCAGACGGGCCTGGGTGATGTACCAGTAATGCGCGGCAAGGCCGAGCGGCAGGATACGCTCGAGGAAACTGCCGTCGTCCTCGTCGTCTTCCTCTTCATCTCGTCGCGCGCGTGAGACCACCGCCGCGACGGGCTGGTCATCGTCTTCCGGCGCATCGAGTTCAAGTGGATCTCCAACAAGACCCGAAGCAAACAGCATCAGCCAGATGCAGGGAATGGTGAAGACACCGCCTAGCACCATGGCGACCACGCCTGTCGGATAGGCACCGACGAACAACGCCGGAAAACGCAGGATCATATCGCCGATAACGCCGCCGATACCGTTCGGGATCGGCCAAGTCTGCGGCGCGGGAAAACAGCCGAGCGTGGCGGAAGCGAGAATCGTGCCGCCCCCCCAGGCAGCAAGCCGCGCCGGAATGCGATCGAAACGGCGGCCCGAAATCAGCGCCAGAGCGAAGGAAAGTACGGGCAGAAGCGCCAGAATGCAGGCAAGCCCGAGAAACTGCATCATCAGGTCGGCAAAAGCTGCACCGCCGAAGCCGAGAATATTGGTCGGCGCATTGTCGGTGGCATACGAGAAGCTCGGATCGGCGACATTCCAGGTGGCAAGGGATGCGACCGCAAGTGCGAGACCCAGGAAAATACCAAAACCCAACAGAGCCAGCGCCTGCCTGAGCACGAAGGAGCTGAGAACCGAGCGGGTTGACCGGTTTGCCAATGCCGCCGAACTGCTTCTGCTCATCGTGTCTGCCCGCCGCCTGTGAAAAGAAATAGGATGCGCAATCCGGCAGATGCCGTCGCACAATTCCAAGTCAAGGTAACGCGGTGATGGTTAATGCAGCTTTAACCAGATGCGTCATTGGCGGCTTCCGCACACGAAAATGGCCCGACACAAGGCCGGGCCAGCTCATTTTTGATGAAGGATCGGGCCGGTTGAAGCCGGCCTGCCCTCTTAGCTGTGATAGGCGGATTCGCCGTGGGCAGAGAGGTCGAGACCTTCGCGTTCGGCTTCGACCGGGACGCGCAGACCAACGATCAGGTCGACAATTTTGTAGAGGATGATCGAACCGATACCGCACCACAGGATGGTGACAACCACGGCCCAGACCTGGGTCATGAACTGGCCGCCCATGGTGACACCTTCGGCATAACCGATGCCGCCGAGCGACGAGGATGCGAAGATGCCGGTTGCGAGCGCGCCGAACAGGCCGCCTGCACCATGCACGCCGAACACGTCGGCCGTGTCGTCATAGCCGAACTTGTTCTTCACCACCGAGACGAAGAAGTAGCAGATCGGCGAAACGAGCAGACCCATGATGATCGCGCCCATCGGGCCGGCAATGCCGGCAGCAGGCGTGATGGCGACGAGGCCGGCAATCATGCCCGAAACGGCGCCGAGCAGCGAAGCCTTGCCGCGGGTAAAGGTTTCGACGACCGACCAGGAAACGACGGCTGCCGCGGTTGCAAGGAAGGTATTGACGGTTGCGAGCATCGCGCCGCCCGAAGCTTCAAGGTTCGAGCCGGCATTGAAGCCGAACCAGCCGAGCCACAGCATGGCGGAACCGACGAGCGTCAGCGTCATCGAATGCGGAGCCATCATGTCCTTGCCGAAACCGGTACGCTTGCCGACCATGATCGCGCCGATGAGGCCTGCAAGACCGGCATTGATGTGAACGACAGTGCCGCCGGCGAAGTCAAGCGCGCCCCAGCCAAAGATCAGGCCATTTGCGTCCCAGACCATGTGAGCGATCGGGAAATAGACGAAGGTGACCCAAAGCAGGCAGAACAGGACCGCGGCCGAGAACTTGATACGCTCGGCAAAGGCGCCGACGATCAGAACCGGTGTGAGGGCCGCAAAGGTCATCTGGAACAGCATGAAGATGAATTCTGGAATGACGACGCCGTCGGTGAAGGTCGTGGCGGTCGTATCGACCGTGACGCCCGAGAGGAACATCTTGGCCGTACCACCCCAGAAAGCGGAGGTGCCGCCGCCGAAAGCGAATGAATAACCGTAGATGACCCAGACGAGCATGATGGAGGAACCGACGACGGTGCACTGCATCAGCACGGAGAGCATGTTCTTCGAGCGGACGAGACCGCCGTAGAACAACGCAATGCCCGGCATGATCATGAAGAACACCAGAAGGGTGCAAAGGAACATGAAGGCGGTATCAGCCTTGTCAGGAACCGGAGCGGCTGCAGCAGCTTCGGCGGCAGGTGCAGCAGCTTCCTGCGCGAAAGCGACAACCGGCGCAAACAGGGCTGCAGCAGCTGCGCCCATGCGTCCGAGGTTGGAAATCTTTGTCAATTGCATGGTTTGAAAACTCCCCTGAAAGCCGTGCTTAGAGCGCTTCTGTGTTGGTTTCGCCGGTACGGATGCGCACGGCCTGCTCGATCGAATAAACGAAGATCTTGCCATCCCCGATCTGGCCGGTCTTCGCGGAAGAGGCGATCGCCTCGATTGCCTTTTCCACTAGGTCGGCGGACACGGCGATCTCGATCTTCAATTTGGGCAGAAAACTGACGGCATATTCAGTGCCGCGATAGATTTCGGTATGTCCCTTCTGGCGTCCGTAACCTTTGACTTCGGTAACGGTCAGGCCCTGGATACCGACAGCCGTGAGTGCTTCGCGCACCTCATCGAGCTTGAACGGCTTGATAATGGCCATCACGATTTTCATCTGGCTTCCCATCCTTTGTTATTTCGGCCAAAGGCCGACTCTCCTCATCACCGGCACCTAAGCCTGCGACTGAGCCTCTACATTCAAAGGGCGTGCCAGTTTGAGATTGAAATTAAGTCTTTGAAAAATAAGGGATGAAATATCAACCTGCGGAAATAAAGCAATTGGGCGCCACAGGAGCGCCCAATTTATGTGCATTTTGATTTTTTTGCGCAAAATTTATTCATTTGCCTTTTTACGAATCAAACCTTCCTGCGCTACCGATGCGACAAGAATACCTGAGCGGGTATAGATACTGCCGCGCGTCATGCCGCGACCACCCGATGCGCTAGGGCTTTCCTGACTGTAGAGCAGCCAGTCATCGAATGCGATCGGCCGATGAAACCACATGGCATGATCGAGACTTGCCGCCTGCAGCCGCGGATCGAACACGGAGGTGCCATGCGGATAAAGCGATGCGTCAAGCAGCGTCATGTCGGAGAGGTAGGCAAGGATAGCCGCCTGAACACCGCGGTCATCCGGCACCTCGCCGACTGTCCTCACCCAGATATCCTGCCTCGGCTCCAGCTTTTCCGTTGTCAGGTAATGCTTCATCGAAGTGGGGCGAAGTTCGATCGGGCGCGGTCGCTCCCAGTAGCGACGAATTGCCTCCGGCGCCTTCGGCAGGAAAAGCCGCTTGAACTCGGCTTCATCCATCAGCTCCTCCGGCGCCGGCACGTCCGGCAGGGCAATCTGATGGTCGTAGCCCTGTTCATCCCGCTGGAACGAGGCAGACAGGGTAAATATCGCTCGTCCATGCTGGATCGCCTGCACCTGGCGCGTGGCAAAACTTCCACCATCACGAACCCGCTCCACCTGGTAGACGATCGGAACGCTCGGATCACCCGGACGGACGAAATAGGCATGCAGCGAATGCACGAAACGGTCCGCATCGACCGTCCTCTGGGCGGCCACCAGCGCCTGCGCAATCACCTGCCCTCCGAACACCCGCTGCCAACCGATATCCGGGCTCGTGCCCCGATAGAGATTGTGCTCCAGTTGCTCGAGATCGAGTATTCTGATGAGCTGTCCCATCGGGCTGAGGGTAGAACCTGACATTTTTACGAACTCCGGCAATAGGAAGCAGTGACCGGATGATCTATATCCACCCCATCAACAACCACAAGACTGACGGGAGCCTTGCAGATGCTGGACATGATGGTCGTCGGAGCGGGATATGTCGGTCTTGCGGCAGCAGTCGCCGTCAAGCAAGCCGCCCCGCATCTCAACATCGAAGTCGTCGAGGCGGCTCCGGCACATGTTTGGGAAAAAGATGAGCGCGCCTCCGCGATCATCACCGCGGCTAGCAAGATGCTTGACGTCCTTGGCGTCTGGGACGAAATCCTCGTCCACTCACAGCCGATCAACAGGATGATCGTTACCGACAGCCGCACGTCCGACCCCGTGCGCCCGGTTTTCCTCACCTTCGATGGAGAGATCGAGGAAGGAAAGCCTTTCGCCCATATGGTGCCGAATGTCGAAATGGTGAGAGCCCTGAGGGGTGCTGCCGAACGGCTCGGCATCAGCATCCGCCATGGACTTTCCGCCACGGCCTTTACCACGACGAGCACCAGCACCACCGTGACCCTGTCCAACGGCACCACCATCGAGACGAAACTTCTCGTCGCCTGCGACGGCGTCCGCTCGAAGCTGCGCGACATGGCGGGCATCCGTACCGTGAACTGGCAATACGGACAGTCGGGTATCGTCGCCACGGTCGCCCACGAACGACCGCATGAAGGCGTTGCGGAAGAACATTTTCTTCCCTCCGGTCCTTTCGCCATCCTGCCGCTCGCCAACAACCGGTCGTCGCTGGTCTGGACGGAACGAACGGACGATGCCGAACGGCTGATCGCAGCTGACGATCTCGTCTTCGAGGATGAATTGCAGCGCCGTTTCGGCCACAAGCTTGGCGAACTGACTGTAGTGGGTGGCCGCAAGGCCTTTCCGCTTGGCCTGACGCTGTCGCGCGCCTTCGTCGCCCCGCGTTTCGCCCTGGCGGGCGACGCCGCTCACGGCATTCACCCGATCTCCGGTCAGGGCCTAAACCTTGGCTTCAAGGATGTCGCAGCCCTTGCCGAAACCATCGTCGAGGCAGATCGCCTCGGCCTCGATATCGGTTCACTCAACGTGCTGGAACGCTACCAATCCTGGCGCCGCTTCGATACGTTCCGCATGGGCGTTACCACGGACGTGCTGAACCGCCTGTTCTCCAATGACATCACCCCGATCCGCATCGCCCGCGATTTCGGCCTCGGCCTCGTCGAGCGCATGCCAAAATTGAAGGATTTCTTCATCACCCAGGCAGCCGGAACGGGCGCAGAGGGAAATCCCAAGCTTTTGGCGGGACAGCAGATCTGATTCGCGTAGCGATCGCAGGCAAGGCTAACAGGCATTCCTGTCATCCCAAGGCTTGTCACTGGGATCTGACCACGTCTCCAAAAACCAAAGCGGAGCGATCCTAGGAACAGGACCGAGGATAACGAAGAACGGGAGAAAAATTCTCAGTCCTCGATCTTCCGTGCCTCAGTCCTCGATCTTCCGTGCCTCGGAAACCAGCATGATCGGAATGCCGTCCCGGATCGGATAAGCCAGACGTGCGCCGTCCGACACCAGCTCGTTGCGCTCGCGGTCGAGTGAAAGCGTGCCCTTGGTCAGGGGGCAGACGAGCAGATCAAGCAGTTTCGGATCCACATTGCTGAGTTTTTCGTCCACAGCCCAAGCCTCACTGAAGAATCGTATCGGTATCTGCCAGCCCTCTGGCCAGCAGAATCTCCGTGATCGCGATCAACGTTTCCGCCCGCGTTTTCAAATCCGGCGCCTCGAGCAGCGCCTGCTTTTCCGCTGGCCCGAAAGGCGACATCATCGAGAGTGAATTGACCAGCGTGCGGTTACCCGCGCGCCCCACACTCTCCCAATCCACTTCCAGCTTGTTGGCATCGAGATAGGCCCGGAAGACACGCAAAAGCTCCCGCCGATCGACTGCCCCTTCGTCATCCTCTTCCGACAGGTCGCTCATGAAGGGCGCGAACCTGAAAATCCGGTATGGCTGGCTATCATCTGCCTCGTCCAGCAACCGGAACCGGCATACACCGCTGAGCGAGGTGATGTAACGCCCGTCGCCGGTTTCGCCAAACGACGTGATCCGTCCCAGGCAACCGACCGACGAAAGCGCTGGCCGCAGAGGATCGGATGGATCGGATGGCTCCAGAAGCGACGGCTGAACGACACCGACCAACCGGTCACCGGCAAGCGCCGCATCGAACAGAGAAAGATAACGCGGCTCGAAAACATTGAGCGGCAGTTGGCCGCCCGGAAGCAGAAGCGCTCCCGTCAGCGGGAATACCGGCATGACCTCCGGCAAATCTTCACGTTTTACGTACCGCGCGTTTCCCACATGCATCGGTTCGGCACCTCCCGCAGACTGCTCCTGATTACAGGTTTCTTAACCCGGATATCTGGGACTCCAGCCGCCGATCGCAAGGCCATCGGAGCGGATAACATGTTGTTTAGGAAAAGAGGATGGACGAAAGCCGGCGGCGAGCCGCAATCGTTGCCGGATCCTTTGGACCCCAAACCTCGAAGAACTGCAGCAACTCGCGACGCGCACCGTCATCGTCGAAGGCCCGGTCCTTGCGCATGATGGACAGCAGATGATCTGCCGCCTTCTCGCGCTCGCCCTGAACGTTGAGGATTTTTGCAAGCTTCATCCGCGCCGCGTGGTCGTCCGGGTTAGCGGCGAGTTCGCGCTCGAGCGCCACGGGGTCGCCCAGCTTGCGAGCTTCGACGATCTGGTCCAGCTTCTTGGAAACCGCCTGGATTGCCGGGTCGGCTGTCATCCCTTCAGGCAAAGACTGAAGCATCTGGCCGACACGCTCCGTTTCGCCCATGGCGATCAGGCACTGCATCATGCCCGCAGCAGCCTTGGCGTTTTCCGGATCTGCCTGCAGCACTGCGCTGTAGAGCTGTGCCGCGCCTTCGATATCGCTGGAAGCGAGCAGCGCATCCGCTTCGCCAAGGATCGCCTCGATCTCCGCCGCCTGATCGGCACCGGCAGGGCCTGCCACCTTGTCGATGAATTCGTTGACCTGACTTTCAGGAACCGCACCCATGAAACCATCGACCGGACGGCCGTCGACGAAAGCGATGACCGCCGGGATCGACTGGATGCCGAGCTGGCCTGCGATCGATGGATGATCGTCGATATTCATCTTGACCAGCTTGACGCGGCCCTGAGCCTCGTTGACGGCCTTTTCGAGCACAGGCGTCAGCTGCTTGCACGGACCGCACCATGGCGCCCAGAAATCGACAAGGACTGGCTGCCGACGCGATTCGTCGAGAACATCCTTGGTGAAACCCGCCGTCGTCGTGTCACTCACATAACCACCCGCTGCGGGAGCAACCGCCTCGGGGCTTGCGGGAGCCGCGCCGAAATTGGCGGCCTGGCCATTGTAACCACCGGCATAGGATCCGGCGCCATAGGATCCAGCGTAAGGATTATCGTTGCCGCTCATCGATGTTCTCCCGGGAAATCAGGGTGCGAACCCTTTTAATTGTCTGCCCGAAACATCGTATGTCAGTCCGCAACTTTCAAGACAAGCGGCGTGTGACCGGTCGCCTCCAGAAAACGGATAAGATCATTTCGTCCTATCGACGTCGTGGCATCGTTCGAAAGCGGATGCCCGTTGATGATTTCATGTTTCATCAGGTCTTCATCGACGACGAAGGTCACATTATTGCCCGTATCACAGAACGCGCCGAACACGGTGACTGAACCCGGCACCACACCGAGATATTCCAGCATCATCTCGGGCCTGCCGAACGAGACGCGGCTGGAGGCACCGATAACCTTGTGCACGGTTTTCAGGTCAACCACCGCACGTTCTTCGACCGTCAGAACGAAATACTGGTCCCTCTTATCCTTCACGAACAGGTTCTTCGTATGTCCGCCGGGAATCTGATCTCTCAGGCTCTGCGATTCGGCCACGGTGAAAACCGGCTCATGCTGTTTCGTTGTGTGGGAAATATTGAGGCTGTCGAGAAAAGCGAACAGATCGGCGGCTGTCTTCGGCATATTTCAGGTCACATCTGGGATCGGGATTGGCAGGAAATCCAGACTATAGATGCAACCCCGTCCGCCTCCAAGTCATTCTCATATATTCGCCCAGAGCCAAAAGCCCTGCGAAACAAGGCATTTAGCGGAGAGCGAAAAAATCTTTGCCCCGATCGTCATTTCTCTGTTGCATTTAAAAATCGTCTGGGCCATATAGCGCCTCGTCGGCGGCAACGAGCCACTGACCAGCCGGTTCGAACTACCACACGGACCGACGGATTGATGAGCGGGTGTAGCTCAGTGGTAGAGCACAACCTTGCCAAGGTTGGGGTCGAGGGTTCGAACCCCTTCGCCCGCTCCAGTCCCTCCAGAAGAAGATCGACAGCTCGACCGAGCGTCAGAACAGACCTGACGCGGAATATTTCTTGCGAATATTGTCCTTCTCAATCTCTTCTTGCCCTTCAAGGGAATCTTTTCCGGATTGCCGATTGACTTATCCTTCCGAGGCGGAACAAAATAAGAACAAATAAGGATATTCAAAATGGCCCACGCGGAAAAGTTCATCGTCCTGCAATTCAAGAAGAACCGCGGCAATATCGTTCCGGGCGAGATGCGTCAGGCGTCGAACGCAGTCTCTGCGGAAAAGATTGCCGCAGCGATGGCTTCGCGCGTCGTCGGCGTTGCAGCTTATGCCGTGATGGTTGATGAGGAAACCGGCGACATGGCATCACCCCGCCTTATCTCCCAGCACGGTGAAACTGCTGATATCGCCGCTTAATCCGTCGGGCAATCGAACGGCACCCGCAAGCTGGGAGCGGGCCACAACGCAAAAGAGCAACCGGTCTTGTGGTAAACGGAACGGGCGACACAGTCGTCCGTCTTCCGGCCACGTAAGAACCTGCCTACCTCTTCAGCTCTTTGAAAACACGTAATCCGTTTCCTGGCGCAGTACTTCGCCCGGCCGAAGCACCGCATTCGGAAAGTTAGCGTGATTGATCGCATCCGGCCAGACCTGAGTTTCCAGGCACAGGCCGGCATAATTACCGTATTTTCGGCCATCGAAACCCGGCACAGGAACATTCACCATCACGCCGGCATAGAACTGCACGCCAGGCTCCGTTGTCCTGACTTCCATCGAGACACCCGAATAGAGGCTTCGCACCAGCGCCACGGAGCGTTTGTCTACTCGCTCACTTGAGAGGCAGTAATTGTGGTCGAATGGCACTTGGCGGCCATCCTCCAGTGTACGTCGCACCGGCCCCATCCGGCGCAGATCAAAGGGCGAACCGGTCAGGTCATTCAGTTTCCCGGTTGGAACCAGCTTTGCATCGACATCCGTCAGGCGATCTGCGGCAATCATGATCTCATGCCCGAAGACATCTTCACGGCCATCGAGATTGAAATAGGAATGCTGGCAGACGTTAGCAGGCGTCGGCTGGTCACTGACGCTCTCGTAGACGACAGAAAACACGCCATTATCTTTCAGTTGGTAGGTGGCGGTCACGGTACAGTTGCCCGGATAACCCGCACGCCCGTCCGGATCGGTGATCCTCAGCACCACCTTGTCGGCTTGGCACTCCACGATCGTCCAGTTGCGCTTTCCCATGCCGTCGGAGCCGCCATGCAGATGCGTGATGCCCCGCTCGTTGAGTTCAAGCTGGTAAAGTTTGCCGTCGATTGAAAACTTGCCGTCGCCGATCCGGTTTGCGCAGCGGCCGGGCGTGGCGCCGAAATAAGGGGAATAGGCCGGATACGGCTCGAAGCTGTCGAAGCCGAGCACCAGCGACGCGTCATGCCCTTCAAGCCGCAGATCCTGAACGACGCCGCCCCAGGTGATGACATTTGCAGTGAGCCCGCCGCCGCGAATTTGAACGCGATAAACGGTCTCGCCGTCCTGCGTGGTGCCAAAAACCTCGAATGCCTGCCCTGTCATGAGTTTCCTCCGCCGTTCTTATCGGCGGCAAACTGCGCGATTTGACAAGGTCCCGCAATGGGAAACGGCGACGCGCGGCGTCTTTTCCGGCGTCGCCACGGAGGCTCATACAGTGCCGATCTTGTCGAGATCGTAATGCGTTGTCTGGTACATTTCGTTGATCCAGTTTCCGAACAGAAGATGCGCGTGGCTGCGCCAGCGGTTCTGCGGCGTCAACGTGTCGTCGTTATGCGGAAAATAATCATGCGGCATCTTGATCGGGATGCCAGCATTCACGTCGCGAAAATATTCATCCGCCAGGGAGGTGGAATCATATTCGACATGGTTGAACATGTAGAGGCGGTTACCCGCCTTTTCATGTACGAGGCAAAGGCCCATTTCATCGGATTCCATCAGGATTTCGAGCTTGGGTTTCTTCTCTAAATCCTCCCGTCGCACCTCCGTCCAACGGGATACCGGCACTTGGAAATCGTCGGAAAAGCCGTTGAGATAAACTGAAGCCGGTGCGAGATTGCGGTGGCGGTAAACGCCGAAGGCTTTTTCAGTGAGCGCATGCTTCGGCACACCGTGAAAATGATAGATCGCCGCCATCGCGCCCCAGCAGACATTCATCGTCGAATGTACGTTGGTCGCCGTCCAGTCAAAAATCTGGCGCATCTCATCCCAGTAGCTCACATCCTCATAAGCCATTGTCTCTACCGGCGCGCCGGTGATGATGAACCCGTCAAACTTGCGGTCCTTCACCTCTTCCCAAGTTTGATAGAAGGAAAGCAAATGTTCTTCCGACGTGTTTTTCGCCTTGTGCGTACCGAGTCGGATTAGCGAAAACTCCACCTGCAACGGCGAGGCGCCGACAAGGCGCGCCATCTGCACCTCGGTCTTGATCTTGTTCGGCATGAGATTGAGGAGCCCGATCTGCAGTGGACGGATGTCCTGACGCACCGCGACCGTTTCGGTCATGACACGCACGCCTTCGGACACGAGGGTAGTAAACGCTGGAAGCGTATCAGGAATCTTGATCGGCATAGTCAGGCCCCACAAACAAAAAGCCGGCAACGAAAAATCGCGACCGGCCCGTGGGAAGTGAAGTCCACCTTCTCGCGGCCCTTTAGCGACTTTTTTAACGTGGCTGCAAGCCGGCCGGCCAAATCACCACGAATTACGACTTCTCAGATAATCCTTGCTGGCCCCGGCGTCAATGGGAGCAAAATCTACCGGCCAACCTGATCGAACCAAAGCTTGTGAAGCGCGCGTTCCATACCGTAACCCAGCCTCGCCTTCGCTTCGTCAAGCGTTGTCCAGAACAGGCGGAAACGGATCGGAGGTCCGCCATCGAAAGGGCTTTGCTCGAAATGCAGCCACATCTGCGGATAGGACGCTGCCAGAACGGCGTGAAAATAGTGACGCCGATGGCAAATCTGCTGTCCGTCACGCGCGAAAATGTAATCCTCGGTTCCCAGGGCTTTCATCGTTTCGACACCGGCGGCGATGCCGGTTTCCTCTGCAAACTCCCGAATGGCGGCGTCCGAAGCCGTTTCGCCCGGCTCCATCGTGCCGCCAGGAACCTGCAGGGCGACATCAGGAAAATCCGGTTCATCAAAAACAAGCAAGCGCTCGTTCCATGTTGCGTAAATCAACGCTTTCGATGCGTCTGGCTTGGTCATGTCCAACTCGATCATATTGCCCGGCAAGAAGCGAACAGACATTTGGTTAAAACGGCAATACGCCAAAAGCATCTGAAATCGGCACAGCAATCGCAAGCGACTTCCCCTTGGCCCACCCTTTGCGCTATGGGCAATGCCAATGACCAATTCGACCTTCACCATCCTGCTCGGCGGCAATCTTGCCGTTACCGACCGCGTCAAAAGCGCGATTGCGGGAAGCCGTGTGATTGCCGCCGACAGCGGCATGCGCCATGCGGTCGGACTGCGAGTGACGCCGGAGGTCTGGGTCGGTGATTTCGACTCCTCGGATAACGAGCTGATCGCCCGCTTCCCTGAAGTCGAACGCAAAACCTATCCGCCGGCCAAGAACGAGACCGATGGCGAGATTGCCACGGCGGAAGCGATCGAGCGCGGTGCAGGACGTCTGATCCTTGTCGGCGCTCTCGGCGGCGAGCGTTCCGACCACGCTTTGCAGCATCTCCTGCTTGCCATGGGGCTCGCTGAACGCGGTTTCGATGTGCTTCTCGCCTCGGGTGACGAGGAAGCCATTCCATTCCTGCCCGGCACGAAAACCGTCGATCTGCCGAAGGGTTCGCTGTTTTCCGTTCTTGGTTTTTCGGCACTTTCCGGCCTTGATATTCTTGGTGCGCGTTATCCCTTGAAGGATTTTTCGCTGCCCTTCGGTTCCTCCCGCACGGTTTCCAACGTTGCGGAAGGACCGGTCGAACTCCATCTAAGAGAAGGCAAGGCAATGATCCTTGCCCGTCCCCACGATTTTTCCGGAGCATAAACGGTCCTCATGGCACCTCCTATTCTCAAGCTTGACGATATCTTCCTGAGCTTCGGCGGCACGCCGCTGCTGAACGGCGCCGGCCTGCAGGTGGAGCCGGGCGATCGCATCTGCCTTGTCGGCCGCAACGGCTCGGGCAAGTCGACGCTGATGAAGATCGCGGCGGGCTTCGTCGAGGCGCAGTCGGGCGAGGTCTTTCGCCATCCGTCCGCAACCATCCGTTATCTCGAACAGGCTCCCGATTTCGCCGGTTATTCAACCGTGCAGGCCTATGCTGAAGCAGGGCTTGGCCCGGGCGACGACCCCTATCGCGTCACCTATCTGCTCGAGCATCTGGGTCTGACCGGTGAGGAAGACCCGAACCGGCTTTCCGGCGGCGAAGCGCGCCGTGCGGCGCTCGCCCGTGTCATGGCACCGGAACCCGATATCCTTCTGCTCGACGAGCCGACCAACCATCTCGACCTGCCGACCATCGAATGGCTGGAAGACGAGTTGCGCAAGACGCGAAGCGCATTGGTTGTAATCAGCCACGACCGACGTTTTCTCGAAAAGGTCTCGAACGCCACGGTCTGGATCGATCGCGGCACCGCACGCCGGCTTTCCCGCGGTTTCGGTCATTTCGAAGCCTGGCGCGATCAGGTTCTCGAAGAGGAAGAGATCGAGCAGCACAAACTCGGAAAGGCGATCGAGCGCGAAGAACACTGGATGCGCTACGGCGTCACCGCAAGGCGCAAGCGCAACATGCGCCGCGTCGGCGAACTGCAGGCCATGCGCGCCGCCTATCGCGGCCACAATGGACCGCAAGGCAGCGTTCAAGCCTCGGTTGCCGAGGGCCGCGAGTCAGGAAAACTGGTGGTCGAGGCTGAAAACATCACCAAGGCCTACGAGGAGCGCATGATCGTTGCGCCCTTCTCCATCCGCGTCCATCGCGGCGATCGGATCGGTCTTGTTGGCCCCAACGGCGCCGGAAAGACAACGCTTCTGAAAATGCTGACCGGCCAGCTGGAACCGGATTGCGGCTGGGTCAAGCTTGGCACCAATCTGGAGATCGCCACCCTCGACCAGAAGCGTGAGGATCTCGATCCCGAGGACACGCTGTCCCATTATCTGACCGACGGTCGCGGCGAGACCCTGCTGGTCAATGGCGAACAGCGCCATGTTGCCGGCTACATGAAGGATTTTCTGTTCCAGCCTGAACAGATCCGCACGCCGATCAAGAACCTGTCTGGCGGCGAACGCGCCCGCCTGATGCTGGCCCGCATGCTGGCAAGACCGTCCAACCTTCTGATTCTCGACGAGCCAACCAATGATCTCGACATCGAGACGCTCGATCTGCTGCAGGAAATCGTCGCCGGTTACAACGGCACCGTCATCCTCGTCAGCCACGATCGCGACTTCCTCGACCGCACCGTGACCTCGACAATAGCACCCGCGGTACCGGATGCGCCCGATGGCCGATGGATCGAATATGCCGGCGGCTATACGGACATGCTGGCGCAGCGCAAAGGGGCCCAGGAAGAGCGCAGGAAAGCAGAAAAAGCCGCCGAAAAGCCGAAGGCCGAAAGCACCATCGCGTCCTCCGACACGCCCAAGGCTAAAGGAAAGCTCTCCTACAAGCAGAAGTTTGCGCTTGAGAACCTGCCCAAGGAGATGGAGAAGGCGGAAACGGAGATCGCCCTGCGCGAAAAGAAGATGGCCGATCCCAACCTCTTCACCAAGGACCCGGCAAACTTCAACAAGCTCGCAGCTGAAATGGAAAAACTGCGCGAAAAGCTGACCAGCATGGAAGAAGAGTGGCTGGAGCTTGAGATGCTGCGCGAGGAAATAGAAAGCTGAACAGCAGCTCGCACCGGCACCCGATATTAAATATTTGCTAACCTTAACAAATATTTAACTATGGATTCCACTGTCTCGCTGCGGAACAATCCTGGCATTCATCGCGTTTGGTCTCCAGTTCGATTGCCTAAAACAGGCAACCGGCGAAACCGAGATGAACTCTGGAGATGTCCAATGCTGACAAATGTATCGCGTCGTCGGCTGGCCAGTAAGGCGATGAATCAGCGTGTATTGATTATCGAGGATGAGTTTCTGATCGCACTCGACGTGGCAGACACGATTGAGGGCATGGGGTTGAAGGTTGTAGGTTTGGCGAACGCCCGAAAACATGCCCTTTCGCTTGCAGTCCATGCCGATATCGCGCTCGTCGATGTCAATCTAGCCGATGGAAGGACCGGACCGGAGATCGGTCGCGAACTTGCCGAACAATACGGCCTGACAGTCGTGTTCATGACCGCCAATCCGGATGATATCGGGGACGGCGTTGAGGGAACACTCGGCGTCCTCACCAAACCGGTCATGCCCGAGGTCGTCGAACAGACGGTCGATTTTGCGATCGCCAACCGTCTCGGCGGCATGGCTGTTGTGCCGCGCGAACTCAAGGTTTTCAGCGGCAATAGCGTCCCGCACTGAAAATCCGGCATGGACTTGTCGGATTGTTTAGGCATCTTTCGTCCTTGAGGAAAAGGGCACCAATCCAAGGGCCCTTCAACGATGGAGGACTATCGACATGCGGATGATTTTCGTGAACCTGCCGGTGGCGGATCTTCAGGCTTCAACGGCGTTCTATACGGCGCTGGGTTTCGACAAGAACCCCGATTTTTCCGACGATACCGCAAGCTGCATGATCGTCAGCGAGCAGATCTATGTGATGCTTCTCAGCCACGAAAAATTCCGCATGTTCATCAATGGCGATATTTCCGACGCCAAGAAAACCAAGGAAGTGCTGAACTGCCTTTCCGCATCGAGCCGCGATGAGGTCGATGAATTCAAGGGAAAGGCGCTTGCCGCCGGCGGTGCCGAGTGGAAACCGAATATGGAAATGGGCCCAATGTACGGCTGCAGCTTCCAGGATATCGACGGCCATGTCTGGGAAATCATGTATATGGACATGTCTGCCGGCTGAGACGACTTACAGACAACGGAATTTCCTTTGGCTTGCGCGCCATCTCCTGACAAGAGGGGAGAAAACCTGCGGTTACGACCTCGGCACAGGTAAGATTTGGCGAGTGAGGCTAGGTTAAGCCCTCCCCTTTTGGGGAGGGTTTGCGAGGGGGCCGGCCTCCCATGCCTTGCCCTCTTGCCAGCATCGGTCGAGGCCGTTAAATCTTTGCACGCTCTAACGGGGTGCCCTGCAGGTTGCGGGGCTGAGAGACTGAATTGGTCAACCCGCGGAACCTGATCCGGCTAACACCGGCGGAGGGATTAGACGGCTCATCACCAGCGCCTATTCCCTTATGGACTTTCTTGAGGAGGCGCTGATGCGCGGGATTTTGACATTTCTTCTGGCCGCTACGGCCGCGGCTTTTGCGCCCTTTACCGTGGTGGCTCAGGAAAAGACGCTGACCGTCTATACCTATGAGAGCTTCACCTCCGACTGGGGTCCCGGCCCGAAGATCAAGGCCGAGTTCGAAAAGACCTGCGCCTGCACCGTGAATTTCGTTGGCGTTGCTGATGGCGTAGCGCTTCTCACCCGTCTCAAGCTCGAAGGTGCGGGATCGCAAGCCGATATCGCGCTCGGCCTTGATACCAGCCTGATCTCCGAAGCCAAGACAACCGGCCTTTTCGAGGCGAACGGCGTCGATATGAGCGCCGTCAAGGTTCCCGGCAATTACAGTGATGATACCTTCCTGCCCTATGACTACGGCCATTTCGCTTTCATCTACGACACCGAAACGATCGAGAACCCGCCAAAAAGCCTTAAGGAACTTGTCGAAGGTGATGAATCGCAAAAGATCGCCATTCAGGACCCGCGCACCTCAACGCCCAGCCTCGGCTTGCTGCTCTGGATAAAAGCCGTCTATGGCGACAAGGCGCCGGAAGCCTGGGCAAAGCTCAAGCATCGCGTTCTCACCGTCACCCCCGGCTGGTCGGAAGCCTATGGCCTGTTCACCAAGGGTGAAGTGCCGATGGTGCTGTCCTATACCACCTCGCCCGCCTATCACATGGTCGAGGAAAAGACCGAACGTTATCAGGCGGCAAGCTTCTCGGACGGCCATTACATCCAGATTGAGGTCGCCGGCATGCTGAAACACGCCAAAGACAGGGATCTCGCAAAAAGCTTTCTCACCTTCCTCGTATCTCCGGCAGCACAAGATATCATTCCGACTACCAACTGGATGATGCCGGCCGCAGCAACTTCCACCCCTTTGCCGGAAGCATTCGGCAAGCTGGTGAAGCCGGCAAAGACACTGCTGATCGGCTCCGACGAGGTGGCAAAGAACCGCCAGACTTGGATCGACGAATGGCTGACCGCCATGAGCACGAAGTGACATGACGGAACTCCCGGGAAATCGCATTTGCTGACAACGGCTGAAAGACGACGCGGTATCGGTGCCGGCCTAACCGTTCTCATCGCCGTCATTCTGTTTGTCGGCACTGCGGTTGTGACACTCGTGGCCTGGGATGGGGACCAATCGGCATCCCGGCTTTTCACCACCTATACTTGGAGCATTCTTCGCTTCACGCTTCTGCAGGCGGCATTGTCGACATTGTTGTCCGTCGCCTTCGCCATTCCGGTCACGCTTGCGCTCGCTCGCCGCCCTCATTTTACAAGCAGGACATGGATCCTTCGCCTGATGGCTTTACCCATGGGTCTGCCGGCTCTGGTCGGAGCGCTTGGCCTGCTGAGCGTCTGGGGCAGGCAGGGCATCCTGAACGGCTGGCTTACCTCCGCCGGGCTGGAGCAACCTGTCAGCGTCTACGGTCTCTCTGGTATCCTGCTTGCCCATACATTCTTCAATGTCCCACTCGCCGTGCGCTTGCTCCTCGCAGTACTCGAACGGCTGCCGGCGGAATACTGGCTTCTGTCGGCCAGCCTCGGGATGAAACCGGTCTCGATTTTTCGTTTTGTCGAATGGCCGGCGCTCGCGCGTGTCGTGCCCGGCGTCGCGGGCCTCATCTTCATGCTCTGCGCTACCAGCTTCACGCTGGTCCTGGTGCTTGGCGGAGGACCGGCCGCGACCACGCTGGAAGTGGCCATATACCAGGCGCTGCGCTTCGATTTCGACCCGCCGCGCGCCATCGCGCTTGCCTTTCTGCAAATGGCCGTCACTGCCACTGTTATAGGCCTCATCGCGTTTCTACCGGCCGCAACCGATACTGTCAGCGCCGCAGGCCGCAAGGTGCTACGCCTGGACGGGCGGTCGGTTTCATCCCGGCTATGGGACAGCCTCGTCATCGCAATGGCAGTGATCTTCGTCGCTTCGCCGCTCCTCGCCGTGCTGGCTGCTGGCCTTCGTGCCGATCTCTGGAAACTCATTACGGGACCCCGCTTCATCCAAGCCGCAACGACGAGCCTCATAATCGCTGTGACGGCCGGAGGGATCGCCGTCACCGCTTCGCTCGCGATCATCACCGCCCGGCAAGCGGTTCGAGATCGGCGGAAGCCCAATCTTGCTGAAAGATTACTGTCGACCTCACTCGCCGGCACATCGTCGTTGGTCCTCGTCGTGCCGCCGATCATTCTCGGCACCGGCTGGTTCCTCGTTTTGCGGCAATTCGGAAATGTCGGCGATTTTGCTCCCTATCTCGTGGCGTTCATCAACGCGCTGATGGCACTGCCCTTTGCTGTCAGGGTGCTGGAGCCGGCGCTGGACGATCATCGGCGCC
The DNA here is from genome assembly GCA_023451735.1 of Pseudomonadota bacterium. Taxonomy (GTDB): domain Bacteria; phylum Pseudomonadota; class Alphaproteobacteria; order Rhizobiales; family Rhizobiaceae; genus Neorhizobium. Next base: position 82,429 of record JAEXYH010000052.1, on the reverse strand, counting down.
AGACCGCAAGATTGGCTGCAGCCCTCGGCGTCGGCGGCGTCAGCAAGTGGCGGATGATTGACGCTCCCGTCCTGACGCGCCCGATTCTCACGGCCTTGTCCTTCGCCATGGCGCTTTCGCTCGGCGATCTGGGGGCAGTCGCCCTGTTCGGCTCAAGCGAGCTCGTCACTCTGCCTTGGCTGGTCTATAGCACCCTGTCGAGCTACAGAACGAATGACGCGGATGGCTTCGCCTTGATCCTCGGTGTGATCTGCCTCTTTTTGACGATCCTCGGCACCGCCGGCCGAAAGGAAAACAGTAATGTTTGACGGCATCGTCCTCGATAAAGTCGCCTTGAAACTCGGCGCCACAAATTTCGATTTCGATTGTCGTATCGAAGCCGGCACCATTACCGCGATCGCCGGCCCCTCGGGAGCAGGAAAATCGACGTTCCTCAATCTCATCGCAGGTTTCGAGCAACCTCAATCAGGCCGCATCGTCATCGCCGGAACTGAAAACACATTGAAGCATCCGTCGGAAAGACCCGTTTCGGTGGTGTTTCAGGATCACAACCTGTTTGCCCATCTCGACATCTTCACCAATGTCGCGCTTGGCATCAGCCCGTGCATGCGGCTGTCCTTGGCAGACAAGGATCGTACCGAGAACGCCCTTGCGCGTGTCGGACTTGCTGGTTTCGGAAGGCGTATGCCGGGCTCGCTGTCCGGCGGAGAGAAGCAGCGCGCCGCCTTCGCTCGCGCCCTCCTGCGCAACAAGCGAGTTCTCCTGCTGGACGAGCCCTTCGCCTCGCTCGACGCCAACTTGCGACAGCAGATGTCTGATCTTCTGTTCGAGCTGCACCGCGAAACGGCAAACACGGTCGTCATGATCACCCACGACCGCGAAGAGATCGCCCGCGTGGCGGATCGAGTTCTATTGGTCGAACGCGGAAAAGTCGGGTCGAGTGAAGCGACGGCCGACTATCTTTCGCGATTTGCCGCACCGGTTTAAGGCTTCTTCGGCACCGTGTGAACGGATGTCATCAAGCGTGCGTGATCCTCGCCACAATTTGGACGTGGCCCGGTGGCATCGGCGTTCAAGTTTATTTTCTTTTCATACCCAGCGGACGATACATATTCATTTAGGAATATCTGTGCAGTTGGCGCGAAAGACGGTAAGCGACAACAGGCGGAAGACGAGGCCAGACGCGACGGCAGGATGCCGAAGCGTAATTCCGGAGATGGTAGTGCAGGCGAAGACGGTAAACACGGACCATGCAAGGTCGCCGAACCTTTGGCAGCGCGCCCGCGCATTCCGCTCCGCAGCAATGCTGCTGCTGGCCACTTCCATGCTTTACGGCTGCCAGTCGATCTTCGATCAGGCCTACACGCCCAACGTCTCGCCTTCGGAAAATCCGCAGACCGTCGATCAGGTGCAGAAAAACGATCCGCGTGCAGCCATGGGCGCCCGCGAACATCCGCGTATCGTGGCAAGTTATGGCGGCGAATACCATGATGCCAAGACCGAACGCCTTGTTGCCCGCATTACCGGCGCGTTGACAGCAGTCTCCGAGAACCCGAGCCAGTCCTTCCGCATCACCATCTTGAATTCGCCAGCGATCAACGCTTTCGCGCTGCCGGGTGGTTATCTTTACGTCACCCGTGGCCTTCTCGCACTCGCTAACGACGCATCGGAAGTCGCAGCCGTGCTGTCGCACGAAATGGGCCATGTGACCGCCAATCACGGCATCGAACGCCAGAAGCGGGAAGAGGCTGAGGTCATTGCCAGCCGCGTCGTTGCCGAAGTGCTATCGAGCGATCTCGCCGGCAAGCAGGCGCTTGCCCGTGGCAAGCTCCGCTTGGCGGCTTTCTCGCGCCAGCAGGAACTGCAGGCGGACGTGATCGGCGTGCGCATGCTCGGCGAAGCAGGTTACGATCCTTACGCAGCCGCTCGGTTTCTCGATTCCATGGCTGCCTATGCCCGTTATTCGGCTGTGGACCCCGACAACGACCAGAGCCTCGACTTCCTCTCCAGCCACCCGAATTCCGCGCAGCGCAACGATCTTGCACGTCGCCACGCGCGCGCCTTCGGCCAGGAAGGCGTCGGCGATCGCGGCCGTGACTATTATCTGGCCGGCATCGACGGCCTTCTCTACGGAGACAGCCCACAGGAAGGTTACGTTCGCGGCCAGACCTTCCTGCATGGCAGCCTTGGCATCCGCTTCGATGTTCCACCGGATTTCAGGATCGACAACAAGGTGGAAGCCGTTCTCGCGACCGGCCCCGGCGAAAGCGCCATCCGATTTGATGGCGTCGCGGCTGGCGACAACAACAGTCTGACGAATTACCTGACAAGCGGCTGGGTCGCCGGACTACAGCCTGAGACGGTGAGGGAGACGACGGTCAACGGCCTGCCTGCGGCGACGGCTCGCGCCTCTGCAGAACGCTGGGACTTCGACGTCACCGTCGTCCGGCTTAATGAGCAGATTTTCCGCTTTCTGACTGCAGTGCCGAAAGGCAATACGACGCTGCAATCCACGGCAGACACGCTGCGCAACAGCTTTCGCCGCATGACGCCGCAAGAGATCGCGTCGCTGAAACCACTTCGCGTCCGTGTCGTCACCGTTGGACCGAGCGACACTCTGGCATCGCTTTCCGGACGCATGATGGGCACCGACCGCAAGCTCGATCTGTTCAAGCTGATCAATGCGCTACCGGCCGGTGCAACAGTGTCGCCCGGCCAGAAGATGAAGATCATTTCCGAATAACGGGGAAGGCCTCCCGCGCGAAATTCAGCAGGCGGCAGCAGCCATCTGCGGGTTGGCGGAAACGAGGGCCGATTTCAGCTTTTCGATCGCGCGGCTTTCGATCTGGCGCACGCGCTCCTTGGAAATACCGAGTTCCGTACCGAGCGCTTCGAGTGTCGCGCCATCATCCGTCAGCCGGCGGGCGCGAATGATCTTCTTTTCGCGGTCGTTGAGCTTGGTCAGCGCACCCTGCAGCCATTTCAACCGACGCTCACCGTCGATCATCCCGGAAACCTGTTCGTCGGGAAGTGGTTCGTTGCTTTCCAGCATATCGAGGCGCTCGCCGCTATCGGAATCGCCCGCAATCGTCGGCGCCTGGAGCGAGGCATCATTGGCGGAGAGGCGCGCATCCATTGTCTGCACGTCGTTGACGCTCACGCCAAGCGCAACCGCGATTTCCTCGTGGATGGCGCGGGCGGTAAGATTGCTGTCGCCGCGGGCAAGTTTTGCCCGAAGGCGGCGAAGATTGAAGAACAATGCTTTCTGCGCCGAACTGGTACCGCCCCGCACGATCGACCAGTTACGCAGAATGTAATCCTGCATGGAAGCGCGGATCCACCAGCTTGCATAGGTTGAAAAACGAACGTCTCGAGCCGGCTCGAACCTTGCCGCCGCTTCGAGCAGCCCTACATAACCTTCCTGTACGAGGTCGCTCATCGGCAGACCGAAGCCGCGAAACTTCGAAGCCATGGCGATGACGAGACGCATATGCGCAAGTGCGATCTGGTTGCGTGCGTTCTGATCCTGGCCGTCTTTCCAGCGGACGGCGAGATCTCGCTCTTCTTCCCGGGCGAGATAGGGAGCTGACATCGCTATCTTGATCATTGTGCGGTCTGCGGACATGGCTGTCATCGTCTTCTCCGTCAACGGTTCTGATATGACGATAAACAACGAGGAACCAGACGAACGGGCACCCGTTACGGATACCAACGTAATCTCGGATCGCTGCTCTCGCCCCCTCTTAAAAACGACCCGGGACATCCTGGCCGCAATCGGTTCAGACGGGAACCGAGGGCAGCGTTACGCAGCAATCAGTTCGCCGTTCCGGCGGGTTAACGCGACAGCCGCGCAAAAGTTCCAATAAAAAACCCGGCTCAAGGCCGGGCTTTTTATTCCTGTATTTCAAGGAGATTAGGCAGCTTCTTCCTGAGCCTCGTCTTCATCGAGGTTCTTGCCGCGCTTGGGTCCCTTGGCGAGATTGACCTCGACAAGGCGAACCGCTTCGGTATCCGACATCTTGTTGACGGCAGCGATTTCGCGGGCCATCCGATCGAGAGCTGCTTCGTAAAGCTGGCGCTCGGAATAGGACTGTTCCGGCTGGTTTTCAGCGCGATAGAGATCGCGGACCACTTCAGCGATAGAAATCAGGTCACCGGAATTGATCTTGGCATCATATTCCTGGGCGCGGCGCGACCACATTGTGCGCTTCACGCGGGCCTTGCCCTGTACAACCTTAAGCGCGCGCTCGACGAAATCGGTTTCCGAGAGTTTGCGCATACCGATGGCAACGGCCTTTGCAACCGGAACCTTCAGGCGCATCTTGTCCTTTTCAAAGTCGATTACAAAAAGCTCGAGCTTCATGCCAGCAACTTCTTGCTCTTCAATCGCGGTGATCGTACCAACGCCATGAGCGGGATACACGATTGATTCGCCGGTCTTGAAACCCTGGCGAGCCGGGGAATTCTTCTTCTGCTGAGTCGTCATTCGTTTCAAAAACTCCCTTCTACTCACCCATACCGGGTCAGGGGAAAGCCGGGTCTGTCAGGCCCGGATGAGACGGGGGAAACCGTCGGGTCACTCCATACTGGTCCGACAAAACGCGCGCGAAAAAACAAATCCCATCGCTGAGCTGCGACCGACAACATGAAACGACGTTATGTCTCGGAGAGCGCGTGTGATTGATCTGTGCTTTCGTGATGTTTTTTGGGCACGCGAGTGCCGCCTTGTGGAACAGTGTCTCTTGTCTACCACAAAAAAGTGCGGAAATCAATAATTTGCTTCACAGAGTCCGCAAAGCAACATTATAGCGTCCTGCCTGTGAAAGCATCAACGCTTGAAAGGCGCCTGCGACAGCAAGGCAGGCGCTTCCGGATCAATTGCCCAAGCTCAATCACCTGCGCCGGGTTCCGGTGAGAAATACTTCTCGTACTTGCCTGCCTCGCCGTCAAGTTCCTTGGCACCGTCCATCGGATCTTTCTTGATCGTGATGTTTGGCCAGATCTGGGCGAACTCGGCATTGATCTTCAGCCACTTGTCCAGCCCCGGCTCGGTATCGGGCTTGATCGCCTCGGCAGGACATTCCGGCTCACATACGCCACAATCGATGCATTCGTCCGGATGGATGACGAGAAAGTTCTCGCCTTCATAAAAGCAGTCCACCGGGCAGACTTCGACACAGTCGGTATATTTGCAGCGGACACAGTTATCGGTCACGACGTAAGTCATGAAGCACTCCACATCAACGCGTTGGTCAGGACACGATTGGGAAAGGTCGGGCCCCGAGGGCCGGACGGGGGCAACGCAACCGCTGGAACGACAGAGGCGGGCTATCCGGCATTTTCGAACGTCACGTAAAGCCTTTATCCCGGCTTAGCAAGGATAAAGCATTTCGAAAAAACCGGGAAATGGGGCACATTTTCTAATCGTCGCGCCAATCAATGCCGGAAGCGGGATCGGGGTCGCCGGCACTGGGATACAGGCGGTCCGTCTCGCGGCGTTCTTTCTTGGTCGGACGGCCGGAACCCTTGACCCGTTGCGCCTGCTCAAGCGTGGTCAGTCGCTCGGTTTTTTCGCGCGGTGGAGTGAGATCCTCGTAGAGTTCCTTGGCCTCTTCGTAAGGGCCGCGCCGCTCGCCACCGGATTTGACGACCAGGATCAGGTCACGTCGCTCGAGCGCGATCTCCACTCTGTCACCGACCTTCACCTGGAAACTCGGTTGGCGGATCGAAGCCCCGTTCACCTTCACATGGCCTGAATTCAGCAGGCCCTGGGCGAGTGATCGGGACTTCACCATGCGGGTGAAGAAAAGCCATTTGTCGATGCGTTGCCGCAAATCCCCGGATGGCTTTTCGCTCATGACCCTTTACTTTTTCATCTGCTCCTTGAGGGCAGCAAGCTTTGCGAAAGGAGAGTCCGGATCGATCGGCTTTTCCTTGCGCGGCGGCTTGGCCTCGAAGCGTGCGGGCTGATTGTTCTTGTTGCCGCCACGTTCCGGACGCGGACCGCCCTCGTTGCGCTCGCCGCGGAAGGGGCGATCGCCCTGCGGACGCTTGTTGCCACGCTGGTCGTTGCTGCGGTCGCGACCGCCACCAGCCTCGCGCTTGTCCTGGTCTCCGCCACGGCGATTATCCCGGCGGTCGCCGTCACGACGACCCTGCGGTGCATTTTCGCCACCGGCATTGCGCTGGCCGCCGCGATCTCCACTCCGTTCGCCGTTATTTCCACGGCGATCGCCCTGCGGACGGGCACCCCGCTGGTTGTTTTCGCGGCCACCGCCCGGACGCCACAGCAGAACCGGCTTCGGCTCTTCGGCTTCGGCGGATACTTCCGCAGACTGCACACCCTCGGCTTCAACTTCGGCAGGCGCCTCTGTTACGGCAGGTTCGGAAACAATTTCTGCCACAGTGTCCGCAGCGGCGGGCTCTTCCGTGGTTTCCGGCTGTGCTTCCGCTGTCTCGACCTCTGGGGCCTCTTCGGATGCGGGCGCCTCTACGGAAGCATCAGCAGCAATCTCGTCTGCAGGGGCACCGGCGGCAGGCGCCAAGCTGGCGAGATAGGCCTGAGCCGCCTCCGCCGTCACTTGGTCGGCGCGGTAGCCGAGACCCTTGAGGATCTCTTCCATATCGTCAGGCGTTGCACCGAGAATCGACAGCATGGCTGTCGTGGTGGTGAAGCGGCGACCGTCATAGGCGCCTTCCGGACGCGGCGTCGTACCCGGCTTCCATTGCAAGAGTGGACGGATAAGATCGGCGAGGCGCTCGAGAATATCGACGCGAACTGCGCGCTTGCCGAGGAAACGGAAACCGGCGAGCTTGTAGAACATCCGCTCGAAGGACGGATCGGCAACCACAGACGTGCGTCCGGCGGCAAGCGCCGGAATGAGGTCGCCGTAACCTGGCTTGTCGAGACCGTCATTCTTCAGTGCCCAGAGAAGCGTGATGAGTTCGGCCGGAGCCGGCTTCAAAAGCGCAGGCATGAAGACATGATAAGCGCCGAAACGGATGCCGTAACGGCGCATGGAAGCGCGAGCATCCTGATCCAGAGATTTTACATCTTCGGCAACGTCACGACGGAAGAGCACGCCGAGATTTTCGACGATCTGGAATGCTAGGCCTTTTGCCAGACCCTGCAGGTCTTCGGCGCGCGACAGATCGTCGAGCGGCTTCAGAACTGTCGCAATGTGATGATTGACGAAGCGCTCGATACGAGCAGCTACATGTTCGCGAGCATTGCCGGTCAGCTGCTCATCCGACAACAGGATGACGCGCGGACGCATGACGTGATCGCTTGCCGCAAGACGGGCAACCGGATCGCCGAGCCAGCGTACAGAGCCATCGGATCCGATCGCGAGATCGTTATTGCCCGAAGCATAAAGGCGAGCGGCACGCGCTTCGAACTCCAGCGCAAGCGCCTTCTGTGCGGCGGCCTGAACAGCCTTGGCATCCGGTCCTTCGGTCCCCGAGACCGGAGTAAAGCGGAATCCCGCCAACTGTCCGACGTGATGTCCCTCGACAAACACATCGCCATTCACACTGATTTCTGCTTCCAGCATCGCATTCTCTCTTAGGCGCCTCATGAGCACAGATGTCCTGCGATCAACAAAGCGTTTCGTCAACCTTTCATGTAGCGCGTCCGACAACCTATCCTCGATTTCCCGTGTCTTTTCTTGCCAGTGTGTCGGATCGGCAAGCCAACCGGGTCGGTTTGACACATAGGTCCAGGTTCGAATCTGCGCGATTCGCGCAGACAGGGTATCGATTTCGCCATCGGTGCGGTCGGCCCGGCGAACTTGCTCCGCCATGAAGTCCTCGTTCACCGTGCCGCGACGCACAAGATCGAAGAAAAGCGTCGAAATGAGGTCAGCATGCTGCGCGGGAGCAATTCTTCTGTAGTCGGGAAGCGCACAGGCGTCCCATAACTTTTCTACCCGCTCGGGTGTAGTGACGATATCCTTCACTTCCGGATAACGGGACAGATAGTCGAGCGCCTGACTGTCGGTAGCCGGCAAAGCTCGTGTCAGCCCCTGCACCGTCGGGCTCGTGTCAAGGCTGCGCCGTAGCTCGTTCAGCGACGAAAAGTTCAGGTTTTTCGAACGCCACTGCAGCACCTTCACACTGTCGAAGTGATGCCCCTCGATCCGCTCCACCAGTTCGTCGTCGAACGGCGCCACCTGCCCCGTGACCCCGAATGTTCCGTCTCGCAGATGCCGGCCGGCTCGACCGGCGATCTGCGCCATTTCGGCGGGATTGAGATTGCGGAACTGGTATCCGTCAAATTTGCGGTCCTGCGCAAAGGCAACATGGTCGACATCGAGATTGAGGCCCATGCCGATCGCATCGGTGGCGACCAGATACTCGACATCGCCTTCCTGATAAAGCCCGACCTGGGCATTGCGGGTGCGTGGGCTGAGCGCCCCGAGCACGACGGCCGCCCCGCCGCGCTGGCGCCGGATCAGCTCGGCGATCGCATAGACCTCGTCCGCCGAGAAAGCGACGATGGCGGTTCGCTGCGGCAGGCGGGTGATCTTCTTCTGGCCTGCATAAAAGAGCTGCGACAGCCGTGGCCGCTCGACGACCGTGATACCCGGCAGAAGGTTTTCGAGGATGGGCCGCATGGTCGCAGCGCCAAGGAGAAGCGTTTCGTCGCGCCCCCTCAGATGCAGGATCCGGTCGGTAAAGATGTGCCCGCGCTCGAGATCGCCGGCAAGCTGAACCTCGTCGATCGCAACGAAGGACGCCTTGGTTTCGCGCGGCATCGCCTCCACGGTGCAGACCGAATAGCGGGCCATATGCGGAGTGATCTTCTCTTCACCCGTGATCAGCGCAACGTTGTGATGCCCGACCTTTTCCACTAGCCTCGTATAGACTTCGCGCGCAAGCAGCCTGAGCGGCAGGCCGATCACACCACTGCCATGCGCCACCATGCGCTCGATCGCGTAATGGGTCTTGCCGGTATTCGTGGGGCCAAGCACGGCGGTTACGCCACGCCCGCTAAAAATCATGGGCTGAGAATTCAAAGCGAAGTTCCGCGTCTAACGAACTGCAGGCTCCATCGTTACCTGAAGTGTCGCAACACATGGCGACGCATTGCGACAAACGCAAGAAAAAAGACGGTGGAAGCGTTTGAAAACGGGCTTCTGCAACCATCTGGAACAAAAGCGAACGAATCAGAGACGAATCGATGACTCGCAATATTCACGCTCCGTTCTCACAAGATGTAGATATCGGCGTTTCCGTTAGCACTGAATATTGTGCCGACATGCAATAGGCTTTGGTTCCGGCCAAAAAAGTCGGAGGACTCGCAACGGTTGAAGAGTCAATGCACCAAACGAGGCTTCGTCACCGATCCTTATATCCACGTCCTGCCTTGTTCCAACGCGCTTTAACAGCCGGTAACAAGGAGTGAGAACAAGTACTTCCTATGGAATGGAACAAAAGTTCCACGGTCACGTTCTCACCGCAAATTCATCCTGGCTTCAGGAAAGCGGAGATAAACCCATGCTCGGAACGGTTCTACTCGTAATACTCATCCTGCTTCTCATCGGCGCTCTGCCGAATTGGGGGCACAGCCGGAACTGGGGCTATGGTCCATCCGGCGGCTTGGGTCTCGTCGTTCTTATCATCATCATCCTGCTTCTGATGGGCAGGATCTGACCAATCAACGTGGAAGGGAAGGAAACCGAATTATGAAGAAGATCATGCTGATCGCCGCGCTTGTCGGCACTCTCGCATCGTGCACATCCACCGAGAAGGGGACTGCCATCGGCGCTGGATCCGGCGCGCTTATCGGCGGCGCCGTCACGAATAGCTGGGGCGGCGCGGCAGTCGGCGCAGTCGGCGGCGGCCTGATTGGCGCAGCCATCGGCGAATCCCAGAAGCGTAACGGTTACTGCGTCTATCGCGACCGCTATGGCCGTACTTACGAGGCACGTTGCCGCTAAGCGGTACGGTACGCTTCGAACAAAATCTGCTGAGGCCGATCTCGGGTTCCCGATGTCGGCCTTAACTTTTGTGGCGCCAGGCATCCGTCAAATCCGGGACGAACCGCAGACAAATCAGTGGCATCGCGCCTTTCACCTTATTTTATGCTGACTATCGGTGTTCCTTTTTTAGCATAGGAACATTTTGCCTGGGACAGTAGAACATCAACGTCGTCAGCCAGCCATGTACTGGCCGCCATTGGCCGTGAGCGTTGAGCCGGTGATGAACCCGGCATTGTCAGCCGCCAGAAACACCACGCAACGGGCGATTTCCTCCGGCATTCCGAGGCGCCCGACCGGGATTTGCGGTAGGATCTTCTCCTCGAGCACACTTTGCGGAATGGCTTTCACCATGTCGGTCTCCGTATACCCCGGGCAGATTGCGTTGACCGTGATGTTGCGGGATGCTCCTTCGAGTGCCAACGCCTTGGTGAAACCAAGATCACCCGCTTTCGCTGCAGCATAGTTCGCCTGACCCAGCTGACCCTTTTGCCCGTTGATCGAGGATATGCTGATGATTCGGCCAAACTTACGCTCCCGCATGCCCGGCCAGATAGGATGGGTCATGTTGAATAAACCGGTAAGATTGGTCGCGATCACCTGATTCCATTCCTGTGGCGTCATGCGGTGAAACATGTTATCCCGGGCAATCCCGGCATTATTGACGAGAACCTCAATGGGACCGAGCTGTTTTTCGACCGCTTCAACGCCCGTGACACAGGCCTCATAATCCGACACGTCCCACTTAAACACCGGAATGCCGGTAGTATCGTGAAACTGGGCAGCCCGTTCTTCATTGCCATGATAACTCGCGGCGACCCGATACCCCGCTTCCTTGAGCGCAATCGAAACCGCAGCACCAATGCCGCGTGTACCGCCCGAAACGAGAACAACCCGCCCCATCACTATTCCTTCTCTATAAAAGCCTACTCAGGACTAAAGATGTTCCCGACCCATTGCGACAAGCATGCCGCCCCCGATGCCAAGCGTCGCCGGTTCCTTGGACGATCCATATCGTCTCATCTCGAACAACAAAGTGGTGAGAATACGAGCGCCCGAAACATCAATCGGATGACCGATGTTCTTTAGCCATCGGGTGGCGATAACGATCGAGGGACTGGACACTGTTTCCTCCGACATTGGTTGGCCGACACTGGCAAAGCCGAGGCGAGGTGTCAAACGGCCGGATCGAGATGCACGACCCGTTGTCATTTGCTGCGCAACAAGATTTTCGTCGCGCCGCACAAAAACATTGTCTCAGAACATGGTTGGGCTTACATTTCTGATGGGAGAAGGGCATTTGCCCGAAAAATCATAAGAGTGATGCTGTGGGAGGCAAAGCTATGGCGAAAGCCGAAGGCGAGACGGTTATCAAGAAATACGCCAACCGGCGGCTCTATAACACCGGCACCAGCACCTATGTCACCCTGGAGGATCTCGCCAAGATGGTGAAGAAGGGTGAGGATTTTGCGGTGCAGGATGCAAAGTCCGGCGAGGACATCACCCATTCTGTCCTGACCCAGATTATCTTCGAGCAGGAATCCAAGACCGGAAATACGCTTCTGCCGGTTTCATTCCTGCGACAGCTTATTTCTTTCTATGGCGATCAGATGCAGATGGTCGTGCCGACGTTCCTTGAACAATCGATGCACGCTTTCACAGAACAGCAGACCCAGATGCGCGAGCAGATGACACGCGCCTTTGGCGAGACGCCATTGGCCAAGAACCTTCAGGTACCGATGCAGATGATGGAGGATCAGGTGCGACGCAACACCGAGATGTTCCGCCAGGCTATGCAGATGTTCGCACCCTATTCCGCGCCGCCGGCAAGTCCAGCGCCAAAAAAAGCGGAAGCACGCGATATTGATGAGCTGAAGGAACAGCTGCGCAATCTCCAGAGCCGGCTGGACAGCCTCGGCGCCTGACAGCTTAAAAAGAAAAATTGGCAACAAAAAAGGCCGGTCTGACCGGCCTTTAACGTTTCTGATCGACAAAAAGCGCTTATGCGCTTTCCTTCGGCGTCAGAACCTGGCGACCGCGGTACATGCCGGTCTTCAGGTCGATGTGGTGCGGACGGCGAAGTTCGCCGGAATTCTTGTCCTCGACGAAAGTCGGGGTCGTCAGCGCGTCGGCGGAGCGGCGCATACCGCGCTTGGATCGGCTAACTTTTCTCTTTGGTACTGCCATTTGTGTTACTCCACTTCGTGCAAAACGCCATCTTCGGCCCTAGTGAGGCCGAACCCGTCACGTCTCGATCTCGGAAATTTGGCTGGCTTATACATGCCAGTCAGGGCTTTGACCAGTCCCCACAGGGATTTTTTCGCTGATCCGCCGGATTCGCTGAATCCTAGCTTTCAAGCCTCGTCCGCGGGCACGATCCACGTCTCGGCAAGCGCTGCCGTTTCCCATGCCTTCCACGCCGGATGCGACTTCATCGCCGCCATGTAGTCAAGCACGCTCTCGTCGGAGACGAGGTCATAGACCTCGAACCGGTTGACGACCGGCGCAAACATTGCGTCCGCCGCCGAAAACTCCCCGAAGAGATAAGGTCCACCCGAGCGGGCAGTAAGTTCGGTCCAGATCGCGGAAATCCGCGCCACATCGACGTCGACACCGGCCTGGACATCCGTCGGCAGATCAAGCCGGCGTTTCGGCCGGCGGATATTCATCGGGCAGGCATTGCGCAAGCCTCTGAAGCCGGACAACATCTCCATTGAGACGGAACGTGCCATGGCACGATCGGCTGCCCCCGTCGGCCAGATGGCCTTTTCCGGGAAAAGCTCGGCGGCATATTCGATGATTGCGAGCGACTCCCACACGTGAAGCTCGCCATGATGCAGCGACGGCACCCGGCCGGTCGGCGAAATTTCCCTGAATTTCGGATTTCCGCCCTCATCGTCGAAGGGGATCAGCACCTCGCGGAACGGCACGCCTGCTGCGGTCAGCGCGATCCAGGGCCGGAATGACCAAGACGAATAGTTCTTGTTACCGATATAAAGAGTGAGTTCAGCCATCGTTTGCCTCCATATCCTCCTCGGCATCGAAGATCAGGATTTCGTGGAAATGGTTCATGTCTTCGAAAACGCAGAACGCCGGCGGAGTGAGTTCCAGTTCCGGCACGCGGACGGCGATACGGCCCGCAATACCGTCGAGCATCGACTGCCACACCGGCAACGCCGCATCAGACAGTCTCTCGGTCGGATAGCCGAATGTGATGTGATAGACATATGTATCGTGATCGGGATGCCGGTAACCGAGCAGATCGGCAAACGCATCCCGCCAGGACCGCATGGCTTTCCGGTCTTCTTCGCGACGCCCCTCGACCGTCAGTCCAGCCGGGCCAGCACCTGAAACGATCACGCTGAAAGGGTCGAGCGGCTGAAACGCTTCGAGCCTTGCTGCCATGATCTCGTTCATGTCGTCGATCGGTGTGTCGAGCGGCAGATCGGCCGGCCAGAAGCCGGGCTTGCGCTGATACTCGATAATACCCTGGAACAACGTCATATGCAGGCTGGTGATCGGCGTCAGCAGCAGCTTGTCCGCTTCCGGCATGTCCAGATAGCCGTCGCGCACGTCGACGAGAGCCTGTTCCGTCTCGGAACCCTTTTCGACATGGCAGACGACCGTGTTGCCCGGCTCACGCAGGAAGCCACCCCTTTTTCCGTAACGCGTTCCCCTATGGCTGGGAGGCGCGGGATTATGGGATGCGGCATAGCGAAGAAGTTCGGGAGAAAACTGGCGCTCGGTCATGGGTATCGTCCGGATTAACTCGATGTCCTGAGCTTTTATGTCATGCACAAGACTGACAAATGACGACCGCTATTTCCAACGACAAGTTCCGATCTCACCCATAAATGCATTTGATATATTCGCCGGAATTCTTCGCGCGACGATCTATCAGCGCAGCAAGGCGACGCATGCCACGTCCGGGCTTGCTGGCAACACGGGTGAACGGATTGGGCAATGCGACCGCCAGAAGGGCGGCTTGGCTGGCGCTGAGTTTCGATGCGCTCACCTTGAAATAGTGTTGAGCCGCCGCCTCCGCGCCATAGATACCTGGCCCCCATTCAGCGACGTTGAGATAGATTTCCAGCATTCTCCGCTTCGTCCACATCGTATCGGCAGCAATCGCCAGCGGCATTTCCAGCACCTTGCGCACGAAAAAGCGGCCGTTCCACAGGAACAGGTTCTTGGCGGCCTGCATGGAGATCGTACTGGCGCCCCGCGTCGCTTCGCCATCAAGCGCATCCTGCATCACGCCACGCATCTGCTTCCAATCGACCCCGCCATGAAAGCAGAACTGCCCGTCTTCCGACATCATCACGGCGCGCACCAGATTGGGCGAAATGTCATCGATATCCATCCACCGTCGATCATAGCCGCGCAGGAGAAACAGCTCCGACAGCATTAGTGTCGAGACGGGTCGGGTAAACGGCACGGCATAAACGGGAATGAGTAGGTAGGGCAGGATCAGAAGTGCGACGAGAACCAGAACCACATGCCTTGCGACACGCGACAGCGATCCCGCCTTTTGCCGTCGCGGCATGGCGGCATCCTCTTCCTCAGTCTGTCGATCTGGCGTGATGTCCAAACGAAGTCCCCAACAGCCCCGATAAGCAACCCGATGTTTCATAGCCAGTATGGCCGCGTGTGACGAGTCTTTCGCGTTAAACTTCCTGTGGGGTGGTGAATCCCGTTGCCAGCGCTTTGGCGGCATGCAACACAGCGGCCATGAGCACCAAGCCTGTCGACCAGACACATTTCGAAACCCGGCTGAAGCAAAGCGCCGTCGCGACGGAAGCCTTGCTGATGCGCCTGCTTTCACCGCAGGCGCTGGAAGACGAAATCGTCCGGCCGGAAAATCTCACCGCCGCCATGCGCCACGGAACGCTAAATGGCGGCAAACGGTTGCGTCCTTTCCTTGTCATCGAGAGTGCCGCCCTCTTCGGCGGCAATCATGAGGCGGCGTTGCGCATCGGTGCGGCACTCGAATGCCTGCATTGTTATTCACTCATTCATGACGATCTGCCCGCGATGGACGACGACGACCTGCGCCGCGGCCAGCCGACGGTGCACAAGGCTTTTGACGAAGCCGTCGCGATCCTCGCGGGCGACAGCCTGCTGACTTATGCCTTCGACATCATCTCGGCAAAGGAAACGCAGCTTGCAGCTGACGGCAAGGTGCAGCTCATTTCGGCGCTGGCACGCGCCGCCGGTGTCGGCGGCATGGCCGGCGGACAGGCGCTCGATCTGGCTGCGGAAAAGAAGGCACCCGATGAGGCTGGAATCCGCACACTGCAGGCGATGAAAACCGGCGCACTGCTTCGTTTCGCCTGTGAATCCGGTCCGGTCATCGCCGGAGCATCCGATGACGACCGCAAGCGCCTGAGGCTTTTTGGCGAAAAGATCGGCCTCGCCTTCCAGCTCGCCGATGACCTTCTTGACGTCACCTCCGATGCGGCAACGCTCGGCAAGGCAGCCGGCAAGGATGCTGGACGCGGCAAGGGCACGCTGGTCGGATTGCACGGAATGGAATGGGCGGAAAAGACGCTGAATATGCTGACGGCGGAAGCCGTTGATCTGCTTTCGCCCTATGGCGCGACAGCCGAAACCCTGCAGCAGGCAGCACGTTTCGTCGCCAATCGCCAAAGCTAGACCAAAAATCGGCCTTGAAGGAAGAGCCCACCGCCAGCTTGAGCAGCCGGCGGTGGGTTTTGCTTATTATTGCTGCTCGATCGGCGCGATCGCCACTTCGACGCGGCGGTTCTGCGCGCGGCCGTCCGGCGTTGCGTTCGACGCGACCGGCTGCGACGGACCGAAGCCCATGGTGGAGATACGGCGCTGGTCGACGCCACGTCCGCCGAGATAGTTGGCGACAGAGGCTGCACGACGCTCGGAGAGGCCCTGGTTATACTGCAGGCTGCCCGTCGAGTCGGTGTGGCCGTTCACGTCGATATAGGTCTTGCCGAATTTGTTGAGCACGATCGCAACGGAATCGAGCGTCGGGTAGAATGGCGGAATAACCTGATCCTGGTCGGTGGCAAAGGTGATGTTCGACGGCATGTTGAGGATGATGCGGTCGCCCTGGCGCGTTACAGAAACGCCGGTGCCCTGAAGCTGCTGGCGCAGTTCCGACTCCTGGCGGTCCATGTAATTGCCGATCGCGCCACCGGCGAGACCGCCGATTGCGGCACCGATCAGCGCATTGCGGCCCTTGTTGCCGCCGCCGATCACGAGACCGCCGAGAGCGCCGATACCGGCACCGATTGCGGCGCCGCCCGCAGTGTTGGAAACCTTCTGCTCGCCCGTATACGGGTCGGTCGTGGTGCAGGCAGAAAGGAAGGTCGCGGCCAGCGCGACGATGGCAAATTTCTTGAGCATTCGAATCGTTTCCCGTCCTAGGTGGTCGCACTTCCTTACCACGAAATGCGGCAAAACAAGGAAACGGGAAGTGATTTACTCAGCTGCAGTTCGGTTCTGGCCGAAACGGTTTTCGATGTAATCGGTAACCAGCTTCTCGAAATCGCCCGCAATATTGGGCCCTTTCAATGTCATTGCCTTCTTGCCGTCGATAAAAACGGGGGCGGACGGCGTCTCGCCTGTGCCCGGCAGCGATATGCCGATATCGGCATGTTTGCTTTCGCCTGGTCCATTGACGATGCAGCCCATGACGGCGACGTTCAGGGCCTCGACACCCGGATATTTCTCACGCCAGATCGGCATGTTCTTGCGGATGTCTGCCTGAATGTTCTGGGCGAGTTCCTGGAACACGGTGGACGTGGTGCGCCCGCAGCCGGGACACGCAGCAACGACCGGAATGAACTGCCGAAAACCCATGACCTGCAGGATTTCCTGAGCCACCTGCACTTCCTTCGTGCGGTCGCCATTCGGCTCCGGCGTCAGCGACACACGGATCGTGTCGCCGATCCCGTGCTGCAAGACATAACCCATGGCCGCCGAAGAGGCGACGATACCCTTCGACCCCATGCCGGCCTCCGTGAGGCCGAGATGCAGCGCGTGATTGGAGCGTTCTGCCAGCATGGAATAGCAGGCGATCAAGTCCTGAACCTGGCTGACCTTCGCCGAAAGAATGATGCGGTTGCGCGGCAGGCCGATGCTTTCGGCAAGCTCGGCGGAAATCAGCGCCGACTGTACGATCGCCTCATGCATGACTTGGCGGGCAGAAAGCGGCGAGCCGGCTTCCGCATTGCGGTCCATCAGAGTGGTCAGCAAATCCTGGTCGAGTGATCCCCAGTTGACGCCGATACGCACCGGCTTGTCGTAGCGGATCGCCATCTCGATGATGTCGGCGAACTGCTTGTCCTTCTTGTCCTTGAAGCCGACATTGCCCGGATTGATACGGTATTTCGCCAACGCTTCGGCACAGGCCGGATGATCGGAGAGAAGCTTGTGGCCGATATAATGGAAGTCGCCGACAAGCGGTACATCCAAACCGAGCCGCAGCAGACGCTCACGCACCTTCGGCACTGCAGCCGCACTTTCATCACGATCGACCGTGATGCGCACGATTTCCGAACCAGCCTTGTAGAGTGCTGCGACCTGCGCAACCGTCGCATCGACATCGGCCGTGTCCGTATTGGTCATCGACTGCACGACGACCGGCGCACCGCCCCCCACGATGACCCCGCCCACATCGACCGCAACGGTCTGACGGCGCGGTTTCGGATCAAAGTCGATGGGTGATGTCATGGTCGGGTCTCGGTGCCTCAAGCAGAGTTGCATTTCAGGTGGCGTATGCATTGCCGCTTGTCAACCACCGAGCCGTGTCAGTTTTACGGCAGCCGCCTCAATGGTGCGCACCATCCGCATGTCGGGCAAGCCGGGACACCACCAGCACGACCACAAGAAAACCCGACAGCGCGAGAAAGATCGACGCCAGCCCGGTATGTTCGGCGACGAAACCGATCACTGACGGTGCCAGCAGAATGCCGGAATAGCCCATCGTCGTAACCACCGAAAGTCCGACACCTGCCGCCATGCCCGGCAGATTGCCGGCGGCGGAAAACACGATCGGCACCATGTTTGAAATACCGATGCCGGCCAGCGCAAAACCTGCAATTGCGACCGTCGTGTTCGTTGCAAGGCCAATGATGGCCAGCCCGCAGATCGCGATCGCTCCGCAGATTCGAAGCGTCATGACCGCGCCGAGGCGGTCGCGGATGAGATCACCGGCAAAGCGCATGATTGCCATGGTGAGGGAAAATCCGGCGAAGGCGAAACCGGACAGCGCCACCGATGCGCCGAGTTCGTTGCGCATGTAGAGCGCGCCCCAGTCGAGGATAGCTCCTTCCGGGATCATGCAGAACAGTGCGATCACGCCGATCAGCCAGGGCAGCGGCGAGCGCGGTAGCCGGCTTCGCGTCTCGTCCTTCTGCTCGTCGGGATGCGGCGCGTCGTGCAGGACGATCTTCCAGCAAAGGACGACCATCAGCGCGGCAATCAACGTAACCACGATGGAGTGGCTCAAAACCCCAAGTCTCTGGATCAGGAAACCTCCGCTGGAAGCGCCCAGCAGCCCGCCGAGGCTCCAGAAGGCGTGGCAGGATGACATGATCGCCCGCCGCATATGTTTTTCGGTGGCCACCGCATTGGCATTCATCGCCACATCCATGGCACCGATCAATCCGCCGAACAGCGAGATTGCGATAACACCGGTCCATACATCCCCAGTCAGCGAAAGCAGCAGCAGCAAGGGCGTCAGAAGCACAGCCGCGAATTTGGAAACGGTGCTGGAGCCGAAACGGGCGATCTGGCTGCCGGCAATCGGCATCATGATGATGGAGCCGAGACCAAAGGCCAGGATCATCAATCCCAGTTCCTTTTCGCTCAGCCCAAGCCGCGAGGCGAATTCCGGGATTTTCGGTGCCCATGAACCGATCATGAAACCGTTCATCAGGAAGAGAAGCGCAACCCCGGCCCTTTCCTTGGTCAGATAGGATCCAAGCGGGCGGCTCGCCTTCTCGATCTCGGATTGGCTCATGGGGTATTTCCTCTTGATACACTTTTTTCGTTGATTGAGGTGACGGGACCGCATCGATGTGCCTCGACACCTTGGAGAACTATTTTTTCCACCAGCAAGTCGTTCGCATCGGCTTCGAACACGAGCGACAACGGCGCCTGAAGCGCATGCACCTGAAATGATGCCCGAAGGCCCAGCTTATCGGAAGTGACGGCGGCAAGGCTGCCTCTGCTGGCGGCACAGGCCAAGCGCTTGAAGGTGGCATCCTCGAAAATATCGGCGGCCAGCCCGTCTTCAAGTGTCAGGCCGCAAGCCCCGAGAATGCACAAGTCCGGCCGTATCGTTTCCAGTTGCCGAATTGCGGTCGAATCTATCGCGCCCCCGACGGACGGGTCCACCTTCCCTCCGATTACGATCAGCTCGATACCCGGTCGACCGGAGAGTTCTGCGGCAATTGCCGGCGTATTGGTGACGGCAGTCAGCCGAAAATTCTCGGGAAGGCTGCGGGCGATGGCGAGATTGGTCGAGCCTGCATCGAAGAAAACGACGCTGTCTTCAGCAAGCAGCTCCACGACCTTTTGTCCCAGCACAACCTTGCGATCCGGCTGCTCGGCGATACGAATTTTTAGCGGAATGGTCTGTCCACTCGGCAGCAGCGCCCCACCATAGACCCGCTCGCATTCTCCGCGCCCGGCCATTTCCCGCAAATCGCGCCGTATCGTGTCTTCCGAAACGCCGAAAGCCTGTGCCAGATCCTGCGCCGCAACACGCCCTTTAACGCGAAGTTCCGCAAGTATCTGCGCCTGTCTTTCACTAACAAAATGATCCATATCCGAGATCATGCATGAATCGGCAAAAATACGCAACATCGTGCAAAACACGAAATATGTCTGCGCGAATCGCAACATCCATCGACGAGAGCTTGATCCAAATCCATCTTCCAAAAACAGATTTGATGCTCGACGGGCGATGGTTGGCACATACCTCTCATATCTCCATGTGATGAAAGTCAATTGCCGCTGTGAGATCTCGGCCGGACGCGATTCTGCAAAGCCCCCAAACAAGCATCGCCCCGAAAACCGATTGGTTTACGGGGCGATGCCATGTCATGTGATCTGTTGGTCCGGCGGCTTATTTGGCTGAGAGAAGAAACCCGCCATCCTTATCGACCTTCTTGCCGTCGACGGTGACAGTGCCGTCTGCCACCTTGATCGCATGGGTCTTGCCGTCGATCGTCAGTTCGGCCTCGAAACCATCCCAGCCGGTCGGCAGCGACGGATCGACGGTCAGTCGATCGCCATTGCGCTT
Source organism: Pseudomonadota bacterium (assembly GCA_023451735.1). Lineage (GTDB taxonomy): Bacteria > Pseudomonadota > Alphaproteobacteria > Rhizobiales > Rhizobiaceae > Neorhizobium. The sequence goes on along the minus strand of JAEXYH010000052.1, from coordinate 62,161 downwards.
GATGCCGAGAATGCCTTCGATCGCAGCGCGGTAGAGCCAGCCGGCGGAACCCGTGTACCAGGTCCAGCCGCCGCGGCTCTGATAGTCGCCGGCGCCATAGACATCGGCGGCCACGACATAGGGCTCGACGCGGTAGGTATCGGCCGCCTCGCAGGTCAGCGCGTGGTTGATCGGGTTCAATATCTGGAAGCACTTCCAGGCATCGTCACCACGCTTCATCTGCGCCAGTGCCAGCACGACCCAGATGGCGGCATGCGTGTACTGACCACCGTTTTCACGGACACCCGGCGGATAGGCCTTGATGTAGCCGGGATCCTGGCGGGTCTTTTCGAACGGCGGGGTGAACAGACGGATGATACCCGCCTCTTCGTCCACCAGCTGTTTCATCACCGCATCCATCGCCTGGTCGCGGCGGTCCATCCGGCCTTCTCCGGAAAGTACGCTCCACGACTGGCCGAGGCTGTCGATGCGGCATTCGTCGCTCTTGGCGGAGCCGAGCGGCGTGCCGTCATCGAAATAGCCGCGACGATAATAGTCGCCGTCCCAGCCATCGGTTTCGAGCGCATCCTTCAGCGTGTCGATATGCTTCTTCCAGCGGTCGACGCGCTTCTTGTCCTTGCGCGCTTCGGCATAAGGGATGAAGTCGCGAAGTGCGGCCGCCAGGAACCAGCCGAGCCAGACGCTCATGCCGCGGCCGGCAACGCCGACACGGTTCATGCCGTCGTTCCAGTCGCCGCCGAGCATCAACGGCAGCCCCATGTCGCCGGTACGGTCGATCGCCAGATCGAGCGCACGCGCCGCATGTTCGTAGAGGTCAGCGATATCGTTCGTCACCTCGGGCTGGATGAAGGCATCGTGCTTCGTCTTTTCGAGGATCGGACCGGAGAGGAACGGCAGTTGCTCGTCCAGAATGGTCGCGTCACCGGTGACCGAAACATACTGATTCACGGCATAGGCAAGCCACACGACGTCGTCCGAGATCGTCGTGCGTACACCGGAGCCATTATGCGGCAGCCACCAGTGCATCACGTCGCCTTCCTTGAACTGGCGCGACGCCGCATTGATGATCTGACGACGGGCCAGCGACGGCTCGTGCACGAGGAAGGCCAGCGTATCCTGCAACTGGTCGCGGAAGCCGAATGCACCCGACGCCTGATAGAAGGCGGTACGGGCCATGATGCGGCAACCGAGCGCCTGATAGGGCAGCCAGTGGTTGACCATGTTGTCGAGCGACTTGTCCGGCGTCGAGATTTTGAGACGCCCGGTAAACTCGTTCCAGAAGCCGCGGTTTGCCGCAAGCGCTCCGTCGAACCTGACGGTCTTGAGCTCGGCGGAAAGCGCAACCGCCTCCTCCTTCGTCGCGGCATCGCCGAGGAAGAAGGTGACTTCGGTTTCCTGACCCGGAGCAAGCTCCACGTCATAGGCAAGTGCCGCGCATGGATCGCCGTCGAGATCGAGCGAACCGCTGAGCGACGACGCACCCGTCACCGCAGCCGGCAGCTGCACTGTACCGAAGCGCCCGATGAATTCACGGCGGCTTGCCGTGAAGCCGGTCGGCATCTCGCTCATGCCGAGGAAGGCGAAGCGGCTGAAGTTGATGCTGAAGGCGTTGGTGGCAAACAGCGTGCCGGTCGCCTCGTCCCGCGAAGGCAGGATGAAGGGAACGGTCTTTGCCGTGTTCGCGCCCAGCAGCCATTCGACATAACCGTAAAGCTTCAGCTTTTTGGTTTCCGAGCCGGAGTTTCTCAGCTTCATATGAGAGAACTTGGCATGACGGGTCCGGTCGACGGTCTGCGTCACTTCCAGCTTCAGCCCGTCCTCTTCCGATGAGAAGACCGAATAGCCAAGGCCATGGCGGGCTTCGAACAGGACTTCCGGACGGCGGGAGAGCGCGGCGAACGGCGTATATACCTTGCCGCTTTCCGTGTCGAAGACATAAAAGCCTTCGCCCGGACGGTTGATGACGAGATCGTTGGTCCACGGTGTCAGCTGGTAGTCGCGTGAGTTTTCCGCCCAGGAGAAGCCGGAGCCTTCGGCCGAAACGTGGAAGCCGAACGTATCGTTGGAGATGACGTTGATCCACGGCTGCGGCGTCGACTGGCCGCCATTGAGGCGAACCACATATTCGTTGCCTTCTTCCGAGAAGCCGCCGATACCGTTCCAGAATTCCAGATCGGTCGGTTCCTTGGGCAGGATTTCCGGCGCGGCGAAGATTTCGCCGTTGATGAGAGGACGACGATCGGCTTCGATCTGCTGTTCCGTCGACGGCGCAAAGATCGTGCTGGTGCGGTTGAGCTGGTCCCCGAACTGGCCGTTGCGGGCATGCAGCACGACGCGCGAAGCGGCGATGAGGCCATCGGCGCCGGCACCTTCCAGAAGATCACGGCGCAGCGTGAAGACATGCGTGCGTCCGCCTTCTTGGCCCATGCGGGTCGCCATCTGCTCGATCGACTGCTGCATGTCCTGCGCGTCTTCGGCAGCCCGCTCGTTGAAGATCACGAGATCGGAAACAACGCCGCGCGAACGCAGATACTGCTGCCCAAGGATCGCTTCCTTGGCCACCGGCAGGTCGGCCTCGTCATTGATCCTGAGCGTGAAGATGGGCAGGTCGCCGGAGACGGATGATTTCCACAGGCCCGACTGCGCCTGCATGCCGGCCTGCAGCGTCTGCTGGTCGGCGCGAAGCTGCATGTCGGGATAGACGAGATAACGGGCGAGATGCTGGAACGCGGCCGCATCCTGCGAGGTGACGCCGAGATGGCGCATCTGCATCTGGGTGCGGGTCCACGCTTGTGTCAGCTCGCTCTGGAAGCTCTCGGCGTGGCGATAATGTTCGATCGCCTTGTCGAGATCCTCGCGCTTGGGTGCTGCGATCGTCCAGAATACGACGCTGACCTTCTTGCCGGCCGGAACCCGCACGCTGCGGCGCAGCGACAGGATCGGGTCGAGCGTGAAGCCGTCCGTATTCGACAGCGACGCACCCGGATCGAAGGCGGCAGCCTCAGACAGCGTGCGGCCGCGGCCGAGGAATTTGCGGCGGTCGGTTTCGTATTCGGTCGGGCGGTCCGTTCCGGCATGGTCGGCGGCAAGATGCGCCACCAGCATGTCCGGTTCGCTGTGATCGCGCTTGTTGCGCCAGGCGCGGATCACGTCGCCGCGCTTGCCGATCTCGGTATTGATGAACATGCGCGAGAAGACCGGATGGCCGTTATCGCCGTCATCACCGGCAATCACAGGCTCCATATAGGAAGTCACTTCGATGAAGCGGTCTTCGGTGCCCATGTTGAGCAGCGTTACGCGACGGCCTTCGGCATCGTGCTCGGTGCCGACGATGACTTCCACCGTGCTGGTCAGGTCGCCGACCGTCTTGTGGAACTCGGCCTTTTCGTCGCCGAATACCGCCTTCGACTGCTCGCCTTCCGCACGACGCGGCTCGGTCGTCGTCGACCACCAGTCGTTCGTCGCCGTATCGCGCAGGAAGATGAACTGACCCCAGCGGTCTTCCGTCGGATCCGGTCTCCAGCGCGAAACGGACAGGCCGTTCCAGCGGGAGTAACCCGAACCGGTCGCCGTCATCATCAGCGAGTAATGACCGTTGGACAGAAGAACCAGCTCGCGGTCCTTGGTGGCCGGGTTGCTGATAGTGCGGATTTCCGGACGCAGCAGCTCGCCGCCGCCGGTACCTGGCTTTTCCTCGTGCTTGGCGCTCATTACCGGAATGTCGCGCGGCGCCTTTTCCTGCAGCAACAGTTCGGCCGCCTCGATCACCGGATCGGCATGGAAAAGTTCGCGCAGCAGGCCGTTCATCACCACGTTGGCGACAGCCGCAATCGACATGCCATGGTGGTGGGCATAGTAGTTGTAGACGACGGCGCAGCGCTTGCCTTCCGGCACGCGGGTCGGGGTGAAGTCGACAGCATCGTGGAAACCGTAGATGCCGAGCGCACCGAGATCGCGCAGTTCGGCAAGGTTTTCGACAGCAGCCGTCGGATCGTACTGGCTGGCGAGGATAGACGCATAAGGCGCGATGACGGCGTTCTGGCCGAGACCACGCTTCAGACCCAGCGTCGGCACACCGAAATTGGTGTACTGATAGTGCATCTGATGGTCGAGCGCGTTGAACGCCGCTTCCGAAATGCCCCACGGCGTGCCGAGACGGCGGCCATGGTTCATCTGTTCCTTGACGATCAGATTGTTGGTCTGGTTGAGGATACCGCCCTGACGCTCCTGCATGACGAGCGGCGGCATCAGGTATTCGAACATCGAACCCGACCAGGAAACCAGCGCACCGCGGGCACCGATCGGCACGACATGGCGGCCGAGCTTGTACCAGTGCTCGTTCGGCAGGTCGCCCTTGGCGATGCCGAACAGGCTGGTCAGGCGCGCTTCCGAGGCGAGCAGGTCGTAGCAGGCTTCGTCGACTTCGTTGCTCTCGACCCGGTAGCCGATCGACAGAAGGCGACGGTCCTTGCGGAACAGGAACTTGAAGTCCATCGCAAAGGCGATCTTGCGGGCACGGACGCTGAGCGACGCGAGACGATCGCGCAGTTCTTCGACATTGGCGTTATCGAACGTCGAGTCGGCAATATGCGCTTCGCAGGCGGCAACCAGCGAGGCGGCCCACTTGGTCACTTCCTCGCTCTGGCTGGAGCGAACCTCATGGTCGAGATTGTGTGAAAGCTTCTGAATCTCGCGCGCAAGTACCGACAGGTTGATGATCCGGATCGAGGCGAACTCGTGCTCGCGCTTGACGGCGGCAAGCGCGTTGGCAAAGCCGTTGATCCGCTCTTCGAGACGGCGGCGCAGCGGACGCACGGTCTTGCGGTCGTCCGGAAGCGCCTTCAGCGTTTCACCGAGAATGCCGGCAACGTCACCGAGACCATCGAGATTGCCCTGCAGATGCGCCGAAGGCGCTTCTGCCCAGATGCGGCAGGCCGACGAAATGGCAATCAGGTGACCGGCGAAGTTGCCGCTATCGACCGACGACACATAGCGCGGCATCAGCGGCTTCATCGTGTCGATGTGATACCAGTTATACATGTGGCCGCGGAACTTGTCGGCCTTTTCGACGGTCGCGATCGTCTGTTCCAGCCGCTCGATCGTCTCGGCAAAGCTGATCCAGCCGAAATGACGGGCCGAAATGGTCGACAGCAGATAGACGCCGATATTGGTCGGCGAGGTGCGCTTGGCGACCGACGGGTTCGGCTTTTCCTGATAGTTGTCCGGCGGCAGGTAGCTGTGTTCCGGCGTCACGAACATTTCGAAATAACGCCAGGTGCGGCGCGCGATCTTGCGCAGCTCGACCGATACGTTTTCCGGCACGAACAGCTTGTCTTCCGTCTCGGCCGACTGGCTGACATACCAGGCGACGAGCGGCGAGAAGATCCACAGGATGGCAAACGGAATGCCGACCAGGAAGGCGTTGTCGCCCGGAATTGCGGCAAGCAAGATGCTGAGCACGGCGATTGCCGGGGCATGCCACATCGAGCGGTAATAATCGGTCGGGCTTCCCTGCGCATTCGATTGGATCGAGGCGGCGGTTTTCCACTCGAGCATCAGCTTGCGGCTGACGAGCAGGCGGTAGAGCGAGCGCCCGATCGCATCGGTCATGATGCAGGCGGAATCGGCGATGAACACGATCCGGAGCGCCACCTGGGCATTGGTCGAGCGGACGTCGGACCAGACGGAATAGAAATGCGCCTTGGCGACATTATCGCTGGAACGTGGCAACAGGTTGGTGAGAAGCGAGATCGTCGGAGCGACGAACAGCGAGAAGATCAGGAGAATCTGCCAGATCAGCGCGCCGAGCGGGTCCATGAAGTACCAGCCGAGAACCGACGCAAAGAACCAGGCGATCGGTGTCAGCGACCGGCGCAGGTTGTCGAGCATCTTCCAGCGGCCGAGCGCGGTCACGCCACGCGCGGAATCGAAGATGTAGGGAATGAGCTGCCAATCGCCGCGGGCCCAGCGATGCTGGCGCGAGACTTCGACCTCATAACGGGTCGGGAAATCCTCGACCAGCTCGACATCGGTGACGAGGGCGCAACGCGCAAACGAGCCTTCGAGAAGATCGTGCGAAAGAACCGCATTCTCTTCGATCCGCCCCTTCAGCGACGCCTCGAAGGCATCGACGTGATAGAGACCCTTGCCGGTAAACGAGCCTTCGGCCGTCAGGTCCTGATAGACGTCGGAAACGGCGAAGACATAAGGATCGAGACCACGGCCAACGGAGAAGACGCGCTGGAAGACCGAGGCTTCCGTGCCGGTCGTCAGCGACGGCGTCACGCGCGGCTGCATCAGGCCGTAACCCTTGATCACCTGGTGGGTTTCGGGATCGAGAACAGGACGGTTGATCGGATGGTGCATCTTGCCGACGAGCTTGGTCGCCGCATCGCGGATGAGGCGGGTGTCGGCGTCGAGCGTCATCACGTACTGGACGTCGGCCGGAACTGTATTGGCGCCATGAAGATAGGTTGTATCGCGATCGCCGCGCAGAAGCAGGTTCAGCTCGTGCAGCTTGCCGCGCTTGCGCTCCCAGCCCATCCACACACCTTCGTTCGGGTTGAACAGACGGCGGCGATGCAGAAGGAAGAAACGGTCGCTTTCGACGGAATCCTTGTAACGGGCATTGAGCGCCGCGACTTCGCGCTTGGCGTAATCGAGGATTTCGAGATCGGCCTCTGTCTGCTCGACCTTGCTGTCGCGCCAGTCGGAAAGCAACGAGAAATAGATCTCGCCCTGCGGATTGGCGAGATAATGGACTTCGAGATTGCGGACCAGTTCATCGACAGTATCGCGGTCCGTGATCAGACACGGCACGACGACCAGCGTCTTTGCTTCTTCCGGAATACCTTCCTTGTACTCGTAACCGACCAGACGCGCCGGCTTGACGAAATAGGTGACGACCGTGTTGAACAGGCCGGTCGCGCCTTCCGAAGCCGGAAGCGCGAACATCAGCAGCAGGAAGAAGACGACGATCAGCGGAATCGCGGCCTGAACCAGGAAATAGCCGGTCAGAACCATCGCCAGAACCGTCAGCAGGATGACCGGTCCGGCAATGGCGAACCAGTTCAGACGGCGATAGGCACGCACGGCCCGCTGCAGGATCGGCGGGTTGTAACCGACGGCAGCTTCCAACTCCTTGCGGTGGCGGCCGACGATGAAGGCGCCGACATTGGTCTCGCGCACGTCAGGGTCTTTTGCGGCCGCTTCCTGCGAAAGCTTGATGGCGGCCTGCGTGACTTCCGCCTCGCTGCGCTTGGAAAGGCGAGCGAGCTTTTCGATGCGGTTTCGATAGGCGTTGCGCGAACCGAAATCGAGCGCCTCGTAATCGGTATGCTCGCGGAACAGCTTGTCGATCTGCGAGACGTCCTCGAACCAGACGCTCCATTCCGTATCGATGATGAGACGCAGGCTCTTAATGATATTGCCCATCGTCACATTGCCGGAAGACAGGCGGCTCTGCTCCGACTGCGTCACCGTTTCGACATCGGTGCCGGCTTCAAGCAGGCGCTTTTCGATCCACGTGGTCGCGAATGTGGTGGACTGCGAGGCATTGCGCATACGATAGAGAAACTGTGCCGCAAACGTGTTGTCGCGTGTCAGATCCGCGACACCTGCCAGCACCTTGGCGCTTTCAGCTTCGTCGTTCAGGCGAATTATCTCGTCGGCGACATCATTGGCGCGCTTGCGCATGTTGCGCGAACGGTCGACGCGGGTCGCGATACGGCGCAGGTTCTCGATCAGCACGAAGCGGATGAAGGACGGCAGCGCCCAGAGTTCACCGATTTCGAGCGGTTCGTTTTCCTGGAAACCCTCGACCATCGCGGCCAGCGTCTCGCGGTTCACGCCCGAATGGGTATGCGCGACATAAAGCCAGGCGAGCGCCAGAACCCGCGGCATCTTCTGCCCCTCTATGACGCGGGTCGGCAGCTGCCTGAAGAATTTCTTCGGAAAGTCGCGGCGGACTTCCTGGATCGCCTCTTCGACGATGTAATAATTGTCGAGCAGCCATTCGGCCGCCGGCGTGATCGAAGCGCCCGCATCTACATCGAGAGCTGCAGCGCGATAGACGCGAAGGATTTCCTTTTCGTTATCGGAATGCTGCTGGAAGAACTCGAAGGACATGAGGCCTGGAAGTTCTTGCGCCTCGCTGCGACCGAGCCGAACACCGCAATCTCTCAGGTCGTCTATCGTCAGATAGGCCGCACGGATCGAATCATTGTGATCGATCTGCTTGACGTCTGTTTCGCGCGAGGAACCGGGCTTCGGAGTATCAAGGGACATGGACACGCTTCTGAATGAAAGATCGGGGTTTATCGGCCAAATTTCTTGGGCCTACTCCGGAAAATCACGCCACCATCTGGGAAATGGCGTCGGGCTCCGGTGCAATCCGCGCGAAGGGAGATAGAGGCCGGCTTGAATATTGCAAATCAAAGACACCAATTATCGCCAGCCGCAGCTCGGATTGACACAGTCTACCCCATTAACCTTCACAGCCTGAATAAAGGCTGAACGGATTCAAACGATTGATTTTGGAAGAAAACTGGAGACGCGACGAGCGCTCGATTGGCGCATGGCAGGCGATGGGCTATACCCTCGCCTTCTCTTCGCGAAAGCCAGAAAGGCACAAGGATGACGCTGCGATTTTCAAACGACATGGCCGACGTGATCGCCATCCGCCGGCATCTCCATGAAAACCCGGAAATCGGCCTTTCGGAATTCAGCACCTCGGACTTCATCGCCGCAAAGCTTGAAGAATACGGTTACGAGGTGACCCGCGGACTGGCGAAGACCGGCATCGTCGCGACCCTTCGCAACGGCGACAGCGCACGCTCCGTCGGCATCCGCGCCGATATCGACGCGCTTCCGATCACAGAAGAGACCGGCGCTGAATATGCCAGCAAGAACAAAGGCGTCATGCATGCCTGCGGCCATGACGGCCACACGGCCATGCTGCTCGGCGCCGCAAAGATTCTTGCCGAGCGGAAAAATTTCGACGGCACCATCCACTTGATCTTCCAGCCGGCGGAAGAAAATTTCGGCGGAGCAAGGATCATGATCGAGGAAGGCCTTTTCGACAGATTCCCCTGTGATGCCGTGTTCGGCATGCACAACGACCCGGCCATGCCCTTCGGCAAGGTCTTCGTCAAGGACGGCCCGCTGATGGCGGCGGTCGACGAAGCCCGCATCATCGTCAACGGCCATGGCGGCCACGGCGCCGAACCGCAGGCAGCGTCCGATCCGATCGTTGCCGGCGCCAGCATCATCATGGCGCTGCAAACCGTCGTGTCGCGCAACATCCACCCGCTCGATCCGGCCGTCGTCACCGTCGGCGCCTTCAACGCCGGCATTGCCAGCAATGTCATTCCCGAACGGTCGGAAATGGTCATCACCATTCGCTCCTTCGACCCGAAGGTGCGCGACAAGCTGGAAGAGCGCATCCGCTGCATCGCGCAATGCCAGGCCGCAAGCTATGGCATGACCGCAACGGTTGAGTATGACCGTGGCTACGAGGCGACGATCAATCATACGGCGGAAACCGATTTTGTCCGCGAATTGGCGAAAAAGGTCGTCGGCGCGGAAAACGTCGCGGAAATCGAACGCCCGATGATGGGTGCCGAGGACTTTGCCTATATGCTGGCGGAACGTCCGGGAAGCTATTTCTTTCTCGGCACGGCGAAGACCGAAAATGATCCCTCGCTGCATCATCCGCGTTTCGACTTCAACGACGATGTATTGCCCATCGGCGTCAATCTATGGGTCGAACTGGCCGAGACATATCTGGCGATGAAGTAGGATTGTCATGCGACAGGCGGTGCCTACCGTCGAGATTACACCATACCCACCTCGGATTAAATCCGAGGATGTCCCGAGCATCTGCAAAATTGCATTGTCGAAATATGCTTAAATCCTCGGGACAAGCCCGAGGATGACGATAGCCGGCGAGAGTGCCGGACTGGTAAATTTTAGAAAATTCCGAGCGTTACGGCGCCGACGAAAACAAAAGCGGCGATGGCGATAGCCAGATGTGTAGCAGATTGCCAGCTGCCAAACATCGAGTGGCGATGGGAAAGCGATCGTGTCTGAACATTCGAATGCCGCATGATCTTCCTCCAGCTTGTCAGAGCCACCATTCTTCGGGTGATAACTGATGCTACCTTATCCCTATCAACTTGGTAGAGATAAAGTTCCAAGCAAAAGCGGACGATTGGAAAATCCTTTTCCGTTAATGCCTGTATTGTGGCGTTAACGGTTTATTATGCCTCCGGTTCCGACACGCGCCTTTTTGTCGCCTCAATCCGGATTGCGCTCAAGCGCCATGCGGAAAATATCGCCATCGACATTGCCTCCCGAGCAGACCGCGATGACGGTATCGCCAAGCTTCTCGCCATTGAAAAGTGCTGCCGCAAGCGCGACTGCTCCACCTGGCTCGACGACGATTTTCAATCGGCTAAAGGCGATTGCCATGGCTTTCAGAGCCTCGTCTTCGGTGACGACAAGCCCTGCTCCGCAGAACCTCGACATGATCGGGAAGGTGATGTTTCCCGGCTGCGGCGTGATGATCGCATCGCAAAGAGAGCCGGATTGCGTGGCGTTCTTCTCTATCTTGCCGGAGGCCAGCGAGCGCGTGACATCGTCGAACCCTTCCGGCTCGCAGGGGTGAACCGTAAAGCCTGGGGCCTTGGCGGCAAGTGCCAGGGAGACACCGGAAATGAAGCCGCCACCACCGGTCGGAACGAGAACATCTGCGTTGTCGATGCCTAGCTCCTTCGCCTGTTCGGCGATTTCCAGCCCAGCCGTGCCTTGCCCAGCGATCACCAGTGGCTCATCGAACGGTTTGATCAGCGTCAGATTACGTTCAGCCGAAAGCCTTGCGCCGATCGCGTCGCGGTCTTCGGTTGCTCGGTCGTAGAGCACGACCTCCGCCCCATAGGCTCGGGTATTCTCGATCTTGATGCGCGGCGCATCCGCCGGCATGATGATGACAGCCGGTATGCCGTGCAGCTTGGCGGCAAGAGCCACGCCCTGCGCATGATTGCCGGACGAAAACGCGATCACGCCCTTCTCCCGGACCTCCGGTGAAAGACCGGAGATTGCCGACCATGCCCCGCGAAACTTGAATGAGCCGGTATGCTGTAGGCATTCCGGCTTCACGAAGATCCTGCGCCCGGCGATCTCGTCGAGAAACGGCGAGAAGAGTAAGGGTGTGCGGCGGACATGGCCGTCGAGACGGGCTCGGGCGGCTTCGATCATGGCAATATCGGTCATGGATATCCTTGCTCGGGATAGGCGGCGGCGAGTGAATGACAAAAAATCTATTCTTGCCTTGGCGTCAGGTAAAGCGGGCCGCCCTTGAGAAGATTGTCACCCTGTCAATTCAGCGCACAAACCAGGTGCGCCAATTCAGTCAATCCGAAACTCTCGAACCAATCTTCACCACGGCCTTGATCGGCAGGTGGTCCGATGCCAGCCGGGAAAGCGGGGTATCGTGGGTTTCTACCCGGTCGATCAGCCCCGGCCGGTTGGCCATGATCCGGTCCAGCGCCAGAACCGGCAGCCGCGAAGGAAAGCTCGGCACCGCGGATGGCAGGCCGAACACGGTCGCCAGAGTATTCAGAGAAGAACGGTCGCCCAGCCGCCATTCGTTGAGGTCGCCCATCAGCACGGTCGGATGCTCCTCGCGGGCGCGGAGAATATCGAGGATCATCCGCGCCTGTTGCTGGCGGGAGCGATTGAGCAGACCGAGATGTGCGGCAATCACCCGGAACGTCTTGCCATCCGCAAGGTCAAGTTCCGCCATCAGCGCGCCGCGCGGCTCAAGCCCCGGCAGCTTGACCTGGTGCACGTCGCGCACCGCCCCTTCGCGAAAGAACACGACATTGCCATGCCATCCATGCGCGCGGGCCACGCCGGAGACCGGCACGGGGCAAAGCCCCGTTTCCCGTTCCATCCAAGCCAGATCAAGAAGCCCGCGACGTTCGCCGAAGCGCGTATCCGCTTCCTGCAGCGCGATGATGTCGGCACCAATCTCGCGGATCACCTGGGCGATCCGGCCCGGATCGAACCTGCCGTCGACCCCGACGCATTTATGAACATTGTAGGATGCGACGAGCAGACCGGATGCAGGATCATGCTGCGTGTGACCGGCACCACGGTTTCTGCGAGCGCGGATCGACGCGATGATGCTTGCCGGCAGGGTTGTACGTTTTTCATGCATCGTCGTTCGTTCTTCAAATCAAACCGACGCGAACCACGCCGACGGGTAGAAATCACAGATAGGGTGACCCCAGCCAGAGCACCCGTTCAAGCAGGCGCTTTGCAAATGGCCGGGAGCGCAGGCCATGCAACGTCACCTCTTCCGCAGAGGAAATAGCCAGATCGATCCTTCGTTCCAGGGCTTGAGCAAATCCGCGGTCGAAAACTTCAAGATCCACTTCGAAATTCAACCTCAGCGAGCGGGGATCGATATTGGAGGACCCGACATAGGACCAGCAGCCATCGACAGCCATCAGCTTGGAATGGTTGAACGGCCCGGATGCCCGCCAGATACGGCAATAGTTTTTCAGCATCTGGTCGAACTGCGCAGTCATCGCAAGGTCGACAAGTTTCAGGTTGTTGGTGCTAGGCACGACGATATCGACAACCACGCCTCGCCGCGCTGCAGTGATCATCGCAGTAATCAGTTCGCGGTCGGGCAGAAAATAGGGCGAAACGATCCGGATCGACGAGCGGGCAATGGAAAAGGCACCCATTAATATCTTTTGGTTTGTCTCGACACTGCGATCCGGCCCGGAAGACACGGTGCGCATAATGGTCGGCGAGCCTGGCTGCGCGTCAGGCGTCGGCACCTTCCACGCCTCCCCCTCTAGCCTCTCGTCGGTCGAGAACTGCCAGTCGGCGGCGGCGATGGCCAGGAGATCGGCAACGACCGGGCCAGTCACTCTGAAATGCGTGTCGGCGGCGCATTTTTCACCGCTGAACTCGCAGGAAAAAGCTTCGCGGACATTCATGCCGCCGGTAAAAGCGACGCTTCCGTCAATCACCATGATCTTTCGGTGGGTGCGCAGGTTCGCATAAGGCAAACGCAGGCCGGTAATGACGTTACCGTTGAACACATCGACGGTGACTCCGCCGTCACGCAACATGCCGAGCACACTCGGCACCGAATAACGCGCGCCGACGGCATCAATCAGCACCCTGACTTCGACACCGCGCCTGACTGCGGCACTCAGCGCCTCGACGAAGCGCGTACCGATCCGGTCACGGTCAAAAATATAGGTTTCGAGCAGAATGGAACGGCCCGCGCGACCGATTTCCTCGAGCATTGCGCCATAAGCGGAATCACCGGTGTCGAAAGCGGAAATCGTATTGCCCGTCGTCAGGTGATGGCGGGTGACACGGTCGCCAAGCGTCTTCATTGCCCTGAACCGATAGCCGAAATCGGCAATCACCTTGTCGTCGGCTGCATCGTAGGAAGCGAAATCGAAACGTTCGGTGCCTTGCAGCAACGAGCGCCGGTCACCGATCACGTTTCGACGGATGCGGTTGATACCGGCAATGAGATAAAGGGCGGCCCCTATGATCGGCGACAGGATGATGACACCGACCCAACCGATTGCGGAGCGCACCTCCTCCTTCGTCATCGTCGCATGCACGGCGGCGGAAGCTCCGGCCACAATCGAAACGACAAAAAGGATGTGTGGCCAATAGGCTTGCACGAGCGCGATCATGGCGTCCAATATAGGGACGCCATCACACGAGACAATTGGCGAAACCGACGGTTTACGCCACCAATTCCTTGGCGAATTGATCCAGCCCGCGCTCTACCTTGTCGAACATGTCATCAACCTGAGCCTCGGTAATGATCATAGGCGGGCAGAAGGCCATCGAATCGCCGATCGCGCGGCTGATCACACCTTCCTCCATCATATGCGCAAACAGTTTGGGACCAAGCTGCCCAGCTGCAAAGCCGTCGCGTGGCGCAAGCTCGAACGCACCGATCAGGCCGACACCACGCGTCTCGATCACCAGCGGATTTTCTCCGATTGCCTTCAGCCGTGCCAAGAACTTCGGGCTGAGCATCCTGACGTTTCCGACCAGATTGCGCTCCTCGATGATCCTGATGTTTTCCAATGCCACGGCAGCCGCAACCGGATGACCAGCAGCCGTCACGCCATGGCCGAACGTACCGATTTTCGCCGATTCATCCGCCAGCGGCTGATAGACATTCTCGTTGATCAGAAGCGCAGAGATCGGTTGGTAGGAGGAGGAAATCTGCTTCGACAGCGTGATCATGTCGGGCTGCAGACTAAACGTTGTCGTGCCGAACATTTCGCCCGTGCGGCCGAAACCACAGATCACCTCGTCGGCAATGAACAGCACGTCGTATTTCTTCAGTACCTTCTGGATCGCCTCCCAGTATCCGGCTGGCGGAACGATGACGCCACCCGCCCCCATGACAGGCTCGCCGATAAAGGCAGCGACCGTATCCGGGCCTTCCTTGAGAATCAGGTCTTCCAGATCCTTGGCGCAACGCTCGACGAACTGCGCCTCGGTCTCGCCCTCCGTCTTGAAGGCACGGTAATGCGGGCAGGTCGTGTGCAGCACGCGTGCAATCGGCAGGTCGAAGGAGCGATGATTGTTCGGCAGGCCCGTCAGGCTTGCCGAGGCGATGGTGACGCCATGATACCCCTTGGTTCGGGAAATGATCTTTTTCTTCTCCGGCTTTCCAAGCGCGTTGGATCGATACCAGACGATCTTCATCGCCGTATCGTTGGCTTCCGAACCCGAATTGGTGAAGTAGGCCTTCGACATCGGCACCGGCGCCATCTGGATCAGCTTTTCGGCAAGCTCGACAGAAGGGCCGTGCGTCCGCGCCGTAAACGTGTGGTAATAAGGCAGCTTCGCCATCTGCTTGGCGGCAGCCTCTACAAGCCGGTTTTCGCCGAAACCGACACCGACGCTCCACAGACCGGCCATGCCCTCGATATACTGCTTGCCGGCATTGTCGTAGACATGAATGCCCTCGCCGCGCCCGATCACCAGCGCGCCGTCGCGCTCCAGCGCCCTTGCGTTCGTATAGGAATGCAGATGGTAGGCCTTGTCACGGGCCTCGATGGAATTGGGCTGGATCGTCACTGGCTGTTCTCCTCTCGCACGAACGCGAATAGGAAATTCATAAGAGGAATTAAGCGGAATTCCAGCCCTCAAGTGCGATTAAATAGAGCCCGCCGGTTAAAATAATTGACGGGCTCATGAGCGATTTTCATGAGGGCACTTATCGCACCGTCATCGCCGCAATCGGCGGCTCGGCAGAGGCGGGGATAGGGCTGCGATAGTCCTGTCCCTTGTGCCGGCGTTTCAGATCGGCCCACGCCGCCTCGCGCAGCTGCTCGCTCGTCATCGCCGCAAGCCCGGTGGCAGCCATTACTTTTGCGACGGAAGCCATGCCCTTGTGGGCAAGTGCGCTCTTGCCCTGTGCCACCACCTGCCAGGTATGCAGCTGCGTGCCGATCGCCAGCGTCGCGCCATAGGCCTGTACCGTTGGCACGACCCAGCTGACATCGCCGACGTCGGTCGAGCCGCCCATCTGGCGGACCTCGCTGTGAGCCGGCAGAATGAAGTCGGCAAGCGGGATGTCCCGCTGCTCGAGGCGCTCCTGCGCCCAGCTGGCGGCCACGTCTTCAGGCGTCAGGGTGGCACGGATCTTTTCGGCAAACTCGACATCCGCGTCGTCGAATGCCGGCGGCCCCATACTCTCCCAGATGTCCTGCATCGTGTCCATCAGGGGTGTGTTCACCACGAGGTTGGAAACACCGGCAAGGGTCACCGCCTCCACCCTGGTTTCGGTCATCAGGGCCGCGCCTTCGGCCACCTTCTTCACCCGCTCGATAAGCGCGAAGAGGCCGGACAGGTCCGGTGCACGCACCACGTAACGCACCTTGGCATGGGCCTGGACGACGTTCGGGGAAATCCCGCCGGCATCCAGGATGGCATTGTGGATGCGGCATTCGGACGGCATATGCTCGCGCATATAATTGACACCGACACTCATCAGTTCGACGGCATCGAGCGCGCTGCGCCCCAGTTCCGGTACGGCCGCCGCATGAGCGGCACGGCCGGTGAAGGTGAAATCGATACGGCAATTGGCAAGCGAGGTCTCGCGCTGCACGCCGGCAAAGTTGCTCGGATGCCAGCTTATGGCGATATCGACATCGGAAAACGCCCCGTCACGCACCATGAACGCCTTGGCGGCGCCGCCTTCTTCCGCAGGGCAGCCGTAATAGCGTACGCGGCCGGGCGTGCCTGTCTTTTCAAGCCAGTCCTTGAGCGCAGTCGCGGCCAGAAGAGCTGCCGAACCGAGCAGATTGTGGCCGCAACCATGGCCGTTCGCACCCGCGATCAGCGGATCGTGCTCTATGGCACCAGCTTTTTGGCTGAGACCTGCCAACGCATCATACTCTCCGAGAAAAGCGATGACCGGACCACCGCTGCCGGCTTCGCCCATGACGGCGGTCGGAATATTGGCGACCGCATCGGTGATCCTGAAGCCCTGCGCCTCCAGCATCTCGCGATGGGCGGCCGCAGATTGTGTCTCCATATAGCAGGTTTCTGGGGTGTCCCAGACCTGGTTCGCCAACTCCGCAAACACTTCCTTTTTGCGATCCACGAGGTCCCAGACGAGAGGGAGATTGGAATTGCCTTCGGTCATGAATAGCCGCCTTGAGTTTTGGGTATGGATGCAATGACTGCATACCTACCCCTTTCAGAGGCGAGCGCAACGCATAATGCAAAGAATTAAGGCTATGCGCATCAATTGTGCAGCGTCACCGCAGTTGTGATCAAAAGCCAAATCTTACCGTCTCGACAACCGATCGATAATCGCTATTCTCGCGCGCCACGGGAAGTAGACACGCTGAGCGGGTAAGCTTCACCGCAAAACAAATATGGAGTGAATGGGCAAAGGCCAAGCATGACGTTCTGCATTTGATGTCTGGCGGGGAAATTTGTTCCCAAGATGATCGAATACAGGGCGACTGGCATGATCCTGCAGTTTCACCCGAAGATGGGGACATATATTTCGACCGGCACAGCCTGAGGCCTGCCGGTCAGGAGGTGACGAACACAGGACTTGGCAAAAAGGTGCGGCAAAACGCATCATCAATCCGGGAAATCAACCGTGCTGGCAAAGCCGGCACAGGTAGGGAGACTATAAATTGAGACGTACACTGACCCTCGCAGCGGCAGCGCTTCTGTCCGCAACATTCTTTGCCGGCGCAGCCAGCGCGAAGACCTTCGTTTATTGCTCTGAAGGTTCGCCGGAAGGTTTCGATCCGGGCCTCTACACCGCCGGCACGACCTTCGACGCCTCGGGCCACCCGATCTACAGCCGTCTGCTCGAGTTCAAGCCGGGCACCACGCAGCCGGAAGCCGGCCTCGCCGAGAGCTGGGACATTTCCTCTGACGGCACGGTCTACACCTTCAAGCTGCGCAAGGGCGTCAAGTTCCAGACCACGGACTACTTCACCCCGACGCGCGAATTCAACGCTGACGACGTCATCTTCTCGCTCGGTCGCCAGATCGATGAAAAGAACGCCTGGAACAAGTACATTTCCGGCGGCACCTGGGAATATGCCGAAGGCATGGGCTTCCCGAAGCTGATCAAGTCGATCGAAAAGGTCGACGACCTGACGGTCAAAATCACGCTCAACCGTCCGGAAGCACCGTTCCTGGCCAACATCGCCATGCCGTTCGCTTCGATCCTGTCGAAGGAATATGCCGACAGCCTCGAAAAGGCCGGCACCAAGGAGCAGCTGAACCAGCAGCCGGTCGGCACGGGTCCGTTCACTTTCGTCGCCTATCAGCAGGATGCCATCATCCGCTACAAGAAGAACGCCGATTACTGGGGCGGTGCTCCGAAGATCGACGATCTCGTCTTCGCAATCACCACCGATGCCGCCGTTCGTTACCAGAAGCTCAAGGCTGGCGAATGCCACCTGATGCCTTACCCGAACGCTGCCGACGTTGAATCGATGAAGTCGGACCCGAACCTGGAAGTTCTGGAGCAGGAAGGCCTTAACATCGCCTACCTCGCCTACAACACCACCCAGGCTCCGTTCGACAAGCCGGAAGTTCGTATCGCGCTGAACAAGGCGATCAACAAGAAGGCCATCGTCGACGCCGTCTTCCAGGGTATGGCAACGCCGGCAACCAACCCGATCCCGCCGACGATGTGGTCCTACAACAACGACGTCAAGGACGACACGTACGACCTCGACGCCGCCAAGAAGATGCTGGCTGATGCTGGCGTCAAGGACCTGTCCATGAAGGTCTGGGCGATGCCAGTTTCGCGTCCGTACATGCTCAACGCACGTCGCGCTGCTGAAATCATCCAGGACGACTTTGCCAAGATCGGCGTCAAGGTCGAGATCGTTTCCTACGAATGGGCTGAATACCTGCAGCGTTCGAAGGACAAGAACCGTGACGGTGCCGCTATCCTCGGCTGGACCGGCGACAACGGCGACCCGGACAACTTCCTCGACACCCTGCTTGGATGCGATGCCGTCGGCGGCAACAACCGTGCGCAGTGGTGCAATCAGGAATTTGACGCGCTCGTGAAGAAGGCCAAGTCGACCTCCGACCAGGCCGAACGCACAAAGCTCTACGAACAGGCACAGGTCATCTTCAAGAAGGACGCTCCCTGGGCGACCCTTGACCACTCCCTGTCCGTCGTTCCGATGCGCAAGGGCGTAACGGGCTTTACCCAGAGCCCGCTCGGTGACTTCACCTTCGAAGCTGTCGATATCGCCGAGTAATCTTAGGCTATCACAACTTTTTTGCCGCGGGACGCGTTGCGTTTCCCGCGGCATTTTCTTATGAGATGCCTAAAAATATGGCGGTGACGCCGATATGACTGGATGTGTGGCTTGACAAAAGCCATACACCCGGCCCGCTCCTTTTCCGCAAAGGCTTAAAATGTTTGGCTTCCTTCTGCGGCGCCTCGCCGTCCTGATCCCGACCTTCATCGGGGTCTCCATCATCGCATTCTCCTTCATCCGGCTTCTGCCGGGCGATCCGGTTGCGCTCCTTTCGGGTGAGCGCGTCATGTCGCCGGAGCGCCACGCGCAGATTTCCGCGCAGCTTGGCATGGACCGGCCGATGGTCGTCCAGTATTTCGATTATCTCGGCGGCGTCCTGACCGGCGATTTCGGCACTTCGATCGTTTCCAAGAAACCGGTCCTCGACCAGTTCCTGACGCTGTTCCCGGCAACGATCGAACTGTCCTTCTGTGCCATCATCATCGCCATCGCCCTCGGCATCCCTGCCGGTGTGATCGCTGCGATGAAGCGCGGCTCGATATTCGACCAGGGCCTGATGGGTATCGCACTCGTCGGTTATTCGATGCCGATCTTCTGGTGGGGCCTGCTGCTGATCATCCTGTTCTCCGGAACCCTGCAATGGTTCCCGGTCTCGGGCCGCATCTCGCTGATGTTCTATTTCCCGCAGGTCACCGGCTTCATGCTGATCGACTCGCTCATCTCGGGCCAGAAAGGCGCGTTTGCCTCGGCGCTCAGCCACCTGGCCCTGCCGTCGATCGTGCTGGCCACCATTCCGCTCGCCGTCATCGCCCGCCAGACCCGCTCCGCCATGCTGGAAGTTCTGTCGGAAGATTACGTCCGCACCGCCCGCGCCAAGGGCCTGTCGCCCTTCCGCGTCGTCGGCATCCATGCGCTGCGCAACGCCATGATCCCGGTCATCACCACGGTCGGCCTCCAGGTTGGCGTCATGCTGGCCGGCGCCATCCTGACGGAAACGATCTTCTCCTGGCCGGGTATCGGCAAATGGATCCTCGATAGCGTCTTCCGCCGCGACTACGCCGTGATCCAGGGCGGGCTTCTGCTGATCGCCGCAATCATCATGACCGTGAACCTGATCGTCGATCTGCTCTACGGCCTCGTCAACCCGCGTATCCGCCACTAAGAAGGAGAAAAATCCCATGGCAGACGTTACCATTACACAAAAGGCTGCGGAGCCCGTCTCCAGCGCCCAGATGCGACGCCAGATGCTCAAGGAGTTCTGGTTCTATTTCTCCGAAAACCGCGGTGCCGTTATCGGCCTGTTCGTTTTCCTCCTGCTCGTGCTTGTCGCGATCTTCGCACCGTTGATCGCGCCCCATTCGCCGTTCGAACAGTATCGCGATGCGGTGCTGAAGCCGCCGGTATGGTCTGAAGGCGGCACCTCCACCTATATTCTCGGAACCGACCCGGTCGGACGCGACATCCTCTCGCGCCTGATCTACGGTGCCCAGTATTCGCTGTTCGTTGGCCTCGTGGTCACCACGCTGTCGCTGATCTCCGGCATCATCGTCGGCCTTCTGGCCGGTTATTACCGCGGCTGGCTGGACACGATCATCATGCGCCTGATGGACATGATCCTCGCCGTTCCCTCGCTGCTGCTGGCGCTGGTTCTCGTCACCATTCTCGGCCCGGGCCTCAACAGCGCCATGATCGCGATCGCAGTAACGCTGCAGCCGCATTTCGTGCGCCTGACGCGTGCTGCCGTGATGGCGGAAAAGTCCCGCGATTATGTCACCGCCGCCCGCATTGCCGGCGCAAGCCCGGTGCGCCTGATGTTTCGCACCATCCTGCCGAACTGCACAGCGCCGCTGATCGTGCAGGCGACGCTGTCCTTCTCCAACGCCATTCTCGATGCAGCCGCGCTCGGCTTCCTCGGCATGGGCGCCCAGCCGCCGACACCGGAATGGGGCACGATGCTGGCCGAAGCCCGCGAGTTCATCCTGCGCGCCTGGTGGGTCGTCACCTTCCCGGGCCTTGCAATCCTCATCACCGTTCTTGCCATCAACCTGATGGGCGACGGCCTGCGCGACGCGCTTGACCCGAAACTGAAGAGGTCCTGATCATGGCGCTTCTGCAAATCGACAATCTGACCGTCGAATTCGAAACCGCAACCGGCTGGTTCCGCGCCGTCGACGGCGTCTCGATCTCGGTCGACAAAGCCGAAGTTCTTGCCATCGTCGGTGAATCCGGCTCCGGCAAGTCAGTTTCGATGCTGGCCGTCATGGGCCTGCTTCCGTGGACGGCAAAGATCACCGCCGACCGCATGCTGTTTGAAGGCAAGGATATCCAGGGCCTCAGCGGTGCCGAGCGCCGCAAGCTGATCGGCAAGGATATCGCGATGATCTTCCAGGAGCCGGTGGCCAGCCTCAATCCGTGCTTCACCGTCGGTTTCCAGATCGAGGAAGTGCTGCGCATCCATCTCGGCCTGGACAAGAAAGCTCGTCGCGCCCGCGCCATCGAGCTGTTCAAGCTGGTCGGCCTGCCGAACGCGGAAGAGCGTCTCAACGCCTTCCCGCACCAGATGTCAGGCGGCCAGTGCCAGCGCGTGATGATCGCCATCGCGATCGCTTGCGATCCGAAACTGCTGATCGCCGACGAGCCGACCACCGCGCTCGACGTGACGATCCAGAAGCAGATCCTTGATCTCATCATGGACCTGCAGGCACGCACCGGCATGGGCCTGATCATGATCACCCACGACATGGGCGTGGTGGCCGAAACCGCCGACCGCGTCGTCGTACAGTACAAGGGCCGCAAGATGGAGGAAGCCGACGTGCTTTCACTGTTTGAAAACCCGAAGAGCAACTACACCAAGGCGCTTCTGGCAGCCCTGCCTGAAAACGCCACCGGTGACCGCCTGACCACAGTTTCCGCCTTCTTCGACGGCAATCCGGAACCGGCGCCTTCTGCAGGAGCATCGGCATGAGCGTATCCAAGACCACCGACACCATGCTCGAAGTCCGCAACATCAAGCGCGACTACGAATTGCCGGGCGGCTTCATGAAGCCGAAAAAGACCGTTCACGCGGTCAAGGGCGTCTCCTTCACCTTGGAGCGCGGCAAGACGCTGGCAATCGTCGGCGAGAGCGGCTGCGGCAAGTCCACGCTCGCCCGCATGATTACATTCATCGATGAGCCGACGGCAGGCGAACTGATCATCGATGGCCAGAAGATGGATACACGCCCGGGCCATCTCACCTCGGAAATGCGCCAGAAGGTGCAGATCGTCTTCCAGAACCCCTACGGCTCTCTCAATCCGCGCCAGAAAATCGGCGACGTGCTCGGCGAACCGCTGGCAATCAACACCGACATGACGGCCAACGATCGTCGTGACCGCGCCATCGAGATGCTGATCAAGGTCGGTCTTGGCCCGGAACACTTCAACCGTTACCCGCATATGTTCTCCGGCGGTCAGCGCCAGCGTATCGCCATTGCGCGTGCGCTGATGATGAACCCGAAGCTGCTAGTGCTGGACGAACCGGTATCTGCGCTCGATCTTTCGGTTCAGGCTCAGGTTCTGAACCTGCTCGCCGACCTGCAGGACGAGTTCAACCTCACCTACGTTTTCATCAGCCACGACTTGTCCGTCGTGCGCTACATCGCCGACGAGGTGATGGTGATGTATTTTGGCGAGGCGGTAGAATACGGCACACGCGACGAGGTTTTTGCCAGCCCGAAGCACGAATATACGCAGACGCTGTTCAAGGCGACGCCGAAGGCCGATGTGGACTCTATCCGCGCACGTGTCGCTGCCAAGAAGGCAGCATCGGCGGCCTGAAGACCATATACCGCCCTTCCTTCACAATCACAGGAAGGGCGGAAATTTGAGGCCACCGCTGCAATCCAGGCGGTGGCTTTTTCGGCTGAGCAGAAGCCCGATCACGCCGGGCTGGCCGAGGCTTCTGGCTTCATGCCCTTATCGGCGGTTTTCTCATCCTCGCTGTCGTCCAGCAGGCCGCTGGTCCTGAGAAGCGAGGCAAACCGGCCACCGAGACGGCTCAGTTCGTCGTAGCTTCCCATTTCAGCGACTCGGCCATTGTCGAGGAAGATCACCGTGTTGGCATCGCGCACAGTCGAAAGACGGTGGGCGATGATGAACGTGGTCCGATCCTGCCTCAGCTTGTCGATCGCCACTTTCACACGGGCTTCGGTCTCGACGTCGAGCGCGCTCGTCGCTTCGTCAAGGACGAGTATCGGGGCGTTCTTCAGGATCGCACGGGCGATTGCGATGCGCTGGCGCTCGCCGCCTGAGAGCTTGTTACCGCGCTCGCCGACTGCGGTCTCGTAACCGTTAAGGCGGTCTTCGATGAATTCGGTCGCCGCAGCGGCCTCCGCTGCCTTGATGATGTCGGCTTCGGTTGCGCCTTCACGGCCGAGCCGGATATTGTCGCTGATCGAGCGGTTGAGCAGGCCGGCATCTTGGAAGACAGTGGCAATCTGCTGCCGCAGCGATTTGCGCGTCACGGTCGAGATATCGACCCCATCGATCAGGATTTTGCCCTGCTGCGGATCATAGACCCGCTGGAGGAGGTTGATGAGCGTTGTCTTGCCGGCACCGGTCGGCCCGACGATCGCAACGGTCTGGCCCGCCTTGGCGGTAAACGAGATATTGTGGACACCCTGCTTGGTATTAGCGAAACCGAAGCTGACGTCGCGGAATTCCACCTCGCCGCTGGCGTCGCGAAGCTCACCCGCATTTGCCGGTTCGGCGCGGTCTTCGACGGAATCTTCCAGCGCGAAGAAATCCTCGAGCTTTGCCCGGGCCTCGAAAATCTGCGTCGCGAACTGACGCAGCAGATCGAGACGGGCGATCAGCAGGTTGGCGAAACCGATAAAGGCGACAACGTCGCCGACGCGGATTTCGCCGCGCTGGACGAGCATGGTGCCGATGACGAGGATGACACCCATGGAAACGGTTGACGCGGTTCGGTTGAGGCCACCGGCCAGCGCCCACCAGTCGAGAACGGGATACTGTGCCTTGAGCAGGTCCTTGGTATAGGCCTTGAGAGCCTGCGTTTCTGCCTCGATACGGTTATAGCTATGCAGCACCGAGACGTTGCTGATCGAATCGCTGACATGGGAAAAGACCTGGTGGTAGTGGCTTTCTACAGATGCCTGGCCTTCCTTGGTCCTTTTCATCACTGCAACGCCGATGACCCAGTAGAAGATGCTGAGGCAAAGAAGCACGATGCTGAGGCGCCAATCCATCGAGATCGCAGTCGGGATCAGGAAGAGGATCGCCACGGCGGTTGCCAGATGCGTTCGCATGAATTCAAGCCACAAGCCAAATAGGCTTTCGGCTGCGCGAAGCAGGGTATGCAGGGCGTTTGAAGTTCCCCGTTGGTGATGCCAGGAAAGCGGCATCGAAATAATCCGGCCGAAGGCTTCCGTCAGCAGCGATGCCCGGCGCCCATGCGCCAGCCGGTCGGCTTCACGGGCCACAAGCACGTAAGCTATCGTATTGAAGACGCCGAAAGTTGCCCATAAGATCAGGACATTGGTCACCGCGCCGCCGGAGGATATGGCATCGATGATCCAACCGAACAGGATAGGTTCGGCGATGGTGATCACGGCCAGCACGATGTTGGCAATGACGATAGCCGTCACGCGCCACTTGTTCTTGCCCAGGTATTTAAGTGCCCGCCAATAAACCTGAAATAGTGTCAACCGTTCAACCTCTTCAGTCACTCTCACCCTAATGTGGGTCACCGACGTTTATGGACAATACAAGGCGATTCCAAGCCATTATCGTACAGTCGATTGTGTCAGTATGGTGTGTCGTGTAAAAAAACAGAAATGCACGTATTTGTGGTGTTTATCGATTCAGCAATGCTAGATTTGACGGGCGGGTTTCAACGAATCCTAACCGTCGGCATAAAAAATCAATGCAATTGCATATGTAGTTCGGCATGCCCGGTTCGGGCGCGGGGGCGGTATTGAATATTACCATGATTGTCCAGTTCCTGGTCTTGCTTGGGGAAGCAAGGACACCGGAACAGGTTGCCTCACAGCTGGAAAGTCTGGTGGGCAGCTATGGCTTCGATTTTTACAGCGTCCTTATCCAGCCATTGCCGCAGCTGAAGCTGCCAAGGTCGGTTCTGGCCGCCGAATGGCCGGAAAACTGGACGGAGCTCTACGCACAGCGAAAATATTCCCTGATCGATCCGACGCTGCGTTGGCTGCGATTGGCGCAAAGACCTTTCCGCTGGAAGGAAGCTCTTCTGACTTTAAAGGCCGACCCGCATCGACAACGGATGAAGCGAATGCTGCAGGAGGCGGCCCGGCATGGGCTGCATGACGGCTATCTGTTTCCCATCCATGGCCGCAACGGACTTGTCGGCAGCTTCGCGATGGGTGGTCAGCCTGTCGATCTGTCACCGGCTGAACTCAGCCTGTTCGATACGGCTGCCAAGGCTGTTTTCTGGAGGCTGCTGGAGCTTCGCCAAAAAGCGGATATTTTCGAAAGCGCCCCGTTGAGCGATGTACAGTTGACACGGCGGGAAATGGAAGTCACGCTTTTGCTCGCCAACGGGCTCACTTCCAACGAGATTGCCAAGGAACTCGATATTTCCAGCCATACCGTGGATTGGTATATCAACGGCCTTCACGAAAAGCTCGGCGCGAACAACCGGCAGCATCTGATCGCGCTTGCGTTCCGGCTGGCGTTGATTGCCTGAGGCAATCTGTGCAACCGGAGGCTCCTTTTTCGATCAACTTTATACTTGCGTAATTTCGGGGATATTGATCTCTTGCGGTGCAACAAGTCCAATTCTGCCCTGGGGAGAGCGCTTTGCCGATAAAAAAGATCCTTGTTGCCAACCGATCCGAGATTGCCATTCGCGTTTTTCGTGCCGCCAATGAGCTTGGTATCAAGACGGTCGCGATCTGGGCGGAAGAAGACAAACTCTCTCTGCATCGGTTCAAGGCGGACGAGAGTTATCAGGTCGGTCGTGGCCCGCATCTTTCCAAGGATCTCGGCCCGATTGAAAGCTACCTGTCGATCCCGGAAGTGATCCGTGTCGCCAAGCTTTCCGGGGCAGACGCCATCCATCCCGGTTATGGTCTTCTGTCGGAAAGCCCTGAATTCGTTGACGCCTGTGACGAGGCCGGGATCATCTTCATCGGTCCGCGACCGGATACGATGCGTCAGCTCGGCAACAAGGTCGCTGCCCGCAATCTTGCTATTTCAGTCGGCGTGCCGGTCGTGCCGGCCACCGATCCGCTGCCGGACGACATGACGGAAGTGGCGAAGATGGCCGAGGAAATCGGCTATCCCGTCATGCTCAAGGCCTCCTGGGGCGGCGGCGGGCGCGGCATGCGCGCTATCCGCGACCCGAAGGACCTGGCCAAGGAAGTTGTCGAGGCAAAGCGCGAGGCAAAGGCTGCCTTCGGCAAGGACGAGGTTTATCTGGAAAAGCTGGTGGAGCGTGCCCGACACGTCGAAAGCCAGATCCTGGGTGATACGCACGGCAATGCAGTCCATCTGTTTGAACGCGACTGCTCCATCCAGCGTCGCAACCAGAAGGTCGTGGAACGTGCACCGGCACCTTACCTGACGGAAGCACAGCGGGCCGAACTGGCTAATTATTCGCTGAAGATAGCCAAGGCGACGAATTACGTCGGCGCCGGCACGGTCGAGTATCTCATGGACGCCGAGACCGGCAAATTCTACTTCATCGAAGTCAATCCGCGGATCCAGGTCGAGCATACGGTGACGGAAGTCGTGACCGGCATCGACATCGTAAAAGCACAGATCCATATCCTTGAAGGGTTTGCGATCGGCACACCGGAATCCGGCGTTCCTGCCCAGGAAAACATCCGCCTCAACGGCCATGCCCTGCAATGCCGTATCACAACCGAAGACCCGGAACAGAACTTCATTCCGGATTATGGCCGGATTACCGCCTATCGCTCGGCGGCCGGTTTCGGTATCCGGCTGGATGGCGGCACCGCCTATACGGGCGCGATCATCACCCGTTATTACGATCCTCTGCTGGTCAAGGTCACCGCTTCCGGCTCGACACCGCAGGAAGCGATCAGCCGCATGGATCGCGCATTGCGGGAATTTCGTATTCGCGGTGTGGCGACCAACCTGACCTTCCTCGAAGCAATCATCGGTCATGCGAAATTCCGCGACAACACCTATACGACGCGGTTCATCGATACGACTCCGGAACTGTTCGAGCAGGTAAAGCGAGCCGACCGCGCGACGAAGCTTCTGACCTATCTTGCCGACGTGACCGTCAACGGTCATCCGGAGACGAAGGGACGGCCGGTGCCGTCCGACAAGGTATCGAAACCGGTCCTGCCGTTCATTGAAGGTGCAATCCCCGCCGGTACCAAACAGAAGCTCGACGAACTCGGCCCAAAGAAATTCACCGAATGGATGCGCGGCGAAAGCCGGGCTCTGATCACCGACACGACCATGCGCGATGGCCACCAGTCGCTGCTGGCCACCCGTATGCGCACCCACGACATGGCCAGTATTGCCGGGGTCTATGCGCGTGCCCTGCCGAACCTGTTCTCGCTCGAATGCTGGGGCGGAGCGACCTTCGACGTCTCCATGCGCTTCCTCACCGAAGATCCATGGGAAAGGCTGGCGCTGATCCGCGAGGCGGCGCCGAACATTCTGCTGCAGATGCTTCTGCGCGGAGCAAACGGTGTCGGCTACAAGAACTATCCCGACAATGTCGTGAAATATTTCGTTGCTCAGGCCGCGAGAGGCGGCGTGGACCTGTTCCGTGTGT
Source organism: Pseudomonadota bacterium (assembly GCA_023451735.1). Classification (GTDB taxonomy): domain Bacteria; phylum Pseudomonadota; class Alphaproteobacteria; order Rhizobiales; family Rhizobiaceae; genus Neorhizobium. The sequence continues at coordinate 34,555 of JAEXYH010000052.1, read as the reverse complement.
TCGATTGCCTGAACTGGGTCGACAACATGCGCGTCTCGATGGATGCGGTGAATGAAGAAGGCAAGCTGTGTGAGGCGGCGATCTGCTATACCGGCGATCTCGGCAACGCCGCGCGGCCGAAATACGACCTCAAATACTATGTCGGGCTTGCGCAGGATCTGGAAAAAGCAGGCGCGCATATCATCGCCGTGAAGGACATGGCCGGGCTTTTGAAGCCGGCCGCAGCACGCGTGCTGTTCAAAGCCTTGCGCGACGCGACATCCCTGCCAATCCACTTCCACACGCATGATACGTCGGGGATCTCGGCAGCCACCGTGCTTGCCGCCGTCGATGCCGGTGTCGACGTGGTCGATGCGGCGATGGATGCGTTCTCCGGCAACACGTCGCAGCCATGTCTCGGTTCGATCGTCGAGGCGCTTTCGGGTTCCGAGCGCGATCCGGACCTCGATCCGGAATGGATCCGCAAGATCTCGTTCTACTGGGAAGCAGTGCGCAACCAGTATGCAGCCTTCGAGAGCGATCTGAAGGGGCCGGCATCGGAGGTCTATCTGCACGAAATGCCGGGCGGGCAGTTCACCAACCTCAAGGAACAGGCCCGTTCGCTGGGGCTCGACACCAAGTGGCACAAGGTCGCACAGACCTATGCCGACGTGAACCAGATGTTCGGCGATATTGTGAAAGTCACGCCGTCCTCCAAGGTGGTCGGTGACATGGCATTGATGATGGTCTCCCAAGACCTCACGGTGGCCGATGTCGAGAACCCCGACAAGGATATCGCCTTCCCGGAATCTGTCGTCTCGATGCTGAAGGGCGATCTCGGCCAGCCTCCGGGTGGATGGCCGGAAGCGCTGCAGAAAAAAGTGCTGAAGGGTGAGAAACCCTATACCGCGGTGCCTGGGTCGCTCTTGCCGCCGGCGGATCTCGCCAAGGAGCGCAAGGAGATCGAGGAAAAAATCGGCCGCAAGGTCGATGATTTCGAGTTCGCGTCGTACCTGATGTATCCGAAAGTGTTCACCGACTTTGCGCTGGCGGCGGAAACCTACGGTCCGGTCTCCGTGCTGCCGACGCCGGCTTATTTCTATGGACTGGCAGACGGTGAGGAAATGTTTGCCGATATCGAGAAGGGCAAAACGCTCGTTATCGTCAATCAGGCAATCAGCGCGCCGGATCCTCAGGGGATGGTGACGGCCTTCTTCGAACTCAACGGTCAGCCGCGCCGCATCAAGGTGCCGGATCGCAATCGCGCCGCCTCCGGCGCCGTCCGCCGTAAGGCGGAAGCGGGGAACTTGGCGCATCTCGGCGCGCCAATGCCCGGCGTCGTTTCGACGGTCGCCGTAGCCTCCGGCCAAACGGTGCAGGCAGGCGATGTGCTGCTGTCCATTGAGGCGATGAAAATGGAAACCGCGCTTCATGCCGAAAAGGACGGCGTGATTTCCGAAGTTCTCGTCAAAGCCGGCGACCAGATCGACGCCAAGGATCTGCTGGTGGTTTACGCCAGCTAGAGCAATTGCAGTAAAAGTGGAAACCGGTTTTACGTCCGGAATTGCATCGAAACAAAAAGATGGGGCTTTTTCGCGTTTCGAAGAAAGGCGGAAAGGCTCTAGCCCAGGCAGAAACATGAGGCGGTCCTTTATGGACCGCCTTCACCTGATCGAAAGAATGTCGTGAAGGACAAAGCCATAGCTGTCATTCCGATGCGTTTCAAAGCACGAGAGCCTCGAGAAGCCGCTTCCGGCATACAATCACTCGCCTGCTTGCAGCTGGTGGGCGTCTTTATTCGACGAACACCCGCACCGTCGCAGCCCTTCCCGCCGCATCGATCACCGTAAGTGTTGAAAATCCCGCCCCTTCCGGTAGCCATTCATTCGTGCGACGCCGCGAAAGATCGGCGAGAGGCTTGCCGTTGGCGAGCCAGCGGAATGGCGGTCGACCGCCTTGCAACTTCAAGACCAGCGGCAAAATCTCTCCGGACAAGGCCCCGAGATCGACCTTTGCCCCTTCCGGCGGATAGACGATCTGCGGCGCAGTCTCGCGAGATGACGACCGGATAAGCCCGCTGGCTGTCACGGCAAACCGCCGCTGCGCGATGGGCAGATCGGCCTGCGCCAGCCGCACGGCACCCGACGGGGCGGATGGATGCGGCGTAAACGGCACGCCGGAGCGGGAAAAGGCGTCGAACAGGATTGGCGCCGCCGTCTGGTAGCCGGCAATGCCAGGCACGGCGCCATTGTCCGGCCGCCCGACCCAGACGCCGAGCACATAGCGCCCGTCATAACCAACCGACCAGGCGTCGCGATAACCGTAGCTCGTGCCGGTTTTGTAGGCGATACCGAGTTTTCGGCTGCCGGTTGGCGGTAGAACGTCGGAGAGCGCGTCGGTAACATTCCAGATCGCCTGACGTTCCAGCATCGGCTCGTTGTCGAGAAGCTCCGGCGTCTCGTCGATACCGTTGCCGATCCTGACGGGCTGCCCCCCATTGGCAAACGCAGCATAAGCCTGCACGAGATCCTTCAGCGTGATGCCGACACCCCCGAGCCCGATCGCCAGCCCCGGAGCCTCATTTGCAGGCAGTACCGGCCGCACATCGGCACGGCGAAAGCGGATCATCAGCCGGGACGGGCCGACCGCATCGAGCAGCCTGACGGCTGGCACATTGAGCGACAGTTGCAGCGCCTGCCTGACCGTTACGTCGCCTTGATAGGTCATGTCGAAATTCTTCGGCCGGTAGCCGAAGAAATCCGCCGGCCGGTCCTCGATCATCGTTTCCTGGGAAACCAGTCCCTGCTCGAAGGCGAGACCGTAGATAAAGGGTTTCAGCGTCGACCCCGGAGAACGCAGGCGGCGTGTCATGTCGATCCAGCCGGAACGCCCGGCATCGAAATAATCCGCCGACCCGACCTCGCCGACAATCTCACCCGTGGTCGCATCTGCCATCACCATAGCAATGGAAACTTTCGGGGCGAGCTTAGCAGAGGCTTCGCGTGCCACCGCTTCCAGCCTCTGCTGGATGGGAAGCTTCAGCGTGCTGCGATACTCTTCAGCCTGCGGCTGTTTGCGGATTGCCGCTTCAGCCAGATGCGCTGCATAGGCAGGTAATTGCAGCCGTCGCAGAGGAATAACATCATTGGAAGCCCGCTCCGCCTCGCCCTCACCCGTGAGTTCCGCCACGGCATGACGCGTCAGCACCCTCTCTCGCGCCGCCAGGGCCGCCTTAGAGTGTCGGTCCGGGCGGCGGGATTCCGGTGATTGCGGCATGGCCACGAGCAGGGCCGCTTCCGCCACTGTCAACCGCTTCGGCTCCTTTCCGAAATAGGCAAGGCTTGCGGCCCGGACACCCTCCAGATTTCCTCCATAGGGCGCGTGCGTGAGATAGAGCTGGAGAATTTCCTGTTTGGTATGGCGACGCTCGATCTGGACGGCGCGAGCAAGCTGTAGGAACTTGGCCGAAAAAGACCGCGTCTCCCGAGGCTCGATCAACCGCGCCACCTGCATCGACAAGGTCGATGCGCCCGAAACGATCCGGCCATTGGTCAGAAGCTGGAACGTGGCGCGTCCGATCGCAAGCGGATCGATACCCCTATGTTCGTAGAAGCGCCGGTCCTCATAAGCGACCAGCATCTCCAGAAAACGTGGATCGACATCCTCGACACCGGTCTTTAGCCGCCAGCGCCCTTGTGGCGTGGCAAAGGCGCGAAGCAGTTCGCCATCGGCATCTAGAACTTCACGCGAAACGACCTTGGCATTCTCAAGTGGCGGCGGGTAGGCCCGATCGGCCCATTCGAGACCAAGAGCGATCGCCCCCACCAGAATGAGGCAGGCGCCGACACCGATCGAGAAAATCCATCTGCGCTTCATGGGAGTTACTATCGTCCGCTGTCTATCTGCTCGTCGAATGTTGTTGCACCGAGTCTTTCATCATTGCATCTGCCGTGCTTTCCGCCCTTCATCCGCCTGTCGGCACCATCTTTCCCCCCAAAACGGGTCGAAGGCCCTGTGTGGGGAACTCTCCGTCCTTCGCCAATGCGAAGCGTAGCATGCTCCCTCATCCCGCTAGCGTGTAGCGGCAGAGCGCAGCCTGCTGCGCTCTGGGTGAGATTGCCTCTACCCCGAATACAAAGATTGAGCGCACCACTTAAAGTGCCGATCACGGCGCTCCGACCACCTCCATCTTGCCCATTGCCGTCCGTGCCGAAAACTGCGGCCGGTACATGTCATCCACCTGTGCCGCCGGATGGTCGTAGACGCCCGGAGTGACGGCGCGGACAACGTAAGCCAGGGTGATCTGCCGATTGTCGCCTTGCGACCGATCGAAAGCGGCGACGAAGCGGTCGTTACGGAACTCCGTATGTGCCGCCTGCACTTCCTCGATCCAGTCGAAATTGGAAAGATTGGCGCTGTTGACGATAGACGGATTGTCGATCTCGAAACCGGCCGGCAGAAGGTCGGTGACGACGATACGCGACGGCCAGTCGTTGGTCTCGGTCACGTTCAGCACCACGACATAACGCTCGTTTTGCCTGGCTTCGCTGACATTCGCCTCCTCGCCGGCCATCGTGTAATAGGCCCGCGAAATCTCGAACCCGTCGCCGCCGGCAGGCAGTGGCGTTGCGGGTGCAGCAACCGTGGTGATCGCGCCGGACAGTGCGTCTCCGCTGTCATTGCGGATGGTCAGCGGATGATCGAGTAGAACATTGCCCGCCATCTGCGACATCAGCGTGCCGGTATGGGCAGCACCATTGACGTTCAGGCGCAGGCTTTCATCGCCATTCTGCAGCGCACGGGCGGCAAGCAGCATCCAGGCCTGTTCCTGGGTGCTGGTGTATTTTTTCTGCCCCCATTCCTTGGCAACGACATCCGCCAGCGCTGGAACGATCGGCGGCACCGGCCGGCTTTCCGCGGCAAGCGCGAGAACCGCAGCACCGTCGCGCAGCGACGAACCATAATCGGAGCGGGCGAGGCTCACCTTGTGAACCTGCGCATTTTCCGACATCTGCAGCGCATCGCCAAATATCGCCTGCGACCGCTGTCCGTCGCCATAAAGCGAGAGCGCTGCCGCGATATGCGCCTTGGCGAGCGGCGTCGGGAAGTCACCGAGCATCGTATCCGCATAATAGCGCAGATCGCTGATCGCGGCCTTGCGGTTGCGGGCCAGCACATAGAGCGCATAGGCGATCTGATTGCCCTGATCGCGCACATTGGTCGTGTAGGACAGCGTATTCTGCAGGCTCTCCAGCGCCTGCACGAGCGGCTGTTCCGGCACGTCATATCCCTGCTCCCGCGCCCGCGAGAGGAAATCGCTCACATAGGCGTCGAGCCAGAGATCACTGCCCGCGCCATCCGGCCCCCAGAGGCCGAAACTGCCCGCCGAAGCCTGGAAAGACAGCACGCGATGGATCGCATCCTGAACGCGCTTCTTCACCTCGGCATCATCGGCAAGCCCGTTCTGCACCGCCATTTCACTGAGGTAGAGAAGCGGCAGCGCCCGGCTTGTCGTCTGCTCGGCGCAGCCGTAAGGATAGCGGTCGAGGCTCATCAGCAGCGCCGGGATATCGAAGGCGTTAGAACGGCTGACATTTATGCTGACAGACGCCCCTTGCAGAACGCTATCGGCCAGCAGATTGCCGTCGACCGTAACGCTGGAACCCGGCTTCAGATCGACCAATCGCCGTTCCGTCACCGGCATCGCCGCCGGTCTGATCGGAATGTTGAGCACCTGATCAACGGAAAGGCCCGATGCGTTTGCAAGCCGGATGGACACAGTGCCGTCGCCCGATTCTATGCCGACCAGCGGCACCGTGACGCTCGTCTTGCCTCCTGCAGTGAGTTCCACCGGCTTGATCGCACTCTGGCCGACGGCGATAGCATCGCTGGTTTCGACAGTGAGGTCATAGGCGCCGGCTGGGCCATCCGTATTGGCGATATCAAGCCTCAGATTGCTGTCATCGCCAGGGGCGAGGAAACGCGGCAGGCTGGAGGTGATGACGATCGGATCGCGGATGATGACATCCTTGACGCCGTGACCGACACCGGATTTCGACCATGCAACCGCCATCACCCGTGCTGTGCCGTTGAATTGCGGAATATCGAAGGAAACCTTTGCCTTGCCCTCGTCGTCCAGCTTTACCGGCCCGGAGAAGAAGGCGACCAGCTTTTCCTTCGGCGGGCTTGCCTGCAACGCCATACTGCCGCCGTCACCGCCGGTTCTCAGCCGTCCGGTCGCCCCAAGCGAACCGTCGATCAGCCGGCCATAAATATCGCGAATTTCCAGACCGAGACGGCGCTGGCCAAAATACCAGTCGTCGGGCGCTGGCGGTTCATAGCGGGTAAGATTGAGAATGCCGACATCGACGGCCGCGACGGTCACATAGGCATCTTCATTGGCACCTGCACCGGCCACCTGCACCGAAATATCGAGCGGCTGACGCGGCAGCGTTTTTTCCGGCGCATCGATGGCAACGGAGAGGTCGCGCGCTTCGGGATCGACCTTCAGCCAGGTAATCCCGATCGCCCGCATCGGCATCCGGCTTTCACGCGCTTCACCCGGACGATAAAGCGTTGCTGTGACATAGGTACCTGCACCCCAGTCCGCAGTCACCGGAATTTCCACCTCGCCGCCATTTTCCGAAATGCTGGCCGTCTCGACCGAGATCAGTTCTTCGGAACCGGCCATCACCATCAGCTCGCCGGCATAACGTGACGATATTTTGAGTTTGGCAGTATCCCCAACCTTGTAGCTCGGCTTATCGAGAGCGACTTCCAGCGCATCCGGCGTTTCGGTCGAGGTGGCGGTAACGAACCAACCGGCATCGAATTCGACGCTGGAGGCCGGGCCGCCGATATCAGCCGTTTCGATCTCGAGACGATAACGTCCCCACTCGACCGGCACGGACACACGCCCGCCATCCGTCGTCACGTCGACCGTGCCGTTGGAAACCTGACGCGTTCGGGTGATCGGCTCATAGCGCCAGGAATTGCCGTCGCGATACCATTGGTAATCCTGCTCGACCTTGACGAGCTTCCATGGCAGGCCCTTGGCAACCTGTCTGGCGCCGCCCTCGTTGATCAGGATGACGTTGAAATTGCCGACTGCACCTTCGGGCAGATCACCGGAGAACTCCGGCTTGATGCCGATCCGTGGGCCATCGGCCTTCATCGGCAGCGACAAGCTGCGCTCGATCGCGCGGCCGCCCGTCTCCTGCATGCGCACGACAATATCGGCATTGATGAGTTTTGTGGTGGACGGCAGTTCGGCAACATCCGCATCGAAGACTGCCTTGCCCTCTTCATCAGTCTCACCCAAAGCATCTAGCGGGATGCGGACGGTTTCGGTCTCTTCCTCGTCGGCAAGGCCGAATTGGTAACCGGGGAAGGCTGCGTTTTCGCGGGTTGGCTTGAGCGCAATCTCGCCTTCGAGGCCAAGACCGGCCGCAGGCGCGCCATAGAGATAGCGCCCGTCGATAGTCACCGAAGCCGGTTCACCGACAACGATCTCCTTCGCTTCGCTCGTCATGTCGAATTCGATGCGATCAGGCACGAAATCATCAACGAGGAAAGTCTTCTCACCGATCGCCGAGCCCTTGGGATCGGTAAACACCTGCATCGTCCAGGTACCGCGCATGGACGTGTCCTGCAGGGCCAGATCGAGCGTGTAACCGCCGATCTCCCCGTTCTTCACCACCCGCCGATCTTCGACGCCGTCTGGGCGCAGGAAAACGAAAGTGAGCGGCAGGTTTTCGATCGCAGTCGCATCGACATTGCGGGCGAGCGCACTGGCGTGAACCACTTCGCCGGGGCGATAGATGCCGCGCTCGGTCCAGGACAGAAGGTCGATTGCGCCGGGGGCCGGACGGCCGGTGACGCCGCGGTCGGAAAGATCGAAACCGGCGCGGGTCATATCGAGGAAGACATAGTCCTTGCCACTGTTCTGCGCCGTCAGTACCGCCGGCACCATGGCCGCCGTGCCACGCATCAGACCGGCGGTGAAAGTGGCGCGGCCATCCGCATCTGTCTTCGCCGTGCCGAGAACTTCGTTGTTCTTGGCAAGAAGCTGCAGGTCAACACCGGCGATCGGCTTGGCGGAACCGAGCGCGCGGGCAAATACATGCAGACCGTCCGTGCCGGCATAGCTGGTCAGTCCGATATCAGACACGACAAACCACTGCGTCGCCTTGTTGTCCCACTCCTGATTGACGGCATTGGCGGCGGAGGCTGTCAGCACATAGACGCCCGGCTTGCGTTCGGGCAGCGCCTCATCGACCGGGAAACTGGTCGTGACGTCCTTGTTCAAATCCTGACCAAGATCGATCGTACCCTGCCAGACGAGTTCGCCGTTTTCCTGCTGGATACGGTCGGCGCTGTAGCCGCTCATCTGGGTGAGAAACTGCGAATTGGTGAGCAGCGGCGCAATATTGCGATCACCGATGCGGTAGAGCTTCAGGTTGGCGCGCTCGGTATTGACCGAGACGATCGGGATACCGCGGCGCGCGGTGGAGGGCAGGACAAAGCTGTCGCCGGTAAACCGCACCATCGGCGAGCGGTCCTTGACGTAAATGTCGAGATCCACCTGCGCGATCAGCGGCTCGTCGACCGAGGACGGCATGCCACGACGCAGCGAAAGTTTGTAGCGCTGGCCATGGCTCAATCCTTCGACGCAAATCTGGTTGTCCTTGGCTTCCATCGCCTTGGGCGCCTGCCCGTCAAGCGTGACGAAGGGCGCATAATCGACCCCGGCTTTCACCAGAGGCTCGGAAAACTGCACGCAGGCGCGCGGATTGGCGCTGTCGGCATCCACAGTGTTGCCGCTCACGCGAAAACCCTGGCGCTCGCGCAGGTCGTTATAGGCCGCCTGCACCGTGCGGGCGCTGACCAACGCCAGACTCTGCTTGTAGGCGGTGAGCGCCTGTCGATAATTCTGCTGCTTGGCAAGTGCTGCGCCGAGCACGGAAAGCGCATCGGCGCGGGCCTGCGTGGTGCGCGACAGGAGATAGCCATTGATAGCCGCAAGCGTGCCTTCGCTATCGGCCGAACCATTGTTCTTGGCGATACCGGCCGCACGCGCAAGCGCGATCCATAGATCTCCGTCATCCGGGGAAAACGACAAGGCGCCCTTGTAATTGTAGATCGCCGTATCGACCCGGCCGCCGAGCAATTCGGCTTGCGCCACCGTCTTCAGGTTCTCGATGCCATAGCCTTGCTGATTGTCGCCGAGCGTCAGCCCATCCTTCTGCTCGCGCGCCTGTTGCAGCACCTCGTCCGACAGAAAGGTCAGCCGGGGCGGCGCGCCGATATCGGGCTGGGCGGCCACTTCGACTATTTTGCCGGCAACGGCACCGGCAAAGCTGTTGAGTTGGCCGTGGTCGGACTTGAGGAAGCACCACTTGGCTTTGACATTATAGGTAAAGGCACGGCACTGGTTGTCGCCGATACAGGCAGTCTCGCACTGCACTTGGCTGACATTCTTCACGGTCCGCAGATCGAAGCCGAGGTAATCGCCATCGGGTGTCGTCTCTATCCGCCGTTCCTGCGCCACAAGCGGTGAGGCAAGGACCAGAGACGAGAATAGAAAAGCTGAAAAGCCGAAGATCGCGCGCCTAGACATGAACAAGTTCCCCCGTGGCAGCCGTCGGATGCGCTGTTGTCCAATGTGGAATCCCGCTTGTCAACGGACGACATCCGGTTCGTTGAGGAGGAAATCAAACCGAAAGTGACGCAGCGAGGAAACTGCTCTACACAAACCTGTGCCAGAAATGCCGTCTCGCACACTTCGATGACAGTGGCAGGCAGACAGTCTTGTGATGTAGAAGGCAGTCGATATGGCAATTCTGAACCTATTCAAGAACAGGCATGCAGACGAGAAGTCGGAGCAAGCAAACTTCGGCGCGCTTCTCGACGGGTATTCGATCGAGGTCATGCCGCGCACCGCAGCCAAGATCGAGAATTTTCGCGAGTTCCTGCCCGTCGGCATGCGCGTCTATATCGCCCATATCGACGGCACGACGATCGAGGACATGGTCGCCACTGCAAAACGCCTGACCGACGACGGTTACGCCGTGATGCCGCATGTGCCTGCGCGCCTCATCCGCGACAGGGCTATACTGGAGGACTGGATCAGCCGTTACAGCAACGAAGCCGGCGTCAGGCAGGCTTTGCTTCTGGCTGGCGGGCTGACTTCCCCCAGGGGAGAACTGGACAGTTCGCTGCAGCTTCTGGAAACCGGCCTGTTTGACCGCTACGGCTTCCAGCGTCTGCATGTCGCCGGGCACCCGGAAGGAAACAAGGATATCGACAAAGACGGCACGACAAGGCTTGTCGATCGGACCTTGAAGTTCAAGCAGGCCTATTCGGAGAACAGCGATGCGGAGATGGCGATCGTCACTCAGTTTGCCTTCGATGCCAAATCGATAATCCGCTGGACCGAACGCATTGCCGAAGCCGGCGTAACCTTGCCGATCCATCTTGGCGTTGCCGGCCCGACCAAGCTGCAGACGCTGATAAAGTTTGCCATTTCATGCGGTGTCGGCCCGTCACTGAGTGTACTGCAACGCCGCGCGATGGATCTGAGCAAGCTGCTTGTTCCTTACGAACCGGATGAGTTCCTGACCGAGATCGCCAATTACAAGGCGACCCATCCGCAAAGCCTCATCCAGCAGATCCACGTCTTCCCATTGGGCGGCGTCCGGGCAAGCGCCGACTGGGTGAACGAGCGGGTGCTCAAGAGCAAGGTGGCGACTCGATAGTTCGGTCATGACGAAAAAAGAAAACGGCGCGATCCGAAGACCGCGCCGCCTTTTTATTCTGAAAGAGACTGCGATCAGCCCGAGATATAGGGCATGATCTCGTTCGTACCGCGCCAGATCATTTCAAGCGCCACGTAGAGAATGACGGCAAGACCGACATAGGCGATCCAGCGGTGCTTATTGAGAAGGCGGGCAATGAAGCTTGCCGCAATACCCATCAGCGCGATGGACAATACCAGACCGAAGATCAGCACTTCCGGATGTTCATGCGCGGCGCCGGCGACGGCCAACACGTTATCGAGCGACATGGACACATCGGCGATGACGATCTGCCATGCGGCCTGGGCAAAGGTTTTGCGCGGCGCACCACCGGCCACCGTACCGTCGGCATTCAGATCACTGTCGGCAAGTGCCTCATTGGCTTCATCCTCATGGTGATGAGGTGTGCGCAGCTCGCGCCACATCTTCCAGCAAACCCAGAGCAACAGCACGCCACCGGCGAGCAGCAGGCCGACGATCTGAAGAAGCTGTGTTGTGGCGAGAGCAAAGCCGATACGCAAAACCGTGGCGGCAATGATACCGACCAGAATGGCTCTAGCGCGCTGTTCCTTCGGCAGGCCGGCAGCAGCAAGGCCTATGACGATGGCATTATCGCCTGCCAGGACCAGATCGATCATGATAACTTGCGCGAGGGCGGACAACGCCTCCGGCGTAAAGAATTCCATCATTTGACACCCTATCTCAAGATGGGGTGCCCCATGTCCTGACGACCCTTGGGGATATCTTTGAAGCACGCACCGGGAAACTCCCGTGCAAAGCACGCTCCTTTGGACCAAAAACCATCACGACACCAGGCACCGGCATTGGAAAATCCAGTCCGACATCACAGCTCAAGGTAAGCTGCCAGAGGGGCCCGGTCCTGGTCGAGCGAGATTTAGCGCCAGATTCCCATGAACTCAAGTGGCTGGATCACAAAACCGTGGGCTGGCCGTGATCTTTCAGAAAATTCCGTAGCCGGCTCCCCCCGGCAAAGTCCTCAGAGCCCGACACCCGCCTGTCTTACTTCGGCAGGCGTTTTTGCAGACCGTCCAGTATCCGTTTGCCCAGCGCCTGGTAATCCTCGTCGAAATGATGACCGCCATCGATTGCAACCGTTTCCACGCCGGTTGATTTCAATGAAGGGCATGGATCATCGTCTTCTTCGGTCCCGTAAATGCATTGAACGAGGCCGCTTTTGATCCTGGCGATATCGTCGGTTGTGGTGCCGCCCTCGCCCGCTCCCGCCATGCCGAGCCAGCCCGTGACCGAGATCTCGAAATCGACCTCCTTCGAAAGCGCCAGCAGCGACAACTGCTTCACCCGTTTCTTCTGTGCTTTCGGAAGAAGGTTGTAGGCGGCGGGAATGACGTCCGCCCCAAACGAATAGCCGATGAGCACGACATTCGAGATACCCCATTGATCGGTATAGGCGTCAATCATGCGCTTGAGATCGTCGGCCGTCTCCTGCGGCGTCCGTTTGGCCCAGAAATAACGGAGCGAGTCGACACCGATGACTGGCACGCCCTGAGACTGAAGATATCCACCCAGTTCGCTGTCGAGATCACGCCACCCGCCATCGCCGGAATAAACGATCGCCATCGTATCCAGCGCCGGTTTCGTCTCCAGAACGGTGAGCGGCAGATCGAGAGCTCCTTCGGATTTTCCTGCAGTCAGCTGGTTCTGCAGCCAGGTCGCCAGATAGTCCTCGGCATCATCGGAAGTCTCCTTGACCACGATATCCTTATGGGCCTGTTTCAGGCCAAGCGCATGCGCCTTTCCGGCAGGATCCGCATCGGAGGTGAAAGCAATCGTCACGGGTGCGGGTAACGCACCGTCGGTCAATCCGTATACGATACCGGTATCCGTCGGGCGTTTGTCGGCAGGCGTGCACAATTGCTTCTTGAGCGGAACGACTTCGCCCGGATCGACTGCGATCGCACCGCCGATCGTGGCAAACGGGCTCTGCGCGATCATCGCAAGCGCTAGCGTACCACCCTCGTTGACGCCGGCGATTATCGGATGCCGATATTCGCGGTTCGCAACCCGGCGCTGCACCTGCTGCGAGAGGTCCTCGATGTCTGAAACCATATAGATGCAATCGCCGTCATCCATGGCGAGCGCCTGCATGTAGGAGGGAAAATCGATACCGACGACGGCGGCACCGGCTTCGACAAGATCCTTTGCCTGCGTTTCCTCGACGGAACCCCAGCCTTTCGCATCGGAAATCAGGAAAACCATGCCGGAGAGATCTTGTCCCTGCGGAAGATAGATATGCGGCGAGGGAATAAGCCCCGTATGGTAATCCTGATCGGGAGCCGGATTTGGCGCCAGCGCCTGAGGCGCGGCGGCTACCGGAGCAAGGCTTGGGGCCGGGGTCTGGGCATGCGTCAATGGCGCAAACGCCGTGCTCAAGCCTGTAGTCAGACCCAGAGCGAACAATACCGCAAGACGCATTCTCATTTCCCCACGACTCCTCTCAATCCGCCACCGATCAGCAGCGTCGCATCCATCATGGCAACAGCCGGGCCGATACCGGAAACGGCAAGATAGCGCGGTTCCCAGCGGGGGTGAAATTTTGATTTGAAGGCCTTCAGGCCTTTGAAATTGTAAAACCGCTCACCGTGCTCGAAGATCACGCTGCCGATCCGGTCCCAGGCCGGGGCCGCCTCGCGTTGCGCCATGCCGGAGAGCGGCGCCATGCCGAGATTGAACTGGCGGAACCCGGCATCACGCAGATATTCCATGATCCTCACAAACAGAAAGTCCATCGAGCCCTTCGGCGCATCCGGTGCAAACCGCATGAGATCGACCGTACCCTCCTGCTTGGTGTCGGTGACGGCAAGCGTCGCAAAGGCGACGATCCTGCCTTCCTTGCGCAGAATGGCCACCGGCTGTGACAACACGTAGTCGTCGCGGAAAGCGCCAAGCGAAAAGGTCTTTTCGCGTGTATTATGCTCGTCGAGCCAATTGTCCGACACTGTGCGCAGTTCCTCGATATGGATTGCAACCTCATCCGGCTGCAGCATCTCGAATTCCAGCCCTTCGCGAACACCCTTGTTGATCGCCTGCCTGAGACCCGATAACCGGCTACCTTTCAACTCGAAACCGGCAAGATCGACGACAGCGAGTTCTCCCAGGCGAAAAGCGCGCATGCCGGCATCGGCGCAATAGGCGAGAAGCTCGGGCGAAATCTGGTAGAAGACAGCCCTTCCACCACCGGTTCTTGCCTCTTCGACAAAACGCCAGACCAGCTCGCCGATCTCGCTGCTCGGCCCGACCGGATCAAAGAGCGCGATCCAGGAACGCCCCTGGATGCCATACATGATGAAGGCATTGCCGTTGGTCGAGAACATCAGCCGCTTGTCGCCCATGCGCACCAGATTGGCGTCGGCAAAATCCTGCGTCATGGCGATGTCAGTCGCCTTTGCCAACTCTTCCACCGTCGACAGATCAGAGCGTTTGACCGCCGGACGCAGCAGGCTGAATATCGACACAGCCGCCGCCACGATGGCAATGCCGAGCATGGCGCGCAGGCCGCGCGGCGCTTCTGCGGAAAATTCGAACTGCCACCACAGTTCACGGCTGTAATCGACTTCGCGATAAACAAAGAACAGAATCGTTGCCGCTGCGGCAACGAGGATCAGCATCGCCACGATCCACGGTGGCGTCAGGGCCTGCCGCAGCATCGAGGCCGGCCGGTTGAACTGGCGGGCGCTGAGTAGCAAGCCGGTCAGCAACACGGCGAGGAATATGGCTTCGAACAGCGCCAATGCCTTCAAAAAGGAAAAGAGCAGGCCGAGTGCGGTGCAGATAACGGCCGTCCACCACGCACCGTCCAACCTTTGCGCTATTCCCCGTGCGCAGACAAAGAGCAGGATGCCGATGACACTGGAGAGAAAATGCGCGCTTTCGATCAACGGAAGCGGCATGAAATTGCCGAGAAAATCCAGGTTGGAATCTGGTGTCGGCGTGACGCTGGAAAGAACCAGCATTGCCCCGGCAATAAGGGCAAAGGCGGCCAAGAGCAGTGGCGCCAGCCGGAATTCCAGCTTCCTGAGTGTCGAGGCAACCGGATGATTGGCGAGCTGTCGTGCTTCAAGCACGATGACAAACAGCGTCGCGATGGCAAGCGGCAGGACGTGATAGATGACGCGATAAAGAACAAGACTGCCGAGAACCTGGTCGATGTCGACCGTGCTGCCGAGTGCCGCCACGATAACTGTTTCGAACACCCCAAGACCCGCCGGCACGTGACTGAGCACGCCGGCGCCGACCGCAGTCGCATAAATCGCTAGAAATGACGGCCAGCCGATATCGGTCTGTGGCAAGAGGACGTAGAGGGTCGATGCCGAGGCCGCAATATCCAACGCAGTGATAAGAAACTGCTGCGACGAAGTTCGGCTGTCCGGCAGTCTCACATGCACCCTGCCGAGGGCGATCTCCCGGCCATTTCGGCCGATGAAGACAAGAATACAAAGTGCGATGATGATACAGATCGCGATGATGCGGATCACCGTGCCGCTGACACCGATGATCTGGCCGACGCGCGGAGCAGTCACGAGACAGGCAAGCGCGGTAACCGAAAGCAGCCCGATGCCAAAGGCGAAGGTGACGAAGGCAATCACCCGGCCGATATCTTCCGGCGACAAGCCGAGCCTCGAATAACCACGGAATCGGATGGCGCCACCACTCAGCGCTCCGAAGCCGGCTGTATTTCCGACCGCATAAGCGCTGAACGCCGTCATTGCCACCGGAACAGGCGGCAGTTTGCGGCCGATATAATCCAACGCATTGAGATCGTATCCGACCAATGCTGCAAAGCTGAGACCGGTGAAAAACACGGCAAGCGCAATCGACGACCAGGAGGTCGCCATAAGGGCTTCTATCACCTCGTCATAGCTGACCTCGGTCGTCAGCTCATAGATCGCAAAGGCCGTGAAACCGAAGACCAGGAGAACGATAAAGGAAACAAATACGCCGCGATGAGCCTGGAAAAAATCCCGGACGTGACTGCTGGAACTGTTGGACGCCATGGTCTGCTTTGCCTCGGAGACAAGCGATGAAATCTGGAAACGCGGAGCCTAAAGCAACCGGAACACGGCTTAAGTGTGTCACCGGTCGACTTGCCGAAGCGCTTCTAGCATATTGTCAGCAATATCTCTTGACGGATTTTACATCACCCATATAGTTTAAACTTAAAATAATTACGGTTGGGAACGTCGGGAGATATTCATGCGCATCGTCTGCATTGGTGGCGGTCCGGCAGGGTTGTATTTCGCGCTGCTGATGAAGAAGCTTCATCCCGAACACTCCATCTCTGTCGTCGAGCGCAACCGGGCCTACGACACATTCGGCTGGGGCGTCGTATTCTCCGACGCAACCATGGTGTCGATGCGCGCCTGGGATCCGGAAAGTGCGGCGGAGATCGAAGATGCCTTTAATCACTGGGACGATATCGAGCTTCTGTTCAAGGGTACCCGGCAGCGCACATCCGGCCACGGCTTTGTCGGTATAGGGCGCAAGAAGCTTTTGAATATCCTGCAACGCCGCTGCGAGACGCTCGGTGTCGAACTGGTGTTCGAGACCGATTCCGCTGGCGATACCGATTATCCCGACACCGACCTGATCATCGCCTCGGACGGTTTCAACTCGAAGATTCGTAACCGGTATCCGCAGGTTTTCGAGCCGGATCTCGCCGTGCGCCCCAACCGCTACATCTGGCTCGGCACGCAAAAACTGTTCGACGCATTCACCTTTGATTTCCGCAAGACCGACCACGGCTGGTTCCAGGCGCATATCTACAAGTTCGACGACAACACCTCGACCTTCATCGTCGAGACAACCGAGGAAGCCTACGAAAAGCACCGCCTTGACCAGATGGATCAGCAGGGTTCGATCGACTTCTGCCAGGAGCTGTTCTCCGAAGTGCTGGAAGGCGCCGAGCTGATGACCAATGCCCGGCACCTGCGCGGTTCCGCATGGTTGAATTTCAACCGCCTGATCTGCGGAAAGTGGAGCCATTTTAACGGCAATTCTCATGTTGTCCTGATGGGAGACGCCGCTCACACCGCGCATTTCGCCATCGGTTCCGGCACCAAGCTTGCGATCGACGACGCGATCGAACTGACCAACCAGTTCAACAGGCTCGGCCACAACAAGGATGCGATCCCGCAGGTTCTGCAGACCTATGAAGACATCCGCCGCGTCGATGTTGCCCGCATCCAGAATGCCGCCCGCAATGCGATGGAATGGTTCGAGGTGGTGGGCCAGCGTTATGCCGACACGCTGGAACCGCCGCAATTCATGTATTCCATGCTGACTCGCTCGCAGCGCATCAGTCACGAGAATCTACGCCTGCGCGATCCCGTCTGGCTGGAAGGTTATGAACGCTGGTTCGCGGAAAAGAACGGTATCAAGGTGGAAGGCAATGGCCGCACTCTGCCGCCGATGTTCACGCCCTATTCCCTGCGCGGCACCGACCTGCCGAATCGCATCGTCATGTCACCGATGGCAATGTATTCGGCAAAGGACGGCATATTGGACGATTTCCACCTCGTTCATCTTGGTTCCCGCGCATTGGGCGGCGCCGGCCTCGTGTTTGCGGAAATGACCTGTGTTTCGCCCAATGCCCGCATCACCCCCGGCTGCCTTGGTCTATGGAACGACGAGCAGGCCAAAGGCTGGAAGCGCTTCGTTGATTTTGTTCATGACAATTCGGAAGCCAAAGTCGGCATCCAGCTCGGCCATGCCGGCCGCAAGGGAGCGACAAAACTTGCCTGGGAGGGTATCGACCAACCTTTGGAAGAAGACGCATGGCCGCTGATCTCTGCCTCCGCTCTACCCTATCTGAAAAACAGCCAGGTACCGAAAGCGATGGACCGTGCCGATATGGACCAGGTGAAGGCCGACCATGTCCGTGCTGCGAAATATGCCGCTGAGGCTGGTGCCGACTGGTTGGAAGTGCATTGCGCCCACGGTTATCTTCTGTCGAGTTTCCTCTCACCACTCACCAACCTCCGTGACGATGAATATGGCGGCGGCCACGAAAACCGCGCCCGGTACCCGCTGGAAGTGTTTGTGGCAATTCGCGAGGTCTGGCCGGCAGACAGGCCGATCTCGGTCCGCCTCTCCTGCCACGATTGGGCGGATGGCGGCAACACGCCGGAGGATGCGGCGATCTTCGCAAAACTGTTCAAGAGGGCGGGCGCCGACCTGATCGACTGCTCTTCGGGACAGGTGTCGAAAGAGGAAAAGCCGGTCTATGGCCGCCTGTTCCAGACGCCGTTTTCCGACAAGATCCGCAACGAGATCGGCATTCCGACGATCGCCGTCGGTGCAATTTCCGAGGCTGATCAGGCAAACTCGATCATCGCCGCAGGCCGCGCTGACCTCTGCGCCATCGCCCGCCCGCATCTGGCAGACCCCGCCTGGGTGTTGCATGAGGCAGCCAAGATCGGCCTGACCGGCATTGCGTGGCCAAAACAGTACCAGTCTGGCAAGCTGCAATATGAAACGGGCCTGGCGCGTGCAGCCGCAGCACCACCGGTTGTCGGCCCTTCGGTCGCAGCGAAATAGGCGCGGACATGATTTCACTGCCGAAATTTGGAGCTCGCCACGCCCTTGTTACCGGAGCCGGATCCGGCATCGGAGCCGCGATTGCCCGTGCGCTTGTCGATGAAGGCGCCCGAGTGACGCTGGCCGGGCGTCGCCGCGAGCCGCTGGAAAAACTGGCCGCAGAAATCGGTGAAACAGACACTTTTGTCATCGACGGATTCGACGTGACTGACGCGGACGCCATAAAAAGTGGTCTCAGAACCGTGCGGCAGGAATTCGGGCCGGTCGATATACTTATCAACAATGCCGGCGAGGGACCGAGCGCACCGTTCGAAAAGACCTCGCTCGATATGTGGAACCGGGTCATGGCGGTGGATCTGACCGGTGTCTTTCAGGTGACCCAGGCCGTTCTGTCGGATCTCAAGGAGCATGGCACCGGCGGCCGTATCATCAACATTGCCTCTACCGCAGGGCTGACGGGTTACGCCTATGTTTCGGCCTATGTGGCGGCCAAGCACGGTGTCGTCGGACTGACCCGTGCGTTGGCGCTGGAACTGGCAAAGACCGGCGTGACGGTCAACGCCGTCTGCCCCGGCTTTACCGATACGCCGCTGATCACCCGCTCGATCGAAAACATCGTGGCAAAAACCGGCCGCTCGCCGGAAGATGCATTGAAGGAATTTACCAGACACAATCCGCAGGGGCGGCTGGTACGGCCGGAGGAAGTTGCAGACGCCGTTCTGTGGCTGGCTTCGCCCGCCGCCCAATCGATCAACGGACAGGCAATCGCGGTTGCCGGTGGGGAGGTTTTGTCGGGATGAGCGACACCACGGTTTCGATGGCCGGGCACCTGAAGCCTTTTCGGGATTATCAGGCAAAACACTTTGTCTGGGAGGTGAGTGCAGACGGTTGCGTCGGCACGATCCGGCTCAATCGCCCGAAACGCAAGAACCCGCTGACCTTTGAAAGCTACGCCGAACTGCGCGATCTGTTTCGCAAGCTTGGCCATGCATCCGATATCCGCGCCATCGTACTGACCGGAGCCGGCGGCAATTTCTCTTCTGGCGGCGATGTGTTCGAGATCATCGAGCCGCTGACTAAAATGCCGATGCCTGATCTTCTGGCTTTCACCCGCATGACCGGCGATCTGGTCAAGGCGATGAAGAAATGCCCGCAGCCGATCGTGGCCGCCATCGACGGCATCTGCGCCGGTGCCGGCGCGATCCTCGCCATGGCATCCGACTTGCGGCTGGCGACGCCGGAAGCGAAAACCGCATTCCTCTTCACCCGCGTTGGTCTGGCCGGGGCTGACATGGGGGCCTGCGGAATCTTGCCGCGCATCATTGGCCAGGGTCGCGCCGCCGAGTTGCTGTTCACCGGCCGCTCGATGACAGCCGATGAGGGGCACGCCTGGGGGTTCTACAATGCTCTCCACAATGCGGATGCTGTTGAAGCCCAAGCACTGAAGCTGGCGCATTCGCTGGCCGATGGCCCGTGGTTTGCCCACACGATGACCAAAACCATGCTCAATCAGGAATGGGCCATGGGTCTCGACGAAATGATCGAGAGCGAAGCCCAGGCGCAAGCGATCTGCATGGCGACGAAAGATTTTCGCCGCGCTTTCGAGGCCTTTGCTGAAAAGCGCAAACCGGTTTTCGAGGGCAACTGATGGCCACCCCGATCACCCTTGCCGGTCCAAGCCGGGATTTTTTGGACTGGCCGTTTTTCGATGACGGGCATCGGGCGTTGGCGCAAAAGCTGGACGCCTTCGCCGCATCCGGCGCGCTCGCAAACGTCGATCACTCCGACACGGACAGGGCTTGCCGCACGCTCGTCAAGGCGCTTGGCGAGGCGGGCCTGCTCGATGCCGCAACCGGCGCCGGAGGCAGGCAGCCGATCGACAGCCGCGCCGCCTGCCTGACCCGAGAAACACTGGCCTGGCATAATGGATTGGCCGATTTTGCCTTCGCCATGCAAGGCCTCGGCACCGGTGCTATCGGCCTTTCCGGTTCGGAAGAACTCCGTGCCACCGTCCTGCCGAAAGCCCGGTCCGGTGAATGGATTGCTGCCTTTGCTCTTTCGGAGAAGGATGCAGGCTCCGATGTCGCGGCCATGGCCTGCGCCGCCCGCAGGGATGGCGAGCATTATGTGCTCGACGGTGAAAAAACCTGGATCTCGAACGGCGGCATCGCCGATGTCTACACGGTCTTTGCCCGCACCGGCGAAGCACCCGGCACGCGCGGCATTTCCGCTTTCGCCGTCTTTGCCGATGATCCCGGTTTTTCCATCGCCGAGCGCATCGACGTGATCGCCCCGCATCCGCTGGCGACGATCCGCTTCGACAATTGCCGCATCCCGGCGTCTCGCCTGCTCGGCGCCCCCGGCAATGGCTTCAAGATCGCCATGCGCACCCTCGACATTTTTCGCGCTTCCGTAGCGGCAGCGTCGTTGGGCTTCGCCAAACGCGCGCTGGATGAGGCACTCGCCCATGCGAAAATGCGAAAAATCTTCGGCACCACGCTGTCCGACTTGCAGCTGACGCAGGCCGCCTTGGGCGACATGGCCGCCGAAATCGATGCGGCGGCACTTCTGACCTACCGCGCCGCATGGCGTCGCGACGTGCAGGGGCTGCCGACCACGAAGGAAGCAGCCATGGCAAAGATGGTCGCCACCGAAAATGCCCAGAAGGTGATCGACCGCGCCGTGCAGATGTTCGGCGGCCGCGGGGTTCGCGTCGGCGAGATCACCGAAAGCCTCTACCGGGAAATCCGGGCGCTGCGCATCTATGAAGGCGCGACGGAAGTGCAAAAACTCATCATCGCCCGCGAATTGCTGAAGGCTTAACCATGGCTTACACCACGACGCGCCGGCTGAATTTCGGAGATTGCGACCCTTCGGGCATCGCCTATTTCCCGTCCTATCTGCATATTTTGGTCGGGGTTTACGAGGAATTCTTCGAAAGCCTCGGGTTTCCATGGCCGGAGATGATCAACGAGCGAAAGCTCGGCTTTCCAAGGGTAACGCTGGATCTCAACTTCACCAATCCCGGTTTCCACGGCGACCGAATGGATTTCACCCTGAAGGTCGCAAGGCTCGGCAACAGCTCGCTCGATCTCGAGCACGAGGTTCGCGCGGAAAACCGCCTGCTCTGGACGGCCCGGCAAAGGCTCGTCCTCACCTCTCACGAAACAACAAAGGCCTGCCCCTGGCCGGATGATCTGCGCGGCGCGCTGACACAGCATTTGGAGAGACAAGATGCACACCATTCTGCAGCCTGAAGGCTGGGCCAAACCGATCGGTTACGCCAACGGCGTATCTGCCACCGGCCGCCAGATCTTCGTCGGCGGGCAGATCGGCTGGAATGCCGAGTGCCAGTTCGAAACCGACGACTTCGTCAGCCAGGTGAAACAGACGTTGCAGAATATCGTCGCGGTGCTGGCCGAAGGCGGTGCCGGGCCGCAGCACATCACCACCATGACCTGGTATTTCACCGACAAAGCCGAATATCTCGGCAACCTGAAGGGCATCGGCCAGGCCTATCGCGAGGTGATCGGCAAGCATTTCCCGGCCATGGCCGCAATGCAGGTGGTGGCGCTTGTCGAAGACCGTGCCAAGATCGAAATTCAGGCGACGGCCGTCGTTCCGGAGTGATGCGATGAGCGATGTGACAACCTTCTCCGCCACGGCCCGAGACGGCATTCTGGTCGTCACCATCGACAATCCGCCAGTCAACGCCATGTCGGCAGATGTAAGGGGCGGACTGGAAAAAGCGCTCTCATACGCCGAGACAACTCCCGGCATCCTGGCCCTCATTATCACCGGTGCAGGCAAAACCTTTATCGGCGGAGCCGACATTCGGGAGTTCGGCAAGCCGGTTGTCGATCCGGCCCTGCCAGACCTGATCGACAGGATCGAAGCCCTGTCGAAGCCGGTCATCGCAGCGCTGAATGGCGCAGCACTCGGCGGCGGGCTGGAACTGGCGCTCACCTGCCATTATCGCATCGCCTCCCCCACGGCACAGGTCGGCCTGCCTGAGGTGAAGCTCGGCATCGTGCCCGGTGCCAGCGGCACCCAGCGCCTGCCGCGACTTATCGGCATTCCGGCAGCGATCGAGCTTATTGCTTCGGGACGGATCGCCAAGGCCGCAGAGGCCTTGTCGCTTGGCATCCTTGATGAACTGGTCGAGACCGATCTTATCGATGCGGCCATCAAGGCAGCACAAAAGCTGGTCGGCACACCGCTTCGCCGAACAGGTGAACTGGCCGTTGCCCCCGCAGATTCTACCGAGATCGACAAGGCATCGGGCAAAATCCTTGCAAAGGCTCGCGGGCAGAAAGCACCGACGGAAGCGGTGCGGCTCGTCGCATCCTCGCATCGCCCGCTGGGCGAAGGGCTGGCGGATGAGCGCGCCACCTTTCTCACCCTGCGGGACAGCCACGAGGCGGCAGCGCTGCGGCACGTCTTCTTTGCCGAGCGGGAGGCCTCAAAGGTTACCGGGCTTGAGAGCGTCGATGCGCGCCCGGTCAACACGATCGGTATCTGCGGACTGGGCCTGATGGGCAGCGGTATTGCCGTTGCGGCACTCGGCGCAGGTTACACGGTCATCGGCCTCGACCAGACACCGGAGGCGGCGGAAAAAGGCCGCGAGCGGATCATCGGCCTGCTGGAGCGCAACCTTGCCTCTAGCCGGCTGGACCGGGCCGGTTTCGACGCGCAGACGGCCCGGCTTTCGGTCACCGCAACGGATGCCGATCTTGCGCCCTGCGATCTCGTTATCGAAGCCGTGTTCGACGATCTGGATGTGAAGGTCGAACTCTTCCGCCGCCTCGACAAGGTGATCCGCCCGGATGCCATTCTCGCCACCAATACGAGCTACCTGAATCCGGACGAGATTGCGGCCTCAACGGCCCATCCGCAGCGGGTGCTTGGCCTGCATTTCTTCTCTCCTGCGCATGTCATGCGGCTTCTCGAAATCGTTCGTTGCGAAAAAACCGCGCCGGATGTGCTGGCAACCGGACTGGCGGTCGCAAAGAAGCTGAAAAAGCTGCCGATTGTGACCGGCGTCGCGGAAGGTTTTATCGGCAACCGGATCTTTTCCGCCTATCGCCGCGAGGCCGAATTCCTGCTGGAGGACGGCGCCCTGCCGCACGAGATCGATGCGGCGCTGGAGGACTATGGTTTCCCGATGGGCCTATTTGCCGTCTACGACATGGCCGGCCTCGAAATCGCCTGGGCACGCCGCAAACGCCAGGCGGCAGTGCGCGATCCGTCAGAACGGTATGTCGCCATCGCCGACAAGCTCTGTGAGACGGGGCGAATGGGACAGAAATCCGGCCGCGGTTGGTACGCCTACCCCGACGGCAAGCGCACCATCGACCCCGAAGTCACGGCGTTTATCGAGACCGAGCGCACGAAGAAAGGGATCAGACCACGCGCCTTTTCGAAGGAAGAGATACAGGAACGGATGTTGACGGCCATGGCAGCAGAGGGCGATGCGCTTCTCGCAGAAGGTATCGCCGCCCGTCCGGGAGACGTTGATCTGGTGATGATCAACGGCTACGGATTCCCCGCTCACAAGGGCGGGCCGATGTTCGCGAGAGGCTGAACGACTTCTCCACCGTCATCCTCGGCCTTGAGCCGAGGATCAACCACATTACAGGTTATCGAAGCGTCGTAGATCTTCGGGACAAGCCGAGGATGACGTGGCTTTATAAGTGTTGATCTCAAAACAGGTAAGGGGCGCTTCTGCGCCCCTTTTTTTTTCTATGACAGGCCCGCTTAATGGCGCTGGTTGTAGACGTCGACGCAAACCGCGCCGAGCAGAACCAGCCCCTTGATCACCTGCTGGTAATCGATGCCTATGCCGAGGATCGACATGCCGTTGTTCATCACGCCCATCAGGAAGGCGCCGATCACGGCACCCGTCACCTTGCCGACGCCGCCATAGGCCGATGCGCCGCCGATGAAGCAGGCCGCGATGACGTCCAGTTCGAAGCCGGTACCGGCCTTCGGGGTGGCGCTGTTAAGGCGCGCTGCAACGACGAGGCCGGCAAGTGCTGCCAGGACACCCATATTGACGAAGGTCCAGAACACCAGACGCGTGGTCTTGATGCCCGAAAGTTCCGCTGCACGTGCGTTGCCGCCAACAGCGTAGATCTGGCGGCCGAGGATCGTGCGGTTGGTGAAGAAGCCATAGGCGACGATCAGCACCGCCATGATGATCAGCACGTTCGGCAGACCGCGGTGGGACGAGATCAGATAGGCGACGAAGGCGATCGCTGCGAAGACGACGACATTCTTGCCGATGAAGAAGGCAAAAGGTTCGCTTTCCACGTCGTGCAGGACACGGCGCGCGCGGCTGCGGAAATTCTGCCAAACCATCAGTACGGCAAGGATCAGCCCGATGATGAACGACGTCACGTATAGCCCGCCATCCGAAGAAATCAGTTCGAGGACATAACCCGAGGAGAGCTTCTGGAAGATCGGCGGGAACGGACCAATCGCCTGGCTGCCCAGAATGGCGATCATGAAACCGCGGAAAACAAGCATGCCGGCAAGCGTCACGATGAAGGATGGAATCTTGAAATAGGCGACGAAATAGCCCTGGATGCCGCCGATGATACCGCCAACCACGAGGCAGGTCAGGATGGCGAGCGGCAGGTTGATGCCCCACCTGACCATAAGAAGCCCTGCAAGACCGCCGATAAAGCCTGCAACCGAACCGACCGAAAGGTCGATGTGACCAGTCACAATCACCATCAACATGCCGAGTGCCATGATGACGATATAGCTGTTCTGCAGCACGATGTTCGTAACGTTCAGCGGCTTCAGAAGAATGCCGCCGGTTGCGATCTGGAAGAAGATGACGATGACGACCAGCGAGATCAGCATGCCATAGTCGCGAAGATTGTCCTTCCAGAAACCGGTGCCCGCTTTCGGAGCCGCAACTGCTTCCTGTGGAGTGCTCATGGGTTATCTCCCTTTGCGGCGCATGATGGCGCGCATGATATTTTCCTGCGTGGCCTCTTCACCGGCCACTTCGCCGACGAATTCACCTTCGTGCATGACCATGATTCTGTCGCAGGTGCCGATGAGCTCGGGCATTTCCGACGAGATCACGACGACGGCCTTACCGGCATCCGCAAGTTCGTTGATGATGGAATAGATTTCGTATTTCGCGCCGACATCGATACCGCGGGTCGGTTCGTCGAGGATCAGGATGTCCGGCCCGGTGAACAGCCATTTCGACAGGACCACCTTCTGCTGGTTGCCGCCGGAGAGTTTTCCGGTTTCCTGATATACGTTGTGACTGCGGATCCGCATGCGGGTGCGGAATTCCTGCGCCACCTTCATTTCGCGGATATCATCAATGACACCGCTGGACGACACACCGCCGAGATGGGCGAGTGAGACGTTCTTGCGGATGTCTTCGGCAAGGATCAGCCCGAGCTGCTTGCGGTCTTCGGTGACGTAAGCCAGCCCCGCCTTGATCGCCCGGTGCACATTCGAGGTATCGACTTCCTTTCCGTGGATCTTCACGGTTCCGCTGATGTCGCGACCGTAAGCCCTACCGAACACGCTCATGGCGAATTCGGTGCGACCAGCGCCCATCAGTCCGGAGATGCCGACGACTTCGCCGGCGCGAACCTTCATTGACACATTTCTGACGATCTGCCGGCTCGCATGCTGCGGGTGATAGACCGACCAGTTTTCGACTTCGAAAATGACATCGCCGATCTTCGGCGTGCGGGCCGGGTAACGGCTTTCGAGATCGCGATCGACCATGCGTCGCACGATCTCGTCTTCGTCGACCGCGCCTTCATGGCAATCGAGCGTACCGACGGTCTTGCCGTCGCGCAGAACGGTGATGCGATCGGCAACCTCGGTAATCTCATTCAGCTTGTGGCTGATCATGATCGAGGTAATGCCATGGCGGCGGAATTCCTTCAGAAGCTCGAGAAGGGCCGCACTGTCCGTTTCGTTGAGCGACGCAGTCGGTTCGTCGAGGATCAAGAGGCGCACGTCCTTCGACAGCGCCTTGGCGATTTCGACGAGTTGCTGCTTGCCGACGCCGAGATTGGTGATCAGAGTTTCCGGCGCCTCGGTCAGTCCCACCTTGGCCAGTAGTTCCTTGGTGCGGACATATCGCGTATCGCGGTCGATCACGCCGAATTTCGACGGCGCATTGGCCAGAAAGATGTTTTCCGCGATCGACATCAGCGGAATGAGCGCAAGCTCCTGGTGAATGATGATGATGCCGAGCTTTTCGGAATCGTTGATGTCGCGGAAATGACGTTCTTCGCCGCCGAAAAGGATCGATCCCTCATAGGATCCATGCGGGTAGACACCCGACAGAACCTTCATCAGCGTCGATTTGCCGGCACCGTTTTCGCCGACCAGCGCGTGAATCTCGCCTTCCTTGACGGCAAAGCTGACATCCGAAAGCGCCTTCACGGCGCCAAAGCTCTTCGAAATGCCCCGCATTTCGAGAATAGGCGGCTTTTCCGCCGCGGATAATACGGGATCAAGCATGACGGCTCCCAATATGAAGGAGCCGCGCGACGAGAAACGCCGCGCGGCCGGAATGATTACTTGATCTGGTCTTCGGTGTAGTAACCGCTCTTCACCAGCAGATCGACATTGGTCTTGTCGATGGCGACCGGCTTCAGCAGGTAGGACGGAACGACCTTGTTACCGTTATTGTAGGTCTTGGTGTCGTTGACCTGGGGCTCCTTGCCGCTCATGACGGCATCGACCATGTCGACAGTAACCTTGGCGAGGTCACGTGTGTCCTTGAAGATGGTCGAATACTGCTCGCCGGCAATGATCGACTTGACCGACGGGACTTCCGCGTCCTGACCGGAAACGAACGGCATCGGCATGTCGCCGGAACCGTAACCGACGCCCTTGACCGACGACAGGATACCGATCGACAGACCGTCATAAGGAGACAGGACGGCGTTCAGCTTCTTGTCGGAATAGGTCGAGGACAGAATAGCGTCCATGCGAGCCTGGGCGGTTGCCGGGTCCCAGCGAAGGGTGGCGACCTTGTCCATGCCGGTCTGGCCGGAACCGACGACGAGGGTGCCCTTGTCGATCAGCGGCTGCAGCACGCTCATGGCGCCGTCATAGAAGAAATAGGCATTGTTGTCGTCCGGCGAACCGCCGAAGAGCTCAATGTTGAACGGACCCTTTTCGGTATCGGCCTTGAGAGCCTTGACCAGCGAGGTCGCCTGCAGAACGCCGACCTGGAAGTTGTCGAAGGTCGCGTAATAGTCGACATTCGGGGTGTCGCGGATCAGGCGGTCATAGGCGATGACCTTGATGCCTGCGGTATGGGCCTGCGCGAGCACGTCGGAGAGCGTCGTGCCGTCGATCGAGGCGACCACGAGCACCTTGGCGCCCTTGGTGATCATGTTTTCGATCTGGGAAAGCTGGTTCGGGATGTCGTCTTCGGCATACTGGAGATCGGTGGTGTACCCGCGCTCCTGCAGGACCTTGATCATGTTGTCGCCGTCGGCGATCCAGCGGGCGGAGGACTTGGTCGGCATGGCGACGCCGACAAGGCCCTTGTCCTGCGAGAAGGCCGGAGCAGCGAAAGCCATGGAAGCCAGGATCGCCGCCGAAGTAAGCAATTTAAGTATTTTCATCGTACACTCCTCCGTAACGGCGGCCCCCAACGAGCCGCCGAGTTGGTTTGGGCTGGCGCCTCGCCGCCCTCACGACCTCGAAAGGACGTCTGTCCTTAAAGGTCAGTGATTGTCGCGCGGCAGACCTTCGGTCTGCGCAATACGCTGGTATTTGACAGCCGGTTCAAGAACCGCACCGGTCTCCATCTGTCCGACGATACCGCGCTGGATTTCCTGCCAGGGCGTCTGATGCTTGGGATAATGGTAGCCGCCATTGGCCTCCAGCTCGCGACGGCGCGCAGAAAGCTCGTCGTCCGAAATCAGGATATTCGCCTCACCGCGGCCAAGGTCGATACGCACCCGGTCACCGGTTTTGAGAAGCGCCAGACCACCGCCTGCTGCCGCTTCCGGAGAAGCGTTGAGGATCGACGGGCTGCCGGACGTGCCGGACTGACGACCGTCGCCGATACAGGCAAGCGAGCTAATGCCACGCTTGAGCAAGTAATCCGGCGCACGCATGTTGACGACTTCGGCAGCACCCGGATAACCAATCGGACCGGCACCACGCATGAACAGGACCGTGTGCTCGTCTATGCCGAGCGATGGGTCGTCGATGCGGTGATGATAATCCTCCGGACCGTCGAACACCACGGCCTTGCCTTCGAAAGCTTCCGGGTCGCTCGGGTTCGACAGGTAGCGCTCGCGGAATTCCGGCGAGATAACGCTGGTCTTCATGATCGCCGACGAGAACAGGTTGCCGCGCAGCACGCGGAAACCGGCTCGCGCCTTCAGCGGCTCGTCATAGCGCTTGATGACCTTGTCGTCCTCGATGATAGCCCCGCGACAGTTCTCGCCTATCGTCTTGCCATTGACGGTGATGGCATCTTCGTTGATCAGGCCTTGGCCCATCAGCTGGTTGACGACGGCCGGAACGCCGCCGGCGTGGTAATAGTCCTCGCCGAGATATTCACCGGCCGGCTGCAGGTTGACGAGAAGCGGAACTTCTTCGCCATAGGTCTGCCAGTCGTCGACCGTCAGTTCCACGCCGATATGGCGGGCAAGAGCGTTGAGATGGATCGGCGCGTTGGTCGAGCCGCCGATCGCCGAGTTGACGCGGATGGCGTTGACGAAAGCATCCTTTGTCAGGATGTCGGATGGCTTCAGGTCTTCCTTGACCATTTCGACGATGCGCAGGCCGGTCAGATAGGAGACCTCCTGGCGGTCACGGTAAGGCGCTGGGATCGCGGCCGAACCCGGAAGCTGCATGCCGAGCGCTTCGGCAAGCGAGTTCATCGTGGTTGCCGTGCCCATCGTATTGCAATAGCCGGTCGAAGGAGCCGACGACGCCACCAGCTTGACGAAACCGGCATAGTCGATCTCACCCTTGGCCAGAAGTTCGCGTGCCTTCCAGACGATCGTGCCGGAGCCGGTGCGTTCGCCGCGGAACCAACCGTTCAGCATAGGGCCGACGGAAAGGGCAATCGACGGAATGTTCACGGTGGCCGCCGCCATAAGACAGGCCGGCGTGGTCTTGTCGCAGCCGATCGTCAGCACGACGCCGTCGAGCGGATAACCATAGAGAACCTCGACGAGGCCGAGATAGGCAAGGTTACGGTCGAGGCCGGCAGTCGGACGCTTGCCGGTTTCCTGGATCGGATGAACCGGGAATTCGATCGCGATACCGCCGGCTTCACGAATGCCTTCGCGCAGGCGATTGGCCAGTTCAAGATGGTGACGATTGCAGGGTGACAGATCGGAACCGGTCTGCGCAATGCCGATGATCGGGCGGTCGGACTGGAGTTCGGCCTGGCTGAGGCCAAAATTCATGTAGCGCTCCAGATAGAGCGCCGTCATGTCGACATTGTCGGGATTGTCGAACCAAGCGCGCGACCGAAGTTTGCGCTTAGCCGTGGTTGCAATCTCGGTGGACGGGGTTTTGCCGTGATCTGCCATTGTCAGTCCTCGAATGCTTCAGTTTCGATGCGCCGGCCGAGCATGAAGGCATCGGCCACATGCACCAGCGGCGAAAAGTCGGTATCGCTCTCGCCCTTGGAAACCAGGGCAACGAAATCCCGATAGAGATTGCGGTATTCGCGATCTTCCTCGACGATCTGCGCCTCGCCATCGACGATCAGACGGCTGCCGCCATGGGTCAGCACGACCGAGCCTTCTTCCGTCTCGACACGAATGTCCCAGGTCTGCGGGCCGGTCTGGCGCCAGTCGAACTCCGCTGCGATCGGCAGGCCGGACGCGGTCTCGAACGTCAGGTTGGCAGCGATCGGTGCAGCGCGATTGGACGGAATGATCAGGTCCGAATGGGTGAGATGGAAGGTTTCCGGCATGATGCGGGTGATGATCGACAGCGCATTGATGCCCGGATCGAACACGCCGAGACCGCCCGGCTCCCAGATCCAGGCCTGGCCCGGATGCCAATGACGCACGTCTTCCTTCCATGCGACCGAAGCGCTTTTGATCTTGCGCTTGGCAAGCAGCGCCCGCGCCGGCTCGACGGCCGCTGCACTACGCGAATGCCAGGTGGAAAACAGCGTCAGCCCTTTTGCCTTCGCCAGCTTTTCCAGCGCGAAGACTTCCGACAGCGTCGCGCCCGGCGGCTTTTCCAGCATCACATGCTTGCCGGCTTCGAGCGCGGCCTTGGCCTGCGCGAAACGCCCCTGCGGCGGTGTGCATAGAGAGATCGCATCCAGTTCGACGCCGGATGCCAGCATTTCATCGATGTCGTGGAAACAATGCACGCCATCCAGCGTGGCGTTGCGGCTGGCGACAGCCGCAAGTTCGATACCGCCGGTCGCTTCGATAGCACCGAGATGCTGATCCCTGGCGATCTTTCCAAGTCCGACGATGCCGAGACGAATTTTACCCATATCAATTTTCCTTAAAGCTTGCGCACGTCAACCGACATCGCCGCGGCGACGGTCAGACGGTTGACGAGCGGCAGCTTGAAGGGCGCAGCATCGATCTCAAACACATCACCTTCTTCGGTCTTGATGCCGTGCGAGACGGACAGAGTAGCCGTGCCGAAGAAATGAACGTGCAGGTCGCCCGGCGCGCGGAAGATGTCGTATTTGAAGTTATGATATTCGAGATTTGCTATCGAGTGCGACATGTTGGCTTCGCCCGACAGGAACGGCTTTTCGAAGATCACTTCATTGCCGCGACGGATACGCGAGGTGCCTTCCACGTGATCCGGCAGATCACCGACGAGAAGTTCCGGGCCGAGCGACGCCTGGCGCAGCTTCGAATGGGCGAGCCAGAGATAATTGCCCTTCTCGGTTACGTGATCGGAAAACTCGTTGGCAAGACAGAAACCGACGCGAAACGGCGTTCCGTTAGGACCAATGAGATAGATGCCGGCGAGCTCCGGCTCTTCGCCGCCATCCAGCGCGAAGGAAGGCGAGACGAGATCCGAACCGGTGGATTTAAGCTGCGAGCCATTGCCCTTGTAGAACCATTCCGGCTGTGCACCGACCTGGCCGGGGGCAGGCTTGCCGCCTTCGACACCCGACAGGAACATGCGCATGGAATCCGTCGGCTTGTCCTCAGCCTGGGCCGCTTTGTGCATCTTGTCGCGACCGTCGGCGGAACCGAGATGCGTTAGACCCGTGCCCGCAACGATAAAGTGAGCCGGATCGGGATGTGAGATCGGCAGGCCGACACGGCCTTCACGCGCTGCAGCCTCGATATCGATGTCGGCACCGTAGCCGAGTACTTCTATCTGCGCTGCGAGACTATGGCCGGCAGCAATCGCCTGCATCGCCAGATCATAGGTCGAGCCCACACCATTGACGATACGGCCGGAACCCTGTCCCTCCCACGCGACGACCTTGGTCGCGCCCGCATCATCGACAATCTGCAGAATTCTCAGCATCGATTCCGTCATCCATCTGTCTGATTTGACATGGCGCCTCCACAGGCCATGCCGTCCTCCCATCAGGTCGCGGACCTGACGTCTTTCAAAAATACGACTATTGGATTTGCGTCGCCGATGTCAAGAATGTCTTTTTCCGTAAAGGTAAATCGGCATTGGTCAATTTTTAGGCTATTGAACCGAACAACACACGCAATTCGATAGAATTTCCGGCCACTTGATCGATTTTTCAGCAAGCTGTAAAATTCAGGCTTGAAAAAGTATTATTATATGCCAATCCTTGCCTCGCCAGTTTGCTTCATCATCTCTGGGAGGATTAAGATGAAAAAAGCTCTCGTCGCGGCAGCAGCTGCCGCTATTTTTGCAACTCTTGCATCCGGCGTTTCCGCACAATCACTGACAGTCGGCTTTTCGCAGATCGGATCTGAATCCGGTTGGCGCGCAGCCGAAACGACATTGACCAAGCAGCAAGCCGAAAAGCGTGGCATCACGCTGAAATTCGCCGACGCTCAGCAGAAGCAGGAAAACCAGATCAAGGCGATCCGCGGCTTCATCGCCCAGGGCGTCGATGCGATCCTGATCGCACCGGTCGTATCTACCGGTTGGGATGCGGTTCTGAAGGAAGCCAAGGAAGAAAACATTCCTGTCATTCTTCTCGACCGCGAGATCGACAGCCCGAAGGATCTCTTCCTGACTGCCGTTACCTCCGATCAGGTCTACGAAGGCAAGGTCGCCGGCGAATGGCTTGCCAAGGATGTCGGCTCCAAGGACTGTAAGGTGGTCGAGCTTCAGGGCACGACAGGCTCTTCGCCTGCCATCAACCGCAAGAAGGGTTTTGAGGAAGGCATCAAGGCCATTTCCAACATCAAGATAGTCCGCTCGCAGACCGGCGACTTCACCCGGACCAAGGGCAAGGAAGTCATGGAAAGCTTCATCAAGGCGGAAGGCGGCGGCAAGGATATCTGCGCCGTCTACGCTCACAATGACGACATGGCCGTCGGCGCCATCCAGGCAATCAAGGAAGCTGGCCTGAAGCCGGGTACCGACATCAAGATCGTCTCGATCGATGCCGTACCGGATATCTTCCAGGCCATGGCCAAGGGTGAAGCCAACGCCACCGTCGAACTGACGCCGGACATGGCCGGCCCGGCCTTCGATGCGCTCGATGCCTATCTGAAGGACAAGAAAGAGCCGAAGAAGTGGATCCAGACGGAATCCAAGCTCTACACGGCGGCCGATGACCCGATGAAGGTCTACGAAGCCAAGAAGGGCCTCGGTTATTGATCTCCCGCTGTCTGCATCGCTGATGCAGACCTCACAAACGACCGAAGCGGCACGGCCGCCGCTTCGGTTCCTTTTAGAGCAATTCCAGCAAAAGTAGACGCCGGTTTTACGTCTGGATTGCACAAAGAGATAGAGCAGGTTCGCGTTTCGAAGAATGGCGGAAATGCTCTAAGATTGCGGGATGAAGACATGTCAGTTCAACACGCTCTTCTCGAAGCCCGGGGCATAGGCAAATCCTTTTTCGGCATTCCGGCGCTCGATGAAGTCGATTTCACGCTTCAGCAAGGCGAAATTCATGCCCTCCTCGGCGAAAATGGTGCCGGAAAATCGACCTTGATCAAGATTCTCACCGGCGTCTATCGCCGTGACCGAGGCATTATTTCTCTTCAGGGCAGCGAGATCCATCCCGACACGGTCGGGGAAGCTCAGGCGCTCGGCATCGGCACCGTCTATCAGGAGGTCAATCTTCTGGAGAACCTCACGGTCGCCGAAAACCTGTTTCTCGGCCGCCAGCCGCGCCGCTTCGGCATGATCGACCGCCGCACCATGCGTGACCGCTCAAAAACCCTGCTTGAGCGATACGGGCTCCATATCGACGTCGACGCGCTACTCTCGTCCTATTCCGTCGCGATCCGCCAGATCATCGCGATCGCCCGCGCAGTCGATCTCTCGGGCAAGGTTCTGGTTCTCGATGAACCCACAGCAAGCCTCGATGCAAACGAGGTGAAAGGCCTTTTTACCGTCCTGCGGCAGCTGCGCAAGGATGGTATCGGCATTGTCATCATCACCCATTTCCTCGATCAGGTTTACGAGATCGCCGACCGTGTCACCGTTCTGCGTAACGGCCGTTTGGTCGGAAGCCGCGCGATTTCCGAGCTGCCGCGCCTCGATCTCATCTCTATGATGCTTGGCCGCGAGCTGCAGCACATCACCCGAGATCATCAGGCCGAACCGGAAACGATCGACGATCGCGGTGCGCCATCGATCCAGTTCCAGAATTACGGCAAGAAGGGCAGCGTCGCCCCCTTCGATCTTGATATCAGGCCGGGCGAAGTCGTCGGCATTGCAGGCCTCCTCGGTTCGGGCCGCAGCGAGACCGCCTTCCTGCTGTTCGGCATAGATCGCGCCGACAGCGGCACCGCCACGATTGACGACAAACAGGTTACCATCACCTCGCCGGAAGCAGCGATCGCAAACAGCTTTGGTTTCTGCCCGGAGGAACGCAAGACGGACGGTATTGTCGGTGATCTGTCGGTTGCAGACAATATCGTGCTGGCGCTGCAGGCGCGGCGCGGCTGGATGCGGCCGATATCGTCGGCAGCCAAGCGGGAACTGGCCGACAGCTTCATCAAATCGCTCGACATTCGCCCGGCGGACCGCGAACGGCCGATCAAATTCCTTTCCGGCGGCAACCAGCAGAAGGCGAT
>JAEXYH010000030.1 GCA_023451735.1 Pseudomonadota bacterium | reverse complement strand
CGGCAGGGCTGCTGGACCGCGTGTTCGAGCTCTTCAAGGCCGAGCTCGGCGCCGCCGACCCCGACTATGCCTCGTCGATTGGCCTCGGCTTAGCGAAGATCGAGGATTTTGCGAGCCGATATTTTCGCAAAAGAGAAGCAATGGATCAATTCGTGGGAGCGGCCCGAAACCTTGCCGAGGCTAAGAAAAACAAGGCAGGGAAGTTCACGGTCCAGTGGCGTTACACGATCCTGCGCATGCACGAAGTGATCGCCAGCGCCGTTCCACACCTGGATACCGAGGATCTGAAGCGGTTCCACACGCATTTCAAGACAGTCTTCGTCGATGACTATGCCACTGTCCCGCATGAATCCGTTGAGCGTCTGCTTGCCCTCCACAACGCGGGAGCGCTTAACGTTATGGCACTCGGCTCAGACTATCAAATCGATTGCTCGAAAAGAAAGCCAGGTGTGACGATAACGGTCGAGGGAGAACAGAGATCCTTTGCAGCGTTTATTGATGCTACTGGACAGCATGCTGCCTCTGCCTCCGATCTCCCGTTCCCGAGCCTGAAACGCCGGGGTTTGGTGAAGGACCCTGCAACCGAAATATCAGGAGAGATGTCTGCACGCCTTAAACGAACTGGAGGGATCGATATCGATGAAACTTTCCGACCCATCATCGAACAGCCTCTATCGAGAAATCTCTATTGTGTTTCGGTCCCATTCCTGCTGCATAAGCTTCCTTTTATCCAAGGCATTACGAGCGCACGCGACATGGGAGAAATCGTCTCGAGGGCGATCATCAGGGCGACTGAGCAGCCAGACCATCTTCTGCATCCGAAGCTGGATTACGAAAGCAAGAACGCGTCGCCAACCGATATTCCCCCAGCCTGTGTGACGGAGGCGTAAACCCCGAGGCATCGTGCGTGCTGCCTGACGATCGCTCGCAGGATTTCCGGGTCCTCAGGCAGGTCCGGCTGCGCTACCATGGTCATGCCGCAGCGCTTGGTTTTTTCGGTTACGGTGCCCGCAAGAGTCCCGCTCGCCCAATCGTGGGCGAGCCAATTGCCTTGACGTTCTTCACTTTCCAGGAGGAGGTTAGGTCGAAAACGCCGTCGGTCGATTTCGCTGTCGGGCAAATGATCCGCCAGGTCTGACAGGCTCTTGCTCGTCAGCAAATGGAGTGCGGCAATATCATACCGGGGTCGTAGGGCACCGGCAGCCGGCACATCATTTTCGAGGGGAGCGCCAATGGGCCGAATGCCGCAGCGAAATCCCATGAACTCGCTCAGCGCGGCGTCGAGGTCAGGGCCAGCCGTAATGCTCTTCCATGTCGGTGATGAGACCATCACCCCATCGCCCGATCGATATGCCGACAGCATAAGGGCAGGGCGCCAACGGGGTGTGGTTTCGGGCGAGGCCACCTCGCCGCTATCGAGATTAGCCAGCAGGTGCGTGCGATCCCCATCGATCCCATCAGCGTCGACAAAGGCTTCATCGAGACGCTCGCCGCCTATCGAACACACCGGGTAGCGCCAGATTTCCCTGATCGTGCCAACGGTCTTACTCATTCAACTCCTCATCGTCGTCACCGTCAGCATGGAACACCGCCTGGCGAATTCTGTTCCCTTTCGGTATGGTGTGTAGAAGGGAGTGCCTGTGAGGGAAATTGTATGTGCAGCCTTCGTCGATCTCGACAGGATTTTGCTCGTGAAGCGCGCACCGCATCGGAAATGGTCGGCAAATAAATGGGACCTTGTCGGCGGCCATGTGGAAAAGGGCGAGGGGCTCGATGTCGCGCTGGTTCGCGAATGCCAGGAAGAGGTGGGATTGACACCTCGCGCCCTCGATTTCGTTGCCACGCTTTATGAAGACAGTGATCCGAAGCAAAAATCCCCTTTCCACATCTTCAGGGTGCCTGTCTGGGACGGTGGCGCTGCCCGCCTTCTAGGTGATGAACATTCCGAACTAAGCTGGTTTGGTCTGGATGATTTCCTCAATACCGATCTTGCATTTGAAGCGTACCGCGATGTGGTGTCGCCCCTGCTGCAGACCACGCGATAGAGAGAATAAAATCGAGCTGAAGCTTGGTACGTTGTCTTTAAGAACTGGACTGTTCGGCCACGAATGGTGGAGAGCGCGCTGATAACCGCCAGGTCGTTGATGATACAGGCGGCGCTGCTTTAT
Source organism: Pseudomonadota bacterium (assembly GCA_023451735.1). Classification (GTDB taxonomy): domain Bacteria; phylum Pseudomonadota; class Alphaproteobacteria; order Rhizobiales; family Rhizobiaceae; genus Neorhizobium. Next base: position 81,189 of record JAEXYH010000030.1, on the reverse strand, counting down.
CTTTGCGCTCATCTGAACGGGATCAAAAAAGATAGTTTCGATAGCTAAAATACCCTCCGCCGACTGCTGTCAAAAGTTTCAATCAGACTTTCCACGATGCAGCGGGCTTTTTATCTTTCCTTGGCTGTGATCGGTGCTGCTGCGATACTCTGTTTTTAAAAACAGGAACTGGCGGGTCGCTTAGCGTCGACCGGGCCGAGCTGTCAGGCCTTGCGCTGATATTTCCCATCTCGTTGAAACTCCAGTTTCCCGCCACGAGCGACCCCATGGCTGAGATATAAGCAACGCGTGCGCCCTACATCTGCGCTATGTTGTTGTCGAACGATCCTGGCATGAAAAAAGCTCCGTCGAAACGGAGCTTCCATCGCTTAGCATTCGTCGCTTGCGTCAGCAGGAGGTTCCAGCCTGTCCTGCGCCAGGATTGGTGCTGGTATTGTTGTTCTGTTCAGATTGCGCAGCGCCTTGGGTGCCGCCTGGAGCGCCACAATTGGTGTTGGAGCTGCCCATGTCGCCGCCCTGATTACCGCCGCTGTTGCTACCACCACTGTTGGAGGAAGAACCGCCAGAGGAGCTATCACTGCTGCTCGAGCCGCTGTTGCTGCCGCTACCACCATTGCCACCGTTATTGCTCTGAGCCATCGCCGACGTGGCTAGACCAATGGAGAGCGCCGTGACCGCAAGAATTTTCATCATAATTTTTGTTTCCTCACCTTACCCTACCTGAGCCGAACATCGGAAGATAAGAATTGTTCCGTCGCGCGCCTGCCGCGACTTCAAATACGAGTCACACTACGTTCGCCGCTCCATCTGCGGTCCCTTGTCGTTGCCTCGTGACGCCTCAATTGAGGTACAATTGATACTTCCTTAGGCGCGCCTTAGGGTCGCTTGTCGCTTCAAGAATGGATTGAGCGGAGCGCGGGAGCACTCGTCTTCACCGCTTAGGAGGGACTGCTGCGCTGACCAGGAGGTACGGTCGATATTGTGTCCTGCCATGTGAGCAGGCTTTCCCGATCCGGCGTTTTTTGGCGCTCAGCCAGCGTAGGGGCAAACAGCAGGGCAGTGTCTGCACCCAATGTCCAGCGTGTTTGGAGATCGACAGGCCTTTTGCCGCCGCCGCCATAGTCCATATCTTCACTTGACCAGATCATGTCCCACTGGCAGCTCAGCGGTGGAGAGAGGAGGGGATCAGCGCGACTCGTGATCGGGAGGTCTTGGCCAAGGTTGATGAGAAGGAGCCTGTCGTACCCCGAATCTTTTGCGAAGAAGCGTAGCAAAAATGCCGAGCGGTCGAGCACACTTCCGTCGATGGCTGAGTGTTCCTTATCCACATCACCCGCTTGAAACTGCCGACGCAACGCTAGCAGATCCTTATGAAGAGCAACGATATGGGCCTTGGCATCCAATTCAGACCAGTTCAGTTTTGAGCGCTCGAAGGTGGAGCGCTCGGCCGGCACGGGCATTCCTTTTGCGAAAGACGGATCCTTGAGGCTAGGAAACTGCTTCAAGAAATCGATACGGCCCTTGCGAACGATCTCAACGAGTTCGCCGGGCTGATCAGCAAAATAAAAAAACGGGTTGGATGCACCAAACTCCTGCCCCTGAAACAGCATTGGTGTTTGTGGTCCCAGTAGTAACAAGGCCGTCAACGCCCGCACCCGCGCCGGTGACGCTAGCTTGTCTATCCGGACGCCGGTCCCCGAATTTGCCACCTGATCGTGATTTTGCAAAAAATGAACGAAATTCCTGGGCTGAAGATCAAAGCCCGGCTGACCCCGCGGCGCATTCTGCCAGTCGTAGCGCTAACCCTGGAACAGATAGCCGTATTTTGCGGAGGGTACGAATTCCTGAGCGCGGCCGGTATGATCATGGTAATAGGCTTCATTCCTGCCCGTCAGCGCCACCATCGCTGAATGATGGAAGTCGTCATTCCACAGGGCATCCACATCGTAGCCTGATTGCTCGAAGCCGCGGACAAGACGCGTATCCTGGGGCTCATTTTCTGCCACGAGGTAGATCTTTTTCCTGGCCGCGGCGCGGGCGTTTTCGGCGATCTCCGCTATGATGTGCACTCTGCTGCTGTCATAGAGCGCTTGAGTTGCGTCCAGACGCAAGCCGTCGAAGTGATATTCGTCTATCCAATAGGCGGCATTTTTGGCGATGAACTCCCGCACGCGTTCACTGTTATCGCCGTCAAAATTGATCGAGCTGCCCCATTCGTTCCAGTAGCGATCTGTAAAGTAGTCGCGAGAAAAGTCTCGAAACCGGTCACCAACGCCGAAGTGATTGTAGACAACGTCGAGGATCACACCCATTCCGAGCTGGTGCGCGCTGTCGATGAAACGCCGAAGATCGTCAGGTTCCCCATAAAGCCGCGTTGGCGCGTATGGAAGGACGCCGTCGTAGCCCCATCCGAACTCGCCGCAAAACTCGTTGACAGGCATTACCTCCAGGCAGGTAATCCCAATCTCTTTCAGGAACGGTAGCTTTTCGCCTGCAGCGGCATAGGTCCCCTCGCAAGTGAACGTACCAATATGCATTTCATAGAGAACCTGATGGCATGGTCCGACGCCTTGCCAATCCTGATCATGCCAAGTGAAATCGTCAGGATCGACGACCATTGACGGACCTGAGGGCCCTTCCGGCTGGTATCGCGATGCTGGATCGGCAGCAGGTGCGGCGCTGTCAGAAAGCTTAAATCGATAGAGTGCGCCGCTGCCGATACCTTGTACGTTGAGGCTGAAATACCCTTCCTTATCCCGATCCATCGCACGTTCGCTCCCGTCCAAAAGGAGAAGCGAAACCGACGTTTGCGCCGGTGCCCAGACACGAAACGAAACGCCATCACCAATAATTTCCGCACCGATAGGATACTCTCTCGATGACTTTGCGGACGGTGACGCGTGGAGAGGCTGGCTTTCGATGCTCATAGTTCATCCTGCGGCCTGAGAGACGTCCACGAGCAGATTGGAATGTGCGCGGGTTTTTGCCGAACACCGCGCTTATGCTTTTGTTCCGATTTTCAGCTAGGGCTTACCAATATTGCGAAGGCTTCATAAGGGTGAAGGATGATTGAGGTTGGTAATGTGTCGACCTTTTCATAATTGGAGATAAGGCAGCGTCCGGAGACCTGCAACTCATTCGGAAGATCAAGCGAGAGCTGCTTTGACGAGAAGCTGGCGATCACAACGAGGCGATCCTCCGCGAGGCTTCTGGTGTAGACGAAGACATCGGGGTGCTGGTCGAGAAACGATTGATATCGGCCACGGACGATGATTGGATATTTTTTTCTGAGCCCAATCAGTTTGCGATAATGGTTCCAGATGGAATGTTCGTCGGAGACAGCGCGCTCGGCGTTGATGACCGCATAATTTTGATTAACTTCGATCCAGGGAATACCGGCAGTGAAACCCGCGTTCGCCTCTGATGTCCACTGCATCGGTGTCCGAGCATTGTCCCGACCATTTTCGTTTGCCCCTTTTATGAAATCCTCCGGCGATAGGCCCGCCTCGAGGTGGAGGCGGTGCATATTGAGAGTTTCGATATCTCGATACTGCTCGATCTTGCTGAACGGCGCATTCGTCATGCCGATCTCTTCGCCCTGATAGATGAATGGTGTGCCCTTCAAGAGATGCATCACAGTTCCAAGCATCTTGGCAGACTGCACCGGATAGCCTTTCACATCTCCGTATTTAGATACGGCACGCGGCAAATCGTGGTTTCCCCAGAAAAGGGAGTTCCAGCCATCATCGGCCAGGGCATACTGCCATTTGCTGAGCGTCGACTTCAGCTTGACGAGATCAAACGGTCGCGACCGCCATTTCCCGTAGACGTCGTCCCACTGCTGCGTAACGTGTTCGAACTGAAATACCATCGACAGTTCGTGCCGGTCACGGCCGGAATAAAGTAGAGCGGAACCAGGCGTTGCGCTCCAGGTCTCGCCGACAGTCAGGACATTCCGGTTACCGAAGGTCTTGCGATGCATTTCCTGCAGGTAGTCGTGGAGATGAGCGCCGTCGGTGATGATCCCTTGGTCGACCTGCTTGCCGATATAGTCGATAACATCCATTCGAAAGCCGGCAATGCCACGCTCCAGCCACCAGTTCATCATCTTGTAGATTTCCTCCCGCACGATTGGGTTTTCCCAATTGAGGTCAGGCTGCCGGCGGGAGAAGAGATGCAGGTAATATTCCCCGGTCTGAGGATCGAGCGTCCATGCCGGTCCGCCAAAAGAGGATGTTAGTCCGCTGGGCGGTCCGTCGTCGACCGGCTTTCGCCAGATGTAGAAGTCGCGATACGCGTTGTCGACTGACTTGCGGGCTTCTTTGAACCAGTCGTGCTCATCCGATGTATGGTTGACAACGAGATCAAGGACGATGCCGATCCCCCGTTTTTCCGACTCGAAAATGAGCCGATCAAAGTCTTCAAGTGTGCCGAATTCCGGTGCGACAGTTTGATAATCAGAAATGTCATAACCGTTATCATCCATGGGCGAGGCATAGATCGGGGATAACCATATGATCTCGATACCGAGCGCCTTCAAATACTCAAGCTTGGAAATAATTCCCTCGATATCACCGACCCCGTCTCCGTTGCTGTCTGCAAAACTGCGTGGGTAGATCTGGTAGATCGTCGATCGGTGCCACCAGTCCGGAGATCTGAGCTCGAAAGTCATCGTTTTCCTTGAATGGTCGTGAGTGTCAGGGCTCTTGGCTAAAGCGAGATATGGTTCGAAAGTTCCAGCGCGCGATTCTTGAACCGATCCATTCGATCAGCAGACAACGTCATCTCGATGATCGACACTAATCTCACGCGAGATTCGGCCTTAACTTTGGTCCATTGGGAACTTTTCTCTTGGTTGTGCGCTTGGGCGTGCTTGCAAATCACCAGTGGAGGCCGCTTTGATCAACGATCTCTGGTATAAGAATGCCATCGTTTATTGCCTCTCGGTAGAAACCTTCATGGACTCGAATGGCGACGGCGTGGGGGATTTCCAGGGACTGCAACGCCGACTGGACTATTTGGCAGGACTCGGCGTCAACGCGATCTGGCTGATGCCTTTTCAGACATCGCCTGGCCGTGACGACGGCTATGATGTCTCCGACTATTATAACGTCGATCCCCGCTATGGGACGCTCGGTGATTTTGTGGAATTCACCCACGGCGCAAAGCAACGTGGCATCCGGGTGCTGATCGATCTGGTCGTCAACCACACTTCCAACGAGCACCCTTGGTTTCTAGAGGCTTGCTCCGACAAGAATTCTCGGTACAGGGACTGGTATGTCTGGTCGGATAAGAAACCTTTTAACGCCGACGAAGGCATGGTTTTCCCTGGAATTCAAAAAACCACTTGGACGAGAGACAAGACGTCGAAAGAATACTACTTTCATCGTTTTTACGACTTCCAGCCGGACCTGAACACTGCCAATCCTCACGTACAAGCAGAAATCCTTAAGATTATGGGATTTTGGCTTCAACTGGGCGTGTCTGGTTTCCGGATGGACGCTGTCCCGTTCGTGATTGCCGAAAAGGGCTCGGATGTTAAAGCGCCAAAGGAACAGTTCGACATGCTTCGAACGTTCCGGGAGTTCCTTCAGTGGCGAATGGGCGACAGCATCATTCTCGCTGAGGCCAATGTTGTCCCGAAAGAGAACCTGCAATATTTCGGAAGCGACGGCGACCGTATGCAGATGATGTTCAACTTCCATGTCAATCAGTCACTGTTTTACGCGCTTGCCAGCGCCGACACCCGTCCGCTCGCCAAGGCGATGGATGCGACCAGGGAACGGCCGCATAATGGTCAGTGGGGAATCTTCCTGCGCAATCATGATGAGCTTGATCTTGGTCGTCTGAGCGAACACCAGCGCCAGCAGGTCTTTTCCGCATTTGGGCCGGACAAGTCAATGCAGCTCTACGATCGTGGTATCCGTCGCCGATTGGCGCCAATGCTTGGCGGCGATGACCGGCGCCTCAAGCTTGCTTACAGTTTGATGTATTCGCTGCCTGGAACGCCGGTTCTGCGGTACGGTGACGAGATCGGCATGGGCGACGATCTATCCCTGCCGGAACGCAACTGCGCCCGCACGCCGATGCAGTGGTCGAACGAGCCGCAGGGCGGCTTCACCAAAGGTACAAAGGCCGTTTTGCCGGTGATTGAGAAGGGGCCCTACGGCTTCGAGCACGTTAACGTCGCCTTTCAACGTCGCGATCCCCAATCAATGCTAAACTGGACCGAGCGGATGATCCGCATGCGCAAGGAGGCGCCAGAAATCGGCTGGGGGACGTTCGAAGTCCTGGATTGCGGCGATCACGGCGTATTGGCGATGCGGTACGACTGGCGCAACAATGCCGTCGTCATCATTCATAATTTCCACGACAAGCCGATGGAGATCACGTTTGAAGCAGGCGTCGGCGAAGACGGAAGAATTCTGATCGACATAGCGGACGGAACGAATAGTCAGGCGGATGACAGCGGCAAGCATCACATGTTGATGGAGCCCTATGGTTATCGGTGGTACCGAGCGGGTGGTCTGGATTATCTCTTGAAACGAAGCGATGTATAAACACGCTTCCGCAATGGATCTTTGGCATAGATCGACGGGAGCGCAGGGGACCAGCTTTCCCCTCGGTTCCCAAAGTGGCGTGGCCCAGTCGAACTCCTTCAGGTATTTCACCGCGCCCTCATTGCTCACTCGCATATCGAGGAAACCGACACCGTACGAGATCCTTGCCTGAAAGATGCTGCCACGAGGCAGGCAAAGGTTGATGGTCAAGACCAATATTTAGAAGAATCTAATATTTGTGCCATTGATTTCTCGTGAGCGTGATTCATCTTGCTGGAAGGCGGAGTGGAGCATACGCATGAACTCAGCGGTGATGGTGGTCGAGGACGAGCCTCTGATACGGTTCGTCCTCGTCGATGCACTTGAAGACATGGGCCTTCAGATCATTGAAGCAGCATCCGCGCTCGAAGCGGTTGGCCTGCTCTCTACTCATCCCGAGATCGGCGTCGTCTTCACGGACGTCGACATGCCGGGCGGCCTGAATGGTATCGAACTTGCGAAGCTGGTCGCCGACGTCTACCCGCAAACCGGGATCCTCGTCACCTCCGGACGCTACTACGACGTAGAGAAGAAACTACCTCCGGGTGCTCACTTCCTTCCGAAACCGTATTCGCTCTCGATCATCCACGAGCACGTGCTGTCGCTCATGCCGGACAGAAGGCGGAAGGCCGCTACTTAGCGCGATAGACATCGCATCCGACATGGACGGCTCATCCTCCGTCCGCTCGACCGGTCGTTGAAATCGGGCATGCAGGCCATCAAAGTTGGATCACCACCCTATCGACGAATGCGCGCCCGACAATGCCTGTCGAAAGCCATTCTTCCGACCGTGTTGCTAAGAGCGCTCCCCATGACGGGTCGAGCGCCCTTGTGATTTTCAGGGATGTCCGATTTTAAAGGTTGGGGGTGCCCGCCTGACGGGTATCATCCTTTTTAGAGAGAAGATCACGGATCTCCGTCAGCAGGCGGACGTCGGCCGGGGGAGGGGCAGGCGGGGTCGCACCGGTCTTTTCGTGGTGCTCAACCTGGTGCCGGAGGTAGTTCACGCCTTTCACCATTAAAAAGATGATCCAGGCTAGGATGAGAAAGTTGATGAGCACGGTGATGAAATTGCCGTATGCGAAGACAGCACCCTGAGTACGGGCTGCTGCCAACGTGGGAGCATTCACCGCAGAGGAAAGAGGAATGAAATAGTTCGAGAAGTCGAAACCACCGAATAGCGCACCGACGACAGGCATGATGACGTCGTCCGTCAGGGACTTCACGATACCGCCGAATGCACCGCCGATGATGACGCCGACTGCTAGGTCCATGACGTTCCCGCGCGCGATGAATGACTTGAACTCGTTGATAATGCTCATTTTTAGCCTTATGACTTGGGAGGAGAATTAGGCTGAACGTGATGGCCGCAAACGTAGTTCCATTAGAAATCGTTTGGACATTGCAAGATGCCGCGAACGCGACCCACGTGGTTGGTGTCGAACTCCGCAATCGGCCTCACTGACCAGTCGATTGTCTCGACGGCTCGAACGACGGCCGTCTCGAGATCTTCCGCTCAAATTTTGCCCATGAGCCGAGCCCGACGGACTCGACTGAATTTTAAGACCTCAACCAAGGAACTCGATCAAATCGCGGTTCAGGCGTTCGGGCGCCGTCGCGAATAAACCGTGCGGCTCGCCGTCATATTCGATCAGCTTGGAGCCAGGAATCCCGCGAGCCGCGGCGCGGCCGGCAGGGTCGATCGGCACGGTCTTGTCCGACGTGCCGTGGATGACAAGCGTTGGAACAGAAAAGGCCTTTAGGTCTGGCCGGAAATCGGTCCGGCCAAAAGCGTCAATGCAGTCGATCGTTGCCTTCGGACTCGCCATCACGCCAAGGACGAAGGACCAGTCCAGCACGCCCTGGCTGACGGGTTTGCTGACCAGACCGACGCCATAGAACGTCTTGGCGAAGCTCTGCAGGAAGGCGAAACGGTCTTCCCGCACCTGAGACTTCATATCTGCAAAGACGCTGTAATCGACGCCATCGTCATTGCTGTCGTCTTTCAGAAGATATGGCACGACCGACGAGATCAGCACCGCCTTCGAAACGCGTGACGCGCCGTGTCGTGACAGATATCGTGCAATCTCGCCGCCACCCATCGAAAAGCCGACCAGATGCGCTTTGTCGACCTTCAGGCCCTCAAGCACGGACGCAAGGTCATCGGCGAAAACGTCGTAATTGTAGCCTTCGGCGGGATGGCTTGATTGGCCGAACCCACGGCGATCATAGGTGATCACCCTATAGCCGGCCTCGAGAAGGGCGACCGTCTGGTATTCGAACATGTCGCCTGTCAGCGGCCAGCCGTGTATCAGGACGACCGGATGGCCCTGGCCCATGTCCTTGACGTGGATCTGCGCGCCGTCTTTTGCATCGATAAATGTCATGATGGGTATCCTTCCTGCTGAGGGAAGGTAACCAAATGCGATCGGCTTGGTTCCAGGTTGCAGAAGCGGCTTTGCGGCTTGAGTGGAGCGGGATCTGCTCGGCATGGCTTGGTTCACATCGCTAGCCATGCCGATCACACTCAGATTTATCGGGGTCAAAACCGACGACTATGCGAGCCGCAAACACTGCAGCTGGCGCCAACGGCTCACAATTTGTCGTCGAGCTTTACAACAGTCTGATAGGCGCAAGAGATATGTAAACTCCAGCATGTGAGCGAAGCTACGGGCGACGGTTCGTAGCGTCGCTTGAGTGTATTCCTTATTGCGAGCTCTTTCCCGAACCGCGATTATGCTCATTCGCGCCTCATCTGATCTTCGGACTGGCGGGAAGCTCCTCGCTCTAATGTGGGAATGACGGTGCTGCCTTGGCCACGGCTTTGGCAACAAAAATGGTCGAACCTTGACCCTTGTCCCAATCATTCGTGAATATCAGCAACTCATCCGTCCCAGGGCGGATGACCATCGAAGTTGAGCGCAGATTGTGCCCGTCATCTCGACCGGGCAGCAGGTATTGGCCGATCGGAAAACCGAGCGGATTGAACACCATGATCCGCCCCTGACCATATAGTGCGACATAGACATTCCCATCGGCATCGACGCGCACGGAATCTGGCCCGCCGCCGATGAAGTTGTAAACGACCGATGATCCGAATGGTGCGATTGTGGTAGCATCCGCAAGGGAGATACGATGTAGCTGGCCGCCTGCCAATTCGGTGACCCAAAGCGTCTTGCCATCGGGGCTAAGGCCGATGCCGTTGGCAATCCGCAGGCTCGGTACGACTGCAACTGGTTTACCTCCGCCGGGTGCAACATAGTACACGCCGCCGGAGGGTATGCTGGAACCACCCTTAAAGTCAGTGAAGTAGAAGCCGCCTTCTTTGTCGAAGACGAGATCGTCCGGCAGAAAGCCGTCATCTCTCGATACGATGGTCTGGACGTCAGAGCCTTCGGGCGCCATGGAGATCACTGATCCGCGCGATTTGAAGTCCCCGAGCTCAGCCATATAGACACGACCTTCTTGGTGGACCGCCAGGCCCGCGGGACGAAGCGTCTGGTTGGGCACGAAGCTTGAAAGTTGCTTTTCCGGAGTGAGGCGGAATAGCGTTCCGCCGAAGACTTCGCAGAACAGCAAATCGCCTCTTGCATCGAATGTCGGGCATTCAAGCTGTATGCCCTTCTCAGATACCTTGAAATATTCCCTGGCTTCGACCGATGGCAGTTCGGACTCCGCGACCGGCAGTGGTACGACACTTTGCAGGGATTGGGGGATGTCCAGCGTAGGAAGCGTGGCATTGCCGTCAGCACGGGCTGCTGCACCGATAAGCATCAGTGCAGCAGCCAGAGTTGAAACGCCCATAAGTCGGTTCATGGTCTTCTCCTCCCATCGGTCAGTCGAGCGACTGGATCAACCGATCAGCTTCAGGATCGCTGGAACGCTAAGGATTGCGGCATAGTAGCCCATGAACTGCACGCCGGTGTTCATGCCGAGCACGCGGTAAAGCAGACCTCCAACGAGACCGACGGTGACGATCACAAGCAAGGCGAGCAAGCCGCCCTCCCAAAGGCCGATGACCAGGATGAGACCGACAAAGGTCGCGATGATGGCTTCGTGGCTGATATACTTGGCGACGAAGGCTGCCGCGCTGCGGGCGTGATTCATCGCGAACGGGTAGGCAATCGCCGCGGCGATCACGACGGAGATCAGTCCCCAAATAAGGAATTCAGAGACCGACATCATCGTGTGAAGGTTGTTGACGACGCCGGTGCCGGTATCGACCGTGAAGCGCGGCGGGGCGTTGAACAGTGGCGCCGCGGGGCCGGCCGCTACAGGGCTCAGCGGCAGACCGAAGGCAATGAGCGGGATGAGCGCTTCTGCAATGTACGTCGACTCGGTCACGCCGTTCCGGACCGCGAGCACCGAGGTCAGGCGGTGGTATGCATGCTTGATGCGCGCGCCGACGATTTCGCCGGCAATGACGGTGACGGCCACCGGACTGAACACGAAGGTAGCGCTGGTAACGGTGGCGGCTGCCGCAGTCGTCACAACCTGGCTACGGTCGAGAACGCGGAACGGGTTGGGAAAATATCCGCCCCAGCTTTTGACGTCGGGTGCAAGCGTTGTCTCCCGCGGCTTGCTGCGGTCCATGCGCTTGCGTTCGAGCGGCGACACAGCGGAGAAAAGCTCCGCAACCAAAGGACCGACGGCGATGCCGAGAAAGTAGCTGACGCCCAGCTTCACGTTATGTGTGGCCGTGAAGCCCTGCAATGCAACGATCATCAGCGTGAACGGAATGAGCGCCAGGACGGATGCCCAGCGACCGGCCGAGAAGTAGGCGATGATGAGAGCGGCGCCTATGAAGAGCCATGGAGCGGAGGCTGTGATGTAGGTTCCGAAAGGAGCAAGTATGAGGGCGAACAGCACCGCCATCGGCACGGCTATAAATGCCGATATGACGGATCCTGCCAACATCTTGCGCAGCGCTACGTGTGGTGCGCCGAGATTGCGCAGAGCGGTTGCCTGCTGAAGAAGCGGCAATGCAAGCGTGTCACCCGGGATCCCCAGGAGTGCTGTTGGCACAGCATGTGTCATGTGCTTGGAAACTGCGGCACACATCCAGAAAGTGAAAACAGCCACGGGTGGCGCACCCAAAAGCACGACCAGTAGTGTGACCGGTGCGATCGTCGTTGTTTCGTCCGTCCCCGAGATCAGGCCGATGGCGGAAAACAGGATTGCTCCGAGAAGGCCGAGAGAGACGGCCATGATGATTTCATACAGCATACCGTCCATGTCACTCCCCCCGTGTGCCGGCGCCGCGCCGATCCTGATAGCTCTTGAACAGATCGTAGAGCCCGACATCGCGCATTTCCTGCACAACCTCGGCGGGGAGATCTTCCACGCGACCGATCGGCCCCCCTTCTTGTTCAAGCTGTTCCAAGATGTCTGACTGCCAGTCAGTGCCCGTCTGAACCTGCTCCACCACTATACGTTTCGGTGAAAACATCCGCGAGCAGACTGCTCCGCTGATCACCGCGCCGACGATCCCGGCAAGCATTGCGAGCGCTTTGCCGACGGCCGGAGTGGCAGCCATCGGTGCAATCGTCGCGAGCGTGGCGTAGTATACCGCGACGCTCAGTATGGCGCCGATGATCATGGCCTTGCTGAGCTGTGGTCGAGACACGACGTCTCCCCAGACCTCGGCAAGCTGACCATGCGGGCCGGTGGCGCGCACCAAATTCTGATCTGTCATTAATAACCTCCCCAGATGTCGGCCTGTCGGCCGGAAAAATTGCCAGCAATGCTGGGCAGCCGGGCAAGCTCCTCCCATGCCCGGCTTAAAGTGTCAGTCCTGTTTGCGCAGTTCGGCCAGGATTTCCTCTGCCCGGGCCGAGCGAACGTCGTGGTCGGCGGCCAATCGGCGTGCAACGACGTCGATCTCACCACCTGCGGCGCCGGCGCCGATTGCGATGTTGCGCGCATGCAGCGCCATGTGGCCGCGCTGGATACCTTCGGTCGCAAGCGCCCGCAGGGCCGCCATGTTCTGAGCAAGGCCTACCGCGACGGTGACCTCCGCGAGTTCGACGGCGGAGGCGACGTTGAGAATCTGCAAGGCGGCCTGCGCCGAAGGATGCGTCTTCGTCGCACCGCCGACCAGGCCGAGCGCCATCGGCATCTCGATCGTGCCGACCAACGTCCCCTTGGCGCTGATTTCCCACGTAGTCAGTGAGGTGTAGCGACCCGAGCGTGCGGCATAGGCATGGGCACCAGCCTCGATCGCCCGCCAATCATTGCCTGTGGCGACGACGACAGGATCGACGCCATTCATGATGCCCTTGTTATGCGTTGCCGCCCGGTAGGGATCGACGGCGGCGAATTCGTAGGCGTCGACGATGCCTTCCATCATCCGGCGGCCCGAAAAATCCTTGGTCACGAGCGCTTCTTCCGTCAGCTCGATACGAGCTCTTGCAAGCCTCAGGTCCGCAAGGTTCGACAGAATACGGAGCCGAACCTCGCCCCCGGTGATCCGCTCGATGATCGGTGCGACGGCTTCCGCCATCGTGTTCACTGTATTGGCGCCCATTGCGTCGCGGACGTCGACCAGGAGATGCAGCACGACCATCGGCCCGCGCGATGTCGACGGGAAGACATGTACCTCGATGTCGCGGCAGCCGCCGCCAAACTTCACGAGGACCGGATCTTTGGAGTTGGCGAAAGCGATGATCTCATCGCGCGCGGCAAGGATAGCCAACCGCGCACCGTTCGGATCCGACAGGCCAACAATCTGGACCTGGGCGCGCATGATCGGAGCAGTCGACGAGGTCTGGAAACCGCCACAGCCGCGGACGATACGTGCCATATAGGAGGCTGCAGCAACCACTGAGGGTTCCTCGACCGCCATCGGCACCAGATATTCCTGGCCATTGACGAGAAAATTCGTCGCCACGCCGAGAGGAAGCTGGAACGTCCCGATGACATTCTCAACCATTCCGTTGGCACGCTCGACGGACAAGGCGTCCTGCGCCGACAAAACGGCGCGTGCGCGCTCATCCATTTCAGTTGCCGCGGCAACCTGTCCGAGCCGCTCGGCAGGAGAGAGGTTTCGCATATTTTCGATACGCGATGTTGCGGTCTTCTTCGTCAATGGCTCACTCCCAAACCAAAACATGATCTTGCGTGTGCGGCAAACTGTCCTAGAATGCTCGCGTTGAGCAAGGGACAGTTGGCAGAATTATTGCATGTACTGTCCCAGCCGAAAGGTGGGACGATTGGTGAAGGTGGTCGATAATATCGTTGCGATCGTGAGCGGGCAGATCGCCACCGGACTTTATAAAGCTGGTCAAAAATTGCCGTCGGTCCGGGGAGGGGCCGATCAGTTCGGCGTTTCCAAAAACACGATGGCGGAAGCCTATGATCGGCTCGTTGCCCGCGGGCTCGCGACCGCGCGACAGGGTTCCGGCTATTACGTTTCCGAGAATCATCCGGCGCCGGTGGCGCGGATAAGGCCAGACGTTACGGAAGCGACCGGCATCATGTCGCTATTGCGGGAACAACTCGACCAGAATTATCAGACACGACCGGGCGATGGTCGGCCCCCGGTCAGTTGGACCGAGGATGCCGACATGCGCCGCATCCTGCGCACGAGCCGCAACGCCAGCGCTGAAGTGGATTTCGGCTACGGCAGTTCCTGGGGGCTCGGGGCGCTTCGGGAATGGCTTCGGGTTTCGCTCGCTGAGCGATCCATCGCGACCGAGCCGGATGGCCTCATGCTGACAAGCGGCGTCAATCATGGACTGGATTTGATCATCCGACATTTCCTTGAGCCCGGCGACACCGTATTCGTCGATAGCCCCGGATATTATCCTCTCTACGCCAAGCTTCGGCTGGCCAAAGCAAACGTCGTCTCCATCCGCCGGCTGCATGACGGCCCTGATCTTGACGAACTTCGCCAGAAGCTCGCTCGCCACCGGCCGAAATTGTTTTTTACCCAGAGCCAGGCGCATAACCCGACCGGAGGCACCCTGACGCCCGCCCATGCCTTCGCCCTTTTGCAAATGGCGGAAGTCCACGATTTCCGGCTGGTTGAGGACGATATCTTCGCTGACCTGATCGCTCCGACCTTGCCTCGGCTCGCGGCTTTTGGCCAGCAACAACGGGTTCTCTACGTTGGATCTTTTTCGAAGACGTTGTCGGCAAGTCTGCGATGTGGCTACGTCGCAGGCGCGCCCGAGACGATCCGCAGTCTCGTAGACCTGAAGATGATCACCATGGTTGCCACGTCCCTGCATGTCGAGCGGGTCGTTTTGGAAATGATCGAGAGTGGTCAGTATCTCAAGAACTTGAGACGTCTGCGCGGATGGATCGAGGATGGCGCAAAGGCGACCGCGCAAGCTCTCACAGCCGTTGGATTGGAACTTTCGCTTCCCAAAGTGCAAGGCTTCTACATCTGGGTGCCGCTTCCAGCGGCGTTGGATGAGAGCGCCTTCTGTCTACGCGCGGCAAAGGCCAACATCTTCATCGCGCCGGCAAGTGTCTTTTACGCCGATCGTGAGACAGCCATGCCGCCGGCCATGCGGGTCAATGTCGCCTATGGCGCAGATCCGCGCTTTTGCGCTTTTCTGAAAGACGAAATTTCAATTCTGACGGGTATTGGAGGAGACGATGGATAACGTTCGACTGGTTGAAGTTGGGCCGCGTGACGGACTGCAGAATGAGGCCCGCGCGCTCAGCGTCGCTGATCGCGTGGAGATGATCGACGGCTTAATCGGCGCGGGTCTGACCACAATCGAAGCCGGCAGTTTCGTTTCGCCGAAATGGGTGCCGCAGATGGCTGGATCTGCCGAAGTCCTGGCATCGCTTGGACAGCGCGAAGGGATCAACCTGCAGATGCTCGTCCCGAATTTCAAAGGTTTCGAAGCCGCCCGCGATGCCGGAGCCCGGGAAATCGCAATTTTCGCCTCGGCTTCCGAAAGCTTTTCGCAAAAGAATATCAACTGCTCAATCGATGAAAGCTTCGAACGCTTTGTGCCGGTTCTGGAGGGCGCGCGCGAAGCCGGAATGCGCGTTCGCGGCTACGTGTCATGCGTGCTTGGTTGCCCCTACGAGGGCCCGGTCGCGCTAAGTTCCGTAGTCGGTGTTGCTAGCCGGCTACATGCGATGGGTTGCTACGAAATTTCGCTTGGAGACACAATCGGTGTCGGGACGCCCAGGGCCACGGCCATGATGGCGCGGGCCGTCGCTGGCGAAATACCTCTTTCAGCGATAGCGCTACATGAGCACAACACTTACGGCCAAGCTCTTGCCAATATCTTGGCGTGTCTCGAAGAAGGGGTCGTCGTGTTCGACAGCTCGGTGGGCGGCCTCGGCGGATGCCCTTATGCGAAGGGTGCGACGGGTAATGTCGCCACAGAGGAGCTCGTCTTTATGCTCGAAGGGATCGGGGTCCCGACGGGCGTCGATCTTTCGAAGCTTGCGCGTGTTGCCGTTGACACGGCAGCGAAACTTGGGCGTGAACCGATCTCACCGATTTCAAAAATTCTGGGTGGTCAACACTAATTCCTATGCGTTGTTGGGCCAAGGCAATCTCACAAATTTGCAGATTGATTGTGAGCGCAATAGTGCTGATGAGTGATCCGAAGGCCACTCATCAGCACTATTGATGCATTCATGAATTCTAATCGAGTGACAGCTTTATTAAGTTTCGGACAAGAAAAGCCACTGTACGATCGCTTCATATTCTAGTGTGATATGGAGGTATCATTGCCTGACAACGACAATAACGGTTTGCTCGATCCGCAAGTTAAAACACAAGTCGTACGCGAACTTTCAAGGCGGCTGGTTGATCTGCATGAAGCGATTGAAGAGGCAACAGGTGCGCTTGGGTTGCTAAAGGATGCTGAAAGGCTAGGCGACAAGCCTCGCTGAAGCGAGATGGCTTGCTCCGTGTGATAGGTGCATGGGCGTTGAGCCACTTCGCGAAACCAATCGCGGCCCTCAGGCGGACAAACCTCTATTTTCGAGATCGTTCGCTCCTAGTATCGTCGAACGACCTATGCAAAACAAACGCCACTGGTGCTCGACTGTGGGTGCTAACGCCTACGAAACCAAAGCGACGATCGTGATAGCGACGAGCGAATAGCCTCTCCGGGTTTAACGAAACGTTGAAGTCCCCGGTCAGACAGCATAGTGGCATGATCCTCGACACGACAAAGGGCGCACTGTGAGCCATAAAACACTCGTAACTGGTCCCGATGACGCGATTGCTACGATCATCCTTGCGCACGGCGCAGGCGGGGCGATGGATAGCAAGTGGATGGATGCCATGTGCGATGTCCTGTCAAAGCAAGACGTGCAGGTGATCCGCTTCGAGTTCGCTTATATGGCCGCTCGGCGAACAACGGATAAGCGCAGTCCACCACCCCGGGCCGAGAAGCTGAAGGACGAATACAAAAGTGTCGTGTCGCAAATCGGCAAGCGCGGTAGGCTCGTCATTGGTGGAAAATCGATGGGTGGTCGTGTCGCGAGCATGATCGCGGATGAACTTCATGAACACGGCCTGATTTCTGGCTTGCTCTGCCTCGGCTATCCTTTTCATCCAATCGGAAATCCGGATATCCTACGAACAGCGCATCTTGCGCATCTGCAAACGCCGACACTAATCTGCCAAGGCAACAGAGATCAGTTCGGATCGAGAGATGAAGTGGCCTCCTACGGTCTATCGAGTTCAGTCGAACTGAACTGGCTAGAGGACGGCGATCACGACCTAAAGCCGCGGAAAGCAGTTTCAGGATTAACCCTGGACGATAACATGCGCGGCGCAGCCAGAAAGATTGCATCCTGGGCGGCAGGTTTGAAGGCTCGCTAATGCTTTTGTGTTGTCGCGGAAATCAAGGCTAGGTCGCGCTTCGCGCGCTGGCCATGACAGAGGTTCCCATTCCGCAGCAGACTTTTTGGGCATGCCTAGACAGGGTCGGCAGCCTTGGCACTTGTTATTCGTCGTTTTCTTGGCTTGATCGCTGCGATGGGTCGCTCTGCTGCGGTGCCCGTTTCTATTGGCGAAGTTACCTCAACTGCGGGCAGCGTTACCCACTCGGCGTCTGATGCTAACTCCGCCAGCGTCTGGTAGTGGACGCGCTGTCCGCGTGCGTAGAGATGTGCGAAACCCTCGATGGTAAAGGGCATATCATGAGTGTCTTCGCCAACCTTCGTGCGAACGACAAACCTTCCGCCTTCCTCTATGACATCAACGGTCCACACTACATCATCCTGTTCTTGGGGAGCATGCAGGCCGATGCCGCCGGCTCACGAAACAAAGAATTCGGTTGAATGTCTCATATTTAAATCTACTAAAATCTTAATTTTGATTTCTTCCTCATCGCAGCACTTGCTTCATTTCTGCGCATTCGTCTCCTCGTGCGGAAATTGCATCACCGTATTCGCAAATTCTATGTGCAATACTGACACGGGTCGGTCATAAGCCTATCGGCTTTTGCACATGCGGGCTCCTCCCGGTTTCGCCGCATTAGCAGTTCCCCTCTGGAGGTCTTGGACCTTCACACCTTGAGGGCCACGGCTATTGCCGATGGCCCTTTTTTTCTGGTTTTGAGCAGATCGAAAATCACTGTCTTGAGCCACTCTGCGAACCAGCCCGTGCCGGTTTCTGCTTCTGACTGACGGTTCAATTGACTTGCCAAGCGCGCGCTGCTGTGGCTTCGCACCACGCCGTACGGCCTGAAGGATGTTTGAGAAAAAAGGCGGCGGGTAGCGAAAGAAGGTCGTCCCAGTCCTAGGAGTGAACGTCCGCCACCTTCCAGCCTTTGACTTCGTCAACCAGGGACAAGGTATACAGCCGCTCCAGCCGCCGCCTTGCCTTTTCGTCGCCAAGCAGCCCGGTCAAATCGGTACAGATTCACGTTCTCGAAATGACGCGTTTGCACGAAGCGCAGGGCCATCGTATCCGATGCGATACTCCACGCTCTTCACGCGCTGGAGTAACGGATCGATCGCTCTTGGTGGAGATCACAGCTTCAGCGGTTTGAAATAGCCGATCTGGGTCCGAAAGTCAGAGACTTGGCGAAAGGTGCAAGGTTGGTGATGGGCAGACTGGCGTTCGCCAGCGCCCACGGCTCCCGCACTCACCCACGATCGCTCATTTCGACCGAGCTGGCCGTGTTTTCACAGCTACGATTCCCATTTCCCGGTCGAGCTTTTTCTTAGCGAGTTTACGCGCGCGACGGACACCCTCAGCCTTCTCGCGGGCCCGTTTGACGGAGGGCTTCTCGTAATATTCGCGCTGGCGCATTTCCCGCAGGATACCTTCCCGCTGCAGCTTCTTTTTCAGAACACGAAGCGCCTGATCGACATTGTTATCGCGGACAAGTATCTGCACGGATATTCCTCAAGACTTAAAACGATTGTTGCGCAAGGCATTGCCTCATCTATGCTGGATTGGCAATACGGCGCGGGGTTTGTTACGTAGATTTCGCCAACCAAGTCGAGGCAGAGGGCTGCGATCAAAAATCGATCTCTTACTCAAGACGCGCGATCTCCAGCATTTCTTCAGTTTCAGGCTTGAGCTGTTCGAGCGATGTGCTGCTGTGGTCAAGTGCTCGGTCCCTCGGTCGGTCCCGACCGCCGAAGCGTTGTTCCATATCGATCAGCCCTAACCGCTGTTGCAGATCCGTTTGATGCTCAGCGACGTCAGGATGGACTGGAGCGCGATCGCCGTCGGCGTTATCCTTTTGGCGCTTCAAGGGCCGCCTGAAGCGAGCGCCGACGGAGATGAAAGTTGTATTTTGATGCGGATCGGCTGGTGAGGGTCCCGAGAAGCGTTCTTCGTAGCACGAATTCCAGCAGACATCGGCCGGGATTTTTTAGTCGCTGAGGAAGGGGCACAAAGTCGATTTATCGGCCTAAAAACGATCGCCCTGTTCAGTTAGATCAATAACTGAGGCAGCGGTGATCTAATAGGATCACCGCGCACCTTCCTTACCCGGCTAGGCGTGCGCTACCTTAATTTGGATCGCATGCGCTGCAAGGGCCGCGGCCACACCCAGCGCGCTGACTGCTGAGAGTTCCCCGAAAGCAATTATGCCTGGTGCAAGATGACTCGCGAAGAAGGCGATCAGGCCCAAGAAGTAGGCCGCCACGTTGTTGAGCACCGGTGCTGCCCTCAGCGAAACAACGATCATCGCGACTACGAAAACCACCGCGCCGAAAGCAAGATAGTCGATCAGTGGTACGAGCATACCCACACCCAAAGCCGCAAAATTGCCAATCGCAACGCCGATTGCCAAGCAGAGATAGCTGCGGATCGCGCCTTTTGCCGAATGATGGCCGGTAAAGAATGCGACCCAGCCAATGAACATGGCCCAGACCGGCCAGCCCAGACCCGCCGAGGTGGTTGCGGCGATTGCGGCGACGACGGCTGCGACGAATGTGAGACCGATGAATTTCGGATTGAAGGCAGTCATCTGTACGTCTCCTGTTTAATATCTGTTGGATTGTGGTCGGGTCAGGGAAAGGATGCGGCAAGCGACCAGACAGGGCTGCAGCAGCCCGATCCCTCCGAAGATAGCCCGGCGAGACGATCTCACCGGGTGCTTTGCCGGCCCTTGTTAGCGCTCCTGATGGCCTGACGGCTCCAGCAGGTCGGATAAGCCGACCCGGTGCAGCATCTCGGCGCGCAGCCGGTCGATGACGGCGAAACCGATATCCGCCCCGTCCTCGGTCGGATCGTAATGCAGGCGGAAGGGACGTGTGCCGAAGGACATGCCGACAACATCGGCAATCATGCCGGCTACTGGCGCCGGATCGGCGTCGTTGGGAACGATATCGGCGAAGGCCTTCCGCACCGTTTCGCCGAAACCGGCATAGGGACCGGCCTCATATTCCGCCACGCGGGCTTCGTCCGCCGGGCTCCCTGAATGGGCGAAGTGGTTGGTGCCTTTCGTGAAGGCTCCGGGCACGATGATCGTCGTCTCTATACCGAAACGGCTGAGCTCGCGGGCATACTGGACGGCGAGCGTATCCATCGCCGCCTTGGCGGCGAAATAGGGCGCGAGGTAGGGCGGTGTGCCGCCGGTGACACTGGAGCTTGAAATCCATACCAGCAGGCCTTCGTGGCGGGCACGCATATGCGGCAGGACCGACCGGTTGACACGCTGCGTGCCGAGCACATTGACGTCATATTGCGCCGCGAACTGTTCCGGCGTGAAAGCCTCGGCCGGGCCAAACATCATGTGGCCTGCGTTGTGCACGACGACATCGATCCGTTTGCTCTCACCGATCAGCGTTTCGACGGCGGCGGTGACCGATGCCTCCGACTGGACATCAAGTTCCAGAGGCCGCAGGTCAATGCCCTCGGTTACGGAAAGTTCTCTCATCCGAGCAGCATTTGTGGCATTGCGGCCGGCAATATCCCGCATCGAGGCGTAAACGACATGGCCGGCGCGGGCGAGCGCTTCGGCCGTCAGGCGACCGAAGCCGCTGGACGAACCGGTCACAAGAACGATCTTCCTTGACATGATACCACTCCTTTAGAGACATTTTCGGTTTCGAAGCGGCAGGCTCAAATCATGCCACCGTTGGCGCGAAGCACCTGGCCGTTGATCCATCCGCCCTGCGGTCCGGCGAGGAAAGAAACCGCATTGGCGATGTCTTCTGGCGTGCCGAGCCGCTCAATCGGGTTCATCTTCGCCATCTTCTCGATCAAGTCGTCGGACTTGCCGTTGAGAAAGAGATCGGTCGCAGTCGGGCCGGGCGCGACGGCATTGACGGTGATGTTGCGGCCTCGCATTTCCTTGGCCAGGATCGCCGTCAGCGTTTCAACCGCAGCCTTTGTCGCGGCATAAACGCCGTAATTCTCAAGATTCAGTCCGACGACCGACGTGGAAAAATTGACGATGCGGCCGCCCGGACGAAGGCGGCTCGCAGCCTCGCGTAGGGTGTTGAACGTGCCCTTTAGGTTGATGTCGATCTGTCGGCTGAAACTCTGGTCGTCGGCATCGGCCAGCGGTGCCAGCATCATGATGCCGGCATTGTTAATAAGCACATCGACGCCGCCGAACGCGGTTTCGGCGGAATCGAACATGCGCCGCACCTGGGCTGCGTCGGAAACATCGGCCTGGGCGCTGACGGCCTTGCCGCCAACCTGTTCGATCTCCTGCACCACCTTTGCGGCAGCGTCGGTGCTGCCCGCATAATTGACGACAACCATAAAGCCGTCCTTGCCCAGTTGCCTGGCGGTCGCCGCACCGATGCCACGCGACGCTCCGGTGACGATCGCTACTTTTTCCGATGTGGACATTTCCATTCTCCATTCTTCTGCGCTGTCGCGCCGGATGACGAATGGAAGATGTCACTTTTCTTCTCACGGATAATCGAGCATTATCACGCATCAGAATCCGGAAATGGCGAACAATAGAGATGGATCGATTTGATGCGATGCGCGTCTTCACGCGAGTGGTGGAACGGCGCAGTTTCACCCTTGCGGCAGAGGATACCGGCCTGCCACGCTCGACAGTGACCGACGCGGTCAAGCAATTGGAGGCGCGGCTCGGTATCAAACTGCTCGACCGCACCACACGCCATGTTAGCCCGACATTGGATGGCGAGGCCTATTATCAAAGCTGCCTTTCGATCCTCGACGATATCGAAGATGCCGAAAGCGCCTTTGCCGGCGCCAAGCCTAGGGGATTGCTGCGCGTCGATGTCCACGGCACGCTTGCCCGGCATTTCGTGCTGCCCAGCCTACCGTCATTCCTGAAAGCCTATCCCGACATCGAGTTCCATCTCAGCGAGGGAGACAGGCTCGTCGATCTGGTGCGCGAGGGGATAGACTGTGTGCTGCGCGTCGGCATTCCGCAAGATAGCGACATGATTGCCAGGCGCGTCGCAATGCTCGACGAGGTAACGGTGGCGTCGCCCGGTTATCTGGCCAGATACGGCCGCCCTTCACATCCCGACGATCTGTCGATCCATAAAATGGTTGGATTTCGTGCAACCGGTAGCACCGGCCCCTTACCGCTCGAATTTCTCGTCAACGGCAAACGGGTGACGAAGAGCATTGACGCTTCCATCACCGTCAATGCGGCGGAGAGTTTCGTTTGTGCCGCCCATATCGGCCTCGGCATCATCCAGGTACCGCGCTATCATGTAGAAGAGGACCTTGCTGCGGGTGTTCTCGTCGAACTGCTGCCGGAATTCCCGCCTGAACCCTCTCCCGTCTCTGTTCTTTATCCGCGCAACCGCCAGTTGACGCCACGGGTGCGGGTCTTCGTCGAATGGCTTTGGAAGGTGTTTGCCGCTCAGGCCCGGCCAACAAATAAGAATCTGAGCTAAGTCATGCGGGTGGGGCTGAGGCTTTTCGCCACTCCCTTGGCCTGCGTTATCTCAGTCGATCTAGGTAGTTCCGCAAATCGAATACACTGAGAAATCCTAGGGCCCATGTGCTGCGGCATTTTGTCAACATATCTTTCGATGACAGCGTTGAGTTTTGCCTCTTTCGAGGTGCCGTCAGAAAGCGGGAGCGACAGTAGTGCTGAGAAACGAAACCGCGGATCGAGCGCATGATATTCTCCTCCTGTCAAAGGCTTGACATAAGGGGACACCGATCTATCGAGAGCGCCTGGCAGCGTTCGCCTGCGCTTCCCGGATAAGCCCTGAGTACATTTTCTCTTTACCTGGATACCATGGCATTGTTCCGATGGAGTCGAAGCCAGGAATCGTTTCCATATGTGCCACCATACGGACACGCATGCGCTCGTCCGGAAGCGGACCTGTCATCGCCAGAATGTTGTCGCTCATGTGAGCCGGGTTCGACGTTCCGCAAAGCACACTGGTGACGGCGGGATGCGCGATGACCCATTTCAGAAAGAACTGTGCCCAACTCGTCGCGCCAAATTCCCCCGCGAAATCGGGAAGGCGGTGTCCCTCGACAACTTTCATGAGGCGCGCCTTCTCAAGAGGCAGATTGACGAGCACGCCCACGCCCTTGTCGGCGGCAAGCGGAAGCAGGCGCCGCTCGGCCTCGCGGCTGAAGATCGAGTAATTTGTTTGGACGAAATCGACATTATCGCGTTCGACGATGGCTGCGAGTTGATCTTGGGCCGAAGTCTCATGATGGGTCACGCCGACATGTCGGATCAACCCTTCCTGCTTCCATGCCTTCATCAGCGGGATCACGACGGGCGCATTGGTGATGCTGTGGCACTGCATGAGGTTGATCGTCTCCCGCCAAGTCCGCAGCCGCGACTGTCGAAAGCTCTCCTGTGCGTGGCTTTCGTCACCGAGATACTCGCCCGTCGACCACACCTTGTTGGCAAGGAATAACGCGTCCGAACCTGCAGTTTCGCCCAGGAACTGGCCGATGCTGACTTCTGCGGAACCATACAGAGGCGATGTATCGACAACGCGACCGCCGGCTGCGACATATCTTTCGAAAACCTGCCGCAGGTCGTCGCGGCGATCGCCCGGTTTAAGGTCGAATGTCAGGAACGTCCCAAGACCAAGGGCCGTTAACGTTTCCCCGGTGCGCGGTAAAGTGCGGGTCAAGATATCGGGTCCAGAGCCGACTGCCGGCGGCGTCGTATTCGCGTCCGCCGTTTGCGCGGCGGCCGTGGCGGGACCGGGAAAAGCCAAGCCAGTCGCTGCTGCACTCACCGCTCCGAGAAAGTTGCGTCTATTGATCGTCGATCGGCCCATGAAATCTCTCCTCGCGCGCGTTTGACGTCAGAACTGCCAATTGGCTGGAACCCAGGCATAGCCGCCGTCGGTCTTGAGCATCCGACCCAGGCCTGGAAAGGGATAATGGAAACCAAGCACCGGCATCCGATCGGCAGCTGCTCTGTCGAAAATGCGACGACGGGAGGATAGAGCTGTCTCCTTGTCGCGGTCGGGTCCGGGAAGCCAGGGTTTGTCGACGTTTACCAAGGGGTGATAAGCAAGGTCCGCGGTCAATAGCAGTTGATCATTCCCGGAATGCACCAAAAACGTTGCCATGCCGGGTGTGTGTCCCGATGCCTCGATCGTGGTCAGCCCCGGTACGATTTCGTCGCCGGCCTCATAAAGCTCGAGGTCGTTTCTGACGGGTTCGAGGCTGCTCTTGATAGCTGCCGCAAAGCGTAGACGGAACTCCTCGGGGACCGGCATGTAAGACAGATCTGGATCTGTGCGTACGAAGAAGTCCCAGTCCGCTTTTGGCAGAAAAACGGTCGCGCGGGGAAAGGCCTTACCGCCGTCGGCGCTTCTCAAGTTGCCGACGTGGTCTGGGTGGGTATGGGAGATGACGACTGTATCGATGTCGGACGCACTCAGCCCGATCGCGGCCAGGTTCTCAAAAATCCGGCCGCCATTGGGACCCATCGTGGCACCCGCGCCGGCCTCGATGAGGATCCGCCGACCGCCGGTTTCAATCAGAAGCGTATTCAGATTGAGTGTCAGGTGATCGGCTGAAAGAAACGCACGTCTCAGAACCTCTTGAAGCTCCGCCTCAGGCGCATCGCTCGCGTAGACACGAGGCGGGCCGCCGATGATGCCATCGCTCAAAACCGTTGCGCTGATTTCGCCGACCCGGAAACGATAGTGCCCGGCGTTGCCGATAGGAAAGGGTCGTGTTTGCGCGCTTGCGGTCCCGCTGCCGCCTAGGCCCGTAATGACCGTGCTCGCTGCGCCAACGGCTGCGGAAAGCATTATAGCTCGTCGTTTTAGAGTAAACGCGTTCATGGGGTCTCTTTCAGAGTTGTGGGTGACAGGGTGGCCTGTCCTGGTCGTCTGCGAATGATCATGACATTCGTTTACTGCGCTGATAAGTGATGCAGACTTGATCAGCTTGATAAGGCATGCTTCGCAATGATTGCGCTCCGTCTTGATAGTCTCGATGTTTTTGCGGCGATCGTTCGTTGCGGTGGCTTCCGTGCGGCGGCACAGGAGCGCGGCATCTCTTCCTCCGCCCTAAGCCAAACGATCAATGCTCTGGAAGAGGCGCTCGGCATTCGTCTGCTCAATCGAACCACACGAAGTGTGTTTCCAACCGAGGCAGGACAACGTCTCCTGGACCGCCTTGCCCCTGCATTGGCAGACATTAGACTTGCGATCGCCGAGGTCGATGAACTGAGGGACACTCCCTCGGGCACTCTTCGGATCAACGCGCCTGCACCGGCTGTCGATCATCTTCTATGCCGCCTCGTATTCGACTTCATGGAAACGTTCAGCGAGGTGAAGGTCGAGATCATCAGTGATGCCGCCGTGATCGATATCGTTGAGCAGGGTTTCGATGCAGGCGTAAGATTCGGCAAGCAGCTGGCCCAGGATATGATCGCGGTTCCGCTGGGACCAGCGTTACGATATGCAATCGTCGCGTCACCAGATTACATTGAAAGGGCAGGCCGGCCTGTAGCGCCGCAAGATCTCGTCAATCATGATTGTATCAGGCGAAGGTTCCCAGGTGGCACCTTGATGACGTGGCGGTTCGTCAATGGAAAGGACGAGCTCAATGTCACGCCTGACGGACGCTTGACAGTCAGTTCGGCACATAACGAGCTTCAGGCGGCGTTGGCCGGCAAAGGTATCGCCTATGTTCTGGACGACTATGCCAAACCCCATATTGTTGGTGGCCAGTTGATCGAGATACTCATCGAATGGCGCCCAGCTTTGCCAAGTTGGTTTCTCTACTACCCCAACCGACGCCTCCCAAGTGCCGCGATGCGCGCATTTCTTGAGTTTGTCAAAAGCTACAAGTGGGATGCTACCATATGACGCTCAGGCGCTTCTAATTTTGCGGCTCGCGAACTGGCTATAAAGTCGTTGCTGATTTATCGCATCCTGCTTTGGAGCAAGGCCAAAAGTCCGGGAGTATTCTCGGCTGAACTGGGATGGGCTCTCATAGCCGACCTGATATGCTGCCTCTGCTACGTTTGCTGCTTCGGCCAACATCAGACGACGCGCTTCGAGCAGGCGAAGCTGTTTCTGAAACTGCAAAGGAGTCATTGATGTCAAAGCCTTGAAATGCTGATGGAACGACGACGGGCTCATCCGCGCGGTGTTCGCCAATTGCTCCACACGAAGTGTTTTTGCAAAACTGGCATGCAAGACGTAAATGGCTTTGGCGACGCGTTCTGTAGCAGTATCCGGAAGAGCAAGATTGCAAAGGTCGCGCCCGTGCGGTCCGCTCAAAAGCCAATAGCAGATCTCACGCATCAACGACGGGTAAAGGATGGGAATTGCCTTCGGCGTATCGGACAACCGGATGAGGCGCAGCATGCAGTCCGCCAGAGGTTCGTCGACATTCCCCACAAAAACGCAGGGTCCCGGTTCCGCCGAGGGCGCAGGATCTATGACCAGTTTCTCAAGCACTTCACGCAGAACGGCGACGTCCAAATCAATCATTATACCAAGATATGGGCATTCCTCACTCGCTTCGACGATCCGGCCGCTGGCAGGCAATTCCACACTCACCACCAGGCACTGCATCGCTCGGTAGTCCAACCTGTCGCTGCCGAAACTTATCTCCTTGGCTCCCTGGATGACAACACAGAGAGAAGGCCGATAAATCTGCCGCATGGGCATCATAGACTGAAAGGACCGGACGACGTTCACGCCGGTGATTTGGGTGGGAAACAAGCCTTGCCCACCCCCCTTGCTCTCGACATACGCTGTAACGGCTTCAAGAAGCGGCGACGCCAACCGACCCTCCATCACTCTTGTGCCAGGAAATGACCAAAGCTCCACGCATGCTTATAATCGGTTGTAGGAATAGGCAAGTTTTTTGCGAATTCGGGCATTCTGCCGATAGGAATCTCCATCTAGCGTCAAGTGGTCGAAACGATGTTGGAAATGAGCATGACATGGAGCGTCGCTAGATCAAAAGCAAATCGCCGGGCGCAACCACCTTGCGGTCTCGAACGCCACGATGTTCTGCTTAGTCGTTCAAGCCGCATTGGTATTAGGGTCGCTGCCTGCCGAAACGAGCGACGTGTGGGCACCGAAAAGCAAGCCCCTGGTAGATGAGCGTTTTCGGTAGCCGTTTTCTTCATCCGATCTGTTCGAATGTAGGTTTCAATTCACGGAGAATTGTTGATGTCTAGCCCTTGGACCACCGAGAATATCCCACTGCAACATGGCCGTAGCGTTATCGTGACTGGCACAGGTGGCATCGGGTTCGAAACCGCGCTGGCTATCTCCCGCGCGGGCGGCGATGTGGTGATCGCGGGGCGTAACTCTCAAAAAGGCAACGATGCCGTGGCGAGGATAAAGCGGAGTGTGCCCAACGCAACGGTTGCTTTCGAGCCCGTCGATCTTGGCAACCTGCAATCGATCGCAGCGTTTGGCGGCCGGCTTCGAGAAAATCGGGAAAGTGTCGATGTGTTAATCAACAACGCCGGCGTGATGACGCCGCCGCGGCGCAACACCACGTCAAACGGCTTCGAACTTCAATTCGGCACCAACTATCTCAGCCACTTCGCGTTGACTGCACACCTCCTGCCGCTGCTTCGCCGCGGCGATGAACCGCGGGTGGTATCGGTTTCAAGCGTTGCCGCCCGCAGCGGTGTCATCAACTTTGACGACTTGCAAGCGGAGCGGAGCTATAAGCCAATGCCGGTCTACGCCCAGTCAAAGTTGGCGTGCCTGATGTTTGCATTCGAGCTCCAGCGGCGCAGCGACGCAAACGGATGGGGCGTTAGCAGCATCGCAGCTCATCCGGGCGTGTCACGGACCGATCTCTTGCATAACGCTCCGGGCCGTCACAGCCCTATGGGATTGGTCCGCTCCTACATGTGGTTTTTGTTTCAGCCCGCGGCCCAAGGCGCGCTGCCGAGCCTGTTTGCAGCAACATCTGCGAGCGCTCGCGGCGGCGAATACTATGGCCCGGACAAGCTCGGCGAGACGCGTGGGTACCCAACCAACGCGAAGCGTCCGCAGCAGTCGCTGGACACCGAAGTGGCAAACAGGCTCTGGGATGTTTCAGAAAGCCTTACTGGGGTTACCTTCAGCAGCGGCCCCGCTTCCGCCGTCGCCATAGCTAGATGACACCAGCCCCCAGTCGGAGACGTCTTTCATTGTAGGATCAGGCAACTTTGATCGATCAGCCCTTCAGTCATGACGCGGTCTCTGGAGATGCCGCCAACAGCGATCGCTTTGGAGCAGTTCGATGTCGTTTTCGCTGTTGGATAAGATTATGCTCACCTCATCATGGAGGGAGATGCGCGGCCATTGATTGATCGCTTGGAGAGGGCGTTCGGCAGTGTTGTTCGAGAGGTTCGCTCAAGCGGCCCGAATGCGTGATCGCGGCGATGTTCCAAACGCTTGGCGATAAGCGTTGCCGAAGGCGCTCTGAGATGTATAGCCGACGCTCCTGGCAACGACATCGACAGAGTTGGTTTCTCGAAGCAACAGGGTTCGAGCCAGAGTGAGCCGCCAGTAACGGAGATAGGTGAGCGGTGGCCGCCCAACCTGCTGGGTGAACCTGGCAGAGAACGCTGCGCGCGACATGCCGGCTACTTCCGCCAACGTGGCGACTGTCCAAGGTTCGGCGACATCGCGGTGCATCGCACGCAACGTGCGTCCAAGGCGCGGATCTGAAATTGCTCCAAGCCACCCGCGCCCGTTGCGCTCACCATCGTCAGACAATGCCCGCAGCGCCTCGACCACGAGAACGTCGGCAAGGCGGGCTGCAACGATGTCCGTGCCCATCGCATCGCGTAGGATTTCATTGCTAATAAGGTCGAGAACCGCTGCGATAGCGCCGGAAGCGGACGCGCTTCGTCCTACGAGCAGGAAACCAGGGAGCATGTCGAGAAGGAAATCGCCATTTTCTTCAGAGAAAGCTATCGAGCCCCCTATGCCAACGAACCCGTCCCCAGAGTTTACCCGCGCAATGTCAGATCCGCCTACCGGATAAAGGGATAATCCGTCTTGCGGCTCCAGTTGGGGATCGCTCGCAATAATGTACGACGTCCGACCTATCAGGCAAACGTCACCCTTCTTCATGAGGCAGCATTGCTCTCCTGGCGTGAGGATCCACTGTTCGCCCTCGAGAACCGCGACAAACTTAAGCCGCCCTGCTGGTGGGAACGCAAAAGCCCACGAACCGCCTGCCTCAATGCGAGTGCGTCTCACCACATGGGCGCCGAGCACTTGCAGCACGTCAGAGAGCGGGTCTCGTGCAGGGATAGACGATCGCGACAAAACATTAGACCTGAGCGCATAGATGATCTCGAAGCGGTGTTCTACTGTCCACGCCATCAAAATCCAATAGGAGATGAGATATGAGCATCGAAAATAAAGTCGTCGTCATAACCGGGGCGAGCAGCGGCATTGGCCGGGCAACGGCTAAGCTGCTCGCGGAAAGAGGTGCGTTCGTGGTGCTTGGAGCGCGCCGGCTGGAGCCGCTCAGGACGGTCGCAGATGAGATCCTGGCCTCGGGCGGTAGGGTTGCTTTAAAGCAAACGGACGTTCGCCAAAGGGCCGACCTAGACGCGTTGGTATCACTTGCTGTTAATGAAGGCGGCAAGCTCGACGTTATCGTCAATAACGCAGGTGTAGGGCCGATCTCACGCTTCGACGCACTGCAGGTTGATGATTGGGATCTGATGATCGATGTGAATTTGAGGGGAACGCTTTACGGCATTGCCGCGTCGCTTCCGGTGTTTTCACGCCAAGGTTCCGGCCACATCATCAACGTGATCTCAACAGCCGGGCTGAAGATCGTGCCGACCATGGGCGTCTATGCAGCAACAAAGAATGCCGTCCGGACGGCGACGGAGGCGTTGCGCCAGGAGGCCGGTCCCAGCCTACGTGTTACCGAAATCTCGCCGGGCATGACCGCTACCAATTTTGGAGACAGCATCACGGATCCAAGCTTGAAGAGAAAGATCGCCGATGACTTGGGTTCGATTGCCATGCCGGCCGAAGCTATTGCGCGCGGCATTGTTTTCGCTGTCGAACAGCCGCCCGAGGTGAATGTTGGCAGCATTGTCATGCGTCCAACGGCACAAGGTTGATTGGTACCGCTGAGCCCGAAAGCGAGGCATCGTCCAGCCTTGGTCTGCAGATCGCTCTTCATTGGCGGTGACCGTAGAGCGGAACCTGTCTCCCATCCCCGCGTTAAAATCGCTCCTAACCGCCGTTTCAGCAGGGGCAAATTGTGGCTCAGATCCAAGAAAGCGCGTCACATGACGACGCAGATCGTGACTCCGTTCTCGAAGATATCCGCGAAAATAATGCAAGTCCCTCCGATGAGAATGCGACAGCGCATGGGGGCGAGGAAGACAAGAGGCCATCTCTCGTCCGACGTCATCCTGTCTGGACGGCGCTGATAGCGCTGGCACTGATCGGGCTGGCTGTGGTGAGTTACGTCGTCTGGCTGGTTTATTTTCATCCATATGAGACGACCGATGATGCGTTTATCGAAGCCCGAAGTTTTTCCATCGCGGCGAAAGTCTCTGGCTACCTGGAAGAGGTTGTTGTCACCGACAATCAGCACATCGCGGCAGGCGCGGTTATCGCCAAAATCGTACCGCGAGATTACGAGATCGCCCTGGACCAGGCAGATGGCCAGGTCGAAGCTGCCAAGGCTTCTGTCGCCAGCGCCGACGCGCAGATCGGAGTGACGGAAGCCTCGATCACAGAAGCGCAGGCGCAGCAAGCGTCCGCAGAGGCAGCGCTTGAGTTCGCGAAGAACGAGGCACAGCGTCAACGCGAACTGGTGCAAGGCGGCGCTGGCACAGTGCAGACGTCACAGCAATCGGAATCGAACCTGCGCCAAGCCCAGGCAACCTTCAATCAGGCGGGTGCGAGTGTCATATCTGCAACCAAGAACAAAGTTGCTGCCCAGGCAGAGCGTGCCAGTGCACTTGCCAGTTTGAAACAGGCGCAGGCGCAGAAGGAAAGCGCACAACAGAACCTGACCTACACCGAGCTTCGATCCGACCAGCCGGGGCGCGTCGTGCAATTAAGCGGCTCCAAGGGTCAGTTCGTCGAAGCGGGACAGGCGATTGCCATGTTCGTGCCGGACGATATGTGGATTGCTGCCAATTTCAAGGAAACCCAGTTGACCGACATGCGTCCCGGCCAACCGGTGGACGTGACCATTGATGCCTACCCTGACCACATTCTAAGGGGCAAGGTGGCCTCGGTGCAGCCAGGTTCGGGAACGGCATTTTCATTGCTGCCTGCTGAAAACGCCACCGGCAACTACGTGAAGGTAACACAGCGCGTGCCCGTGAAGGTGACTGTCGACGCATGGCCGAGCGATATCGCCATCGGTCCGGGCATGTCGGTTATCCCAACCGTCACCGTTCGTCCGAGGAACTGACATGGCGGCTGAAAGCGCAGTTGCCGGCGGTGTCAGCGGGAGCGGCACGCAAACCCGTCGCGCGACCAATCCCTGGGTGGTCGCCATAGTGGTAGCGGTCGCGGCCTTTATGGAGGTCCTCGACACGACCATCGCCAATGTGGCGTTGCGCTATATTTCGGGTGGACTTGCAATCAGCTCGGATGAGGCAAGCTGGGTGGTAACGACCTATCTTGTTTCCAATGCGATCGCATTGATTGCTTCAAGTTTTATCGCGCAACGTTTTGGCCGTAAGCGATTTTATCTGATCTGCCTGGCGGTATTCACACTCTCATCGGTCCTCTGTGGCCTTGCCTGGGACCTGCCGTCTCTCCTGATATTTCGGATGATCCAAGGATTTGCTGGTGGCGGTATGGTGCCCGTATCGCAATCGATCCTGACCGACTCTTTTCCACCAGAAAAGCGTGGACAGGCCTTTGCTGTTTTCGGTGTCGCAGTTGTCGTCGCACCGGTGATCGGTCCGACCCTTGGCGGCTATCTATCCGACAATTTTTCTTGGCATTGGTGTTTTCTCATCAATGGGCCGGTCGGTGTTCTGGCGTTTATTCTCGTCTACATTTTGGTTCAGGATCCGCCATCGGCTGAGGGGGAGCGTCGGCGCATGAAACGCGAAGGCATCCGCTTCGACATTGTCGGCTTCGCACTCGTGGCGCTTTTCCTCGGCTCACTCGAACTGGTACTCGATCGTGGGCAGACGGAAGATTGGTTCGACTCAAATTTCATCATTGTCACCACCGTCATTTGCATTGCCGCTTTCCTCGCCTCAGTTCCATGGTTGATGAAAGCAAAAAATCCGGTGATCGACGTGCGGCTGCTGGCAACACGCCAATTCGGTTCCTGTTTCATCGTCATGCTGGCGATCGGTGCGATCCTGATCGCCACCACCCAGTTTGTGCCGCAGGTGCTGCAGGAAAACTATGGATATACGGCCACTTGGGCCGGTTTGGCGCTTTCGCCGGGCGGTTTGGTGACCATGGTCATGATGTTCGTGACCGGGCGCTTGGTCACCAAGGTACAACCAAAATACCTGATCGCTGCCGGCGCTGCGACGATAGCCTTCTCGATGTGGTTCATGACCAGCCTCAATCCGCACCTCAATTTTGGTTTCTTCGTTGAAGCACGGTTCTATCTGGGGATCGGTCTGCCACTTATTTTTATTCCCATTACGGCCGCCTCCTATGACGGGCTGAAGCCGGAGCAGACGGACCAGGCATCAGCGTTGATCAACGCTGCCCGTAATACGGGAGGTTCGATCGGGGTGTGCATTGCTACCAACGTGCTGGCGCATCGACAGCAATGGCATCAGAACATGTTGGTCGAGCATACTATCCCGTCGGATGGTGCCTACCAGCAGACGCTGAAATCGGTGCAAGGCTATTTCGCCCAGCACGGCTCGACCCTTGCGGATGCGCAAACCCAGGCCGTCGCATGGATCGGTCGGCAGATCGAAACCCAGGCAAGCTTCCTTGCTTACATCGATGTGTTTTACGTGCTGGCATTGATCTCGGCAGCGGTTATCCCGCTCGCGCTGATCCTGCGTAACGTCAATCTCAAGGCAGGTAGCGGCGAAGTGCACTAGAGCAACATGCTTCCGTCATCTGCAGGCTCTCTCGGTTCGCGGGCTGTCTATTACCATAAAAGCATGCTCATGGCTTCGTTCACCAGAACAAACAACGGACCAACGATCCGAAACACTTCACGGCTCGGCCTGCCGGTTTTAAAGGCTGAACGGAGGTTGGGAGACCAACCGCGACAGGCATGTCACTTGTGGAGTTGCAATTAAACCGAATGATCACCGGCAGTCCGCGATACGGGCTAAGCGCATGTGGGGGAGCAAATGACATACGATCTTGTACGAGATCATGTCGACCCGTTGAACCAGCAGGCACGGAATTTGCCGTAGAAAATCTACGGCGATCAACGGCCAGGATCCGTATTCGCTGAAGACCGAACTACCCAATCAATGATCGAATCTTGAGCACCTCTACATCGTGGCGAGAGCGCGGTTACTGATCCGACCAGCATAATTTTTCCGGATTTCGACCTTCTGTTCCAACGCGATGATGACATCAGTGGAGAGATCGACACCATGAAGTTCGGCAATATCCGGTAGCCCACCCGGCGTGAACACGTTGATCTCGAGGATCTTGTCGCCAACGATGTCGAGACCTACGAGAAACATGCCGTCTTCGATCAGTTTGGGGCGAACCATTTCCGCCACGGCGAGAATTTCCGGCGTGATCTCGGCTTCCGCCGCTGTCCCTGCGGCATGCATGTTGGAGCGCACCTCGCCCTTCGCGGGGACACGACGCAGCGCAGCATAGGCGCCATCCCGCTGCAGTGGCCGACCGTTCATCAGGAACAGGCGAATGTCGCCAGCCGTCGCATCGGGAAGATAGCTTTGTGCGATGAGGTAACCTTCGCCGCTGACGGCCTCGAAGATCTGGTTGAGGTTGGCCTCCTTGCTGGATGCGATCTTGAACACATTTTTCCCTCCGGAGCCCTGCAGCGGCTTGAGGATGGCACCCTGTTTCTGCGCGTCGATGAAGGCACGGATCTCCTCAATGCTTTTGGATATGAGGGTTTTGGGGCGAACGGCCTCGGGGAAACCTTGGAAATAGAGCTTGTTCTGCGCGCGAGCCAGGCCCTCCGGGTCATTGAGCGTGAGCACGCCACGCTCAGCTGCGAGGCGACCAAAAATGATGCCGGCATGGGCTGCCCAAGGGCGCTCGTCGGCATCTTGCGACGGATCATTACGAAGGAAAATAACGTCTATGTCCTCGATTGGGATCGTCTGGATCTCGGCCTGATCGCTCTGCAATGCCGCGACAAAGGCCTCGGGCTTCTTCGGTTTTCCGGTTTTGACGGCGGTCGCGCGTACCATCAAGCTGTCGTCGGGACGCAGCACGAAATCGCCGGGTGTCAGGTAACAGACGTCGTGACCGCGAGCGATCGCCGCGAGCGCAAGCGCCGTTGTTGTATAAAACGAAGCCTCGTCGGCAATAGAATTCACAAAAAATGCAATCCGCATTACGTCTCCTGTCGTTGGATCATGTCGAGCGGGCGCATCCCGTCTCTGGCCCGTGCCAGCCTGGTGCGACCTTCGTCGGTTTCGAGAAAGAGAGGCCGAACCGCCGGCATGCGCAGCAAACCGCGCTCCGCCAACTCCTGCATCACCCCGAAATGCGAGGCGGCGATCTTGCCCATCCAGAAGGGTTCCAGTGCACCGCCGGTGCGCAGGTGATCGAGCAGGGCAAGCAGACCGCGCAGATAGATCGCATCCTTGGCAAGGCCGCCACCGCGATAAAGCCTCAAAACGAGATTGAACGCAGCCGGCGGCGTGAAATTGTGCTGCTCGACGAGAAGGGAGTAGGTTTCAAGGAAGGTCGCTCCATTCAGCATGGCCGCGCATCCGACTACCCGTCCTGCGATCAGCTTCAAACGTGCCGGCGTCATGCCACCGGACAGGTATTCGGCGAAGACAGCCAGACCTTCCTGCATGCCTTCATATCCTGCAAGGCCGGAGCGAAACAGCCGCAGGCCCTGCGCCGAACCGTTGAAATAGGTCAGTAGATGAACGCCGATCTCATGCGACAGCAAGGGCTCGACGCGGCGCATATCCATCACGGTGCTGCGAGCGATCAACAGCCGATGACCCGATACCATCAATCCCGACGGCAGGTCGTCGCGAACTTCGACGGAAACTTCGAAATCTTTCAACTGGCGGTGATAAGCGCCGATCATCGATCTGGCACGTCGCTCCACTTGAAAGCAATCGGCGATCCGCTCTGGCGAGCCCGCATCGTCATCGCCGCTGGGTTCCGTATTGGCAAGCTGCGACAGGATGGTTTGCGCCTCGCGCAACAGAACGGGCTCCACCGGGCCATACAACGCCCGCCCAAATTCAACGAACTGAGGTTTCTGGCGGGAGGAAAGCAACGAGAGCTGAAGATCCACTTCTTGCTGTTTCTCTCGATAAAGCTGATGCAGGATCGGATCTTCGAGATGGTCGAATGAGATGGAAAATAGCTTCCGTTTTGCCGCCTCGACCTGCAAGGCCAGTGGACGATACAGAAAAACGGGTTGGTTCCCGTCTGCCTTGAATTCCTCGAGTGCCGCCTCCGCATTGATGGGCGTCACTGCAAGCAGGAAATCAAATGAAGATGCCACCTCATCGACGCTTCGGTCAACGCGTGTCACCGCATCGACGAACGCCCTGCGTCCGAGTGCCCG
The DNA here is from genome assembly GCA_023451735.1 of Pseudomonadota bacterium. Classification (GTDB taxonomy): domain Bacteria; phylum Pseudomonadota; class Alphaproteobacteria; order Rhizobiales; family Rhizobiaceae; genus Neorhizobium. The sequence continues at coordinate 45,063 of JAEXYH010000030.1, read as the reverse complement.
ATGCGTTTTCGGCTGGAGGATTTTTTTCACTTCACCGAAACGCGCGATGGCTCGCAGACTCGCGTCGAACAGGATTGACACCAGTTGATCGTGTAGTTCCGGATAGATCTGGTCGCCGCCGGGCTGCCGGTAGACCGGGGCAAACCTGACGGCCAGTGTCGAACAACCGAGTTGCCCCAATGCCTCGTCTGCGCGTGTCGGGGGTGTTTCGGCGCGCTCGACGCGCGGCGTGCGAAACCTCGCCTCGCTGTCGCTGATGGCGGCAGAAAAGGTTTCCGCGGCCTCTGCCATGTCGGCGCTTGCCCATATGGCGATCTCGAATGGCGGCAGGAAAGGCGCATCGTCGGTTAAAAAGCGATCCTCCTCCAACTCGCCGATGTCGAAAATGACGAATGCGCCGAACTGTTTGCGCAGCGGAGCCTCGATGGCCTCGATCACCGTGACCGCACAGGCCGTATTGGGAGCAATGAGATAGGACGCGTTTGCCTGCGCGATGTCGCGCGCGGCCGGTTCTGTCTCGTCCTCGGCAATATGGACGCAGATGAACGGCAGCGGCCGATCGATATGCAGTCGCCCTCCGCCGGGCAGGTCGCGCCGGATAGACCTGCCGTTGGCGAGGCAGGAGACGATTTCGTCGAGCCAGCTGTCGTCACTGTTGCGAGTTTGCGATGAGGCTTGGGTCATGACTGGCTCGCGAGTGTCTTTTCAAGTATCGGAACAGCTGTTGCAACGATCTCTCGAAGCTGGTCAATGACAGCGGTATCAGGCTCTCCAGTCCATTCGTCCATGAAGAATTTCTTGAACTCGACCGCGATTGCGCAGCCCGTGTCGGGGAAATGTGCGTGAATGAACCGCGTCTGTTCACCCTTGCCCTGGAAGGCCACGTTTTCGCGGACGTCCAAAGAGCGGCCGTTGATCGTGTGTGATGCGAAATGGGCAATGAGCGCTTCGACCAATGGCGCCCACCGCGCACGGTCCATCGAAGTCGTCCCGATATTGATGTCCGGTGCCTTCTCCTGCGGTGTCGATGGAGCGGTCGGTCCGGCACGCCGATGATTGTAGCTGTGGATGTCGAGAACGACAAATCGGCCGAACTGACGCTCAACACCGGTCAGGAAGGCCAGCAGCATATCGTAATAGGCGTCATGGGTCTGAAGGGAGGCTTCGATCTCGTCCTGTGGAAGTGGCTTGGCCCATACGTCCAGGCCCCATGCCTGTTCCGGCGTCAGATATATGGCGCCGTCACGCCTGCGGTTTATATCCACCTCGAAACGTGAGCGATGAAAGACGATGCGATTGGGCACATCCCGCGTGGTAAACTCGGTATATGGATCTTCCTCTCGCAAACGTTCTTGATCGTCCAGTATATATAGAGGCCGTATGCTCGGCCGCACGGCGTGTCCCTCATGGATCGCCGTTGCGATAACGGGCGACATGCCGCGTTCGCTGGTCCATAGGGCTTTGGGCGCAACTGGTGGTGTAATCAGAGTTTTTGGCGAAAATTCTCGCTCAAGCTCGGTCGCCCCTGTCGACGTTGTTTTGAAGAGCTCGGCCGACCTTGCGGGATCCATAGTTCGTTCTCCAGTTTGAATGGAAAACGCACGCGATCCCTGTTTGTTACGAACGATAGTCAGATTTTGATCGCTGAAGGAATTTGGGGGCGATGCAAGCTTGAGAGATACCACAGATGGCAGCAGTTCGACTTCCCGCGTAACGGTACAAGGGTCAAAGTCGATCCTGCAACGCCGGTCGAGATCGTCGTGAAGAAGGTCTATTATAGAGAAGCCACTTTTTAACCGCGCGGACATGTCCGATATCGCCCGCGTAGCTCAGGCATACTCCGACAAGTTCGCTATAGACGCTCTCATGCCATTCAAGAAGAAGACTGATGCTGCACCAGCCGACGCAGTGAGAATGGACGAAACCGCCGACTGCGCGCCGAAGGCCTCCAGATTAAGTCGAAAGTGACGCGAAAACCTTTTGCAACTGCTCGAGCGGAACAGGCTTCGTCAGGTGGAAATTGAAACCTGCTTCGGTCGCCAGTTCCTTGTCTCGATCCTGACCCCAGCCAGTCTGCGCAATGATTGGCGTATCCTGGAACTCTTCTTCGCCGCGAAAGGCCTTGCATACCTCATAGCCATTCATCCCCGGAAGGCCGATGTCGAGAAGAATAACATCTGGATGGTAATGCTTGGCGGCGTCCAGCGCCTCGCGCCCATCATGGACAGCTTCGAATTGGTGGCCGATATCCTCCAGCATCATCCCGAGCGTATCGGCGATGATGGGGTTGTCATCAACGACCAGTACTTTCAGTTGCCGGAAGGATGAAATGGACTGTCTCGGTTGGTCCGCAACATGCGTCTGCGATGGAGCCGGCACAAGGGGAAGACTGATCGTGAACCGACTTCCCCTCCCAGGCCCGGCGCTATAAGCGTCCACCGCTCCGCCATGCAACTCGACAAGTTGGCGAACAAGGGCGAGCCCGATGCCGAGACCGCCTTGCGAACGTTGCAGGTGGTCGTCGATCTGGGTGAACAGCTGAAAGACGTTTGCCTGCATGTTGTCGGGTATGCCAATGCCCGTGTCGGTCACCGATATGACAGCGCGCTGGGCTTCAGCACGCACGCTAAGTGTGATCCGTCCGCCCGCGGGCGTATATTTTGCGGCGTTATTGAGGAGGTTCGACACCGCTTGCGACAAGCGGATTTCGTCACCTTCGACCCAGAGCGAATTTTCCGACATCTCGATCGTCAGCCGGTGACTTGCGCCGTCTATTAATGGTCGGCTGGCTTCTGTCGCCGACCTGACGATTTCGTCGATCCGGAGAAGTTGCTTCCTAAGCTCGATCTTCCCCTGGCTGACGCGCGAAACATCCAGAAGGTCATCGATCAATCTGACAAGGTGTACCAGTTGCCTATCCATCATGCCGCGTATATCGCCGGCTTTCTCCCCATGCGGATTGCGCTGAAGGAGATCGAGGCCATTGCGTAGAGGCGCCAATGGCGTGCGCAGTTCGTGGGCAAGGGTCGCCAGAAACTCGTCTTTGCGGCGATCCGCTTCCTTCAGTGCTTCAGCATGGATCTGGAGTTGGTCGCGCTGGGCGGCAATTTGCTGCCGTTGGCGGTAAAGCTCGAAGAACACTTCCGCCTTGCTACGCAAAACGTCCGGCTCGATCGGCTTCTGGATGAAATCGACGGCTCCGGCCTCATAGCCCTGAAAACGCCAACGGCTGTCGGCGGTGTTCCCAGCCGTTACGAAAATGATCGGCACACGTCGCGTGCGCTCGTTCCCGCGCATTAGCTCTGCAAGCTCGAACCCATTCAAGCCTGGCATCTGAACGTCGATAAGGGCAAGAGCGACGTCGTGTTCCAGAAGCAGTTCCAGAGCATGGTCGCCCGAGCGTGCCTTCAAGAGGGTCAACCCCTCGCGGCGCAGCAGGGCTTCGAGAGAAATGAGATTTTCCTCGAGATCGTCAACCAGAAGAAACGAAACCTGGCTCATTTCAGCCGATCCTCCTTAGATATTCGGATATGCCGTCAAGCGACAGAACCTTGGCTTCGGGGCAAAGCTTCAAACCTGCTTCGGGCATTGCGGCAGCGAAAGCCATGTCGGGATCCTGTACGATTACCTGTCCACCTGCCTCGGCGATGGCAGCCAGGCCCTTGGCGCCATCCTGATTGGCGCCGGTCAGCAAAACGGCTGTGACATCCGAACCATAAATGTCGGCAGCACTCTCGAACAGGACATCGATTGAAGGCCTGGAATACAAAACTGGCTCCTCGGAGGTCAGCCCGAGACTCTCGGTGTTCTCGACAAGCAGATGATAATCCGGTGGCGCAAAATAGACGGTTGCCGGGTGGAGCGGCTCCTTGTCCTCAACCTCAACCACCTTGATCCGGCATTTGGCCTGGAACAGTTCAGCGAGTACGCTTCGCTTGTCGGGCGGGATATGAACAACGACAATGATCGGTGCGTGGAAATCACCTGGCAAAGACGGCAGGATAACGGAGAGCGCTTCCAATGCCCCCGCCGAGGCTCCGATCACGATCGCCTTTGGTCGAACAGTGGTCATAGGCCGACCCTTTGATATATTTTTTCCTCGCGGACGAATTCCTTGAACCCCTCTGCATGCGCGGAGAAGCGAAGGCTTTCCTTCGCGCCAATACCCAGAAAGGCCTTGCGAGCCAGGGACTCCTTAAACAGTCCAACGGCGCGGTCCTGCAGGGGACGGTCGAAATAGATCATCACATTGCGGCAGGAGATTAGTTGCATCTCGCCGAAGACCGCATCAGTCACCAAGCTATGGTCCGAAAAGACCACACGCTCGCGCAAAGACCGGTCGAAAGAAACCCGGCCGTAGCCCGCATTGTAGTAATCGGAAAGAGACGATTTACCACCCGACTTTCGATGATTTTCAGTAAACAACTGGATCCGGTCAAGGTCATACACCCCGGCTTCTGCCGCCTGCAAAGCATCCTGGTTGATGTCGGTAGCGTAGAATATCGTACGATCTTCCAGCCCTTCCTCGCGAAACAGGATCGCCAGGGAATAGACCTCCTCGCCGCAGCTGCAGCCGGCAATCCAGATCTTGAGGGAGGAGTAGGTCTTCAAGTGCGGAACGACTTTTTCCCGGATGGCGCGGAAATAGCTCGGATCGCGAAACATCTCGCTTACCTGGACCGTAAGATAACCGAGCAAACGGGGAAGCATCGTCTCGTCGTGCAGCACCTTTTCCTGCAGCGCGGAGATCGTGGCAAACCCCATTTGTTCGCAGGCCTGCCGCAGGCGCCGTTTGATCGACCCCATGGCGTAGTTGCGGAAATCGTAGTGATAACGGACATAAAGCGCTTCCAGCAGAAGCCGGATTTCAATGTCCTCGACCTTCTCGAATGTTTCGATCACCGGGGCATCCATACACGTACGAGCGACAACAGTTTTTCGACGTCGAGGGGCTTGGCCATATAGTCGTTGGCACCAGCCTCGATGCAGCGCTGCTGGTCGTCGGGCATGGCCTTGGCTGTCAGCGTAATGATAGGCAGTTTCTTCCAGTCAGGATTTTTCCGGATCATGCGTGTCGCGGTCAGCCCGTCCATCACGGGCATCATCACGTCCATCAGGACGAGGTCGATCGCTTTTGTTGCATCGTCCTGGGATTGGCCGAGCTTGTCGAGTGCCTCCTGGCCGTTGCGGGCAATCTCGATGACGGCTCCGCGGGGTTCGAGTATGTTCGTCAGTGCATAGACGTTACGAACGTCGTCCTCGACAATCAGGATCCGGCGGTCCTCCAGCAACGCATCCCGGTTGCGGGCCTTGCGGATCATCTTCTGTTGCTCATCCGGCAGGTCTGAGACCACCTGGTGCAGGAACAGCGATACTTCGTCGAGCAGACGTTCCGGCGACTTTGCGCCCTTGATGATGATGGACTTCGAATAGCGGCGCAGACGCTGCTCCTCGTCCGCCGAAAGAACTCTGCCCGTATAAATGATAACGGGTGGGAAGGAATGGCTGTCGTCGCCGCTGATGGTTTCTAGTAGCGAGTAGCCGGACGCGTCGGGCAGGGTAAGGTCAAGCACCATGCAGTCGAAGGTCTGCTCTTTCAAAAGTGTCAGGCATTCGGCGGCCGTACCCGCACTGACCGTTTCAACGTCATGCGAGGTCAGGAGTTTCATGACTGCTTCGCGCTGGACCTCGTTATCCTCTACAATCAGAACACGACGGACACCCTGCGAGAGCTTTGCCTCCAGCTTCTGAAGAACCTCGACGAGTTGTTCACGCTGCACCGGCTTCATGATGTAACCAACCGCGCCCAGTGAAAGCGCCGTCTCTGCATAGTCGTCAGCCGACACGATGTGTATTGGGATATGGCGGGTTCTGACATCCGTTTTTAGCCGGTCGAGTACGGAAAGCCCCGACTGATCCGGCAGTCCGATGTCGAGAACGATGGCGCTCGGCATGTACTGTTTGGCAAGCTCCAATGCGTCGTGGGCCGTTCCTGCGACGAGCGCTCGAAAACCCATTTCGCGCGCCAAGTCACGAAGGATCGCGGAAAACGTGTCGTCGTCTTCGATGACCAGCAAGGTCCGTTTGCCGTCATTCGGAGCCGAGCGATCGTCCTCGACGATCCGGTGGCGTTCGGGCTCGAGCGCCCGCACCTCTTCGACAACGGATCGCTGGATCGTTACCGGTTCTGCGGTACGAATGTCGCGGGAAACGATACGGGCGGGATCGTACGAGACAGGAACGACAACGGTGAATGTGCTTCCGTGGTTGTGCCGGCTGGTCAGATGGATTGTGCCGCCAAGGAGGCGAATGAGCTCCCTGGAGATGGAAAGACCGAGGCCTGTGCCACCGAAGCGGCGGCTGATCGTTCCGTCGGCCTGATGGAAGGCGTCAAAAATGCTGCGTTGTTGCTCCTCTGCTATGCCAATGCCGGTGTCGGTGACCGAAAACGCGAGCTGACCATCGGTGGCGCCACGCAGATTCAGTGTCACCTTGCCCTTTTCAGTGAACTTGAAGGCATTCGAAAGGAGGTTCTTGAGCACCTGCTCAAGACGCTGCGGATCCGTCTCGATGACAGCAGGGGCCTCGGGCGCGATATCGATCTCGAAGCCTAGGTCTTTCGACTTAGAGACAGGATCGAAAAGCTGCCTGAGACCGCTAACCAGCCTGTCAAGAGAGACCGGTTCCGGCCGGATATCGACATGGCCTGCCTCGATTTTGGACAGATCGAGAATGTCGTTGATGAGATTGAGAAGGTCATTGCCGGAGGACTGGATCGTCTGTGCGTACTTGACCTGCTCTGTGGTGAGGTTGTCGTTCGGGTTGTCTGCAAGAAGCTTGGCCAGAATAAGCGACGAGTTGAGCGGCGTGCGCAGCTCGTGCGACATATTCGCAAGGAAGTCCGACTTGTACTGGCTTGCCTGTTCGAGTTCGCGGGCCTTGAGCTGGACCGATGCGTTGACCCTCTCGAGGTCGTCGCGCTGGCCTTCAAGCTGCTGAGCCTGCTCCTCCAACTGAGAGTTCGTTTGTTCAAGCTCGACCTGCTGCTGCTCGAGACGCGCCTGCGATTCCTTGAGCGCCCGGCCTTGCTCTTCAAGCTCCTCGTTGGAAACGCGCAATTCTTCGCCCTGGACTTGAAGCTCCTCGGCCTGCCGTTGGGTTTCGCGGAGGAAATTTTGCAGGTCGCTGCGGTATTTCGCCGAACGAACGGCAGTGGCGATCGACGCCGATGCCTGCTCGAGGAGGGTCAGGATCGACTCGTCGACAGGACGCAGGAAACCGAGTTCGATGACGGAATTAACCGCACCATCGACCCGTCCGGGCGAGATCATCAAATGGCGAGGCTTGTCGCGTCCAAGCGCCGAGCCAAAGGCCAGATACCCATCTGGCACGCCCTCGATCAGGATAGGTTTTGCGCCAGCTACCGCCTGCCCAAGTAGGCCTTCTTTCGATGTAAAGCGTTCTGGCACGTTGGCACCTTCAGGGACGCCGTAGGTCGCAGCGCGCAGAAAGTCGTCCTCAACCTTGACGAAAATCGCGCCAGCGACGGCGCCGGTGTAACGGGCAAGAAATTGCAGAATACTGTCGCCGAGCTCTTCGGTGCGTCGATCGCCCGTGGCCGCGGCGTTCAATCCCACTTCTCCAGACTGCAGCCAATCCTGGCGTCGCCGCGAAAGCGTCGCCTGACGGATCAATACGCCGATTGCGACGGTGAGCAGGATACCGAGCAGACCGGCAAGGATACTGCTTGCGAATGCGGTCGTGTAGGCGCTGTCCATCTCCGCAAGGCGCTGCATGCGTAAGCGGGTCTCTTCCTGCCGCATCGCAATCAGTTGCGATCGAACGGCATCCATCTCAATCTTGCCCCGATCGGAATTGACGACGGCAAGTGCCGTTTCGGGACTTTGGTTTCGCCGCAGCTCGATCGTTTCACGAAGCTCGGACAGTTTCCCCTCGACCCGCAATTTGAGATTGGCGAGCCGTTGCTGTTGAGAGGAATTGTCGCTGATCATGCCGCCGATCGTCTCAAGCCGTCTCGGGATAGCGTTGATTGCGGTATTGTAAGGTTCGAGATAGCGATCGCTGTTGGTCAGAAGAAAACCACGCTGGCCTGTTTCCGCGTCCTGGATGTTGGACAGGAGATCAGCAAGCGCAACGATCACCTCATGGCTGTGAACGACACGCTCGTTGTTGGAACGCAGTGCCTGTATATTGTACCAGGCGACCGCCGCACTGATGACGAAAAATGCCAAAGCTCCGATAAGGCTGAAGGTGACCCGCGGGTCGAGGCCAATGGTTCGCCTTGTCGGCGTCGGTTTATTGGGCGTCGTCATGAATATCTCGAATGAGGTGGAAATGATTTGAACGCCAAACGCGTAACCTGTGCGTCATACGTATGCAATGACCACACTGCGGGATGGCGACGGATTGACGGAAACAAGCGCTAAACCGGAGTGCGAGATGGATACCCGCGCCATTGGCGACAAAGGGCGGGTTGGATGTGGAATCCATGCGTCGGAAACACGCCACGCAAAGCGCGGGAATAACTTCCCGTCATCCGGGCTCATCCTTAACATTCACATGCCATCTGTTCTAATCGGGCCAAAATCAAGCGCCCAAACGCGCGGCGGCAGCTTTCGTTCCCTGGAAGCAAAAAATTCTCATAAACGTCGGGCCGATAACGGCGATCTCCATTGCAGGGTCAAGTGATCGCGTGTGACATCACGCTTGCGAGTGAGCGGTTCTTGGCGATTTCACAGCACCGATCTTCGTATCCGCTCAAGCTCTGAGGGGATCTGTTTCAGTGTGCCTTTAAAGCGAGATACGGGTATATTTTATTGGCTCTTGCCGATCGCGAACAGCGAGGCACGTAGTCGGTCGGCCGAGAAATCGAGGAAACGGCGGATTTTCTGAGGCAGCTGCGGGACCGGGGCGTGGAGCAGGTGCACAGGAGCCGCTTCTTCCTCGAAAGCCTCCAGAACCAGACGCAACGTGCCAGCCCGTAAGGCGTCGGCCGCCTGATAGTGCAGAAGCCGGACGAAGCCTAGTTCAGCCTCAGCCGCGTCGATCGCCGCTTCAGCGCTGGAGACAAGCAATCGTGTATATCCCTCAGGGCAGAAGGGTTTGCCACTTCGTGAGCCGGCGAGGGTGGCGGGCATCGGCAGGTTAAGCTTTATCGATGGCAACTTCGCCAGATCGCTCAAGGTCCGGATTTCAGGATATCGAGCAAGAAGCGCAGGACTCGCAACGACTACGGTCCGCATGTTTCCGATCCGGGTCCCGACCAGGGTGCTATCGGGAAGCGTACCGATCCGCACGGCAAGGTCGGCGGCGCCTGCTGCCAGATCGACATTGCCGTCGGTAAGTTGCAGATCGACGGTGATCCCAGCGTGAACTTGCAAGAATTCACTAACAATCGGCAGAACGTGAAGGCGTCCGAACATCCGAGGTGCGCTTATAACCAGTCGACCCATCGGCTCTACGAATTCGCCGACCGCTTCGCGTTCGACCTCCGTCACCTGGGCGATAATCTGGCGGGCTCCGGCAACGTATCTCTGTCCTGTATCGGTCAAAGACAGTTTACGGGTCGATCTGATCAGGAGAGCTGCGCCCAGGTGCTGCTCCAACTGACCGACCTTACGGGTAAGTGTCGCTACCGGAACCCCGCGCTTTTTTGCGGCAGCCGAGAAGCTGCCCGCTTCCAGCGTATCAATCAGCAACGACATGGCTTCCAGCCGATCCATAGATTTCCTCATATTTTGAGCAGATGTTATCCGTTGTTCACCGATTATGCAGCCCGCAAGAAGCGATTATCTCCATCTTGCGACGAAATTTTTCGCGAGGCTCACGGCCAGGAGAGAGACTTGCCATGTTGACGCTCTACTATAGCCCATACGCCTGTTCGATGGCCTCCCACGTTGCTTTGGAAGCGGCCGGGGCGACTTTCACGACGAAGAAAATCAATATTTTCTCCGGCGAGCAGCACAAGCCCGACTATCTGGCGATCAACCCTCGAGCAACGGTCCCGGCGCTACGCTTCGATGACGGCCGCGTGCTCCTGGAAATGACCGCTATTCTGGGATGGGTCGGAACGACGCATCGTCACGGCAATTTGCTCGGCGTCGATCCACTCGAGAGGTCACGGACGATCGCGACATGTTCCTGGCTCTCGGGTACAGTGCACCCGACTTTTAAGCAGTTCATCCATCCGGAGCAGTTTGTTACGGAGGAGGGTGCGCATGCGACGCTGAGAGCGCAGGCAAAAGAGACATATTGGGCTTATCTGTGCGAAATCGATGCCGCGCTGGCTGATCGGCCGTGGATGATGGGTGACGCGTTCACTCTCGCCGATCCCTATGCACTGGTCTTTTTTCCCTGGGGAAGGGAACTGGGATTACCAATCATGGACCTAGCGAACCTCGTTGCGATGAAGGATCGGTTGATCGAGCGGCCTGCAGCGCGCCGCGCGCTGGAAAGAGAAAAAAGCATCCTTTTATCCATCTGAACCAGTCGGCTGCCAACCTCGACAGTTGGTCGCCGCATGCTGAGAGCCGTCCGACCTCATGGAGACTGACATGACAGTGAGTTACAAAACGCAGCAAGTTGGAGATGTGAATGTTTTTTATCGGGAGGCAGGGGCCAGACATGCTCCGGTTCTGCTTCTTCTGCACGGGTTTCCGACATCCAGCCACATGTTTCGGGATCTCATCCCGCAGCTCGCCGAAAAATATCGCGTCATTGCACCAGACCTGCCGGGGTTCGGATATACGCAGGCCCCCGAACAGGGGCGGTTCGCCTATACATTCGACAATCTGGCCAAGGTGGTCGACAACTTTACCCAGGCCCTCTCGCTTGACCGGTATGCGCTTTATGTCTTCGACTACGGTGCACCAACCGGGTATCGCCTGGCGGCGGCGCATCCGGAGCGGGTCACGGCGATCATCAGCCAGAACGGTAACGCATATCTCGACGGCTTCAGTGATCAGTGGGACGCCTGGCAGGCCTACTGGCGCGAGCCTGGTCCGCAAACACGGGAAGCCTGCCGTGCCACGCTGTCGGCGGATGTGATCGAAAATTGGCAGTATCGTACCGGCGCCGATCCCAGTCGCCTTGGCCCGGACGGGTACATGCTTGATATCGCCCTGATGGCACGCCCCGGGGCAGAGGAAATCCAGCTCGATCTCATTTTGGATTATCGGACCAACCTGCAGCGGTATCCGGAGTTCCAGAAGTATTTCCGCACGTATCAACCGCCGTTTCTAGCGGTTTGGGGCCGTCACGACCCGGCCTTCATTCCGGCCGGTGCGATAGCCTATAAACGCGACCTGCCGGATGCGCATGTGCATCTGCTGGACGCGGGCCACTTCGCACTCGAGACCCATGCGAGCGAGATCGCGCAGATCATCCGCAGCTTCCTTGCTCAGCATCTGTAGATTGGGCCGGCTAAACACGCTTGGGCGCGCCCGAAGACATCGGGTGTCTCAGCACAGCCGTACGGACTAGCGATCTTGGTCCGATCGCCGCCCGGGTCCCGCACGGACTGCATCGATGAAGGAACGCAGCGCCGGCGCCATCTGGCGCTGTTGCGGATAACAGAGAAAGAGACCGGGAAACGGTGCAGACCACTGGTCGAGAATGCTGACCAGCTTTCCTTCCGCAATGTATGTCGAGACCGTGTCCTCGACCGGAAAACCGATCCCGATGCCCTTCAATATGGCATTCAGCGCGCTCTCCTTGTCGCTGAAGATCAGAGGACCGTCGACAGTGACGCTGAACCATCCATTCTGCTCGAAGAACTCCCAGGCATAGGGCGTCGCGCGACCGGGCCAGCGCCAGCGTATGCAGCGATGGTTGACGAGATCACGCGGATGATCAGGGAAACCATAACGGTCAAGATAGTCAGGCGTTGCGACCGCAATCTGGCGAAGTTCCGGTCCCAGTCGTACCGCAACCATATCCTTTTCGATAACCTCGCCGATGCGCAGGGCAACGTCATAGCCACCAGAAACGATGTCAACGACCTCATCGTCCAGCGTGATGTCCAAGACAATATCCGGATACCGCTCAACAAAATTCTCAAGTATCGGCTCGAGATGCTTCTGGGCGGCGGATCTGAACGTGTGGATACGAACGGTTCCTGCGGGCCTTTCGCCGGCGTGCCTGACCTGCGTCACGGCGCGCCCCAGCTCAAGAGCAGCTGGCCGCACACGTTGAAACAGGTTTTCACCGATTTCTGTTAGGGAGACATTACGCGTCGTGCGGTGCAGCAGCCGCATGCCGACTTCGTCTTCGAGGTTCCTGATCATCTGGCTGAGGGCCGATGGCGACACGCCGAGCTGTTCGGCCGCTCGGCTGAAGCTGAGGCACTCCGCCACTGCAATGAAGGCGCGAAGCTGGTTGTAATCCTGGCTTGGGAGAAGCGTGCTCATGTCCAATTCGATATCATTTGTTAGCTGCGCTAACAACGGCTGTATCTTTCTACTGTATTATAAAGCCTGAGCCAATGCGCCATCTCTGTTCCATCACGACAAAGGAGCAGCAGATGAAAACCTGGTTTATCACAGGGATCTCACGTGGATTGGGCCGGGCACTGGCGGCGGCAGCGCTTGCCGAGGGTGATACCGTCGTCGGAACCGTCAGATCCGGACAGCCCGATCTAGATCATGCAAAGGGCACATTGCATGTCCTCACCATCGACCTCTCCGACGGCGCCGGGGCCGAACTTGCCGTGGCCGACGCATTCGAGCGCGTCGGGCAGATCGACGTCATCGTCAACAATGCCGGATACGGTCTTCTAGGCGCCCTGGAGACTGCCACCGACGCGCAGGTCGAGCAACTGTTTGCTGTGGATGTCTTCGCGCCATTCCGCATCATCAAAGCGGCCCTGCCACATCTTCGCAAGCAGGGGAGGGGTCACATCGTTAACATCACCTCGATCGCCGGACGCGCGCCGTCGACCGGGTCGGCAATGTACTCGGCTGCAAAATCGGCGCTGGAAGGCATGTCGGCCGCCTTGGCTCTCGAGATCGCACCGCTTGGCATCAACGTGACGGCCGTCGCGCCGGGCGCCTTCAGGACGGATTTCCTTTCGTCTCACTCCATCCGCAAGAGCGCCGTGGCAGATGCTGCTTATGCCGAAACAATCGGCCGGAGCAGCGCCGCTTTTGACGCGGCGGCGGGGCGACAGGCGGGCGATCCGGAGCGTGCGGCCCGGGCGATCATGGCCTTGGTCCGTACCGAAAATCCTCCCCTGCATCTGCTGCTCGGCAGCGACGCCTTGCGGAGAGCCCGCACCAAGCTTGATCAGGTTGTCGATGAGATCGACAGATGGGAAGCGATCACGCGCGGCACCGACTTTCCGGAGGAGGGCAAATGACGTTGATCAGAAGTGAGAGCTTGAATTTGTCCGGAAAGGTCGTCGTCGTGACCGGCGCGGCCCGCGGGATCGGTCTTGCAACCGTGAATCTGCTAAGGGAACGGGGTGCCCGCATCGTCGCAAGCGACCTCGATCCCTCAGTGGCTGAGCTTGCCGCAGCCGACATAGCAACCATTTGCGGCAATGTCGCCGACGAAGCGACGGCGGCGTACACGATCGCGCTGGCAGTCGAGCGTTTCGGCGCGGTCGACATTCTCGTCAACAATGCCGGCCGCACTATGAACAGGCCATTGATCGACATGAGCGTTGCCGACTGGGACGAGATCATGACCGTTAACGCCCGCGGCAATTTTCTGCACTCGCGGGAAGCAATCAAAGTGATGATCGGTCAGAGGAGCGGCGCAATTGTCAATGTCGCGTCGATCGTATCCTGCGTCGGAATGAAGGATACGGCAGTCTATGCCGCCTCCAAGGGCGCGATCGCTCAGCTTACCAAGGTCATTGCCGTCGAATATGGCGCTACCGGAATTCGCGCCAATGCTGTCGCGCCCGGCGTCGTCGAGACCGATATCCTTGACGGCATCGTTGATGACAGCAGAGGCACACTGGCCAGCTACGGCAATGTCCATCCGATAGGCCGGGTCGCCCAGCCGAACGAAATCGCCGAAGTCATCGCCTTTCTTGCATCTCCGGCTTCCTCCTTCATGACCGGAGCACTGGTGGTGGCCGATGGCGGCTACACGGCGATCTGATTATAAAGGAAACCGTCAATGACAAAATCCATCCTCATCGTGGCCGCCGAGCGCGGCCTGGGCCTCGGCCTTGCACGGCAGTTCTTCGATCGTGGCTGGACTGTCGTCGGGACGGCGAGGTCCGGCGCCAACACCGACGATCTTCGTCGGGTCGGCGAAGCCGACCCGGATCGCCTCGCGATCACCATGATCGACGTCACGGATGCCGGCCAGATCGCACCATTTCTCGCATCGCTTGGAAACCGCCGTTTCGATGTGATCTTCATGAATGCCGGCATCTGGGGAGCGCAGCATCAAAGTGTGCTTGAGGCAAACTGCGAGGAATTTGGCGAGATTATGCTGACCAACACGTTCGGACCGATAAGGCTTGCCCGTCATCTCCTGGGGAAGCTGGTACTCAGGGGTACACTGGCCTTCATGTCCTCTCATCGGGGGAGCATTGCCATCAATGTCGAGGGGGGACTTGAGCTCTACCGGGCGAGCAAGGCGGCGTCCAACATGCTGGCTCGTGGAATCTATGCCGAAAACCGGGAGAGTGGGCTTACCGTGTTGTCCGTCCACCCGGGTTGGGTGAGACCGCAATGGGAACGCTCAATGGCACGGTCGACGCTGAAATCGAGCTCGAACCAAGCGTCCGCGGGGTCGCGGATGTCGTCGAAAAGCATATGGGCTCGGGCGAAAACCTCTATCTCGACTACCGCGACAATCGTCTCGACTGGTAGTGCGGCACCTCGCTGCACAGACGCGGTTGAGATGAAGGGCGTTTTATCGCCGGTCCCGATTCCGCCGATAGATGCGTTGGAAACGGACACTTCGCCCGTGCGGAAAGCGCCTCTTAGGACCGGTTTTCGCTCCGAAAGCGTTTGGGGCTCGTCCCTGTCCGGGCGCGGAAGACACGGTAAAAGGAATTCGGCTCGTTGAAGCCAAGCAGAGCAGAAATCTCGATCGGCGTCATCTCGGTTTCCGACAGATATTGGTGGGCGAGCTCTATTCTGGTGGCGTTCAAAAGTGCGTTGAAGCGTGTGCCTTCGGCCGCAAGTCGGCGTTGGAGTGTTCTCCTGCTCATGCCCAGTCTGCGGCAAATCTCCTGAAACGAGAGCTTGCCGCCCGGAAGTACGTCAATGATCGTCCGCCGAACCAGCTTTGTGATGTCGCCGATCTCATCAAGCAGTGCCAAACGCTCAGTAAGTTCCGGCTGCAATGCTTCCCAGAGGCGTTCATTCGATGTGAGAAACGGTCGGACACAATCGTCTCTGCTAAAGGTGATGCGATGTGAAGGGCCAGTCGTCAGCCATGTTTTGAGATAATCTTCATAGGGTGCGACATCGATGGGAAGGGTTGTTGCGGTAATGGCTATGGGACTCACATGCTCGCGCGTCCCGGTTCTCGCGAACATCACGTAAAACAGGAGGTCCGTCAGTATCAGAGTTGGAGGCGGCTGTATCTTGGAGGGCCAGGCGATCTGAACATGGATGCGGTCCGGATCTTCAATGAGCGATATCTCGACTGGACTGATCAGGCGCTGGAAGTGAACGATTCTGCGCATGGCTACCAGAAGGTTGGGACTGCAGAGTGCCGCGAGAAGCGGAGGAGGGAAAGCTTCGCTTCGGGCAAGTTCGCAGAGCCGAATGGGAAGCGGCGGACCGCTTGTCATCGCTTCAACGCAATCCCAAAATCGGAAATAGTCCGCACGACCAAGCTCGATTGCCGGGCGTTGGAAAATATCCTGAGGTAGCTCCGCCCGAGCGAGAAGGTTTTCTAAGTCGATGCCAAGATCTTTCACGAGGGTCGGCCAATTGGTACTGAGCGTATCGGACTGCAATTACTGCCCTAACTGATAGGTTTCGCATTCATAACCGGTGTCTGCATTCTGCACCCTGACCGGTAGAATGCAATCATGGCCCGAATTCTGGCAAGAGCGAGCGAACACTCCGTTTGGCGCGTTCGGATAGAAAATCGGCACGGCAGGATTATGCGGTGCAACCGCACCGGTGTACCGTCGATACTAGGCACGACGTCTTGGGCCTCGGCCGAAATGATCCCGCCATGAACTCAAGGATGATCCATGGAAATTGTGCCATTTCGCGTCGATGTGCCCCAAAGCGAAATCGACGCCCTTCGTCGGCGGATAGCAAATACCTGCTGGGCGGCCGAGCTTCAAAACGATGACTGGTCATGCGGGGTAAGCGGGCGATACCTGCGGGAACTCACCGACTATTGGCAGGAAGGGTTTGACTGGCGTGCACAAGAGGAAAAGATCAACGAGTTTCCCCAATTTCGGGTCGAGATCGATGGCGTGCCGATACATTTCATTCACGTGCGCGGGCGAGGCCCAAATCCCACTGCAGTTATTCTCAACCACGGATGGCCATGGACTTTCTGGGATTTCAAGGATGTTATTCTGCCATTGGCCGATCCTGCCGCACATGGCGGCAGCGCCGAGGACGCTTTTGACGTTGTCGTTCCTTCGCTTCCCGGATTTACATTTTCTGGGCCGGTCGACCGCAGAGATATCGGTTACATCGAGACAGCGGAACTCTGGGTTAAGCTGATGCGAGAACTTGGTTACGACCGTTTCGTGACACATGGTGGCGATGCAGGCGCCTTCGTCAGCGCCTGGCTTGGACATGCACATCCCGAGGCGATTATCGGATGCCATTTGAGCTTTCCGATCCTTCCAGGCGTGCCGTTCGATGAGGGTTTGCCCGAACAGTTTACACCCGAAGAACAGGCGATGGCGAAAGATCAGGGCAGCGATCCGGCCGGGCTCGCACATGCCCTGATCAACGCGCGTGATCCCCAGACGCTTGCTTGGGCTCTCCATGACAGCCCGGTCGGACAAGCCGCGTGGATCCTGCTCCGCCGCCGAGCCTGGAGCGACTGTCGTGGAGATGTCGAAACGAAGTTTGACAGGGATACGCTGCTGACCTACCTGAGCCTTTACTGGTTCACCAACAGTTTCGTAGGCTCCCAGCTGTTCTGTCACGCGTCTTGCTTCTCAGACGGGATGCCGCTTGCGAACCAGGAAAAGCCGGAGATCGGCGTGCCCACTGCCTTTGCCGTCATGCCGAAAGACCTCTTTCACAGGCCGCGCAGTGTAGCCGAACAGCATTGCGACTTGCGACAATGGACGGTGTTCCCGAGCGGCGGACATTTTGCGGCGGCCGAGGAGCCTCAACTTATTGTGCGCGATATCCGATCATTCGTCCGTCCGCTGCGCGCACAGCACGGAGAGATATAGAGAGATGTTCGCGCATGCCGCGTTGGTCAAGGCATGTGCCGCGATTTTGACTTTGCGATTGGTGGTCCGTGCTTGCGCGAGTGACAGGACAATTTCGATGCACTCCCGCAATTATTGAGAGGCATGGGTGCGATAAACCGTAAACCCCGCCACGTCGCAACGGGCACAATACAATGACCATCAGAGCCGATCCAGGCGCGGTAGATTGGTTCTGGAGAAGTTGCGGAATCTGCCGGTGGCGCAAGGATCAAGGCATTGCCACGCCACTTTCGATGAAACCTAGCCACTGCCCGATGAGTTCATCCGATGATTGAAACAAAATGAGTAGGTCGACACGCAGGTTTTGGCATTTTGCCAAGAGATAGTTTTCAAGCGTCGGAGCAATCACCCGTACCGTGAACAGTCAACGGAGGACCGACCACCTTTTGCAGGAAGGCAATTTGATGTCAGCAGACCTCACGCGTCCCATTGGTCAACGGCCGCTGGTCGACCGGAAGCTCAAAGTCAACGGCGAGGTCTTCCGGGTCCTTGAGCAGGGGCAGGGTCCGGCCGTGTTATTTGCCCATGGCTTCCCGGATACTGCGGAAACCTGGCGGAGCCAGATGCAGGCCGTCGCGTCAGCGGGATATCGGGCAATTGCGATCGACATGCGAGGCTTCGGTGCAAGCTACGCTCCAACCGATGTCCATCTCTACACGTCACCCTACATTGTGGGAGATTTCGTTGGGGTTCTGGATGCACTCGGGATTGAGAGAGCGGCAATGGTCGGTCACGACTGGGGTGCCGATCACGCGCAGCGTGCCATGCTGATGCGCCCTGACCGGTTTCATGCACTGGTCAGTTTGAGCATACCCTATGCGCCGCGCGGCGAAGCCAGCCTCAACGATGACCTCAAAGAGCGCGGCCTCGGCGAGCGTTACTATGCTCTCGCGTTCGGGGAATCCGGCACGGCAAAGCGGTTTTTGCCTGCACATGATAGCATACCGAGCATACTCTACTGGCTCTCGAAAAGCCCACCTCCCGGCACTTGTTGGGATCCGGTAGATCCTGCCCGGCATATGTTGCGGCCATCACCTGTTCCGCTTCCAGACTGGGCCGATCCGGGCTATGTGGACCGAACGATCCACGCATTCGATCGGACCGGCTTCGACACTGGCCTGAACTACTACCGCGCGGTGCAGCAAACGTTCGAGATCATGGTGGCCTTCAAGAATGCCGTGATCCGACAGCCGAGCCTTTACCTGTGGGGTGCAAAGGACGGGCTCTGCCAATTCTTTCACGGCGACGCTCCGAAATTTGAGGATTTCAAGGCCGTGCAGCCCGGCCTTACCGATATCATCAGGGTAAATGATGCAGGGCACTGGTTGCAGCATGAGGCAAGCGACCAGATCAATACGGAACTGGTCAAATTTTTGACCGCACAGTTTCCAAAGGAGCGTTAAGATGGCCCTGGACGTCGCTATCCGCTCTGGAGACCTTGCACTTGCAACCGATGCACTTCGCTCGAATGCAGATGTCAACTGTCGTGGCGCGGACGGACTAGCGCCATTGATGGTGGCTGCCGGGCTCGGGCAGGCACAGATGGTCAATCTGCTTCTATCGGCAGGCGCCGACGTGCTGGCGCTTGAACCGAGCATGGGGGCGACCGCGCTTCACAAGGCTGCGCAATCCGGCAATGCCGATGTCATTTTACTCCTGCTCGAGGCTGGCGCCTTCATCGACCAGCAGTCGCCTGTTCTGGGCAATACGGCGCTGATGGACGCGGTCCTGCATAAGCAGCAAGACGCTGTGAGGCTGCTTCTGGACCGCGGTGCCAGGACAAAGATCACCAACCATTGGCAACAGACGGCGCTGCAACTGGCGCAGGATGACAAGCTGCACGAGATTGCCAGACTGATCGAGGAAAGGATTGCAATCGTTGCTGAGCACGTCCAGGGGGCGACGCTGGTAGCAGCGGCAAAGTCAGGCGATCGTACCGCGGTGGAGACACTGATAGCCTATGGCGCCAACGTCAACGAGAGACTGCCGATTGCCGGCAGCGTCGAAGACGGCTACACGCCGCTCGGCATCGCAGTGAGGGAAGGGCACGGCGACATTGTCCGCCTTCTGCTTTCATCCGGCGCGGATCCGCGCCGGGTCATCGGACTGATGCGAGGAACACCGCTGCATGAAGCGGCTTTCTTCGGAGATTCTCGAATGATCGAAGCGCTTCTGACGGAGACTGACCGTGTTCCGCTTGCTGAACTCGACGCACAAGGCCCTTATAACGGATTGACGGCACTCCATGATGCAGTCTGGCACGGCCATCTGGAGGCTGCGCGAGCGCTCGCCAAGGCCGGCGCGCGCCTCGACCTGCAGACCCACACTGGCCTGACGCCGCGGCAATTGGCGCTACTCTATGGGTATGACGATATTGCCAGCTTTCTCGATGAAGCCGAGACGAGCTGATCAGCAAACCGTCGGCGATTGCCTTTTCGAAACCCCAAGGGGAATGACATGACGGCAGAGCATATCGGTCTGATTGAACGGGCCGCGGAGTTTCAGTCCAGCCACGACGCCGACCGGCTGGCCGCGCTTTTTCTGAGCGACGGCATGTTTGAGGACGTGCCGTTCGACGCGGTCGCGCGGGGACATTCGGAAATGAAGAAATTCTGGCTTGAAACCTGGGCAGCCATGCCCGACTTCACGATGACGATAGTTTCCATCGTGGCAGACCAGCATCGCGGTGGTGCCGAATGGATCATGAGCGCGACCCAGGCCGGCGGTTTTTTCGACTATCCGGCGACCGGCAGGCGGTTTTCCCTCCGCGCCGCTGCGGTCGTAACTTTCGAGAAAGGCCGTATCCGCCACTGGTCGGATTTCTGGTGCCTTTCCAGTTTCAAACAGCAGGTCGGGCTTGAGTGACGGCAGCCATAGCGGGCTTCTGAAGCTCGTAACACGCTCGAAATGTCTATCGATTGAACCTGGCCCGGAACGACGATCTTTATTCGCAGTTGAAAACTGCATATATCGGGCCGGTCTCTTTAGGAAAGGGCGTAAGTCTTTCTCCGAGGCAGAGTCTGTGGAGCGCAATCTCGTACACGCAGACCGCGGCGGTTGTTGAATGCCGGTCAGTGGAGGATGTCTAGGCAGCTGTCCGCATTGCACGCGGCCACGGACTGGACGTTTCCGCCTTGAGTGGCAAACATGATTGAGTGGGATGATCCTTTTACCGCGATGGCATTACTCTGAATCTATGCCAGTTGAATTTAGCATCAGATAAGAGCAATCGATGACCGCTCATCGCGGGAACCGCTACTCTTTCGTGTTTGCGCAGATCGCTGGTTCGGGCCCCATTAAAACCGTTAACGTACGGCCCGGGGTTAGATACCACGAATCCGTAACTCCGCAGCAGCTCGTTCAGAATTCCGGATGAGTTTTTCGGACACGATTGCAACCGCGCGACGTTCCTCAACGCTTATGTCTCGAAACAGGATATCGTTGATTTCCTGCAGGAGCGGAGCGACTTTATTAATAGTGTCGCGACCTCCGTCGGTTAGGCTGACCAGCACGCTCCGCTTGTCGGCCTCGTTCGGCCGCTTCTCCACTAATCCCCTGTTAGCCAGCCTGCCGACATCCGTGGTGACATGCGTCGATGCCAGCCCGAGTTCGGCAGCGATTGCAGCAACAGTTAGGCCTTCGTCATCGGCCTGATAGGCGATGCACATGAGGATCAGGAACTGGTTCGGAGTGACAGAAATTTCTTGAGCAAATGCGGATCGCATTTCGGCGAGGCGAGAGGCGGCATGCACAAAAAGGTAAATGGAGTGACGAAAATCCTGACAGGACCCGTCATCAAGGTGATCCGGCAGCGTGACCGTTACTGGCGGAAAAATAGAGCGTTCTTGTTTCTTCCGACTAGTCAATCCGACGCACTCCACGAGCATTGAGCGGCACACATAAAGCCGCCGCCGACGCGTAGCAAAAAAAAGTCAAACAGGGAACCAATCTGAATTGACATATACCAAATGTAGCTACATCATGTAGCTAATAAATAAAGATACATGGGAACTATCGATATGGATTACCGGGAGCTCCGTGACCTCTTCGGTCACTTTCCGACGGGCGTAGCTGTGGCTACCACCATAGGCTGCGAGGCAGAAAAAGTCGGCGTTACCATCAGTTCGTTCAACTCGGTTTCGCTTGACCCGGGACTGGTGATGTTTTCGCTTACCAACACGCTGTTTTCACTTCCTGCCTTTGTTGGGGCCAATGCTTACGGCATCAACTTCCTCACAGCGGAGCAAGCTGATCTGTCCAACCGCTTTTCGCGCAAAGGCACTGACAAGTGGACGAATACGCGGCATAGCGTGAGCGCCAATGGCGTTCCGCTACTCGATGATGCGCTAGCGCATATTGAATGCGAGAAGTTCAAAGTCATTGAGGGCGGAGATCATCTGATTTTTCTCTGCCGCGTGATCGCCTATCAGACATTCGAAAAGACCTCTCCACTGATCTTTTTCAAGGGTCGCTATCGCTCCGTCGAAGCCGCCTAATCCCATCTCCACAAAAATAGAGTTATCGATATGCGGTCATCAGTACTTGCCCAGTCCCTTCATGCCTATCCGTCACAGCCATTGAGGACGGGGGAGGATTTCCTCGCCGGATTGCGGGCCCATCCGCGCAATATCATCGTCGATGGCAAGCTCGTCACCGATCCTACGTCCGATCCCGCTTTTGCAAACGCTGCCCGGTCGATCGCTCGGCTCTACGACTTCGCCGCCGCCCCTGAAAACCGGGACATTATGACCTATCCATCTCCGGTTGACGGGGAGCCGGTCTTGCGCGCTTACCAGATTCCACGCTCGCACGATGATCTCCGCGCAAAACGGATCGCGTCTGAAAAATGGGCGGAGCTGACATTCGGACTGATGGGGCGTTCCCCAGATCACGTCGCCGGTTTCTTTGTCGTTTTGCCGCCAGACCCGATGTGTTTGCGCGCGGCGGACAGACCTTCGCCGATAACGTCGTTCGGTTCTACGAGCATCTACGGGCAACGCATTCCTATGTAACCTACGCCATCGTGCCGCCGCAGATTGATCGGTCCAAGCCGGCCAACGAACAGGCTGACCCGACGCTTTACGCCGGCGTGACCCGCGAGACCGAAGACGGCATCTACATCTCCGGTGCCCAACAGTTGGCGACCGGCGCGGTGTTTTCGGATTACATTCACCTCAGCTGCATTCATCCCTTGCGGCCGGGCGAGGAGAACTACGCGATCTCGGTCGCCATCCCGACGGCTTCAAAGGGGGTCAAACTGTATGTCCGAAAGCCATATGTCATCAATGTAGCGGACCAGAACGAATACCCGTTGACCGCGAGATTCGACGAGAGCGATAGCTTTGTGGTTTTTGAGGACGTTTTTGTGCCGTGGGAACACGTTTTCGCATACAAGAACCTCGACGTGACCTTCCAGCAATGGTGGCAGACGCCTGCTCATCTTTATGGCAACCTGCAGGCCCAAGCGCGCTACGCGACAAAACTGCGCTTTCTGTCGGGTCTGGCCAAACGGATGAACGAGGTTACCGGCCACGACAAGAATCCTCCGCTGATGGTCACCATGGGTGAACTTGCCTCTTACGTGTCGATCGTCGATACGATGCTGAAGGCGCAGGAAGCTGTGGCGGAGTTCGACGACAAGGGCGTTCTGTGGCCGTCGAAGACGGCACTCTACTCAGTTATGGCATTGCAGTCGGAAATCAATCCGAAGCTTGTCGATATGGTGCGCGAGATGACGGGCGCAGGTATGCTCACGCTTCCCTCGAGCGACCGGGATGTGGCTGTCCCAGAATTCATGGTGGATATCGAGCGCTACTATGTTTCGGGTACCACCAGCGCCAGGGATCGTATCGCCCTGATGCGACTTGCGTGGGACTTTATCGGGTCGGAATTCGGCAATCGCCACCAGCAGTATGAGAAATTTTACGGAGGAGCGTCGCATCTCGTGAAGATGAACGTGTTCCGCAATTTCGACTTCAAGCGCGCAACCAGCCTCGTGGATTCCGCGCTCGATCTTCCGCCACTAGTCTGATCGAGACCCGACCCGCGCCGCCTCTGGCGCTCCAGTAACAGTTTGCAGGATGACAACACGATGGAACTGAATATCCGAAAGATCTTCACCCAGGTCGAAGACACATTCGAAGACGGTGTGATGCGCGTGGCAAGGCCCCTGCGCAAGGCTGCCGTCATATTTATCGTCGAAAATCCGTTGGCGGGAACCAGGGGTGAAGACCTTCAACCGCTGATCGACGCCAGCCGCGACCTGGGCCACAAGGTTGGGCGTATGCTCGTCAAGGTCATGGGCGAGTTTGCCGTCGAGGGCTACGGAAAGGGCGGCCTCGTCGGTCTTGCCGGCGAGCAGGAGCATGCCAATGCTCTGCTGACGACGGTCTTCGCAAACCCGGTGCGTGAGGCCATTGGCGGCGCCGAAGCATGGATTTCCTCGTTCCAGAAGATCGCCGCGCCCGGCACGACGATCGACATTCCGATGAACCACAAAGACGACGTTTACGTCCGCTCGCACTACGACGGCATGACCATCACCGTGCCCGGTGGGCCAAAGGATGACGAGATTGCCATCATTTTCTGCGCATCGAGCGGCAGGCGACTCAACTGGCGAGTGGGCGGGCTGACGCACGAGGAAGTCGCAGCACGCAAAGCCAGTGTTGCTTGAAATCTGCGGAGGCCGATATGAAGACTGCCATCGTTAATGCGGGACGGATGTTCACGGGAGATCTGGCTTCACCGCTCCTCGAGGCCGGAGCGATCTACATGGAAAACGGCATCATCCGGGCCGTGGGCAATGTAGACGACGCGTTGATCGACAAGGCCGACGTGGTGATCGATGCAGCGGGCGCCATGGCTGCCCCCGGGCTGATCGATTCCCATGTGCATATCACCTTCGGCGACTACACGCCTCGGCAGAAGACCGTAGGCTTCCTTGAGAGCTACGTGCATGGAGGCGTCACGACCGCGATCTCCGCCTCCGAGGTCCACACACCGGGGCGTCCGAAAGATCCCGCCGGCGTGAAAGCCCTCGCCCTGGCGGCAATGAAATGCTTCGAGACCTACCGCCCAGGCGGGATGAAGGTCCACGCCGGCGCGCTGATCCTCGAGCCCGGTCTGATGGATGCAGACATCGCCGAAATGGCGGGTCTTGGCCTAAAGCTGGTCAAGGCGGGTTTTGGCGCATTCGACACGCCCTATGACTACGCTCCGCTGATCAACAGCGCACGCGCCTACGGACTGATATCGATGGTGCATACGGGAGGCGCATCCATACCCGGATCTTCCGGGATCTGGGCGGAACATCTTGTCGCCATGCAGCCGGACATCTCGTTTCACGTCAACGGTGGTCCTGTCGCGATCCCCGAGGAAGGCTTCGACCGGCTGATCCACGAGACGAACGTCGCCATGCAGCTTTGCACGGCCGGAAATCTGCGCACGGCTCTGTTGATCGCCGACAAGATGGCCAAGACCGACACGCTGGATCGCCTGCTGATCGCCACGGATACACCGACCGGTTCCGGCATCATGCCCTTAGGGATCCTTTACACGATCACCCACCTCGTCGCGCTTGGCGGCATGCGTCCCGAAGTCGCCGTGGCCGCGGCGACCGGCAACAATGCACGGCGGTTCAATCTGAATTCGGGCTTCCTTGCACCGGGGCGGGATGCAGATGTCATCCTCCTTGACGCAGGTGCCGGTGGATCCAGATCGGACGCTTATTCGGCGATCCTGAATGGCGATATTCCGGCCATTTCGGCCGTGGTCACCGCCGGCATTCCGCGCTTCGTCGGCGCCAGCAGAAACACGCCGCGCGGTATCCGCAATGTTCGCACCGCCCGTTCCAACATCATCCAGAAATTTGACGGTGCCGCGCACTGAATACTGACCGGCCCATGAGCGAGTGATACGATGACAATTGGCGCAGTTCTATTTTCCGAAATGACACCGTCCCAAGAATGGGAGCCGGAATTCAATTCCTGGTACGACAACCACCACATTCCGATCCGCATGCAGGCTCCGGGCTTCATCGGGGCGCAGCGTTACGCGGCGCGCGACAACGCTGGCTATCTGGCTGTGTACGACATGGAGGCTCCTGAGACCCTGGCGACACCAGACTACAGGCGCATCAAGGAAAACCCGTCGGATCAGACGGCCTGGATGCTGAGGAACGTGAAGGGGTTCACCCGATATACCGGCAAGCTCTTGAGCTGGCAGGTGCAGGGCGGCATCACCGATGCGGTCCTTGTAGCCTCTCCATTTCTGTACTCGGTTTTTTTCGCGGTACCGCCGGTCCGCGAGCAGGAATTCAATGACTGGTACGTGAACGAACATGTGCCTTTGCTGATGGGATGCGATGAGTGGCTGGGTTGCCGGCGATACAAGATCGTTGATGGCGCACCGGACGCTTTTACCCATCTCGCCATCCACCATCTCGCCGATCTGTCCGCGTTGGACAGTCCTGCAAGATCAGCCGCCCGCGCCACCGAGTGGCGGGATCGGCTGGCCCAAGAGCCGTGGTTCCAGGGGCACTACTCCGTGTTCTCCCGTTACGGAACCCGCTTCTCGGGCACCGGGGCTTAACGTTCCTGCCCGTCGACAATTCATTACAGGGAAGGGCCAAGGGCGCAGGAAGCGCATCGAAGCGATCAGATCATCATATTGAAATCATGAGCAGCGTCAAAAAAAAGGGGAACGCGCATGACAGATATTACGCATAGTAACTCGAAGGAGAGTGGGGAAGCTGCCGCCGATATGGCTACAGTTCAGACCACAGCGGACCCGCCCGCTACACGAAGGCGGTGGATCATCGCCTTCATCCTTTTCCTAGCCGTCCTTTCCGCTTTCTTCGACCGCATCAGCGTTGCCGTGCTGTTTACCAATCCAGATTTTCAATCTGCAATGGGCACCGGCAACAACCTGCCGCTACTTGGACTCTTGATGACTTCGTTCATTTTTGCTTATGGCTGCTCGGGTCTGTTTCTCAGTTTTGTTGGCGATATTTTCGGTCTGCGGCGGTCGCTTGCCGTCGGCACGCTGATGTGGGGCATAATGATGGCGCTGATGGGTGGCGCCGGTTCCTTTACGATGATGCTGACGCTCCGCATCCTGCTCGGCATTGCAGAGGGGCCGCAGTTTTCGATCACGAACTCGCTGGTTAAACGGTGGTTTCCAAAGCGAGAGCAGGCACGAGCCAATTCCATTTGGATGGTCGGAAGTCCGCTCGGCTCCGCTATCGGCTTCCCGCTGATGATTTATTTAGAGACGACATTCGGTTGGCGGGCCGCCTTCGGCACGTTGGCGGCGCTCAACCTAATCGTGATACTTCCGCTGGTGCTTCTCTTTGTGAAGGATAGTCCCCAGCCAGACGTCGCGAGAGCCGCTCCGGCGCAGCGGCCGATCGCACAAGCGGGTGGCAACGGTTCCTATCTTTCCCAAGTGGGATTGTTCGTCCGTGACTGGAAATTCTGGATATTGGTTATCTTCAACTCCGCAGCGCTGATCTATCTTTGGGGACTCAACAGCTGGCTGCCGACGTATCTGATCCGGGTAAGCAATTTCGATCCACGCCAAGCGGGATTCTATTCCTTCCTGCCGTTTTTCATGATGTTCCTCGGCGAAGTGTCTGCTGCCGTGCTGTCCGACAGGACCGGAAGGCGTGCGCCTATCTGCTTTGCCGGCCTCTTCATGGCAGGCGTGTCGATGCTAGGCGTCACGATGGTGAGCGATCCTCAGACCGCTGCATTGCTGATCTCGATCAGCGCTTTTTTCTGGGGTGCGGCTCTTCCTCCCCTCTTTGCACTCGCTCTTCAGATTCTGCCGCAGCGAGCGATCGCTTCAGGCGTCGGCATGTTCAATGGCATTGGTAACATCATTGGCGCGCTTTCTCCGTTTGTCATGGGTGTGATCATCGCCCAGACCGGATCCTTCAACGCAGGTCTGATGGTCCTGGTCGCTTCGACCCTTATCGGTTCGCTGGCGATGCTTTTCCTGGCGCGCCGATATTGAGCTCAGTCCCGTCCCCCGACCCTTGGCCGGGGGACGTTTCGAAAGTTCCGTTCCAACCTACTTAACCGGATAAATCATATGCGCCGATCGGATTGTTTTTACATCAATGGCAGTTGGGTTGATGCTCGGGAACGTCCGCGGCTTTCGGTATTCAATCCGGCGACGGAGGAGGTAGCCGACCATATCCGGATGGGCAATGCAGAGGACGTGGACCAAGCTGTCAGAGCCGCCCGTGCCTCCTTCGACAGATTTTCCCAGACGTCGCGCGAGGAGCGGCTGGATCTTTTGTCACAGGTTATCGCATCTTATGAAAAACACGCGGAAGAACTCGCGCATCTTGTAATGACCGAGATGGGATCGCCGCTGTGGTTTGCCCGCGACGTGCAGGTGCAGACTGCACTTGAGCACTTCAAGCAAGCCCGCAAGGTGCTGGCAGACTACGATTTCGGCCACATGATGGGTAGCACCCGCATCGTTCTCGAACCGGTCGGTGTCTGCGGCTTCATCACGCCCTGGAACTGGCCGATCAATCAGGTTGTAGCGAAGTTTGCTTCCGCACTTGCGGCCGGATGCACGGCTGTAATCAAGCCCAGCGAAATAGCGCCGTTAAGCCCATTGCTGCTTGCGGAAATCCTTCACGATGCTGGCGTGCCCCCCGGTGTTTTCAATCTGATCAATGGCGACGGCCCAAGTGTCGGCACGGCCATCTCGCGTCATCCCGATATCGACATGATATCTTTCACCGGCTCCACAAGAGCGGGCATTCAGGTTGCTAAGGATGCCGCTGATACGGTCAAGCGCGTGCATCAGGAGCTTGGCGGTAAGTCGGCCAATATCCTTTTGCCGGGAACCGAGCTGGATAAGACGGTGCCAGCCAGCGTTCTAAGAAGTTTCACGAATTCCGGCCAGTCCTGTCAGGCGCCGACACGTCTTTTGGTCCATGAGAGCGAGGCGGCGGATGTCTACGCGATTGCGCGAGGGGCGGCCGAGGCGGTCATCGTCGGTGACCCCACAGCGGCACAAACACAGCTCGGCCCGCTCGCAAGTGGGCTTCAGTTTGATCGCGTGCAGGAGATGATCCGAAGCGGCATTGCTGAAGGAGCGACCTTGCTCGCGGGCGGTTTGGGCAGACCGGATCATATTGACAGGGGTTGGTATGCAAGGCCGACCGTTTTTTCTGAGGTCAGTCCCGATATGACCATTGCGCAACAAGAGATTTTCGGACCGGTTTTATCAATTCTTACCTATCGCGATGTCGATGAAGCCGTGGCCATTGCCAACGGCACGGTCTACGGCCTTGCCGGTTACGTGAGTTCGCCCGACATCGCGATGGCAAAGGACGTTGGCCGGAGGCTGCGCGCAGGTCGAGTTTATCTCAACGGCTCTCCACACAATGGTAAGCAGGACGTGGAGGCTCCATTTGGTGGATACGGACAATCCGGCAACGGGCGGGAGGCCGGTCTCTACGGACTCGAGGACTTTCTCGAGATCAAAGCTATAATCGGTTATCTGTAGATCTCGCACTCCGTCACGAAGCTCAAGGACGCTGTCGGTTCACCATCCGGCAGGTGGAAAACGAGCAGGTATCCTCTGCTTGAGAATGCATTACAACACTATTGACGGCTGTACATGCGGGCCGTTTTCAAGGCCTGCTCCGTCGTGCCGCGGTCAACGTGAGCCCCTAGGCCCGACTAGGTCTTCCGAATGTGCAAGACCTCTAAATCGCGCAAAGATAACCGCCCCCTGCAGGATAAAAGTTATAGGAGAAACTTTGTGCTATTCTTTAACCAGCTTATCGTTCGGCTGGTAAAATTAAGATATACTTTATCTAAATCTCTAATGACTGCCGCCGTCGTAACGCTGGGGCAGCATCAGAGCAATGAAACACATCTGGAAAGATCGGTCCGGTAATTTTGGCATCCTCACCGCACTGGCGCTCGTTCCACTGATCGGCGTTGCCGGGATCGCTATCGACTTCGGCAGGGCGCTTACCTTGCGCAGCGAGTTGATGGGAGCAGCGGATGCAGCAGCGCTCGGTGCGGTCGGCGAAACATCCCCTGGTTTCGTCGCCATCAGAAAGATGAAGGAAGACGGCAAGGTCACCCTCGCCGAAGAGGATGGTCGAAAACTCTTTCTCAGTCATCGAGGCATCAGCGTCGCCGAGGATATCAGCAAATGGCCGCTAGAGGTTACAATCGACGTGAAGAAGACGAGTGGAGCGATATCCTCTACTGTAGCCTTCACCATGGGTATGCCGACGACGTTCACCAAGATCTTCGGCCACACACATATGACTGTGACGGGTGAGGCGGCTGCCGTCTATGGCAGCGAAAGCAAGACCTATACCGATTTCTACATGTTGCTCGATAACACGCCGTCCATGGGCATTGCCGCGACATCGAAAGACATCCAGAAATTCCAAGCAATTACCAAAGGCAACGGGCAGCGCGGGTGCGAATTTGCCTGTCATATCGGTTGGACAGGCTCGAATGGCAAGTTCAATGAGGATGGCAACAGTTCGTACCTTGTCGCACGTAAAAACAACATCACGTTGCGCATCGATGTCGTTGCCAAAGCGGCGCAGAGCCTGATCGACCGAGTCCGCGAAGAGATGGCGACCTCGGTGGATCAGTACCACGTTGCGGCATATTCGTTCGGCAAGGCGGCTCTGAAAGACGGTTATAGAATAGAAAAGGTGCTTACATCGACGGTCGACATGTCAACCGCTTCCCAGGCTGTCGGCAAGGTTGCGCTCCAGACAACCGATCACGACCATTTCCATGAAAATGCGCTGACCAGCTTCGATACCGCTTTGACAGAGATTGGAAAGGAAATCATCGGTAATGGTGGCAGCGGATCCAATCGCATGGATCCGCAGAAGGTCGTCTATTTCGTTACCGACGGCGTTGCTGACAGTCTCAAGCTCGGTGGCGCCTGTGGAGGTAGCTGGTACGAAAACAAGGGCCGTTGTCTCGAGCCCATCGACATCAAATATTGCAAGGCCCTGAAGGATCGGCAGATCAAGATAGCGGTTCTTTACACGACCTATATCCCGCCCGAGGGGGATCATATCTGGGAAACTTATATGGCGAAGCAGTTCGGCAAACGGATTGCATCAGCGCTCAAAGACTGCGCGAGCGATGACCTCTTCTTCGAAGTCGGCCCCGATGACGATATGGCCGAAGCGATGGCTCATCTGTTCACAAAGGCGGCAAACTCTTACAAGGGACTACGGCTGGCATTTTGAGAGCAAAAGCACGAGCCTGTGCGTGAAAAGTCGTAAAGGCGAGCGCCAAGTCCCTGAGCGCTCAAACCTTCAAAGATGTCCAGACTTCTCGAATTTGACCTCCGTTCTCCTTCACCGTGGTTGTGGGACTGCAGGGCCACTATAGGTCAAAGAGGATCGCGAGCTCCCGCGCCACAGCGTCCGGATCCTCACGCTGCGGGAAATGGCCGACATTCTGGAGAGCAATGCGCTCGAACGGTCCAAGGAACTTCTCATGAAGGGTCTCGGAGAGTTCCGCAGGATTGACGCCGTCTTCCAGCCCCTGCACGTAGATTGTTGGAAGCGAAAGCGATTTCGTTTGCTTGATGCGATCTTCAAGCCACACGCTGGACGCATCCGGGTCAGCTTCGCCCCAGCGAACTTGATAGCTATGCAATGTGACCGCCACCCAGTCGGGGTTGTCGAAGGATTTTGACACGGCATCAAAGGTCGCCTGGTCGAACCAGCCGTCGGGGCTCCAGTTCTCCCATTGGATATGCGCGAAGCCCCTTGGATCTTTGTTGATTGCTTCGGCACCACGTCGAGTGGCCATGAACCAGTGATACCAGTACCTCTGTGCTTGTCGGAATGATGGCGTCTTCAATCCTCCCATCCGCGGCAGGGAAGACAGAAGTGCCATTTTCTCTACGCGCTGTGGCCAGCCGATCGCTAAACCCTCTGCAATATTCGACCCCCAGTCGTGCCCAACTACTGAAAAGGTGTCGATGCCAAGACCATCCATCAAAGCAATCGCGTCCATGGCCAAAACAGCGCCGTTGGCCGTACGAGGTGCCTTGTCGCTGCGAAAAACACTGCCACCGAAGCCTCGAATGTATGGTGCGATCAGCCGAACGTTGCTGCCCACAAGGCGCGAGGATACAGCGTCCCATGTGGACGCATCATCCGGCCAGCCGTGTAAGAGTAAAATTGGCCGGCCACGTTGCGTCCCCGACTCGATGAAATGGATCCGAAGATTGTCAGTATCGACGTGTGGCATGGCGGTTTCCTCCGTTGTGGTCGCAACACCAAAACATAGGCTAGGTTCCAGCAGCTCCAATCCCCCTGTAGTCCGGCAGAGAGCTTGGCTTCACCATGTTGCCTTAAGCTCAGGAACTACTTTTGGAGCTGCGGGTTATCGCACACTGGTTGAAGAGGATTGTTCGATGAGTACGGAGAAGAAGCCTGGCGGCGAAGGTCTACCGAAGACGTGGTCATCCGACGATGGGCCCAGCGGGACCAACCCAACCGGAAAAACAGGCGATCGAAAGCCGAAGGACCAACCGGACCACGGCATCCGGCCGGATGAACTCACTACGGAAAACGACCAAGGAGCGGGTTGAGGCTCGTCGACCAGACCAGCGGATTGACGACCCACGGTCCCTTGCCTCTGTTGGTGTAAGGCGCGGCGGACGCGCTATTCTTGTTCGCCACGGCGTACGCTGAGGTCGAGAGGGGGCAAGCAATCGCTCCATTGCCATGATAATTTGAACGGGGAAGAAGCTTACGCTTTGGCTGGGCTTTGTTAGCAACATTATTGATGATCGAATCTTACCGACACCATTTTTCGGTCGGATAGCCGGATTTCGCTGAACCTACGGGTCAAGGGCTTCGTGTCTCATGGTGAGCGAACCCTAGCGAGTGTTTCAAATTGCGCTCGCACAAAGGGGATTGATGATTTCGATCCCCTGAAAATCTCGCTCATTGTCGGTGACAACAACGCCGCTATTGGATTGAGCGATGGCAATTTCCCCAATGCGAAAGGTTTGCGTTTTTGTCTTCGCCTCTTCTGCATTTGAAAAAATCTCAAGATTCTTTCGATTATTCGGGATGAGAATGCCCACGGGCTCCGTATATGCGGGTATGGATCCCAAACACGGCCCCTTCGACGTCATTGGCAATCTCGCGTCGCTCAAGCGATATGCCCGCTCGCTCGTACGCAGCAACGCGGACGCCGAGGACCTCGTTCAGGATGCCCTTGTCAAAGCCTACGAGCGCCGCAGCACATTTCGCGCGGGCGCAAACCTGCGTAACTGGCTTTTCGCCATCCTTCACAACACGCATGTCGATACGCTCAGATCGAACCGTTCCCGCGTCCGACGCGACGAGGCGAGCGCGGCCGATATAGAGTACGCCATCCCGGCCTCTCAGGACGATGCCGTCCATCTTCGTCAGGTTCACGAGGCCTTCATGCAATTGCCTGCCGAGCAGCGGGAAGCCTTGCATCTCGTCGCGGTCGAAGACCTTTCATATCAGCAGGCCGCCGATGCTCTGGGTGTGCCGATCGGCACGTTGATGTCCCGCGTATCGAGGGCAAGGGCAACGTTGCGCAATTTCGAGCAGGCCACGACCAGGACAGCCCATCTGAGGCTGGTAGGAGGCGGTAATGATTGATGTCTCAACTGTGAACAACGCGGATCTGGACGCCTATATCGACAACCAGCTCGATGCTGCCGGTAGGCTCCGGGTTGAAATGTTTCTCGCGAAGAACCCGGAAGCGGCTGCCCAGGTGATGGCCGACCTCGGGGTCAGGAGCTCCCTGAAACTCGCAATGAGCGGTGGAGAAGAACATTTTAGGCCGCAGACGCGGGAGGCTGCCCGTCATCTGTCTTCCGGCCTATCGGATCGGCAGATGTGGAACTCCGTCAGAAAGGTCGCGGCGGTCGGACTGCTGGTGTCCATCGGCTGGTTGGCCCACACTTCGGTGGGCCCGAGTGAGGTCAACGCCTCCGTCCATCCGCCGGCCTTCGTGGAACAGGCCATCCGCGCTCACCAGACGACACTCGTCCGCGCCGGCATGCAGTCCCAACCGGAGGTTCAATCCTACGATCGGGACGAAATTCGTGCGGCGACGGCGATCACCATGCCGGTACTTCCGGAGGACTGGAAGGTGGTGGACGTCCAGGTCTTTCCGTCCGAGTTCGGCCCCAGTATCGAAGCTGCCGTGCTGACCGGTGAGGGGACGCGGGTTTCCTTGTTTGCCAGCAGGCCTGGAGGCTTCGCCGTCGAACCAGTGAAGAACCTCAACCTCGCAAACGCGGAGGCTGCCTGGTGGCAGCTCGGCGATGTCGCCTATGCCGTCGTATCCAGTACACCCGATATCGGCCTGACGGACGAAGCGGAAACTCTCAGCAATTCACTCTACTGATCGTCAAGGAGACTATCATGTTCCCCAATCAGAACCGCGTCGGCGGCTATGCCCGGACGTCTGGCGTCGAGGTCGACGAGGGCCTGCGCAAGCACATGCTGCGCGTCTACAACTATATGGGCCTCGGTCTTGTCGTGACAGGCCTCGTTGCCTTCATCGTCGGCACCACACCGGCGCTCTATGTGCCGATCTTCTCGACGCCGCTCAAGTGGGTCGTCATGCTGGCCCCGATCGCCTTCGTGTTCTTCTTCTCCTTCAAGATGCACTCGATGTCAGCGACCGCGGCGCAGATGACCTTCTGGGCCTTCAGCGCCGTCATGGGCCTCTCGCTCGCCTCGATCTTCCTCGTCTTCACCGGAGCTTCGATCGCGCGGACCTTCTTCATCGCCGCCACCATGTTCGGTGCGATGAGCCTGTTCGGTTACACCACCAAGCGCGACCTGTCGAAGATGGGTTCCTTCCTCATCATGGGCCTGATCGGCGTAGTGATCGCCTCGATCGTCAACATCTTCCTTGGTTCGACCGCATTGCAGTTCGCTGTCTCAGTGATCGGCATCGTCGTCTTCGTTGGCCTGACGGCCTACGACACGCAGAACATCAAGGAGCAGTTCGCCGACAACTACGATCAGGAGAGCCAGCAGAAGCTCGCGGTATCAGGTGCTTTGTCGCTTTATCTCAACTTCGTCAACATCTTCCAGTTGCTGCTGAATTTCACCGGCCAGCGCGAAGAATAATCCATTCCATACCCAAGGAGACATTTTATGGATCGCAACGACCAGCAGGCCATCGACGGGTTGTTCTCGAAGCTCGCCCATGTCGAGCAGCAGTCCGGCCAGCGTGACGCCGGCGCCGACCGTTTTATCCAGGATCGCATCAGCCAGCAGCCGGGCGCACCATACTACATGGCGCAGACGATCGTGGTTCAGGAACAGGCACTCGAGGCCGCCCAGCGTCGCATTGAGGAACTTGAGCACCAGAGCCAGCAGGGCGGGCAACGTCAGGCCGGTAGCGGCGGCTTCTTCTCCTCAATGTTCGGCGGCGGTCAGCAACCGCAGCAGCGCACTGCTGCTCCCCAGCAGACAAGCTATGGCCGTCCTCCGGCCCCGGCAGGTTCTCCGTGGGGCAACCAGGGCCAGGCAGGCTACGGCCAGCAGCAACCTCAACGTGGCGGCGGTGGTTTCCTCGCGGGTGCAGCCCAGACAGCCATGGGCGTCGCTGGCGGCGTGCTGCTTGGTAACGCGATTATGGGCATGATGGGCGGCAATGAGGCTCAGGCGGCAACGCCCGAGACTGCGGCACCTGACGCCGAGGCCCCGGCCGACGAGATGGACTTCGGCGGCGACGAAGACATCTGATCTCGTCCCGTTTGAGTTGAACCGCCGGGCGCATACTATCCTCTCCTCCCAAGCCCCGGCGGTTCAAATGCCCACCCCAAGAAAGTTGTGATGACACTCCTGCCACCCCCTGCCAACACGCTTGTTCCCGCATGGCAATGGTTCCTTGCCACCTGGTTCGGTGCCGGGCTCGTAGAGCCGCTACGCGCAGGTCTCGCTGTTGCGACGGCTGGCATCGTCGTCCTGATCTTGTCGCGTCGGAATGCTCTGGCCCTGCCGCTGTCGGGCCTCCTCATCCTCCTCTTGGGCGTGTTCGTTTCGACCACGATCGGCGAGGCATCAGGCGTGAAGGACGACCGCAAAATTGTCATCGACGAGGTGGCGGCATTCGTTCTCGGCGCAGCGTTTCTGCGCAGCTTTCACTGGACCGTGCTGTCGGTGTTCGGCTCAGTGTTTTTGTATCTCGATCGGATCAAGCCGTGGCCGTTTTATTATCTTGAAACACTGCCTGCAGGTTGGGGGGTAATGGCTGACGATCTCGGGCTTGGCATCGTTCTCGGAGCTTCATTCTTCACGGCGCTCGCGGCCAGACGGAAACTCCGCAATGCCTGACGATCCCGATAGTCCTGGCAACATCCCCGATCTCCGGACCGTCGCGACCGGTCTCCTTGCCGCGTTGCCTTCTCCCTCAACATTTTCGCTCTTGCCGTACGGTCTTCCGCTACGGCATCCCGTGCTCGCCTCGACAATAGAAGGATTGGCCCCGCCCTGACGGGAGGCCTTTAGAGACCATGATATTCGAATGGATGTCCGACCCCGCCGCCTGGGCGGGTCTCGCCACCCTGATCGTTCTCGAGATCGTCCTCGGCATCGACAACCTTGTCTTTATTGCCATCCTCGCCGACAAGCTGCCGGAACATCAGCGCGAGCGCGCCCGCCTGATCGGTTTAAGTCTTGCCTTGATCATGCGTCTCGGCCTCCTGGCATCCGTCGCCTGGATCGTCACGCTGACGGCACCACTCTTCACTGTGGCGGGATTGGAGATATCGGGACGAGATCTCATACTGCTCTTTGGCGGCGCCTTCCTTCTATTCAAGGGCACGATGGAATTGCATGAGCGGCTCGAAGGTCATTCCACGCACAAGGAAGGCAGAATAGAACATGCCGTATTCTGGCAGGTTTTGGTCCAGATCGTCGTGCTTGATGCCGTCTTCTCGCTCGACAGCGTGATCACCGCCGTCGGCATGGTCGAACATCTGTCGGTCATGATGATTGCGGTGATTGTCGCCGTCGGCGTCATGCTGCTTGCGTCGAAGCCGTTGATGGCCTTCGTGTCAAAACATCCGACCGTGGTCATTCTTTGTCTCGGCTTCCTAATGATGATCGGCTTCTCGCTGATCGTCGAAGGCCTCGGCTTCCACATCCCCAAGGGCTACCTCTACGCCGCGATCGGATTCTCCGTTCTAATCGAGGCCTTTAACCAGATGGGCCGCCGCAATCGCGAGCGCTTCATGTCAACCGGCGATCTGCGCGAACGGACAGCAAGTGCCGTGCTCTCGCTTCTCGGCAGCCGGCGTGGCGAGGCTTCGCTGGGCGAAACGGCCGACGTGATCGCCGAACGCGCCATCGAAGGCGAGCTGTTCACCCCTGTCGAGCACGAGATGATCGAGAGTGTACTCACGCTTGCCGACCGTCCCGCGAAATCCATCATGACGCCGGCGCCCGATATCGACTGGCTCGACATCGAAGATGATCAGGAGGAACTACGTCGAAAGGTTCTAGAATCCGGCCACTCGCGGTTTCCGGTCGCCAAAGGCGGACTCGACGGGTTCGTCGGGGTGGCCCTTGCGGGCGATCTACTGCGCGATCTCGTGGAAATGGGCAGGATCGACTTCGACCGCTCGTTACGACAGCCCCTCGTCGTCCATGAGAGCATAAGCGCCCTGCGACTGCTCGAGCAGTTGCGGCAGTCGCCGCTTCAGGTTGCGATCGTGCTCGACGAGCATGGCGCGGTCGAAGGGATGGTCACGCCGACGGATCTGCTGGAAGCCATCGCCGGCGAGTTCGCCGACGATGACGAGGACCAGCTCACCGTCGTGCATGAGGAAGATGGTGCGTTGCTGGTAGATGGATGGATCGACATCCGTCACGTCTCGCGCCTTCTCGAAACCGACCTAGTCGACGATACCGATCGCTATTCCACCTTGGCTGGGTTGATGTTGTGGCAGCTCGGACATCTTCCCCAGCCGGGTGAAAAAGTGGTGGTCGGCGAACTGGTCTACGAGGTCGTCAGTCTCGACGGTCGCTCGATCGATAAAGTCAGGATTGGAAAACGCGGTGCGCTTTCAAACCTTGCTGCGATCGAACCGAATACCTGAGCACCCCAATTGGACGGATGGCCGCAACCCGCCGGCCATCCGTTTGCGGAGGGATTAAGGCAGTCCCCGATACTCGCAATGGGAACGACCAGCCTGCGACGAACTCACTCACAATTTTGAAAGTACGAAATGGAAGAGATAACGGCTTACATGATGGACATCGTGCGCGCTCATAGGGAGTGGGCCTTCGTGATCATTGGAGTGTCTGCGTTCGTCGAGTCTCTGTTCATCCTGGGCTTGGTGTTTCCAGCTACGCCCATCTTTCTTGCTGTCGGTGGACTGCTCGCGACAGGCGTGTTGGACCCGGTTCCGTTGATCGTTTCGGCTATTGCGGGAGCGATCCTTGGCGACATCCTATCTTATGTTGTCGGCAGAAAGTTCGGACGCCGCATTATCTACCGGCCCTTCGCCCGACCACATCGCAGGAACATCGCCAAGGCTCGTCTCTTTTTTCGCAAATACGGAATGCTATCGGTCTTCTTGGGCCGATTTTTTGGACCGCTGCGTCCCACAGTTCCGTTCGTGGCCGGGCTGACGCAGATGGGGCAGTTGCGTTTTCAGATCGCGAATTGCATGTCAGCAATCATCTGGGCTCCTGTCATGCTTATGCCAGGATGGATGACTGTGACAGGATACAACGCCATATGAGCCGGCCTAGATTCGGCGTTTCCGCAATTCCCTGCCGCCGTTCATCGATGCGGTTTGGTACAATGAACTGGGGGTCGATACGAGACACAAGGCCTCGCCACTGTAACGGTTAGTGCTCTGCTCAGCCTATTCGCTACCCGACTATGTCGAATTTCGATGAAGACTCGTTGCCGGGTCACAGGTTCCAATCCGATCAAGTCTGCGATGAACGTCGGCAAAATTCCGAACTCCATATCGAAGAGCTATCAGCTCGTTGGCGCGGAATTGGTCGGGATAGATGGTCCCCCACCACTTGAGCTGATCCACGCACTGCTCGTTTGCGTATCGGTGGTAGGAACTGCCGAAGGCGTCCGATAGTCATGGCGTTGCCGGACATTTGCTGATAATAGAGGACAGATCGCTTGGAGGTTTGCGGATGACTGAGGAACCCTTAGGCGAAGACCAACTCCCAACCAACCCTAACGCTTCCCAGCGTGATTTGAATCCTTCGGCCAAGGAAGCACTTGCACGTCATCTCGCAGCGATCCGTGAGCGCAACCGCCCGAAGCAGCCTGGGATCCAGGAGCGTTAGAGGAGCTCGACTGGATAGACTATGCCGGCATAAAATGCTGGCCGGCCGTCTGGAGACCGGAAGCATCTACCCATAGCCATTACAAGCTGAGGCTCGTCGTTCTGCCCAAGCACACGGTAGTCCATGTTGAAAGGGAGACCGTCGTCAACGGCTTTGGATATGCTTTGATCGAGCGCTGCCCTGTCACCGGGATGAACCCGTCTTATGAAGTCCGCCAGAGGCAGGCCTTTAAGAACCGCTGAGGGGCTGAGTCCAAACACTTTCGCCACCGCACTGTCGCCGAAAACCAGATCTGCATCGATCTGCCACATGAAGATACCTGCTTCCTCAAGTGCGGCTGCAGTCCCGTCGTCACACTCCACCTCGCCCCTCCTCAATTAGTGAATCAGAATGTTCTCGCACTGATCGGTGATATCAAGGATGGAAGCGCAATTTTCTACGGTACGCTAGCGTACCTTAGCTGTCGATTTGGTGTCTGGCAGCCACCGCTTTCATCGCCCAGGATACTGCGATGAAACAGTCATTTGCTTTAGCGCCTTTTTTGCGTGAATGCCCAGTGACCTGGCCTGGATACAGGAGCGTCACATCAGTTGTCGGAAATTCTTGCCCGTTGTATTGTACCTCATCGTTTGCAGACGGATCCAGGGCGCAGACGACTAAGGGTTTTCACGTACTCTTGCCCCAGACAGAGGCGAGTGCCATGCTCACGACGATCCAACAATCTTCAATTCAAAACAGACTTTTATCGATCCTTCCGCCCGATGACTTCGAGGACATCGCGGGGAAGCTGCGTCCTATCGAGCTTCCGCGTGGAACGGTGCTGGCGACCGTGGGAAAACAAATTGAGCACGTCTACTTCCTCACGTCTGGAATAGGCTCTCTTGTCGCGACCACGCCTGAAGGCCACAAGGCC
This sequence comes from Pseudomonadota bacterium, assembly GCA_023451735.1. Taxonomy (GTDB): domain Bacteria; phylum Pseudomonadota; class Alphaproteobacteria; order Rhizobiales; family Rhizobiaceae; genus Neorhizobium. The sequence continues at coordinate 5,388 of JAEXYH010000030.1, read as the reverse complement.
GAAGCCGGCATATTCGGACTTGATGGTTATGTACCGACCACGGCGATTGCAGAAGTCGAGACCAGTTCTCACGACGTTGCCATGCAAGTGGCCGGTGATGCTTTTTTGATGGACTATAGTGATTTCCGCGCTTTGATGGATTGTAACAGGAATTTCTCCAGGGTCGTCATCCGTTCCATAGAAGCCTTTTCCGTGCAGCTCGCGCATACCGCGGTTTCCAATGCAGTTCACGACGTCAATCAAAGGCTCGCCCGTTGGCTGCTGATGTGTCATGACCGCGTTTCCGGAAACGAGATTGGCTTAACACACGAATTCATATCTATGATGCTTGCAGTGCGGCGCCCCAGCGTAACGACTTCGCTTCACACGCTCGAGGGTCGTGGATTGATTAAATCACAGCGTGCGATGATCACGATCAGGAACAGGTCCGCACTTGAAGAGTTTGCCCATGACGCTTACGGAAAGCCAGAGGCTGCGTACAGACGCCTCATGAAGGACCTTTTCTAACTATGTTGTTCGACCCAATCCAAGTGGGTGGACATCTGGAACGGTGCAGGCACTATGACCCGCTATTTCTTCAATTTACGCCGGGATGGCGAAATTGTCTCAGACGTCGAGGGTGACGAATTCGTGGATAGAGATGCGGCGCGACTCAGCGCGATCAATGCCGTGCGCGAGATGGTCGCCGCTCGGATCAAGGCGGGTGAGTTGGTAACAGACCAATACATGGATGTGTCCGACGAGGCAGGCAACCTTGTCTTCAGTGTTTCCTTTCACGACGTGGTCCGAAACCACCTGACGAAGTAGCCGTCATATCTTGCCGATCAGCCTGCGATATTCCTCTTCCGGTTCGCCATAAGCGCCGCTTGCAAAGTCTTCCAGGCCTCTCCGATCACGTATCGTAACCCGCCCACGCTCCGCAATCACGAGTTTGCGGCCCTCAAGCACGTGGAAGGCATTGGTGATGCTAGGACGCCTTACAGCAAGCATAAGCGAGATGAAATCGTGTGTCAGGCTGATTTCATCACCCTCCAAACGATCGTGGCACATGAGTAGCCAGCGAGCGAGGCGCTGATCGACTTGATAGTTGGCGTTGCAGAGCGCCGTGAAGGAGATCTGTGCAGCAAACGATTGAAGAAAACGTGCAAGCAGGTTTGCAAATATCGGATTGCCCGGCAGCCGCTCGGCTATTGTCTCGACTGGCATTCGATAGGCTTTTCCCGGCACCTGCATCAGCACTTCGTGAACACTTATCGTACCACCAACGCCCGCGGTAGTCGGGCAGAATCCCTCACGCCCGACCATACCGGCCTCGGCTCTATGTCCGTCCCTGGAGGTGGTAACAACTGATGCGATGCCGCTGCCGAGGAAATAGACATAATCAATGGGGCCTTTCGCGCTTACGATGAGATCGCCACGACCAAGGTCTATGGGATGCAGCGCGTTGGCTACATCTGCGAGTTCTGCGGGTGGGAGCAAAGACAACAGTCGATTGCTTTGGGCTGGAAGGTGCGGAACGTGCATGACTCTCGACAGCGGGCGAGAGCCCGAGGCTCACGGCCGCTAAGCCCTGAGCTATTTCAAACGGTTACCGACCCTATAGCATTCCGCCTGTGCGTCTGATTTTATGTACGCTGGCATACCATCGCTCATGAAACCTAGCGATCCTCGGGCGACTTGCTCGCACCGTGCCCTCGAAAGATGAGAGCGGGTGTCCGAAGGCTTGATCAGGAGGAAATCCGATCCTTCCCCACGATGGCGTACGAAATGGCGGTGTTAGCAATCGATTGCGCCAACGCCCGGTTTGTACGCCAGCGTACTGATCTGCGGCTGCGGTCATTGCCGAGGAACGAAGTACGATCTGGCGCATTCCTGATTGCCGACAGCCAACGCGAGCAACTTATGGGCGTGGCGACCGAAAGCGCTTGCTTTTCCTCCAGAGATAATCTCCGGCCACTTCCTAATTCGAAGGAATTCTCATGACGCGTTTCCATAGACGTCACTCGCGGGTCGTCGCGACAGCATTCATCTTACTCACGACAGCCGTCAGTTCGAGCCTCGCGCAGGAGATGGCGAAACCGACGAGCGACATGCAGGCGGTTCTCGACAAGCTTGGCGTACTCGACGCAAAGCCGTTCGCATCGCTTACGGTTCCAGAGGCTCGGACGCAGGCAAGTCCGGCGGATGCCGCCAAGGCCGTCCAGTGGGACAAGCGCCTGTCTTCAAACCCGGAGGCACAGGTAACCACAAAGGACATTACAATTCCGTCGGCTGAAGGTGGTCTAGCGGCGCGTGTCTACGTTCCGGGCGGCGAGGGACCCTTTCCGGTCGTCGTATACTATCACGGCGGCGGCTGGGTCGTGGCCGACATCAACGTCTATGACGGTGCGCCGAGATCGTTAGCCATGGGTTCGAACGCGATTGTCGTGTCGGTCGAATACCGCCACGCACCGGAGCACAAGTTTCCAGCCGCCCATGATGATGCCTGGACGGCCTATAAGTGGGTGGTCGAGAACATTCACGAGCTGAACGGCAATTCCGACAAGATCGCCGTGGCAGGCGAAAGCGCCGGTGGTAATCTGGCAGCCAATGTCGCGCTGAGGGCCAAGGAAGAGAAGACCAAGCAGCCTGTCCACCAGCTTCTTGTTTATCCGGTCGCTGGCAACGACATGAACACGCCTTCCTATAAAGAGAACGCCAGTGCCAAGCCGCTCGGCAAGGCCGACATGGAGTGGTTCGTGAAAAATACCGTCACCTCCATGGACGATGCCACGGATCCGCGCATCAACCTTAACGGCCGTTCCGATCTTGCTGGTGTTGCCCCGGCAACTGTCATTCTGGCGCAGATCGACCCGCTCCGCTCTGATGGCGAGACCTACGCGTCGAAGCTGAAAGATGCAGGCGTGGCGGTGAACACCAAAACATATGCCGGCGTCACCCACGAATTTTTCGGCATGGGCAAGGTGGTTCCGGAAGCCAAGCAGGCCGTCGATCTTGCGGTTTCCGACCTCACCGCAGCCTTTAAAAAAGCGAAGTAAAGGAGAGCAGATATGAACAAGATGATTTCCGCCTCGCTCGTTTGCCTCTCCCTGCTGGCGTCGTCTGCGGCAAGCCTCGCGGCCATGCCGCAAAGCGCCGACAAGGCCGCCGCCGCGATGGATGTCGACAAAGCCTCTTTCGTGAAGGTCGTCACCAGTTCGAATGCCTTCGAGATCGAGTCCAGCAAGCTGGCCGAGCAGAAGGCCAAGGATGCCGACGTCAAGGAATTCGCCAAGCAGATGATCGCCGACCATACGATGGCGGGCGACGAGCTGAAGAAAGCTGCGAAGCTCGGTGAAGAGGCACCGAAATTATCGCCAAAGCATGCGGCTATGTTGGAGCTTCTGAAAGGTGCTTCCGAACAGGATTTCCAGCCGCTTTATATCGACATGCAGACCGTCGCCCATATGGAGGCCGTGACACTGTTTGCGACCTATGCCAAGGGCGGCGACGACGCCACGGTCAAGGAGTTCGCCGCCAAGACGCTACCGAAGCTGGAAATGCACAAGATGCATGTGATGAAGCTGGTCGCAGCACACTGATCCTGACCAACCCGAAGCCCGGCCGAAAGGTCGGGCTTCTTCGTCATCTCATTTGCTCAGGAGATCTCATGGCCAATCGTTTGTCAGTCTTTGCCCTTTCCGCGACCGCGCTTGCTCTCGTCCTGCCACCTACAGGTTTCGCCCAGATCAAAGGAACGGTCGGCGAGGCGTCCGACGTCATGATCCAAGGCTCGATCCTCGAGCCGGAAAAACTGGTGGTGAAGGACGATGTGAGGCTCTCCGGCCTTATCACGGCACCTGCAGGTTTTAAGGTCGATGTGTTTGCACGCGACCTGATCAATCCGCGCATGCTCGCCGTCTCGCAGAAGGGGACCGTTTACGCGACGCGAAGAACGGTTGGTGACGTCATCATGCTGAAGGATGACAACAATGACGGCAAGGCGGACAGCGTGGTCACGGTGGCAAGCCGGCCGAACATGCATGGCATCGCCTTCGATGGCAACAAGGTGTTTTTGGTCACGATCCACGACGTCTACACGGCTGACGTTCGGGAAGACGGGACCTTCGGTCCGTTGAGCCGCATCATCGACGATCTGCCGGATGCCGGCCAGCATGCCAACCGGACGATCAATATCGGCCCCGACGGCATGCTATACATATCGGTCGGCAGCACCTGCAACGAGTGCCAGGAGGACAATCCGGAAAACGCCACGATCCTCCGCGCCAGCAAAGATGGCAAGACGCGCACGATCTTCGCCAGCGGACTGCGCAATACGATCGGGTTCGACTGGGAGCCGACGACAGGTGCGCTCTACGGCATCGATCACGGCATCGACTGGCTTGGCGACGAGGTGCAGATCGAAGAGCTCAACCGGATCGAACAGGGCAAGAAATATGGCTGGCCCTACGTTTACGGCATGAGTGGCATCAACCCTCATATCAATACGCCCGAAGGCATAACGCTCGATCAGTGGGCCAAGCAATCGACCGAGCCTGTTCTTGGTTATACCGCCCACAGCGCGCCGATGCAGATGGCGTTTTATGATGGCAATGCGTTTCCCGCAGATTACCGAGGCGATGCATTCATCGCCATGCGCGGCTCGTGGAACCGTCGTCCTCCAAGCGGCTACGAGGTGGTCCGCGTCACTTTCGAAAACGGCGAGCCGGTCGGATTTGAGAGGTTCCTCGAAGGTTTTCTCCTGCAACAGGAAAACGGAAAATACGGCTATCTCGGACGACTGACCGGTATCGCGGTCGGCAAAGATGGATCGCTCTTCGTCGCTGACGACGGTAATGGCGTGGTCTACAAGGTTTCCTATACAGGCACGGTTGCTAACCAGGTGGCGGGGGCTGCGAATATCCCAAATGTCGTGACGGACATGCCGGCTTCTAAGATTGCGATAGATGTCGTCGAGGCAAAGAGTGATCAGGCGATCACGGTCAAGGCGGCCTTCGAAAAGGACGGACCTATCGCGGTCCAGTATGTGGCCGACGGCGACAATGCGTCGCCTGCAATCGAATGGTCTTCCGTTCCCGAGGGTACGAAATCCTTCGTGCTGATTGCAGACGATCCCGATGCGGCAAAGCCGAAACCGTTCACGCATTGGCTCGCTTACGATATTCCGGCGGAAACAACAAAGCTGCGTGAAGGTATCCCCGGCACGCCGATCCTTCCCGAGCCGAAGAACATGAAGCAGGGCGCCAACAGCATGGGGTCGATCGGCTATACCGGGCCGAAGCCGCCCGTCGGCGATCCGGCCCATCACTATCATTTCCAGGTCTTTGCTCTCGATATTGAAAACCTCGGCCTCGAGCCAGGCGCCAAGCGTGACGCCGTGCTGAAAGC
>JAEXYH010000017.1 GCA_023451735.1 Pseudomonadota bacterium | reverse complement strand
AGAACGAAGAACATCGTCGCTAGCAGCGCCGCCGCCCTCGTCAGTGAGCGGGTTATAAATCCACACACCCAAAAACGTCAACAGGCTAATTTCATAAATCTGCAAAAATTTGATAAGTTGTTGGAATAGTATAGTAATTTTGGATTTTCACCAAACATCCGTGATGTTTAGACTCTTCTCGTCCTTATATGGCGCGTGATTTTGCGGGAGAGCCGCCCGTTGCCTCAAAACCGCCCCGACAAATTCACAATCCCATGGAATGGAGCAGGGCAGCAGCGCTGATCGGTATCGGGTTGCCTTTCGCTTCAAGCGCATAAGGCCCCGGCAGATTTGACTCATTTCGAGGAAAAGGGCACATGTTTGGCCCAAGGTCCTGCAGGCAGCATAAACTGTCTATGGCAATAACGAGTATATGAGGACTGGCTAATTCGGCATGAACACGGCCCGCAACACGATCCGATCGCTCGGCAACGAACCGCCCATCCTGGCTGATGGTCGTCGCGCGCCGGACAAACGGGAAATTTCGGTCCGCTGGCTGTCCGGTACCTTTCTTACCGGCATCACCTCTTCCGTGCTTATGGGTGTTGCACTTTTCGCAGCCCTCGACGGCCGCCAGCAGCTGGCCATCCCCGCCGAAGCATCCGCCTCCGTTCCCACTGACCACGACGACGATACCGTGCAGCGCGGCAAGCGCCTTCTCGGCGGCAAGATCGTTGCCATGCCGACCGATCGCAAGATCATGGAAGTCTCGACCGTGGTGCACGAGGGCAATCGCGAACTCGTACGCCGGCGCCCCTTCGCCCATGTGAAGATGAACCTTGCCGCCGATCATGTCGCGCCGGAAAGCTATCCGAAATTCGATCCGCTGGCGATCTTCGCCTCTGCTGAAGCACCATCTCAGCCTGGCAACCGTACCGGCCTGATCTATGGGTCGAATGTCGAATCCGAAGTCAGCCTGCAGACCATGGCCTTCCCCACCAAGGGAACCACCTATGCCTATGCGGCGCCGATGACGCTGGAGGAAGTCGAAGAGAACGTCCGGTCGAACGGTTCCGTGCTGACATCCGGCGACGCGCAATTGTCCGCCCTCTATTACGTCGATCCGCAGCGTTTTTCGACACCCGACGACGTCGACCTGACATCGGGCCTGACCGCCCGTGTCGTCGAAGAGAACATGTCGGTGGCCGCACCAGAGCCGATCACGCCGCATACCCGTGAATATGCCGACGACGTCATTCCCGTTCGCCGGGCCATGTCGATCACCGAGGCCATGACCGAAGTCGGTTACCCGGAGCCCAAGGCCAAGGAGATGGCCGGCTATCTGAAGGCGCGACTGGGCAATGACAAGGTCGGTCCCGGCGATGTCATCCGCATCGGCGTCATCCAGGAAGGCCAGATGGTCATGGTGGTCAGGGCGAGCCTCTATCAGCGCGGCCAGCACCGCGCGACTGTCGGGCTCGATGACCACAGCCGTTTCGTCGATGCCGAGGAACCCGCAATGCTCGATGCCGTTGCGTCGGCATTCAGCGATCAGCCGCCGCAGATCATGACCGGTCGGGATTTGCCAAGCGTCTATGACGGGATTTATCGCGCGGCCCTGTCCTACGGCATGAACACCGAAATGACGGCCCTCCTCGTCAAACTGCTCGCAAGCAATGTCGACCTGCAGGCACAGCTACGGGCGACGGACAAGATCGAGGCCTTTTTCTCGGTCGCGGATAGCAAGGGCAAGGCATCCAAGGATTCCGAGCTTCTCTACGTTAACGCCCATTTCGGCGATAACGACACGCGCTTTTACCGGTTCCAGAATGCCGACGAAGACAATTCGGTCGACTATTTCGATCAGGATGGTCGCAGCATCAGGCAGTTCCTGCTGCGCAGCCCCGTTCCGAACGCCCGCCTGACATCCGGCTTCGGCATGCGCAGCCACCCGATCCTGGGACGCGCGCTCATGCATACCGGTACCGACTGGGCGGCGCCCCGCGGAACCCCGATCATCGCCACCGGTAACGGCATTGTCGAGAAGGCCGGCTGGGATAGTGGCGGCTACGGCAACCAGACGCTGATCCGCCATGCGAACGGCTACGTCTCCTCCTATAACCACCAGAGCGCAATCGCCCGCGGTGTGCGCGAAGGCGCCAAGGTCACACAGGGTCAGGTCATCGGTTACGTCGGCTCCACCGGCCAGTCAACCGGCGCCCATCTGCATTACGAGCTGATCGTCAACGGAACCAAGGTCGACGCGATGAAAGTGCGCCTTCCCGGCGGAAAATCGCTCGAAGGCAAGGTGCTCGCCCGTTTCGAGGACGAACGCAAGCGCATCGATACCCTGCTGAACACGCAGACATCCAACGAAGTGGCGAGCAAGTAGCCGCTCACCCCGTATGCGGATACGAAAATGGCGGCCGAGGCCGCCATTTCCATTTCCTTACCGTGAAACGGCTTTAAGCCGCTTCGCTCATGCTGCCCTTGATCCTGAACAGCAGCCGGTCCGAACCCGAGGTGACCTTGACGGTCGAGCCGTCCGGGATGTGACCGCCGAGGATTTGCTCGGCAAGCGGATCCTGCACGAACTTCTGGATCACCCGCTTCAAGGGACGTGCACCATAGACCGGGTCGTACCCCTTGTCGGCCAGCCATTCGCGGGCATCGCCGTCCAGTTCCAGCTCGATCTTGCGATCGGCCAGAAGCTTCAGCAGACGCTGCAGCTGGATATCGACGATCGCACCCATCTCGTTCCGCTTCAGGCGGTGGAACAGGATGATTTCGTCGACGCGGTTCAAAAATTCCGGCCGGAACGATGCGCGCACCACGCTCATTACCTGCTCGCGCACGCTTTCGGAATCCTCGTCTTCGCGCAGCGCGGTCAGATACTCGGCGCCAAGGTTCGATGTCATGATGATCATCGTGTTCTTGAAGTCGACCGTGCGCCCCTGCCCGTCCGTCAGACGCCCGTCGTCGAGCACCTGCAGCAGCACATTGAACACATCCGGATGCGCCTTCTCGATCTCGTCGAACAGCACGATCTGGTAGGGCTTGCGCCGAACAGCTTCCGTCAGCGCACCACCTTCCTCATAACCGACATAGCCCGGAGGCGCACCGATCAGACGCGCGACCGAATGTTTCTCCATGTATTCCGACATATCGAGACGAACCATCGCGGTCTCATCGTCGAACATGAAGCGCGCCAGAGACTTGGTCAGCTCCGTCTTGCCGACACCGGTCGGACCGAGGAAGATGAACGAGCCGATCGGCCGGTTCGGATCCTGCAGACCTGCGCGCGAACGACGAACTGCGCGCGACACGGCCTGAACCGCATCGCCCTGCCCGACGACAGACTTTGCCAGTTCGTCTTCCATCCGAAGCAGCTTGTCGCGCTCGCCTTCCAGCATTTTGTCGACCGGAATGCCGGTCCAGCGGGACACCACATGCGCGATCGCATCCGGATTGACCACTTCCTGCACCATCGCATTGGTGGTCGTATCCTGGGCTTCAGCTTCGACCAGCTGCTTTTCCAGATCCGGAATGACACCATAGGTCAGCTCGCCGGCGCGCTGGAACTCACCCTTGCGCTGGGCGATCGCCAGTTCGTTGCGGGCATCGTCGAGCTGCTTCTTCAGGTCGGCGGCAAGGCCGAGCTTCTGCTTTTCAGCCTGCCAGCGGGCGGTCAGCGCATCAGCCTCTTCTTCCAGAGACGTGACTTCGCTTTCCAGACGCTGCAACCGGTCAGCCGATGCCGAATCCGTTTCCTTCTTCAGCGCTTCCCGCTCGATCTTCAGCTGCATGATGCGGCGATCGAGTTCATCCAGCTCCTCGGGCTTCGAATCCACCTGCATGCGAAGACGCGAAGCGGCCTCGTCCATCAGGTCGATCGCCTTGTCCGGCAAAAACCGGTCGGTAATGTAGCGGTTCGACAGCGTTGCCGCCGCAACCAGCGCCGAATCCGAGATCCGCACCTTGTGGTGCTGCTCGTATTTTTCCTTCAGGCCGCGCAGGATCGAGATCGTATCCTCGACCGTCGGCTCGTCCACCATCACGGGCTGGAAGCGACGGGCAAGTGCGGGATCCTTTTCCACATGCTTGCGATATTCATCGAGCGTGGTCGCACCGACGCAGTGCAACTCGCCACGGGCAAGCGCCGGCTTCAGAAGGTTGGACGCATCCATCGCGCCATCGGACTTGCCGGCACCGACCAGCGTATGCATCTCGTCGATGAACAGGATGATGTTACCGTTCTCGGCCTGCACTTCGTTGAGCACGCTCTTCAGCCGTTCTTCGAACTCGCCGCGATATTTCGCACCGGCAATCAGCGCGCCCATGTCAAGCGCCATCAACTGCTTGTCCTTCAGGCTTTCCGGTACGTCGCCATTGACGATGCGCAGCGCCAGACCTTCGGCGATCGCCGTCTTGCCGACGCCGGGTTCACCGATCAGAACAGGATTGTTCTTCGTCCGGCGCGAAAGCACCTGGATCGTGCGACGGATTTCATCGTCACGACCGATAACCGGATCGAGCTTGCCCTCACGCGCATCGGCCGTCAGGTCCCGCGCATACTTCTTCAGCGCGTCAAAACCCTGTTCGGCATTGGCGCTGTCGGCGGTGCGGCCCTTGCGCAGATCGTTGATCACCTGATTGAGCCCCTGCGCCGTCAGCCCCGCCTTCTTCAGGCTGGCCGAGGTCGAGGCCGAGCTTTCGATCAGAAGCGCGAGCAGCAGCCGTTCGACGGTGACGAAACTGTCGCCGGCCTTCTTGGCTGCATCTTCGGCGGTGGAAAACACCCGCGCCAGCGGCTGCGAGAGATAGATTTCGCCATTGCCGCCGGAAACCTTGGGCAGCTTGGCAAGTGCGGAATCATTGGCGATCCGCGCTTCCTTGGCATTGCCGCCGGCACGCTCGATCAGCGACGAGGCCATGCCCTGGTCATCGTCGAGCAGCACTTTCAACACATGTTCGGGCGCGAACTGCTGATGTCCATCGGACAGCGCCTGACCCTGGGCCGATTGCAGAAAACCGCGCACGCGTTCGGAATATTTCTCGATATTCATAAGATACCTCCTGAAATCGCCCTGCCCTTCAAGAGGCACAGGCCGATGATTGAGATTGAGCTCCCTCATCGAGGCAAGCCCTGCCGGATACCCGGCTTCGATCAAGATATGGGAGCCTTTTTTCCGGTTTTAAAGGAGCATGCCGAAGCTTTTAGCGCTTGTCGAAACGCACAGGATCGACAGTTCCGTCCGCCCGCCGATCAGCAAGACGTGAACGCACCATCAGAAAAGCGTGAGCGCCATTTTGTCGCACTGCATTGATCCCTATCTGCAGAAGTGAAGCCCGTTGGGGCCGGGCTTCGTTTTGTAACCAAGAGCAATTCGAGCGAAAGCGGGAAGCGGTTTTGCGTCCGGAATTGCATGAAGCAAAGAGATAGAGACAATCCCATGTCGGAAGACAAGAACACCCAGCTTATCGGAATATTCAAAACGCTGATCATGGACCACGGCATGCCGCAGGCAATTGCGGAGATTACCGATCCCGATTTCCAGGCAATGGCGGCAGCTCATGTCGATGAATTCGATGAAGCCCGCGACGAATGCGAAAGCGCCCGCACCCTGTTTTGACGTTGACCCGGGCCGGCACCAATGTCCGGCCTGGGCTCATGCCTTGGGGCTAAGTGTTTTCTCTCAGCCAAGACCCATCACCCATACTCGGCAGCTGACCTCCAGCAATGCGCCGAAAATCAGATGGATGTCTCTTCCCTGAAATCCTGTTCTTCTTCGGCAGTCATCCCGCGATAGATAGGCTTCCCATCCACAAAGCGCATCATCAGCCATCCGGCCGCGTATTCTCCGGTGATCAGACGCCGCTTGCGAAAGAATACCGCGGGTGACCAATCGGTTGTTTTGCTGGTTACAGAAATAGGCCAGACAAGAAAATACTTGATCGCGTGAAACATTTATTCGATCTCAAATATACTATTGAGACATAATCATCAAAAATTTGATTCGAATAGTCGGATTCCATCAGCATCATCACGGAGATACCTGATATTGCTCGGGGAGCAGCTGGTGGAGGCAAGATTGCAGGATGTGCCGGACCCTTGCCTCATCCGACCGGCAGCCAATCGAAACCGATCGTATGCCTTGAACGGGCGGCATGAAAAAACCTGCCAATCTCATCGGCAGGTCAATAACTGAGATCTCCGTAAGGAAGAGTATCCCTGTAGTTACTCGGCAGCAGCTCCCAGAAGCCGCTCTTGATATGCGGCACTGATCTTGTCTACTTCTGCCTTGGAACCGAAAATCACCGGCACGCGCTGATGCAGCGAGGTTGGTTCGATATCGAGGATCGCCGTCCGGCCGATAGTCGCGGCACCGCCGGCAGCTTCCACCAGAAGACCGATCGGGTTTGCCTCGTAAAGCAGGCGCAGCCGGCCGCCAGAAGCCGGCTTATTGCGGTCGGCCGGATAGAGAAACACGCCGCCGCGGTTGAAGATGCGGTGCGTGTCGGCCACCATCGACCCCACCCAACGCATGTTGTGGCCGGCATCGATTGCCTCCTCGATGTAGGCTGCAATCGCATCGTCCCAGGATGAACGGCGGGCGGCATTGATCGCGAATTCCTTCGCTTCCGACACGATTTTCGCGTCCGCTGCGGTCATCACATAGACGCCGTCATCATTCAGCGTGAAGATCTGTACGCCCTTGCCAATGGTCAGCACCAGCGCCGTCTGCGGACCGTAAGCGGCATAACCCGCGATCAGCTGGCCGCGGCCACTCTTCAGGATCTCGCCCGACGTGGCAGCCTTGATCACCGAAAAGATCGTGCCCACCGTAACGTTGACATCGAGATTGGAGGAGCCGTCCAGCGGATCGAAAATGACGGCATACTTGCCATCGCCATGGATGGCGACTTCCGTGTCCAGTTCTTCCGAGACAGCAAAGGAAACCGAAGCAGACTTGCGGCAGGCTTCCAGCATGATCTCGTTGGACAGGATGTCGAGCGGTTTCTGCGCCTCGCCCTGCACATTGGTGATCTCGGTGGCGCCTGTCAGGCCATCCAGGGACGATGTTCTGAGCTTGTCCGAAATCTGCCGTGTCGCCTCGGCGATATTGTGTAGAACGACGACCAGATCGTCGTCCAGCACCGTGCCGTTACGGGTTTCAAGGTAGGTTTCGAATGTCGTCATGAAATCGCTCCCTGCGGATTTATCGAAAAATCGCGGTTGGATACCGCCTAAAAATCTATCTAGGGCGGAATTTTGCGACAAGGCAACGAATTTTTGCAATGCGGTAAGGCGTTATAATCGTTTGAAAAATTGGAACGCCAAAGCGAAATGGCCGAGCACGTCGCTGTTTCGAGGTAAAAGCCTTCATTTAATCGTTTCGATGAAGGTTTTCGGTGTCAAAGACGGAATCTTCACCCAGAACGAAAAAATCCGGCCGATGGCCGGATTTTTCCATTTTCGTCACTGTGAAGCGGCTTATTCGCCGGCAACATCTGCCATTTCGGGTGCTGCACCATCGCCTTCGGCAGCGTCCGCACTCTTGCGGGGCTGGCGGCGCGGACGGGTGCTGGCAGCGCGGCGACGACGCGGGGTCGCCTCGGCCTGCGTTTCTTCCTCGACGGCGACCTCGGCCGGCGTACCATCGATCACCGGCTGCGGACCGGAACCGTCTTCGATGACGGGCGCTGAAATCTCGGCGGTTTCTGCCACCTGCGGTGCGACCGGAGCCTTCGGCTCGGCGGGACGGTCACTGCGTTCAGCGCGCTCGGCACGTTCCTGGCGATCCGGACGGCGCTCACGGCGCTCGTTGCGGTCGCGGCGGTTTTCGCGCGGCTGCTGGTCCTGACCACCGTTGCCATTGCCCTGGGGGTTAGCCTGCGTGTTCTGCTCACGGCGCTGCTGCGGCTGTTGATCTTCGATCATAGGCTGCGGAGCGTAACCGAGATCGTCGCCGTCACCACCGTCGATATCATCCTGATCGATGGCATTGCCGTCACGATCCTGGAATTCGCCGCGTTCCTGATGCTGGAAGCGATCCTGCATCTGGGCCTGTGCCGCTGCTATGATGCGGTTGTAATGCTCTGCGTGCTGCAAGTAGTTTTCTGCAATAACGCGGTCGCCGGAGCTTTGTGCATCACGTGCGAGAGCTGCATATTTCTCTGCAATATGCTGGGCGGTGCCACGGATTTTTACGTCCGGTCCGGAACTGTCGTAAGTCCGGCTGAGCGGGTTTCCGCCCTTGCGCTGGAAGTTGTTGTTACCACCACCGCCGCCGCCGTTATTGTTGCTACCACGCCCTCGACCACGCTTATTCTGCTGTCCTGGCCTCATTTATCGTTCACCAACTCTCTGTCTTCGCTGATAAGGGGCCACGCGGCTCGCCGGTCAAAGCCGGTACAAGACTTCGCGTGTTACGCACAGGTCGACCAACGCGGCCTGCCGCTTTCAAAGTCAAATTACCTGATTCACGCATCGAGAGTGCTCAACCTCGTCGGCTCTTCGAAAAAAGCACAATTGAGGATTGACCCGTAACCCGAACGAATCGCTGTTCATTCCCAGCTGCCCCGATGCGTAGCTGCAAGCTATCCCGCTTCCTTTGGAATTCCAAGCTTTTTCTTTTGCTTTGCAACATCAAACACAGACTTGGCAAATATCAGGGCGCGATCATTCTCGCCATAATCTTGCTTTGCCTGTATCAGCTTGAAACCGGCAGCTTCGAATAGTTCGGTCACCGCTTGTTTCTGGTCGAAACCGATCTCGACCCCGATGCAACCATCAGCCTTCAGGAAACCGTCGGCCCGGCTTGCAATCTCGCGATAGGCGGCTAATCCGTCAGCCCCGCCGTCCAATGCTGCCATGGGATCGAAGTCGCGGACTTCAGGCTCCAGAGCGGGAATGACATCGCTACGTATATAGGGCGGATTTGACACGATTATGTCGAAAGACCCGTCAATCTTGTCAAACCAGTGGCTTTGCACTGCCTGAAACCGCTGCTCCAGGCCGAACCGCCTTGCATTTTCCGCCGCCGTATTCAACGCATCGGCGGAAATGTCGCTCCCGATACCGCTTGCAGAGGGCAGGCCATCTAGCAACGCCAGAATGATTGCACCCGTTCCAGTGCCGAGATCGAGAATGCTGAGGTCTCTGTCGCCCAACTGCCGGGCATGTTCCAGAAGGCTCTCGACCAGAACTTCCGTATCCGGCCTTGGTTCCAGGGTTTCCTTCGAAATCAGGAAATCCAGCCCGTGAAACTCTCTTTTCCCTAATATGCGGTGCACCGGCTCCCGTTTCAAGCGGCGGGCAACGGCATCTTCGATTTTGGCGATCTGGGCCTCATCGAGCAGCCTGTCGCCGCCGACGAAAATCTCGGTGGCGGAAAGCACGAGCAGCCCTCCGATGAGAATGCGTGCTTCCATTGCTGCATCGGCGATGCCTGCCTCCGCCAGCCTCGACCGTACCCCGGCGACCATCTGCGCGAGGGTTGTTACCGCCGCCGTCATCCCTATTGCTCACCAAGCTGGGCAAGCTGTCCTGCCTGGTAGTCGGCAATCAGCGCATCGACCACTTCGTCGATTTCACCGATCATCATCCTGTCGAGCTTGTAGAGCGTCAGGTTGATCCGGTGATCGGTGACGCGCCCCTGCGGAAAATTGTAGGTGCGGATACGCTCGGACCGGTCGCCGGACCCGACCTGGCTCTTGCGGTCCGCCGACCGTTCGCTATCGGCCTTCTGCCGCTCCATGTCGTAAAGCCGCGAGCGCAGAACCTGCATTGCCTTGGCACGATTCTGGTGCTGCGATTTTTCCGCGCTGACCACGATGATACCGGTCGGCAGGTGGGTGATGCGCACTGCCGAGTCCGTCGTGTTGACGTGCTGGCCACCGGCGCCCGATGCGCGCATCGTGTCGATACGGATGTCCTCGGGACGGATTTCGACATCGATCTCTTCCGCCTCGGGAAGAACCGCAACCGTTGCCGCCGAGGTGTGGATACGCCCCTGCGTTTCGGTATCCGGCACGCGCTGCACGCGGTGAACGCCGCTTTCGAATTTCAGCTTGGAAAACACGCCGCGCCCAGTCACGGTCGCGATGATTTCGCGGTAACCGCCCGCCTCGCCCTCGCTGGCGGAAAGCACTTCCACCTTCCAGCCATGAGCGCTCGCATAACGCTCGTACATGCGAAACAGGTCGCCGGCGAACAGTGCGGCCTCGTTGCCGCCGGTACCGGCGCGGATTTCCAGGATCGCGCTCTTCTCGTCGGCCGCGTCCTTCGGCAGGAGCAGGATCTGCATATCCTTTTCCAGCGCCTCGATCCGCTCTTCCGCCTCCGGCAGTTCCATTTCGGCAAGCTCGCGCATCTCGCGATCGGTGCCCTTGTCGGAAAGCATCGCCCTGAGGTCCGCCACTTCCGCTAGGGTCTTCTCGTATTCGCGGATCTTGCCCACGACCGGCTGCAGTTCGGAATATTCCGATGCCAGCTTCACATAGACGTCAGCGGCCGGACCTTCCGACATGCGCGCCTCGATCTCGCCGAAACGCCGTTCCAGCTCGCGCATCTTTTCGACAGGAAGCTTCGCCACCCATTCACTCCATTTGTTTTGTCGTGTCGCTATAGAGGAATGTTGTTGGTTTCTGCAAATCGCACCAGCAAATCCCGGATCGGCTCCTGCGAGCGGATGTCGTCCAGCGCGGCATTCAGTTCGGCCTCGAGCTGCCCCGCATCCACGGCAAGCAGCATCGCCTTGACCGGACCGATCGAGGTCGCCGCCATCGAAACCGAGCGGAAACCGACGCCGATCAGCGCCATGGCCGAAAGCGGCTTGCCCGCCATCTCGCCGCACAGCGTCACCAGCGTACGATTACGCTCGCCTGCCCGCGCGATATCGCGCAGCATCCGCAGGAATGGCTTGCCGAGATTGTCGAACCGCTCCGAAACCCGCGCATTGCCGCGGTCTGCCGCCATCGAGAACTGGAACAGATCGTTCGACCCAACGGAAACGAAGTCGACCTCCGCCATCAGTTCGTCGAGCTGCCACATCAGTGCCGGCACTTCCAGCATCGCGCCGAACTGCAGCTTGCGCGGCAGCGTGTGGCCGAATTTGGAAAGATACTGCACTTCCTTCTGCAACAGGTCGCGAACCGCCCGGATTTCCGAAACCTCGGTGACCATCGGTATCATCATGCGCAACTCGGCACCGGCGGACGCCTTGAGCAGCGCGCGCAACTGGGTGCGCAACAAGCCCGGCCGGTCGAGCGCCAGACGGATCGCCCGCCATCCGAGCGCCGGGTTCTCTTCTTCCTGCGCGCGAAAGTAGGAGACGACCTTGTCGCCGCCGATATCGAGCGTGCGGAACGTCACCGGACGCCCCGCCGCCTGCTTGATTACGCCGCGATAAAAGGCTTCCTGCTCCTCCAGCTTCGGCATGGTCGAGGCGATCATGAACTGCAGCTCGGTGCGGAACAACCCAATGCCCTGCGCCCCGGATTCGGAAAGCTGCGGCAGATCCACCAGCAGACCGGCATTCATGTTGAGGCTGATATGCCGCCCGTCCCGAGTCAGAGGCTCGACGGAACGCAACGCCCGGAACTGCTCCTGGCGCTTGGCGCGAAGCCGAACCTTTTCCTCATACGCATTCTGCAGGTCCGGCATCGGCCGCACATGCACCTGCCCGTCGTCGCCATCGATGATGATCGCGTCGCCGTTTTCAGCAAGCGCCACCAGACCGACCGCCTGCCCCACGACCGGAATGCCCATGGCCCGCGCGACGATCACCACATGGCTCGTCACCGCACCGTCTTCCAGAACGAGACCGCGCAGGTTGGCCCGCGGATAATCCAGCAGCTCCGCCGCACCCATGGCACGCGCCAGCACAATCGAATCGGACGGAAGCTCGTCCATGCTGCGCCCCGAGTAACCCGTCAGCTGGCGCAGAAGCCGGTTGGCCAGGTCGTCGAAATCATGCATCCGCTCGCGCAGATACGAATCCGTCATGCGCATCATCCGCGCCTTGGTGTCGCTCTGCACCTTCTCGACCGCCGCCTCGGCAGTAAGACCGTTATGGATCGCCTCTTCCATGCGACGAACCCACCCCTGGTCATGGGCGAACATCCGGTAGGTCTCCAGCACCTCGCGATGCTCGCCCTCCTGCGCCACGTCGCGGCGCGACAGCATGTCGTCGATCGAGATGCGAAGCGAACCGAGCGCCTCGGCAAGCCGGATGATTTCCTTGTCGCTATCCTCGTTGAGTAGATTGGTGACGACGATGCGGTGCTCGTGCAGCACCACATGCCCGAGCCCGATCCCCTCGTTATAGCCATTGCCCTGGATCGTCACCGCGCGGGTGAGATCGAGTTCCAGACCGGGTGCCGTGATCTTCTTGAGATCGCCGGTGGCGATCATCTCGGCAATCACCATCGCGGTGGTTTCGAGCGCCTCGACCTCGTCCTCGCGATAGTTCCGGCTCGCCTTGTTCTGCACGACGAGAACGCCAAGCGTACGCCCGGCTCTCAGAATCGGCACACCGAGGAAGGAATGATAGATCTCTTCGCCGGTCTCCGGCAGGTAGCGGAAGGCGGGATGCGCCTGGGCATCGGAAAGGTTGAGCGGCTGTGCGGATGCGGCGATCGTGCCGACGAGGCCCTGGCCCATCTGCAGCTGCGAGAGGTGGACAGCCTCCTTGTTGAGGCCTTCCGTTGCGTAAAGCTCCAGCACGCCGTCGGAACGCAGCACATAGGCCGAGCACACTTCGGCCACCATGTTGCTGGCGATCTGGGTAACGATCCGGTCGAGACGTTCCTGCGGATCCAGCGGTTCGGCCATCAGTTCGCGCAGACGCTTCAGCAGAACGCGCGGACCGGCCGACAGATCTCTCAGCGGCATATTGCTCCCCTTACAGCCCATAAATAGCCGGCCCGGCAGCGACGCACCAGGCGGAGCATCATGCCGGAATCTATTGCATCAATTCTTATCCAGCCCGTAGGAGGAATGCAAAGTCCGAACTGCAAGTTCTGAATATGCGCCGTCGATAAGAATGGAAATCTTGATTTCCGAGGTGGTGATCGCCTTGATGTTGATCGACTTTTCGGCAAGCGCCTTGAAAGCCTGGGCGGCAACGCCGGCATGGCTGCGCATGCCGATACCGATGACCGACACCTTGGCGAGGCCCGATTCGGTCTGCACCACGTCGAAACCGATCTTGTCCTTGTTCGCTTCCAGCACGCTCATAGCCTTCTGCACGTCACCCGAAGGTACGGTGAAGGTCATGTCGGTCTTCGAACCGTCTTCCGAAATATTCTGGACGATCATATCGACATTGATATGGGCTTCGGCCAGCGGGCCGAATATGGCGGCGGAGACGCCCGGGCGGTCGGAGAGACGACGCAGGGAAATCTGCGCTTCATCCTTGGCGTAAGCGATGCCGGTGACGACTTCCTGTTCCACGATCTCTTCCTCGTCGCAAATCAAAGTACCGGGCGGGTTCAAGAAGTCTCCCATGCCCGGCGCATCGGGATCTTCAAAGCTGGAGCGCACGAAGGTGCGGACCTTGTGGACCATGGCAAGCTCGACGGAGCGCACCTGCAGCACTTTGGAGCCGAGCGAGGCCATTTCGAGCATTTCCTCGAAAGACACCTTCTTCATCCGGCGCGCGGCAGGCACGATACGCGGGTCGGTCGTGTAGACGCCGTCGACATCCGTATAGATGTCGCAGCGATCGGCCTTGACGGCAGCAGCAATCGCAACGGCGGACGTATCGGAACCGCCGCGACCGAGCGTCGCAATACGGTTATCCGGGCCGATGCCCTGAAAACCGGCGACGACGGCCACCTGGCCCTCGCCCATTCGCTTGATGATATCGGAACCGTCGATATCCAGAATACGCGCCGCGCCATGGGCGTTGTCGGTGCGGATCGGGATCTGCCAGCCCTGCCAGGAACGGGCATTGATTCCCATCGACTGCAGTGCGATCGCCAGAATGCCGGACGTCACCTGTTCGCCGGACGCCACGACCGCATCATACTCGCGTGCATCGTAAAATGGCGAATTGGCACCTGCAACCTTCGGCATGTCCTGAACCCAGCCGACCAGTTCGTTGGTCTTGCCGGACATGGCGGAAACGACGACGGCGACCTCGTGCCCCGCATCGACCTCCCGTTTCACATGGCGTGCGACATTGTGAATACGTTCGAGATTGGCGACGGACGTGCCGCCGAACTTCATGACGATGCGAGCCATACGACGAAAACCACCAACTCGCCCTCGGCCATGCCAGGGCGCCTATTTGCTACCGCCTGATATCCCGCCAGGCGGCCTGAATATCGAGTTGGGGTCTCTTAGCGAAAAGGGGGGACGCACGCAATGGCCGGATCATGGCCAAACAGTACGCCTGTCATAAAACCGGAGGAACGCGTTCACCATAAGCGGCCGATAGCCGACATGAAAAAGGGGGCTGCTTGCGCGCCCCCTTCCGGATCTCTTCGGTGTCATCAGTTGCAGTTCGGCCCGACGACGCAATTCTGATTGCGCTGCGGACGCTGCATCTCCTCGCGTTGCGGACGGTCACGATCGCGATCCCTCGCTCTTTCGCGATCCCGATCCCGATCACGATCGCGATCTCTATCGCGAGCCTGATCCCGTTCTCTGTCGCGAGCCTGCTCCCGGTCCCTCTCGCGGGCCCTGTCGCGATCTCTGTCCCGATCCCTGTCACGGTCACGATCCCAGCCCGGAGGCGGGCGGCGGTCATTGTTATCAAACCGCGGCCGGTCGCGATCCCTGTCACGAGCCCTTTCGCGATCCCGATCTCTCTCCCGTTCCCAGCGGTCGCGATCTCTATCCCGGTCCCGGGCCTGATCCCAGCGGTCGCGGTCACGGTCACGATCCCAGCCGGGCGGTGGCGGGCGGCGGCCATCGTCCCAACGCGGCGGAGGCGGCAGCGGCCGCTGGGCACGCCAGTTATAGTCCCGCCAGCGGTCACGCTCGCGATAGAAGTTCCGGTCGCGGTAATAGGTGCCCCAGTAGTTGTCCACGTCGAAGGTCACCAGCGGAATGCCGAGGCCGCTGTAATAGTCCGGCGCCACATAGACGCGGTTCGAACGATAGGATGCCTGCACGTAATTGCCCGATACCCAGCCACGTCCGCCGGCGAAGGAGACGTCGCACCAGTTGACCGAACTCATGCAGCCGTTGATCGTCACGGACGAGCCGTATGGAATGACGGTAACAGCCGGATAACCGGTACTGGGCCCGGACCGCATGTTGACGTTCGCGGTGGCGAAACCGCGAACCGCCGCCTCGGCGATCGCTGGCGCCACCAGGAGCGTGCAGAAGGCCGCAGCACTCATTAAGAACTTTTTCACGGGGCTTCCTCCTGAGGAATTTATCGATACGGAGCACTTTTCCGTAAAGAGCTTTTATCGCCATAAAATGTCGACCGACCCTGATTGTTCCAGCGTGCGCCTGAATAGGTCATGAATGATCTATTGGGCTTTCGTTCAGCGTCATGGACGCGCCGTGCGTGTGGGAAGCCAGGTTTGCCCTCCGCTATTTAAATCAGCGACTTAGCGGAAAATTTGCGGCGTTTCATCCCCGCATTCCTAACCCGTGCCTAGAATGGCGCCGTTCCGCTTCGGCTACACCGGTCCGCATAACCGGCGAGGCGGGACCGGTGATCGGGTGAGCCGCCCTTATGCAAGCGGATCATCCGGGGC
>JAEXYH010000014.1 GCA_023451735.1 Pseudomonadota bacterium | reverse complement strand
CGAGGCGAGAGGATCACCTGTAGGGACCGGAAGTCCCGAGAAAACGCCGAGGGCCACGCATATGCGGAGCCGCATTTTAAATTCCATAGAGGTTCCGCATATGCGTGCGCTTCTCCGGAATGATCTTTGACAACCACGGCAGCGTGCTGCGCGGGGTGGGATTGGTGTGTGCGAGCCATTGGACCGTCGAGGCCGTGACCTCTTGTGTTTGGATCCTCGGGTCAAGCCCGAGGATGACGAGTATGCGGTTTCTGTATCAGACCAAAGTGGGCATAACGTGCTGGAGTAATGAACCCGTGATCTCGGAAGCTCAATCTTGACCACCCTTGCCCTACCCATCGTCCGTCATCCTCGGGCTTGACCCGGGGATCCAAACACAAGCAAGCCGCAGGTCATTTTGGTTGTCGCTATCATCTCTCGGCAGATGGATGAGGGGCAGCAGCGCTGCCCAATCACAAGAAAAAGTATCGCGGCAAAACCTCACCCCGGCGGATACCGATGTTCTCCGCCGCGGAAATCGCTCACCGAATAACAGCCGCCGTCACCTCGTACGGCGCTTTCGCCGATCACCGCCTTGCCGTGGCCGCCGGGGATATCCAGCACATAGGTCGGCTGGCAGAGGCCGGAAATGGTGCCGCGCAGGGCCGAAACGATCTTCTGGCCTTCTTCGATATCCATCCGGAAATGGCTCGTGCCGGGGGCAAGGTCGGGATGATGCAGGTAATAGGGCTTGATCCGGGTCTCGACAAAGGCCTTCATCAGGGCACCAAGCACTGCGGGGTCGTCGTTGATGCCCTTGAGAAGTACCGTCTGGCTCACCATCGCAAAACCGGCATCGACCAGTCGCGCAGAAGCGGCGCGGGCGTCCGGCGTCATCTCGCGCGGATGGTTGGCGTGAAGCGCGATGTAGGTGACCTTGCCGCTTTCCTTTAGCGCCGAAATCAGCGCCTCGTTGATCCGGTCGGGTTCCACCACCGGCACGCGCGTGTGGAAGCGGACGATCTTCACATGCTCGATGGCCGCAAGCCCGCGCATGATCTCTGCCAGCCGGCGCGGCGAAAGAACCAGCGGATCGCCGCCGGTGAGGATGACTTCCCAGATCTCCGAATGATCGCGGATAAAGGCAAGGGCCGCGCCAAGCTCGGCCGGCGCCAGCGTACCGTCGCCCTGCGGCCCCACCATCTCGCGGCGAAAACAGAAGCGGCAATAGACGGGGCAGATATGCACGGCCTTCAGCAGAACCCGGTCGGGATAACGATGGACGATGCCCTTGACGGGGCTGTGCGCCGCATCACCGATCGGATCCTCGTTCTCTTCCGGGGTGGTCACGAGTTCGGCGGCATCCGGCACGAATTGACGGGCGATCGGGTCGGCATCATTCGCGCGGTCGATCAAGGACAAGACGGTCGGCGTGATCGCGATCGCATAATGTTCGGCGACCGTACGGATCGCATCGAACCGTTCGGGCGCGACAAGCCCGGCAGTCTGCAACTCTTCCGGCGTCTTTAATGGACGGGCAGCGCTCAAGAATGCACCTCCGCCACCGGCGCCCACATGACCTGGTCGACGCGCTTCGCACCGGTTGCCAGCATGGCCAATCGGTCGAAGCCCAGCGCCGCACCGCTCGCTTCGGGCATCACCGACAATGCAGCGAGGAAATCCTCGTCGATCGGGTAGGCTTCACCATAGATCCGGGCCTTCTCCGCCATTTCGTGCTCGAAACGGCGACGCTGCTCGCCGGCATCGGTCAGTTCACCAAAGGCATTGGCCAGCTCCACGCCGCAGGCATAAAGCTCGAAACGCTCCGCCACCCGCGGATCGCGGGCGGAGGGGCGGGCAAGAGCCGCCTCGCAGACGGGGTATTCGCACAGGATTGTTGCACGGTCATTGCCCAGCTGCGGCTCGATCCTGTCGACCAGAACCTTGCTGAACAGGTCCGCCCAGGTGTCGTCCTCGGCGACACGCATTCCGGCGTCGTGCACCGATGCGGCAAGACGATCGCGATCGGTATCACCTGATGCGGCAACGGAAGACAGAAGATCAATGCCAGCAAAGCGGTCAAAAGCCTCGGCCAGCGTCATCCGCTCCGGCTCGGCAAAGGGATCGGTCTCCATGCCGCGGAAGGAAAAGCGCTTCGTGCCGGTCGTCTCGGCCGCGAGTTTCAGCATGTCGGCACAATCGGCCATCAGCTGCTCATAGGTTTCGCCGACGCGATACCATTCGAGCATGGTGAACTCGGGGTGATGCAACGGCCCGCGCTCGCGGTTGCGATAGACATGCGCAAAGGTGAAGATGTGTGTCTCACCGGCGGAAAGCAGCTTCTTGGCGGCAAACTCCGGCGAGGTGTGCAGATAGAGCGGCGCCGCGCGACCGTCGATTGTCAGCGCTTCGGTAGCAAAAGCATGCAGATGCGTTTCGTTGCCGGGCGAGACCTGCAGTGTCGCGGTATCGACCTCGATGAAGTCGCGGGATTGAAAGAAACCTCTCAGCGCAGTCTGCACCCTGTTGCGGCCGAGAAGGAACGGTCGCCGGTCAGCATGCGCCGTTTTCGTCCACCAGGGAGATGCTGTCATGCCGGGGCGGTTCATCGGATGAGCTTTCTTCGCCGTGTCGGCCAAAGCCGGGGCTGGCTATTTGGCGGATTTTGCGTTAGTTGCGCCGGCAAGGAAACCTGAAAAGCATCTCTACGGCCGTTTCGCCAGTCCTCTACGACGTGGCAGGCCGAGTTACAAGGAACTCTTATGGTCAAGGTCATCGCCTCCTCCGTCCGCAAGGGCAATGTCATCGATGTCGACGGCAAGCTCTATGTCGTCCTTACCGCCGAAAACTTCCACCCCGGCAAGGGCACGCCTGTCACTCAGGTCAACATGCGCCGCATCGTTGATGGCGTGAAGGTGTCGGAGCGCTGGCGCACGACGGAACAGGTCGAGCGCGCCTTCGTCGAGGACGTCAACCACCAGTTCCTCTATGAAGATGGCGAAGGCTTCCACTTCATGAACCCGGAAAGCTATGACCAGGTTGTCGTTGACGTCGACACGATGGGTGACCAGAAGGCCTATCTGCAGGAAGGTATGGTCTGCATCCTGTCCATGCACGAAGGTGTGGCGCTTGCCCTGCAGCTGCCGCGTCACGTGACGCTCGAAATCACCGAGACCGAACCGGTCGTCAAGGGCCAGACGGCTTCGTCCTCCTACAAGCCGGCGATGCTGTCCAACGGCATCCGCACCGCCGTACCGCCGCATATCGATGCCGGCACCCGCGTCGTCATCGCAACGGAAGACAATTCCTACGTCGAGCGCGCCAAGAACTAAAAAAATCGCCGGGGCTTCGTCCCCGGCATCCTAGACGGCATTAAAAAACCTCCGAAGCTTGCGCTACGGAGGTTTTTGTTGTGCTGGATATAAGAAGCGAGGCCGGTGAACCGGCCTCAGACCTCGTCTTAGTCCTTGACGACCTTGGCGGAGGCAACTTCGGTCTTGGCCGTGGAGCCGACCGCGTAGCCGCCGCCGATTGCGACGTTGAGCGAGACGTAGTTCTGCGCCATCTGTTGGACCGCCGCTGCAAGGTTTGCCTGCGAGTCGGAGACCTGACGCTGTGCATCGAGAACGTCGAGCAGCGAGGATGCGCCGTCGCGGTAGCTTGCGGTCGCGAGCTCGAGCGCTTCCTGGTAGGACTTCACGGTTGCGCGGAGTGCTGCAACGGTTCGGCCATCGCGGGAAACCGCGGCCAGAGCGTTTTCAACTTCCTCGACACCGGCGAGAACCGTCTGCTTCCAAGAGAGATAGGCTTCACGAGCGGCCGATTCGGACGACTTGACGTTTGCCTTCAGAGCGCCGCCGTCGAAGATCGGCAGCGAAAGCTGCGGACCGAAGGACCAGGACAGAATGCCCGCGTCGGAACCCAGCGCCCTGGAATAGGAAGGCGTGATCGAACCGCCCAGCGTGATCGCCGGGTAAAGTTGCGCTTCCGCGACGCCGATACGTGCGGTCGCTGCCGCCAATTGGCGTTCGGCGGCACGAACGTCCGGACGGTTGCGGATCAGATCGGCCGGAACACCCGACTTCGGGCTGAAGCGGGCAACCGGCTGGCGCGCGCCACGCTGCAAGTCTGCGATCAGCGAGGATGCCGGCAGGCCCAGCAGCGTAGCAATGCGATGTGCAGCCTGGCGGAACTGGGTTTCGAGGCCCGGCAGGTCGGCCAGCGTCGAATTGACCAGACCTTCGGCCTGAACGACGTCCAGTCGCGATGCTGCGCCTGCTTCAAGCTGCAGCTTGGTAAGGTTCAATGTTTCGCGGCGCGAATTCAGGTTCTGGCGGGTAAGCGCAATGCGCTCCTGATAAAAGCGAACATCGATATAAGCGCCTGCGACAGCGGAAAGCAGCGTCAGACGCGCGACGTCAACGCTTGCATAGCTGGCGTCGAGGTCCGCGAGCGCGGCTTCCCTAGAGCGGGCGTAGAGGCCAAAGAGATCGAGGAACCAAGAGGCGGTCGGCCCACCGGAAGCCGAATTCTGTTCGGCGAGCGAGGTGGCGCTCGGGCTTCCGCCGAGCCTGTTTGCGCCGCTACGGCCAGCCTGCGCGCTCAGATCGAGCGACGGAAGTCCGCCGGCGCCGGCGCTGATGACGGATGCCTGTGCCTGATTGATACGTTCCAGCGCCTGCAGAACGTCGAGGTTCTGCGACAGACCCTGGTTGACGTAGCCGTTGAGGCGGGTGTCGGAGAAGGCCGTCCACCAGGCATTCTTGGCAACGTCACCATTGCTCGTCGCAGATCCTTCGGCGAACTTTGCCGGAAGGGAAATCTGCGGTGCAGAGTGGTCGGGGCCAAGCGTGCAGCTGGACAGAAGGAGCAGTACGAGAGGGGCGGCTGCGCGAGTGGAAATCATATTTTTGTCCCAAAGCCCTTACTTACAAGCCCGCGTGTGTCGGGGCCGACATCATTGAATTGGCGACCGTAATCCGAATCGGTGACAGAATGCCACCAACTGGTAAACGGATTTAAGTAGTTGTCTCCTGTTTTTCACGTTTTGATAACTGCCTGACGACAACAAAAAACGTCGGAACGAAGAAAATTCCGAGGAGTGTTGCAGAAAGCATACCACCCAGCACGCCAATACCGATTGCATTCTGTGCGGCGGAGCCCGCACCCGTCGCAATCGCCAGTGGCACGACACCGAGGATGAAGGCGAGCGAAGTCATGATGATCGGACGAAGACGCAATCTTGCTGCTTCGAGCGTCGCTTCGATGAGACCCATTCCCGTCGCCTGTCGGTCCTTGGCGAATTCGACGATCAGGATCGCGTTCTTCGCCGCAAGGCCGATGGTCGTCAGCAGACCCACCTTGAAATAGACGTCGTTCGACTGGCTGAGAAGATAGGCTGCGGCAAGAGCCCCGAGTACGCCGATCGGCACTGCAAGAATGACCGAGAAGGGAATCGACCAGCTTTCATAAAGAGCTGCGAGGCACAGGAAGACGATCAGGACAGACAATGCGTAGAGCATCGGGGCCTGGGAACCGGACAGGCGTTCCTGATAGGAAATCCCCTGCCAGGCGACGGTATAACCTCCGGGCAGTTCGGTTACCAGTCGTTCCAGCTCGTTCATCGCTTCACCGGTGCTGACGCCCGGCTGGGTCGAACCCTCAAGGGACATCGCGCTGGTGCCGTTATAGCGGGCAAGCTGCGGCGTTCCGCTCACCCAGTCCAGCTTGCTGAAGGAGGAAAACGGTACCATTTCGCCGTCGGTGTTGCGGGCGTACCAGTATTTGAGATGGTCAGGCTGCATGCGGTAAGGCGCGTCGCCCTGCACGTAGACCGGCTTCAGCTCATTGTTGAGGGTGAAGTCGTTGACGTCCCGTCCGGCAAAGATGGTCGCAAGCATCGAGTTGACGGCTGCGAGATCTACCCCCATGGCGCCGAGCTTTTCCTGATCGAGCAGGATCTTCAGCTGCGTTTCGCTGCGCTGGTTGTTGCTGCGAAGCGAGCTGATGAGCGGGTTGGTCGCGCTTTCGCTGATCAGCTGCTGCGAGATCTGGGTCAGGGCGTCATTGCCATTATTGCCGCTGTCGACCAGATAGGCCGAAAAGCCGCTGGAATTGCCCAGCCCCTGGATCGCGGGGGGAAGAAGCGCAAAAACCTGGGCGTCGCGAAGGGTGAAGAAATGGCCCTGCGCACGCTGGAGAACTTCCGCCGCGGACTGGCCGTCGCCCTCGCGCAAAGAGAAGTCGCGAAGCTTGGTGAAGACGATGGCGTTGTTCTGGCCGGTGCCGCTGAAGCTGAAGCCGAGCGCGCCGAAGACCGCATCGACATTATCCTTCTCCTTCTCGAGGAAGTAGGATTCCACCTGCTTGACCACCTCCTCAGTCCGCGCGGTCGTGGAGCCGACCGGCGTCTGGATGATGGTCATCAACACGCCTTGGTCTTCCTGCGGCAGGAATGAGCTGGGCAGCCTGGTAAACAGCAGGCCGCAACCGCCGACGATCAGCGCAAACAGCAGCATGACGCGCAGCGGGCGCTTGAGCAGATAACCGATCGAGCCGACATAACCGCTCGTCGTCTTGTCGAAGCCATGATTGAACTTCGCACCGATGCCGCTCTTCTTCTTGGCGTGATCTATCGGCTTCAGCATCGTGGCGCAGAGCGCCGGCGTCAGTACGATCGCGACGACCGCCGAAAGCAGCATGGCCGATACGATCGTGACGGAAAACTGCCGGTAGATAATGCCCGTCGAGCCACCGAAAAATGCCATCGGAATAAAGACGGCGGTCAGCACGAGCGCAATACCGATGATCGCACCGGTGATTTCGTGCATCGACTTCTCGGTTGCCTCGAGCGGCGACAGACCTTCCTCGTCCATGATGCGCTCGACATTCTCGACCACGACGATGGCGTCATCGACAAGCAGCCCGATCGCCAGAACCATCGCGAACATGGTGAGCGTATTGATCGAGTATCCCGTGAGCGCAAGGATGCCGAATGTCCCCAGAAGTACGACGGGAACCGCAATCATCGGAATGAACGTGGCGCGCAGGTTCTGCAGGAACACGAGAAGAACGACGAAGACGAGAACGATCGCCTCGATCAGCGTGTGTACGACCTTCTCGATCGACAGCTTGACGAAGGGCGTCGTGTCATAGGGATAGGTGATCACCACGCCGTCGGGCAGCGATCCGGCAACCCGATCGAGTTCCGCCTGCACACGCGCTGCCGTGTCGAGCGCGTTGGCGCCCGTGGCAAGGTTGACGGCAAAACCGGCGGCCGGCTTGGTGTTGGAGCGCGAGCTGCCGCCATAGGATTCCTGGCCGATCTCGACGCGGGCGACGTCGCTCAGGCGAACCGTTGCGCCGTCCTGCTCGACCTTGAGGATGATGCGTTCGAACTCGTCGACCGTGGTCAGCTGGCTCTGAGCCGTCATGGTGACGGTCAACTGCTGGCCTTCCGTCACCGGCTGGGCGCCGAGCGAACCGACCGAAACCTGAGTGTTCTGCGCCTCGATGGCCGCGGTCACGTCAGCTGCGGTCAGCTGGTATTTCTGCAGCTTGAAGGGGTCGAGCCAGACGCGCATTGCGTAACCGGAACCAAAGACGTTGATGCTGCCGACACCTTCGATACGCTGGACCTGGTCCTCGATCGACGTCGCGAATATGTCGCCGAGATCGACGGAGCTGCGCTTTCCATCCTCGGATACGAGCGCGCCGACCATCAGGATGCTCGATGTCGAGCGGGTGACCGAGATGCCCTGGCTCTGCACGACATCCGGCAATTGCGACTGCACAAGCTGCAGCTTGTTCTGCACTTGAACCTGGGCGATATCCGGCATGATGCTGTTGCCGAAGGTCAGCGTCACGCTGGCACTGCCGGTCGACGACGACGAGGTCATGTAGGTCAGGTCATCGAGACCGGTCATGCCGTCCTCGATGATACTGGTCACCGACTTTTCGACCGTTTCGGCGCTCGCTCCATTATAGGTCGCGCTGATGCGCACGGTCGTCGGTGCGATGTCGGGATATTGCGAGATCGACAGCGTGGTGATGGCAAGTGCGCCACCCAGCGTGATCACGATTGCGATGACCCAGGCGAAGACCGGCCGCCGAATGAAGTAATGCGCCATTTCGAATTTCCTTGCCGCGGTTATGGGGCGAGCGTCAGCCGTTCTTACTTCTGGGGCTTTGCGTCATCGACCTTGGGCTGTTCGACCACAAAACCCTGATCATTGACCGTCGCTTCGACCGGCTGCACCGGTGCGCCGTCCGCGATCCACTGAAAGCCGTCGACGATCAGGCGATCGCCATCGGCGATACCGTCGGTGACAAGCCAGTTGTTGCCGGAGGACTTGCTGGTCGAGAAGGTACGGGTTTCCACCTTGTTGTCGGCGGAGACGAACTTTGCCGAAAGCTCACCCCGGGCATTGCGCGTGCCGGCGCGCTGCGGGATGAGGTAACCGTTTTCGGTGCCGACCGTGACGGTTGCGCGAACATACATGCCGGGCAGGATGATGTGGTCGGGATTATCGAACACGGCGCGGATCTGGTAGGTGCCGGTGGTTTCGCTGACGGCGAGTTCCGCCATGTTCAGTTTGCCGGTGTGGTCGTATTTCGTACCGTCCTCGAGCATCAGGCTGATATCCGCCGTGCGGGGATCGCCATGAAGACGCCCGGCGGCGACGGCGGCACGCAGTTCCAGAAGATTGGTGCTGGAATCGATCAGGTCGATATAGATCGGATCGAGATTGCGCAGGGTTGTCAGGGCCGTCGTCTGGTTGGCGGTAACGATATTGCCGATGCTGACTGTGGAAATCGTAGTCACGCCGTCGAAGGGTGCGCGAATCTTGGTGAAGTCGAGATCGATCTGGGCCGCATTCAGGGCTGCCTTTGCCGATTCGACATCCGCTTCGGCCTGCAGCAGCGTCACCTTGGCATTTTCGTATTCGATCTGGGTCGCGCCGCTGTTTACCAGGCGTTCATAGCGGGTCATGTTCGCCTGGGCCGCCGGAATGCTGACCTCGGCTTTCTGCAGTGCAGCCTGTGCCTGAGCGACTGTTGCAGCATAGGTGTCGTCATCGATCTGGTACAGAACTTCGCCGGCCTTGACCTCGCTGCCTTCCTTGAAGGCGATCTCGCTGATGGCGCCGTTGACGCGCGGACGAATCTCGGTCGTCTGGAAGGCGACGGCGCGACCGGGAAGCACGTTGGTGATCGGACGGTCGGTCTTCTTCATCACGACGACGCTGACGGGAGACGGCGGCTTTTGCTGGGATGTGCCGGCTGCTTGCTCGCCCTGATCACTGCAGGCGGATAGTGCTGTAGCGAGGAGGAGTGAAAACACCAGTTTGCGAAGAATCATGATTTTTTCCAGACGCGGGGCGTGGCGGGTGTCTCGATTGCCGCCCTTTTAAGGGCGAAGGCGGCAGTTAACCGGCAGGATACCGGCGGAACTAGGGCAGAGGTGCAAAAGGCACCCTCTGCCCGCTTGCAAAGTGACGTAATTTAATTTTCGTCACTTTGCAAGCGGGCTTTGCAGGGCGGCATTGATCAGCGCAACGATGCCATTCAGCCGCTCGTCGAGTTCCGCCTCTGTCTGGTGGGCGAGAAATACGGGATGAAGAACGCTGGCGAAGGATGCTGCAACATGGCGGCTTACCGACCGGCAGTCGGAGCAATGATAGACGTCGGCTTCCACGCCATCCTTGATGAGATTGAAGAAGAGTTCCTCGATCAGGTGCCGGTAATGAAAGCCGCTTTCGAGCTCCGTCTTGGTGACGAGAAAGATCATTTCAAGGAAAAACGGGTTTTCGCTTATGTCCTGCAGGTGAGCCTGCATCAGCCGTCGCACAACTATTCCCAGCTTTTCGGGTGCTGGTGCGGGCGTGTCGACCGTGTCGAAGCGGCCGATCATATGGGTGATGTGCCGGTCGCAGATGGCGTCGACCAGCACCGTCTTGGAGTGAAAATGCTTGAAGACGTTTGCCGGCGACATGCCCAGTTCCTGGGCGATATCGGCGATCGACGATTTTGCGATGCCCCGTTCACGAAACAGGGCATCGGCAGTGCGCAAAATGTCTTCGCGCGTTTCTTCGGCTTTGCGGCGCGGTTTTCGCACGCTTAATCCCTCGTCATTCCAGGCGCGCCCCTGGGCTGCTATGTGGTGAAATAGGGTTTCAGATTGGCGCGGATACGCTCCAATACCGTTTCGCCGCTATCGTCGGCTACGAAGCTTGCACCGGTGATCATTTCATAGGCGTTCTTGTAGACTGTGGAGGTTTCCGCAATCAGCTCCGCCGGAATGGCCGGAATCTCGTCCTTGTAAGGGTCGCAACGCTCGACCACCCATGCCCGAACGAAATCCTTGTCGAAACTTTTCGGTCGGTCGCCGGTGCGAAACGCCTCGTCATAGCTGTCGGCCATCCAGTAACGGCTGCTGTCGGGCGTATGGATCTCGTCGGCCAGAATGATCGTGCCGTTCTCGTCGGTGCCGAATTCATATTTGGTATCGACGAGGATGAGACCGCGTTTCGCCGCCATTTCCTGACCGCGCGCGAACAGCGCGAGCGCGTAGCGTGAAAGTGTTTGCCATTGCTCGGCGGTCAGCAGGCCCTGATTAATAATGTCATTGGGCGAGAGCGGTTCGTCGTGGCCGCCATCGAAGGCCTTGCTGGTCGGGGTGATGACCGGATCGGGAAGAGCCTGGTTGTCTTTCAGGCCATCAGGCAAGCTCAATCCATACATGGTCCGCTCACCCTTCTTATAAAGGGTCAGAAGCGAGGTGCCCGTGGTGCCGGCCAGATAACCGCGCACGACGATCTCGACCGGCAAGATATCGAGGCGCTTGCCGACAACGACATTTGGATCCGGATAGGCGATGACGTGATTGGGGCAGATGTCCTTCGTCGCTTCGAACCAGTAGCGGGCGGTCTGGGTAAGGACGTGGCCCTTGTCCGGGATGCAGGTAAGGATGCGGTCGAAAGCGCTCAGGCGATCGGTGGCGATAATGATGCGCTCGCCGCTTGGAAGATCGTAGTTCTCCCGCACCTTGCCACGGTA
The DNA here is from genome assembly GCA_023451735.1 of Pseudomonadota bacterium. Lineage (GTDB taxonomy): Bacteria > Pseudomonadota > Alphaproteobacteria > Rhizobiales > Rhizobiaceae > Neorhizobium. The sequence continues at coordinate 373 of JAEXYH010000014.1, read as the reverse complement.
GTAGTTGGGGAGTTCGGCAATGAAAGCTTCTTCCAAGACGCGCACGATGATCGCTCCGAAAACGGCCCGTCGGGGCCAAGGTCCATATAAAGGGAGCCCCGCTATCGCATGTTTCTCCTTTGACGCACAAGGATGTTGCGTCATCGGCGCCTTCTGATGGCGAGCCCTTCGCTTCGGCACGAGGTTAATGCCCGTTAACGGCCTGCTATCCGCCTTCTTCAAACGAAAAATCGAGATATCAATTTAATTCCAACAACTTATCAAATTTTTGCAGATTTATGAAATTAGCCTGTTGACGTTTTTGGGTGTGTGGATTTATAACCCGCTCACTGACGAGGGCGGCGGCGCTGCTAGCGACGATGTTCTTCGTTCT
>JAEXYH010000012.1 GCA_023451735.1 Pseudomonadota bacterium | reverse complement strand
CCGGCGGCAACCAGCAGAAGGCGATCCTCGCCCGCTGGCTGGCGACGGAGCCACGGCTGCTCATTCTCGATGAACCGACCCGCGGCATCGATATCGGCGCTCATGCGGAAATTCTGAAAATGATCGAGAGACTGTGTTCCGAAGGCATGTCACTCATTGTCATTTCCTCCGAACTGGAGGAACTTACGGCAGTGGCCCACCGTGTCATCGTGCTTTCCGATCGCCGCCATGTAGCCGAGCTTTCAGGCCGCCATTTGACCACAGACGGCATTATCCGGGCAATTGCCGGCACCGGCGAAACGGAGGCTGCGTAATGGCCTGGTTTACCCGCCGCCTGCGCCGCTTGGCACCACAGCTTGTCGCGCTTGCCATCATTCTCGGCATCATCAGCCTCATCGCCCCCGGCTTCCTGACGGTTTCCGTCCAGAACGGGCGGCTTTACGGCAGCCTGATCGATATTCTGGTTCGCGCTGCACCCGTGGCTCTTCTGACGGTCGGTATGACATTGGTGATTGCGACACGCGGCATCGACCTTTCGATCGGTGCCGTGATCGCCATCTGCGGCGCTGTGGCCGCGACCTTGATCAGCGACGGTTATCCGCTTCCCGTCGTGATCGCCGTCTCCCTCGGCGTCGGCATCGCCTGTGGTCTTTGGAACGGCGTACTCGTTGCTGTCCTCGATATCCAGCCGATCATCGCCACCCTGATCCTGATGGTAGCCGGCCGCGGCATCGCCCAGCTCATCACCGAAGGCGTGATCCTGACGTTCAACGACGACACGTTTGCGGCGCTCGGTTCAGGCGCATTGGCCGGCATCCCGATCCCGATCTATCTGTGGATGGGAACGGCACTGATCATTGGCTTACTGATGCGGCGCACCGCGCTCGGCTTTCTGATCGAAGCGACGGGCATCAATCGCCGCGCCGCGAGCCTTGCCGGCGTGCGCGCCCGCTTTCTGCTCTTCTCGGCCTATGCAATTTCCGGCCTCTGCGCCGCAATCGCCGGCATGATCGTCACCGCCGATATTCGCGGCGCGGACGCCAACAATGCCGGCCTGTGGCTGGAACTCGACGCGATCCTCGCGGTCGTCGTCGGCGGCACATCGCTCAACGGCGGGCGCTTCTCGATCACCGCATCGCTGATCGGCGCGCTGATCATCCAGTCGATCAACACCGGCATCCTCGTTTCCGGTTTCCCACCGGAGTTCAACCTGATCATCAAGGCCGGTATCATCATCGTGGTGCTGACGCTGCAATCGCCCGCCATCATGACCGTCTTCGGCTTCATCAAGGCCACGCGGCGCAATGACAAGCTCAATCACGGTGCGAAGGAGGCGACCCGATGATCCACGCCCGCAACCTGCCCTTCGTCACCACGCTGGCGATCTTCGTCATCGCCTACGGGCTCTGCGTGCTGCAGTTTCCGAACATGCTGTCGACGAGGGTGATCGGCAATCTTTTGACCGACAATGCCTTTCTCGGCATCGCCGCGGTCGGCATGACCTTCGTCATTCTGTCGGGCGGTATCGACCTCTCGGTCGGCTCGGTCATCGCCTTCACCAGCGTCTTCGTCGCTGTTCTGGTCGGCTCTTTCGGCGTCCATCCGCTGACGGCTTTCCTCGCGGCATTGGTCATTTCCACCCTTTTCGGCTGCCTGATGGGCGCGATGATCCGCCATCTGCTTATCCCGCCCTTCGTGGTGACGCTTGCCGGCATGTTTCTCGCCCGTGGTGCTGCTTATCTGGTTTCAACGCAATCCGTGCCGATCACCCATGAATTCATCGACACCATGCTCGGCTTTTACATCCGTTTCCCGGGCGGTGGCCGCCTGACGCTTCTCGCCATGGTGATGCTCATCGTATTTGCCGTCGGAATCGTCGTGGCATCCCGAACCCGCTTCGGCGCCAATGTCTATGCGATCGGCGGCAATATCCAGTCGGCCGAGCTGATGGGCGTACCGGTGGGCGCGACGACGATCCGCATCTACGCCTTGTCCGGCTTTCTGTCCGGCCTCGCCGGCATCGTCTACACGCTTTACACGTCCTCCGGTTATTCGCTGGCGACGGTCGGTGTCGAACTCGATGCGATCGCCGCGGTGGTGATCGGCGGCACGCTTCTGACAGGTGGCGTTGGCCTGGTTGCGGGCACTTTCGTCGGCATTCTGCTGCAGGGGCTGATCCAGACCTACATCGTCTTTGACGGGACTTTGTCCTCCTGGTGGACGAAAATCGTGATTGGCATTCTGTTGTTCGTATTCATCGTGTTGCAGCGCACCATCATCTGGTATTCAGACCGCCGACTTGCAGTCCGACAATTGAAGGAGGTTTGATTTTGGGTCTTCTGGAAACGACCATCAGCGGCCGGAAGCGGCGCGGCAACCACGCACACGTGGTGGCCGAGCTCGGGCGCGGTATCGTCTCCGGCAAGATCCCGGAAGGCTCCCTTTTGCCCGGAGACGCAGAGCTTTCAAGCCGTTTCGGCGTCTCCCGCACCGTGCTGCGCGAGGCGATGAAGACGCTTTCTGCCAAACGCCTGATCGAAGCAAAAGCAAAAGTCGGCACTCGCGTCCTGCCGCGCGAAAGCTGGAACTTCTTTGATTCGGATGTGCTGGGCTGGCGTTTTGAAGCCGGGCTGGATTTCGAATTCATCGAACATTTGGCAGAAATCCGACTGGCGCTTGAACCTGCCGCAGCATCTGCAGCTGCCGCCCGCGCCACCAGCGACGATATTGTCGCGCTGTATGCAATCGCCGCCAAATTCGACAACCTTAACCACACGCCGGAATCTGTCGCCCAAGTGGATCTCGAATTCCACCTTGCCATTGCCCGCATGTCCGGCAACCCGTTCATGCGCTCGGCAAGCGCACTGATCGAGGCAGCCCTGGCTATTTCCTTCCAGCTTTCGTCGCCCGCGTCTTCCCCCGAAACGATTGACGAGGTGGCGACTAATCACCTGCGGATCGTCCATGCCATCGCCTCGCGTGATCCTGCCAAGGCAATGTCGGCGATGCGACATGTGATCGAGGTCGGCAAAAGCCGTATTCGCGCATCGCTTCGCGGCGTCGATCGCAATGCAATCGATGTCCGCAAGCCCGCCACCGTCGACAACCACTGACGTGTGAATGTTGCGTGTCGGCTTCATACGACAATAGTTGACTTCATAAGTCATGAATGATCTTACTCCGGGGAGAAGACAGACACCCCGGACGACCACCATGCTCCATCAGACCCGAGGCCGCATTACCCGTGACAACGGCGCCGCCATTGATGCGTTGAAGAAACGTGCTGCTGAGTGGGAAGTGCCGCTGACGCGTGAAGCCGCCGGCTTCTGCTTTCATGTGTGGAATTCCAAGGCTACGCTCTATCCGGACGAAACCGGAGTCACGATCGAAATCTCCTCGCCGGAACAACGTTTGTTGCAGACCCTGCAAGGCAGCCTGACCGAGCTTTTCGAGGAATGCCTGCTCTGCCCGAAATGGGATGAGGTGGCAGAAGGCGCGCTCGCGCCCGGCATGTCGCTGATGCAGGTCGCCTCCGTGGCCAGACGTTCGCCGGGGTTTACCCGTGTGCGGCTTGAAGGCCATGACGCGGAGCGTTTTGGAGGAGGCAGCTACCATTTCCGCCTTCTCATTCCGCGCAAAGGCCGCCCGCCCTGCTGGCCGCGCATCGCAGCATCAGGCCGCACCGTCTGGCCGGAAGGTGACGACTCCCTGCACAGGCCTGTCTACACGACGGTGGCTTATGGCCAGACCTGGATCGAATTCGACATTTTCGAACACGCGGGCAGCCCGACATCCGCCTGGCTGGCAGAGGATCCGGTCGGACGGACGATCGGCATCATCGGCCCCGGCGGTGGCGGATGCCCCGACAGCCAGAACCTTTTCCTTTTCGGCGACGAGACCGCCGTGCCAGCCATCACCCGCATGCTTCAGGAAGCGCCCGGCGAGGTTCGGGCATTCATCCAGGCAAGCCGCGGGGACCTGTGCGAACTCGCAGCCGATGACAGGGTCTTGCCCGTCGCGGATCTGATACCTGCATTGGAGGCTCTGGAGCTTTGCGACGGCGCCCATGTCTGGTTTGCCGGACACGCGAATCAGGCTCGCACCGCGCGCGCATATCTGACCGGCCGCGGCATGCAGAAACGCGATTTCACGGCAGCAGCCTACTGGAGTTGACCGGGAAACGTAAGCGCTGCTCAGCTGATTTGGGATCGCGCAGCACAAGCGCTGAACGATGCACGCGAGAGGCGTCCACCGGCGCAGAGCATCTTATAAACGTCGATCGTATTTTAAGGTATCCTAATACCCGCAGCCTTCTAAATCGCTCGAATTAACCTTACCGCGTAACCTCGCTTGGCATTCTGGCTTGCCCAAAGTCGAAAAATAAGCACTTTTCATTAAATAAGAGCGCTCGCTGAGCTGATACTCCTATAAGGTGGAGGCGTCACAGCAATGTCGCGGACGCCCTTTAGTGCGTAATTCCGAATCGGATAATTGAGGTGCGGGCATGACTTACGAATCCGCCAGACTAATGTCTGAGGCTATGACGCTTTCTTCGGCGGCGGTTCTTTCGTCCTTGATCGATGCTTTGGTCGAAAAAGGCATTCTGACCACGGACGAGGAAAAGGAAATCTACCTCTCTGCCATGGACAAGATCAGTGAAGTGGCCGGCGATGACGAAGACGGGACACATGAGCTGGCCCGGGAACTCATAGAACAGCAGCTCGCCGATCGTTCAGCCTAAGTCTTACAGCTGAGAACCTTACGTCTCAATCACGGAGTTCCCGCTGCGCGGAAGCTCCTTGGAAATCAGAACAATGAAACCGCCAGCACCAATGTGTGCGGTTCCAATTGAGTTCGATCGCTGTGGCCGCGGCGAATGTCAGCCGCGCCATGGTCACCATCATCGTGATGATACGCAGCTTGCTCTATACAACGGGAGCGACCAACGTTGCGGTGCCAGCGTTCGAAGGCCGCGATCAGCGGCGGTCTTTTGCAAAGGACGTCGAACATAAACCTTATTGAATTTACGACGCCTGCGGCTCGTCATCTTCGCGGGGACGTTCTTCCGGCCCTATCGGGTATTTGCGCGGCACGCCATGGCTGCGGGCCGTTCGATCCCGATGAAGGGCGGCACGCGCCAGCAGCATGAAAGTAACCGGTGTCGTGACCGTGACGAAAATGCCGATCAGGATTTCATGGATGACAAGACGGGAAGATGCTGCGGTGAAATAGATCATCGACGCGAGCATGATCCCGCCGATCCCCCAGCTGGTGCCAAGAGTGGGCGCGTGAAGCCGCTCGTAGAAGGTCGGCAGGCGCAGGAAGCCAATGGCGCCGATCAAGGCAAGCGCCGCACCGATCAGCAGGAAGAATGCCACGGCAAGCGCGACGGAAAGCGGAAGATCTGCAGCAGGATAGATCATTCGATCACCTCCCCGCGCATCAGAAATTTCGCCAGCGCCAAGGTGGAAACGAAACCAAGCAGGCCGATCACCAGCGCCGCTTCGAAATAGATCACCCGACCCGTGCCGATACCGAATGTCACGAGCAGCAGCATCGCGTTGATATAGATCGTGTCGAGGCCGATGATCCGATCCTGCGCTCGCGGACCGCGAAACATCCGGATGGCCGCAATGGCCATGGCAACGACAAGCATGAATTGAGCGATTGCGACTGCGGTATAGATGATGACGGCGCTCATGCGAATATCTCCATCAGCAGCTTCTCATAACGGCCTTTGATTGTCGCGATCCATTCCTCTTCGTCCTTCAGATCGAGAACGTGCATGAGGATGGAACCGTCGTAGGAATCATATTCAAGCCAGACCGATCCGGGCGTGCTCGTCAGAATGATCGCCAGCAGGGCGAGGGCGGTACGATCCTTGATCTCGAGCGGAATCGTCAGGAAACCGGCCGTCCGCCCCTTTGTTCGTCCTCGGATGATCAGCCAGGAGACAGCCATGTTCGAGAGGGCGATGTCGTAAAGCACGATGAAGAACAGCTTGGGCAGAAGATACCACTTCTTCAATTTCGGCTTGTCCGGTCTGAGCGACGCCATGGCCCAGGAAGCGAACACGGCAACCAGCGCACCAAGGATCAGATGTCCGAGCGTGAAACTGTTGAGCAGCATCCACATCAGTGTCAGCGAGATCGTCAGGATCGGATAGGGGAGCATCAGTTGCCCTCCCCTGTGTCGCCATCGACACCCGGCACGACCGTCGCATTGCGCACTGCATCGATATAGAGGCTCGGATTGCTGAGCGTGCGGATTGTCGTATCCATGTACTGCATGGCCGAATTAGCCTGCACCGTCAGCAACAGGGTGAGCCCCAGAAGGAACATGACGGGCACGATCTCGATGACGAGAACCCGCGGCACGGTGCCTTCGAGCGAGGTCCAGAACGTCCGGATGCCGACACGTGTCATCGAGATGAGGGCTGCAACACCTGACAGGATCACCAGCACGATCAGGGTCCAGACAGCAACGGTTGGCGGTACGCCGATCGCCCCGGTACCCATCATCGCCGAGAGCATGGCGAACTTGGCGATAAAGCCGGACAAGGGCGGCAGGCCGGAGAGAAGAAGGCCGCACATCGCAAAGCAGGTGCCGAGAATGGCCAAAGTGCCGGGCATGGTTACACCATCCCCTTCTTCCGGCTCGTCTTCATCCGCATCGCCGTAAGCTTCCATAGTCACGGCAAGAACGTTGGCACCTGCGTCTTGGCTGCGCTCGACGAGTTCGATCAGCATGAAGAAGGCGCTGATCGTCAGCGTCGAGCTGACCAGATAGAGAAGCGCCCCGGAAGACACCGCACCGTCATTGATGCCGATGACCATCAGCAGCGTGCCGGACGAGACCAGCACCGAAAAACCGGCAAGCCTGCCGAGCGCCTGTGAAGCCAGCACACCGATCGTTCCGAAGATCAGCGTCGCCATACCTCCATAAAGCAGGACGGTCGAACCGAAGCCTGCCGACGGCCCGCTATCGAAGAGCAATGTCGTGAGCCGCAGGATAACGTAGATGCCGAGCTTGCTCAAAATGGCGAAGATGCCGGCAACCGGCGCCGCAGCCGCACTATAGGCCGTGGGAAGCCAGAAGCAGAGCGGCCACATGCCAGCCTTGATGAGAAAGGCAATGCCAAGCACCCCGGCACCGGCTTCCATCAACATCCGCCGATCCGCTTCCATCTCCGGGATACGAGCAGCGAGGTCCGCCATGTTGAGCGTTCCGGCTGTGCCGTAAATCAGGCTGACGCCGATCAGGAAAAGCAGCGCCGCCGCCAGGTTGACTGCGATGTAGTGCAGGCCGGCCTTGACGCGCAGCTGGCCCGAACCGTGCAGCAGAAGACCGTAGGATGCCGCGAGCATCACCTCGAAGAACACGAAGAGATTGAACAGGTCACCGGTCAGAAAAGCGCCGTTGACGCCCATCAGAAGCAGCTGGAACAACGAATGGAAATGCGACCCCATTCCATGCCAGCGCGCCAGCGAATAGACGAGCGCAGCGACCGCCACCAGCGACGTCAGAAGCAGCATCAGGGCAGACAGGCCGTCGAGAACCAGAACAACGCCGAAAGGCGCAGCCCAATTGCCGAGCAGATAGACCCCCTCATACCCGTTCGGGCCGCTTTCGATACGGAACAGAATGAAGGCGACGACCAGCAGTAGAAGCGTCGAGACGAGGCTCGTCATCGCTTTGGTCACGCGCTGCCGTTCATCGATGAACAGCAGGATCGCTGCTGCCGCGAGCGGGATCAGGATCGGTGCAACGATTAGATGATGCGACCAGCCGTTCATCGCTTCTCCCCTCTACCGTCCACATGGTCGGTTCCGGTGAGGCCGCGCGAGGCGAGGAGGACGACAAGAAAAAGCGCCGTCGTGGCAAAGCCGATGACGATCGCGGTCAGCACCAGTGCCTGAGGCACCGGATCGGCCAGAACACCGTCTGCGCCGTTCCCGCTCAGGATTGGCGGGACATTCGTCTTCACACCACCGACGCCGAAGATGAACAGGTTCACCGCATAGGACAACAGCGACAGACCGATAATGACCTGATAGGTGCGCGGACGCAGGATGAGCCACACCCCACAGCTGGTCATGACGCCGATGGCGATGGACAGGATGATCTCCATTAGGTCTCCTTCGCCTTGTCGGCCTCGACCGTGCGAAGGCGATTGATACGGATCGATTGGTGCGCCAATGCGACGAGGATCAGCACCGTCGATCCCACCACCAGCAGGAAGACACCGAGATCGAAGAGCAGCGCCGTTGCAGCCGGCAGCTTTCCGATCAGCGGCAGCGTGAGATACTGCGAATGCGACGTCAGGAACGGGTAACCGAGGAACCACGCACCGATGCCGGTTAGCGTGGCGATCATCAACCCGAATCCCATCCACCAGAGCGGCAGGATGCGGATACGATCCTCCGCCCAACGCGTGCCGCCCGCCAGGTATTGCAGCAGGAAGGCAATCGAAAGCGTCAGCCCGGCCGAGAAACCACCGCCCGGAAGATCATGTCCGCGCATGAAGATATAGACGGCAAACGTGATGATGACCGGGAACATCCACTGCATGATTATCGATGGCACCAGCAGATATTCGCGCACCGTGTCTCCCGCATTCCGCTCCGGTCGCTCTTCATCGAAGCGGTTCTGGATCCGCTGCTGCTCGGGCATGACCATCGTGTCGGGCGCTGGACGGAAACGCCGAAGCAGCGCAAAGACGGTGAGTGCGACAATGCCGAGAACGGTAATTTCACCGAGCGTATCGAAACCTCGGAAATCGACGAGGATGACGTTGACGACGTTGCGGCCTCCACCTTCCGAATAGGCGTTTTCGAGGAAGTAGGTCGCAATCGCATCCGGCACCGGCATGGTCATGACGGCGTAGGCGATGAAGGTCATTCCGACACCACAGATGATCGCGATCAAAAGATCTCGAAAACGCCGGAAGCGTGCACGAAACGTCACGGACTCGTCCATTTTCTCCGTCCGCTTCGGCAGCCAGCGCAGGCCGAGCAGAATGAGAACGGTGGTGACGATCTCCACCAGCAACTGGGTGATCGCAAGATCCGGGGCGGAGAGCCAGACGAAGGTGATACAGACGATAAGACCGATCCCACCCAGCATGACGAGTGCCGCAAGCCGATGGTACTTGGCGAGATAGGCCGTGCCGAGCGCAAGGCAGATACCGATCAGCCAGATGCCTGCAAATACCTTGTCGACGCCAGAGAAGACGAAGGTTCGCGGCTCGAAGCCGGAGAGCCACAACGGCAGGAGACCCGCCAGGAAGCCGGTCACGACCACCCATCGCAATTGCGGCTGCAGGTTACGCGTCCCGATCCGCTGTTCGGCCATGCGTGCCCAGCGCCACGAAACCTCAACGAGAATACGTTCGAAAATACGCTGTCCCTTCAGCCGGCGCAGCAGCGGTGGTCCGTCCTCGCAGGTAGCGAGATAGTGTCGAAGCACGAAATAGAGCGCGCTGCCGCCGATGAGCGCAATTATGCTCATGATCAGCGGCAGATTGAAACCGTGCCATATCGAAAGGCTGTATTCTGGCGTATCCGTGCCGAGCACGCTGACCACCGCCGTGTGAAGGAGGGGTCCGATCGAAAATGCCGGTGCAATCCCGACAACCAGGCAGATGACGACAAGCAGTTCGATTGGAAAACGCATCCAGCGCGGCGGCTCGTGCGGAGTGTCTTTCGGCAGGTTGGTAGGCGACGGGCCGAAGAAGACGGTATGAATGAAGCGCAGCGAATAGGCGACGCTGAAAGCGCCGGCAAGCGTCGCGACATAAGGCAGAATGAGGTCGAGGACCGAGTCCGCATGCGTCTCGATCGCTTCGGCGAAGAACATTTCCTTCGACAGGAAGCCATTGAGCAACGGAACACCCGCCATGGCCGCACTCGCTACCATCGCAAGTGTCGCGGTATACGGCAGATAGCGGAAAAGCCCGCTCAATCGCCGCATGTCGCGCGTACCGGTCTCGTGGTCGATAATCCCTGCCGCCATGAACAGCGACGCCTTGAACGTCGCATGATTGAGCATATGGAAAATCGCCGCCACGGTGGCAAGAGGGCTTCCGAGGCTGAGCAGCGTCGTGATCAAGCCGAGATGGCTGATCGTCGAGTAGGCAAGCAACCCCTTGAGATCCTGCTGGAAAATCGCGAAAAACGCGCCGATCAGAAGCGTAAGGATACCCGCCGCGCCCAGAATGAAGAACCATTCATAGGTTCCCGAAAGCGCCGGCGAGAAACGGGCAAGCAGGAAAACGCCGGCCTTCACCATCGTTGCCGAATGAAGGAAGGCCGAGACTGGGGTCGGCGCCGCCATGGCGTTCGGCAGCCAGAAATGGAACGGGAACTGGGCACTCTTCGTCAACGCACCGAGCAGGATGAAGACCAGTGCAGGTACATAAAGCGAATGGCCGCGGATAAGATCGCCGGAGGCCAGGATTTTATCGAGATCATAGCTACCGACAATATTGCCGATGAGAAGCAATCCGATCAGCAGGCAGAAACCGCCGATACCGGTGATCGTCAGAGCCATACGAGCGCCATCGCGTGCGGCGGCCGAATTGTGCCAATAGCTGATCAGCAGGAAGGATGATATACTCGTCAGTTCCCAGAAGATCGACAGCAGGATGACATTGCCGGAAAGAACGATGCCGAGCATCGCACCCATGAAGGCCAGAAAGAAGGAAAAGAAGCGAGGAACGGGATCGTCCTCGGACATGTAGTAACGGGCATAGACGGTAACGAGAAAGCCGATGCCGTTGATCAGCACGCAAAACATCCAGGCAAAACCGTCCAGACGCAGCGAAAAATTCAGCCCGAGCTGAGGTATCCATTCCAACTGGTAACGAAGGACATTCCCGTCCGTCACCTGCGGATAGGCCAGGATCGTGATGGCTAGGCAGGATAGCGCCACAAGAGACGCCAGGCGCGACGGCAGGACCGTGGAAGCCGTGTTCAGGAGCAGTACGGAAAGAAGACTTCCGATAAACGGCAGGGCCAGCAGCAGAAGGAGAAAGTGCGGCGCAAGCGTTATCCCAATGTCTCATCCCTTCATTTCCGAGGCATTTCAGTCCTTTATCATGTAATGGGTACTCCCACTAGCCAATCGGATCAAACTGCCATATATGATTGATTCTGACCAATATGGGCAATTTGGAACAATGGGTCAACCGGATCAGGGAAAGATTTTGTCGCCCGCCCTCTGTCGGGCAGGCCGGGGCTTCCTTGACTGGACGCAATGCGATCTGGCTGATCGCTCAGGCGTGTCCCGTAGCACGATTCGCGACTACGAAGGCAACCGCCACGAAGTTCATCGGTCAACGGAAGCCCAGCTTCGAAGGGCCTTTGAAGAAGGCGGCCTAGCCTTTGTTGCCGTCGAAGACGATTGCATCGGTATTTGCCCCAAGGACAAGAACCGATCTGCCGAGTAAGGTCCGTTCAACCAGCCCAGGCTTTATGGAATTGCTGCCGGTATTCGGTGGGTGAAATCCCGACCTCCTTCTTGAACGCTTTGCAGAAATAGTTCGCATCCGCATAGGAAAGGTCCAGCGAGACATTGTTGATCGGAAGGTCGCTGTTTTGCAGCAGCGCCTTGGCACGCTCGATCCGCTGCCCTTTGAGGTAGGAAATGAAGGTCGTATTCATTTTCTTGCGAAACAGGCGGCTGAGATAGCACGGGCTGACATGCGCGAATTCCGCCGCATCTTCCAGCGTGACTCCCTTGGAAAGATTGCGCTCAATGAAGTGAAGAACCGTTTCGATCCGCTCCCCGGCTGCCCGGCCATGCTCCTGCCCAGGATCGAAAAGAACGTCCGTAATCTGGCATAACAGTTCCTGAACCTTGTACTGGCTGCGCGCATCGAGACGCTGGTTTTCCAGCTCTTCGATCTGCCGGATCATCGACGCCGTCAGCTTCCGACCTGTCTCCTCCAGTAGATCCGTCAGGATTTCGGCGAGATCGAGGACTTCATGGCGCGGCGCCACATCCTTGTGGGCGTAGATATTTTCCAGCCGCATGCGTACCAGGCGCAGACAGTCGCGATAGGCGCGTCTTTCGACCAGGGACCTGATCCGATCGGCCATGTCGAAGTCGTGGTCGTTGTCTTCCACGGTATCTCCGGCCGGCACGAGCTGCAGGCTCGGCGCTGCCTTTTCAGGGACCGGCAAGGCAAGGCAATCGCGAACACCATCGAGCAATGCGTCGGCCCGCACCGGCTTCAGCAGAAAGCCATCTGCCTTGTATTGAATTGCAGCCTGCATGATGTCGAAATAGTCATAGGCCGTAACGATCAGCACTTTCGTCGCCAGATGTCGCTCCCGAACCATCTGCAGTAATTCCAGCCCGTTTGGGCGCGGGATTTTGATATCGAGCAGCATCACGTCGATACGCTCGCTTTCGAGCAGCTTGACCGCCTCAGACCCGTTTTTTGCCTCGCCGACGATCCTGATGTCATCGGCGTTGCCCTCGATGATCGAGCGCAACGCACGCCTTTCAAGTTCCTCATCCTCGACGATGGCCATGTTGAACATCAAAATCTCCTCTTGATCTGATCCCGGCGCCTTCAGAAATCGAAGGGCTCGAATTCCAGGGGGAAACGCATGCGAACAAGCGTCCCGCGCCCCTGTCGAAAAGGACTGAGAATCTCCAATCCGTGATCCGTGCCGAAATAATAACGAAGCCGGCTATCGATATTGTAGATGCCGATGCTCTTGCGGCCACCGCGATCCGCCTCGCCGCGCAGAACGGCCTGCTTCCGTTCCGGAGAGATGCCATCACCATTGTCGACGATGTCGATGATCAGCTCGATCCCATCGCGGTAGGCAGAAATCTCGATCAGCCCTCCGCTCTCGCGTGGTTCGATTGCATAATTGATGCAGTTCTCGACGATCGGCTGAAGCACCATGACGGGACAGAGCACGTCCAGAAATTCGCCCGGCACATCGAGGGAAAAATCGAAGCGGTCGCCGACCCTGAGCTTCAGGAGATGGAGATAATTGCGGACATGCTCCAACTCCATTCGAAGTTGGACGAATTGCGAACCGCTCTTTTTCAGCACGTAGCGCATCATGTCGGCAAAGGCGTGCACCGTGTTTTCGGTCTCCGGCGCGTTTTCGACCAGCGCTAGCCTGCCAATCGTGTTCAGAACGTTGAACAGGAAATGCGGATTGACCTGATAGGACAGCGCCTGCAGTTCAGCTTCGCGAAGAAGTCTTTCAAGCTCTGCCCGCCGTTTCGATTCCTCGGCCAGCCGCAGGTTCTTTGCATAAAGCTCCTGCGCTACGCCTCGCGAATAACTCTCCTCCACGATATGCGACGCGATGTAGAACAACGAATAGGCCGCCGACCTGAGCTTCTCGTAAGTGACGGAATTGATCCGGTGATGTTCGTCAAGCAGCGGTTGATGCTCGCGCCAAGATCCTTCAATGGGAAAGATGTTGGAGAGATCGACGAGACCGGTCGCGCCTTCGTCGGATGTAAGCTTGACCTGACCACAGATCACCGCACCCAGATATTCCCCGCGCACAATGATGGGTGCCGCAAAATCGACCAGGCTGCAGTGACAGCGATAGATGGACGGTTCGCCGGTGGATAAAGCCGTGCGACCGCCCACCGCATCACAATGAAAACAGCGCTCCCGCCATTCGGCCCGGGCGCGAACCGCTTGGCAGAATGCCGAAAATCCAGATGGTTTTGTAACGGGCACGCCCTCCGGATCGACAATCACCATAGCAACCCCGACCGCAGCGCTGAAATTATCCTGGACCTTCTGGAGCATCTCGGTGCTCATCAGTTCCAGAAGCCTCTTGCGCCGCGCAGCCTTGCTCGCGAGCGAATTTTCGATCGGCCGATCTCCCGCGGCCGGAAAGACAAGGATCTCCGGATTTATCTGCGGCACCACCTCCTCAGGCTGTCCGCTCGGTCGGTCTGCTCCCATGACCACCCCTCCGCATCTCGGCCGAAATGGCCATAGGAAGCGGTTTTCTCGAATATCGGACGTCTCAGTCCAAGCCCATCGATCATTCCGGATACGCTGAGCGGAAAAAGCTCGCGTACGGCCTCCTCAAGCAAACCGGAATCAACCGTCAATTTCTCCGCGGAGGATACGGCCACCATTTCCGGTTCTTTCTGACCTATCGCAAATGCGAGCGAGATTTCACAATTTGTCGCAAGTCCGGCAGCAACAATGTTCTTGGCGATATACCGCGCCATGTACGCGCCCGTGCGATCCACCTTCGTGGCGTCCTTGCCGGAAAACGCGCCTCCCCCATGCCGGCCGATCCCGCCATAGGTATCGACAATGATCTTGCGTCCGGTAAGCCCGGTATCCGCTGCAGGCCCTCCCTTGACGAAACGCCCTGTGGGATTGATCAGCACCCGCGTATCGCGCGTCAGCCATCGCCCCATCACCGGCACGAGGACTTCTTCCAGCACGCCGCGCAGCAGTTGCTCGCGTTCGACATCGGCCGAATGCTGGGTCGAGACAACAACGCTGATCAGCCGTTCCGGCCGCCCCTGTATATCATGAGCGAATGTTACCTGCGCCTTTCCATCCGGGCGAAGCCACGCAAGCACACCGCTCTTGCGTACCTCCGCCAGCTTGCGGGTCAGCTTGTGGGCAAAATCGATCGAGACCGGCATCAGGCTTTCGGTTTCATTGGTAGCATAACCGTAGAAAATACCCTGGTCGCCAGCACCAAAGTCGGTCTCGCACACAACGCCCTGCGCAATATCCGGTGACTGTTCATGCAGGTCGGTGAGAATGAAACATCCATCGGCATCGAAACCCAGATCGGGATCCGTATAGCCGATACGCCGGATCACATCGCGAGCGATACGGGTTACATCGACCGAAGCCCGCGACGTCACCTCGCCTGCGATATGGACGGTATTGCCCGAGACCATCACCTCTGCCGCCACGCGCGCCATCGGATCCTGCGCAAGATGGGCGTCGAGAATGGCATCCGAAATCTGATCGCAAACCTTGTCGGGGTGACCTTCCGTCACCGATTCTGCCGTCGTGTAGCGCGCGACCATCATCGCCTCCTTGCCTGCGCCCGGGATACGGGCCCCGGGTCATTGTCTTTTTCGCTCAGCCGCCGATAACGCAGTTAAAACCAAGCCCCTCGATCGCCACCTTCAAAGGCGTGATGTCCTCGGG
This sequence comes from Pseudomonadota bacterium, assembly GCA_023451735.1. Classification (GTDB taxonomy): domain Bacteria; phylum Pseudomonadota; class Alphaproteobacteria; order Rhizobiales; family Rhizobiaceae; genus Neorhizobium. The sequence goes on along the minus strand of JAEXYH010000012.1, from coordinate 17,013 downwards.
CGTCAGGTTCAGGGGATCTGCCATGGGATAAGGTCGGCCGAGCAGCTCGTATTTGTTTTCGCCATAGGTGTGGTAGGGCAAGAGATGCACGGTATCGACACCCGGCATCAGCTTGGCGAAATTGCCGATTGCGGTAATCGCCTCGACACTGTTGTTCACCCCCGGCACGACCGGAATGCGCACCACCGTATGGGTGAGCGAAGCGATGCAGAGCGCGTTTTCGAGAATGATGCGATTGTCGATGCCGGTATTGGCCCGATGCACCGCCGGATCGATCGCCTTCAGGTCCATCAGCACGTGATCGACAAACGGAATGACATCGCGAACGATCTCGCGGGTCGTGCAGCCCGTCGTCTCCATTGCCGTGTTCCAGCCCTGCTCATGGCAAGCCATCAAAAGGTGCTTGGCAAATTCATGTTGGAACAGCGGCTCACCGCCAGACAGCGTGATCCCGCCACCGGAACGACGGTAATGATGCGCATCCTTGCGCAGCTCCTGCATCACCTCGGCAATGCTCATCGTCTTGCCGGCACGCTTCAGCGCCTGCGTCGGACAGACCTTGGTGCAGGCTCCGCACTTGATGCATTTATTGCGATCGACGAAATCGGGATTCTCATAGGCAATCGCCTTGGTCGGACAGACCGCCATGCACTGGCCGCACTTGATGCAAGCCGAACGGCGATAGAACAATTCCGGCTCGGGGTTCTGCGATTCCGGGTTGGAGCACCAGCGGCACCGCAACGGGCAGCCTTTCAGAAACACGATCGTGCGCACGCCTGGCCCGTCATGGATGGAATAGCGCTGGATGTCGAAGACGATGCCCTGCCTGTCGTAGTCGATCGCGGTCATTTCAATATCCTGTCTTTTTATGCCGGGTTCCGGCGCCTCCTCCGGCGCCGTTCAGAACTCGGACTGTTGTGCGGCTGCGATGGCATCCATCGCCATGCGGACGGACGAGGTCTCTCCCATGATGGCAAGCGAGGTGACGTGCTGCGGGCAGGTGCCGTAGAGTTCGACGGTGAAAACACCTGCAGCCTTCAATGCGAGATCGGAGAAGTAGAAGAGGTCCGCCACCGGGATCTGCATCAGCCCGACGGAATCCACCCGGTTGGCCTGCACCCAGGCCCGTCCATGCGGTGGCATCCGTCGCTGCAGCATCTGCAACACGTCGGGATGCGGAGCGTTGATGATGCGGGTCGCCATGGCGGATCTCCTCTCTTCAAATCTTGCTTTAGAGGCGGACGCCCGCGCCTCAGCGGACGTTCAGCGCCTCCACCATCACGCACTTGCGACGACGGGCGAACGACTTGGGCGATGTCAGCCCCTCCCCGGTCGGCCCGGCAATGGTGAAGGTCGTGTAACCCTCGCCGCCGACGCCGATGCCGGCATAGGACGGGCCGTTTTTCACGAAGATCGTCGTCTGGATCAGCTTCGCCATCTTGGTGATCTTGCGCACATCGGTGGAATGGATCATCGCCGTATGGCGGTTGCCATGCTCCAGCTCGACGGCAAGGTCGATCGCCTCATCGACATCCACTGCCCGCACCAGCGGCAGGATCGGCATCATCAACTCTTCCTGCACGAACGGATGGTCCTTCGGCAGTTCGATCAGGATGACGCGGATGTCCGGACCGACCGAGATCCCGACCTTGTCGAGCAGGTAGACGGCGCTCTTGCCGACGCAACTGGTCTGCGGCCCGCCCTTGGGCGTCAGCACCAGTTCCTCGAGCTTCTTCACGATCGCCATGTCCTTGACCAGATAGGCGCCGTTCTTCTGCATCTGCGAAATCAGGAAATCGGCGATCTGGCTGACCGCGATCACTTCCTTTTCGGCAATGCAGGGCAGGTTGTTGTCGAAGCTGCAACCGCTGACGATGTCCTTGGCGGCCTTTTCGATATCGGCCGTTTCATCGACGACGACCGGCGGATTGCCGGCACCCGCGCCGATGGCTTTCTTGCCGGTCGACATCACCGTTTTGACGATGGCTGGGCCGCCGGTTGCCACCAGCATGCGCACCTTGGGATGCGCCATCATCGCACTGGTATTGTCGATCGACGGTGCCTGGACTGTGACGACGAGGTTTGCCGGCGCACCGAGGCCCGCAAGCTTGCGGTTGATCAGCTTGATTGCCAGAAGCGATACGACCTTCGCACGCGGATGGGGGCTGAACACGACGGCATTGCCGGCTGCCAACATGCCGATCGTATTGCAGATGATCGTTTCCGTCGGATTGGTGGTCGGCGTGATCGAACCGATCACGCCATAGGCGGAATATTCGACCAGCGTCAGGCCGCCATCGCCGCTTTCTGCTTCGGTCTTCAGGTCTTCGATGCCGGGGGTCTTGGAGGCGGCCAGCCGGTTCTTGATCACCTTGTCGCTGGCATTGCCCATGCCGGTCTGTTCGACCGTCATCCGGGAAATCCGTTCCAGCATGACCGGATCGAGGAAGATATCGCGGATGCCGTCGACAAAGCTCTTTCGCGCGGCCATGGAGCAGAACAGATATTGCCTCTGCGCTTCGGCAGCGGCTTCCACCGCCTCGTCCATGCTGGCAAACACGCCGTCGCCGAGAGTAACCGCTTGCTCATCCGAAATATCGAGCGAGACCGATGCGGCAGACAAAGCGCAGTCGCCGCGCTCGCAGCAGGAGCAGTTCACCTCACCGGCCGATTTCGTCACCATGCCGTCGGCGACGATGCAGCCTTGGGCGAAGGGCGCCGTCGGATCGGCAGCTGGAACAGGCTTTGAACCTCCCATTTCCGCGATAATGCGGGCCACCGTATCTTCGACCGAGGATGCTGCACTCTTTACCGGAGGAGGGGCGGGAACAGGGGTCGGAGCCGGAGCGATTGCGCCGTTGAACCCGGCAAGTACGCGATTGACGGCGGCGTTGATGTCTTGGTCGTTCATAATCCTCTTCCTTCCTCGGGGACCGTTCCCCTTCTCGCGGGAAATCCATCGATCGCGTAGCGGGCGATCTCCATGTCTTCAGCGACCGTTCCGCCACTGATGCCGATGGCACCGATCACGGCGCCATGAGCGCGGCAGGGAATGCCCCCGCCGAAAAGCACGACCTGGCCTTCGCCCGAGCCATTGCCGGCGCCGCTGCCCGAGTGGCCGACGCCGAAAAGCATGCCGCCCGGCTGCGCCAGCAGTCCGAGTTCATCGGTCCCCATGCGATAGGCGGCAGCAGTCCAGGCCTTGGCGCTGGCAAGCTTGGTGCTCGCCGGCAGGCTGCCTTCCATCCGGTGAAACAGGATCGGCCGTCCCTCGGCATCGGCGATTGCGATGCAGACCGGCACTGACATCTGCCGCGCGTGGCTCTCCGCACGCTCCGCAATGGCGCAGGCATCGGCAAGCGAAATCCCGGTCACAAAACCTCTATCGGCAATACGCCCGGCCAACTCGGCGGCGAGTGCCGCTTCAATCAATTGCAGGTCGCGAGGGTCGAAATCACGGGTGGCGAACATCGCTCACTCCCCCGTCTGTTTCGACCGTATCCACAATGCCGACAATCGTGGCATCAACGACTGAACTCTGCAGCGTTCCGGCAAAGCGGCTGGCGCTGCCGGATGTGACGATGACCGTCTCGCCCTTGCCCGCACCCACCGTATCGACGGCGATCAGCGTCATGTCCTGCGGCTGCAACATTTCGTTGAGCCGGGTAATGATCAGCAGTTTCGAGCCCGAGAGGCTCGCATCCTTGGTCGTGGCGACCACCCGTCCGATAACCTTGGCGAGATACATGGCTTGATCCTCACTCCCTCACAAGCGCGATGTCGCGCGCGCGCAGTTCTTCCGCAGCGGCCGGCGTGACGATCACGGCGTGACCCAGACGCAGTTCCGTCGCATTCAGGCTGCGTGCCTCGCGCAGGCCGAACACACCCTCGGTTCTGGCAGCAATGAGCTTCGGTGCCGCTTTCGGCGTTGCAGCCGCAGGCGTGTCGCCCTCCAAGGAAACGGCAAGCCGTGCAGCCCAGCTCAGCTCGATGCCGTATCCCATCAGTGTCTGCTGATGGCCGCTCATCGTCGCCTGATAGGCAGCATTCGGCAGCAGGCCGCGCGCGCGCCGATCCCGTCCATTGGGGCAGACGCCATCGCGGGCGGCGATGATGCGGACACCTCTTTCGAGCCCACCCTGCAGAATTTTTGACAGCGGATCGTCGGCAATGCCGAGCGCCACCTTGGCGGCAAGCGAAACGCTGAGCGCCGGAACCAGTATGGTCGTGTGGCGAACCAGAAGATCGCCGACAGCGCCTTCGACTTCAGCAATCCCGAGACCGGCAAACCGATCTTTCAGAAAGGGTCGGGCCTCCGGCGCAATCACCGTCTCGAATTCCCATCCCGCATCGTGAAGCTGCTGCAGCTGGCCAAGTGCTGCCTCAAATCCGAAATCCGTTTCCGCAAACAGCACCAACGCCGAGCGCGGCTTTGCCGGCACTCTGCCCCCCATCCGCGCGATGATGCGATCGGACAAAAGATCGAGAAGGATACGATCGAGAGCGGCATCAATGTTCATGCCCGGCCTCCATCGTCATACATCGCGATCCCGAGCGGCGTGACCAGCAACGGCTCGACAGGCTTGATGACCCGGCGTCCGGTATGGCTGACGAGAACCGCCGCAAAATCCTTGAACGAGCAGGCGCCGCCGACCACATGGATCGTGTCGACATAAGGGTAATCGGCTAGGAAGTCGGCGACGATGCACCCCATCTTGTCGGCCACCGGCCGGATGATCGAGAAGACGTCCCGCTCAAGCGCGTGATTGAGCTTTTCGGCTTCCGCATCCTCGAAGGAAATCTTTCTGGCACCGGCCAGAACCAGCGTCATATGCGTGCCGCCCGTCGGCTCATCGAAAGTGGCGACCACCTCGCCGTCCTTCAGGACCGAAATCCCCGTCGTGCCGCCGCCGACATCGACCACCGCACCGTTCTGAACGCCAAGGAGGCGCGCCGCAGCGGTGGGTTCATCTACGATTTCCGCCAGCTCGAAATCCGCCGATTCGGCCACATGGCCGATCGCCTTCGCATTGGACGGATGAACACCGGGTGGAATGGCGGTTGCGGCGCGCGAGAGCGGCTGACCGAGCCGCTCCTCAAGCTCTTCCTTCATTCGGCGCACTGCATGAACCGCGCCGATATAATCAACGACGATCCCGTCGCGCACGACGGTCGAGCGCCAGGACGTCCCGGCAACCGGATTATTCTCCGCATCGACCACCGAAAGCACCAGATTGGCCGTGCCGAGATCGACGCCAACCTTCGGCCGGCCGGGCGCCCATTCCGACTGCGGCACGATCGTGCCCTGCCGGACGAGTTCCCCGAAAGCCTTGAGTTTGCTGTCGATGCTCGACATGACTTCTCTCCGATCAGACCTTGCGGATCCGCACCATCGCGTCGTTCTTCAGGCCGAATGCATTGGCCTCCTCGACATCGATATGCATTTCCATGAATGAGGCTTCGGCCGCGCGGATCGTCACATTGTGCATGATGCCGCCGCGCACGCCGCCGATCTCGACATCAACCTCTTCCCCGTTCTTCAACCCGAGCTTTGCGGCTTCCGCCGGCAGCATGTGAATGTGGCGCAGAGCCACGATCACGCCGCTCTCCTTCTTGATCGCTCCATAGGGGCCGATCACCTCTATGCCCGGCGACTGTTCCAGTTTTCCCGACATCCGCAGCGGCGGCTTGATGCCCAGCGTGAACCCATCGGCAACAGAAACCTCGATCTGCGTTTCCTTGCGCAGTGGCCCGAGCACACGCACCTTGCCGATCTGCCCCTTCGGCCCGCGGATCGTCACGGTTTCTTCCGCCGCATACTGGCCCGGCTGCTTCATCGCCTTCATCCGCGTCAGTTCCGAACCGGGGCCGAAAAGCGCATCCATGTCCGGTCGCGAAAGATGAATGTGGCGGTTAGACACGCCGATCGGCACGAGCCACGGATCTCGGTCCTCATCGCCCTTTGCGACAGTTTTCGCCTGTTCTGCCGATACGGAAAGGCTTTGTGCCAGAAGCTCGGCAATCACGCGGTCGATCATGGGTCTGTCGATTTGCATTATGGTGTCCTGTTCGTCTTGACCCGACATGACGACCGGGCCTGTCATGGGCGCAGCAACCCACCCGGCGGCTTTGCCGCCGGTGTTCACCGTCACCTGAAATTCTCGTCTGTTTGACGCCGACTATCGCCTGCGATGGCGACGATCGGCGCGGGATTGCGCAGGGCTTGCAGCCTGAGGTGCCGGCTCTGCCACCACCTCGATCTCAGGCTCCACGGAAGCCTCGGCAACAGCCGGGACTTCCGGCTCTGCCGATGTGGCCTCCTCTACCGGGACTTCAGCCGCTTCCGTCACCGGAGCTTTCGGCTCAGGCGACGGATCGTCTGCAACAACATCCTCGACCGGCAACGCAACCTCTGGAGAAACGTCCGCCGGAACCGCCGCAGCAACAACTGCGGCAGCTTTTTCCAGACCGACAGTTGCACCGCTTTCCACGATCGCGCCCAGTCCGTTCGCGGGACGGGCGATCACACTGGTGGAAACAACCGTCCCGACACGCCCCGCTTCGGCCGCGGCTGCGGAAACCGCAGCCTTGACGGCCCCGACATCCCCGCGAACCTTGACGACTGTCATGCCGTCACCATTGGCAAGCTCATAGCCCACCAGCGTGACATTGGCGGATTTCACCGCCGCATCGGCGGCAGCCACTGCAGCCGTCAATCCGATGGTCTCGATCAATCCAAGGCTTTCCTGCAACATGACAGTCTCCTTTCAAGGTCAGATATACGGCTTGGTCGAGGAGACCACCGGAACAGGATCGAGCGTGCCGAGCACCTGCTTGCCGACATCGCGCGCGGCACGGATGGCCTGACGGACGGCACCGGAATCGCCACTGAACATGAAGATCGCTTCGTTCGAGTAGCTCGTTCCGCCATTGCCCGGCGTGGCATAACCGACCGGAACAACGGTGGCCGCCTTGGCAGCCGTATCCGCCAGGAGCACGCCGATCGCGGCGGGAGAACCGACCGTGATGCCGAATGCCTGGCCGACCGGCGCTCCGAAGGCCTTGGCAAGCGCATGGCTGGCGCGGGCGGTATACTGGAATTCCAGGTGGCCAGCTGGCGTGCCATAGACATCGCCGAATGTGCGATCCAGTTCCTCCAGCGTCACTTCGACGGCACGACGGGCGTCGGAAACGTCCTCGGCGCCGAAGATGATCAAGCTGCCGTGGCCGCCGCCGCCTTCCGTGTCGCGCGGCAGTTCGATGACCAGCACTTCACTATTGGTGGCCTTGACGGCTTCGTCGGCTGCGAAAATATGCGGACCGGCGCCCGTGCGCCCGCCGACAATGCCGATCGACCGGTATTTCTTGTCGATCTTCATCTGCTCGTGCAGTAGCGGGTCTACATTGGCAATCACCAGACCGACCGTATGCCCGATAGCCGTGCCGATGAATTCGGTGAGATTACAGGCCTTCGGCGCCGTCTTTGCGGCAGCCGGCTTCTCAGCGGGAGAGGCAGCCGGGGCCGGGGAGCTTTCGCTCCCACCCATTTTCCGGATCACCTCGTCCATGAGTTTTTCGACAAGAGCATCCTGCATTGTCGATCCTCCTTTGTGTGTTCAGGGGTTCAGGCGACCTTGCTTTCCGGCAGGATCTTCTCGACCTCCATGTGAGGACGCGGGATCACGTGGACGGACACGACCGTGCCGACCTTTTCGGCGGCGACGGCACCGGCATCGGTGGCGGCCTTGACTGCGCCGACATCGCCGCGGACCATAACCGTGACGAGGCCGGAACCGATCTTTTCATAACCGACCATGGCGACATTAGCCGACTTGACCATGGCATCGGCGGCTTCGATGGCAGCAACCAGACCTTTGGTTTCGACCATTCCGAGAGCTTCCTGTTGCATGACTTAACTCCTTAGCGTTTCGGTGTTCAGACGTTGATGTGATGACCGTTTCTCGCGGGTTGGACTTAATCGTCGGCCCCCTCCCTCCCGGCCTAGCCCCCGGCCCGGCCGAGAAGCATCAAAAGCTCCTCGAACGTGGGCCTGCGTGGGTTTCCTGCGGTGCAGGCGTCCGCCATGGCGGCCGCTGCCATATCGGGCATTGCCCGACGATATTCCTCGGCATCCATGCCGAAGCCACGAAGCGTGGACGGGATGGAGAACCGTTGATTGAGTGCCTGGATCGCACGGATCAGCGCGATGACCCCGGCCCTGACACTCGGCACGTCCAGCCCGATGCGGGACGCGATGCGTGCGTAGCGGCCCGCGGTTTCGCGGCAACCCGGTGCATCGTCCTCAAGCCCCGCATTCCAGGTGATGACATGCGGTAGAAGCACCGCATTGATGCGCCCGTGAACGAGATGCATCCGTCCGCCGATCGCATGCGCAAGACCATGGTTCACTCCGAGCCCCGCCTCGCTGAAGGCAAGGCCGGCAAGGCAGGAGGACTGATGCATTGCATCGCGTGCCTGCATGTCGTTGCCGTCGTCATAGGCGCGGGGCAGGTTGGCGAAGGCGAGTTCCAACGACTTTTCGGCAAAGGCATCGGTAAAATGCGATGCGCCATTGGCAACCACCGCCTCGAGCGCATGGGTGATGACGTCCATCCCTGTATCCGCCGTTACTTTCGGCGGTGCCGTGCGGACGAATTCGGGATCGAGAATCGCCACATCCGGCACCATCTCTTTTGCGATCAGCGGGAATTTCTTACCCTTGGCCGGATCGGAGATGATCGCGAACGAGGTCACTTCCGATCCCGTGCCGCTGGTCGTCGGAATGGCGACGAATTCAATTTTTTGCGCCGTATCGGTAGCGCGAACCACCGACAGGATGGCCTTGGCCGCATCGATCGGCGACCCGCCGCCGAGCGCCAGAAGCACCTGCGGACGGAATTTCGCAAAGATACCGGCACCCTTGGTCACGGTTGAAATCGGCGGCTCAGGAATGGCCTCGTCGAAAACCTTGACCTCGCAGCCGTCGAGATAACCAAGCACCCGATCAAGCGGACCGGACTTCGCCATGAAGGCATCGGTGACGATCCCGACCCGCTGCCCGCGATAAGCGTGCAGCCGGTCAAGCAACCCTTCGCCGAACACGATCTCGGTTCGGGGGGAGAAGCTTTTGTAGGAAGGCATATGTCACCTGTTGCAGTTCGGGATTGACGGTATCGTTCGGTCTGGTGTTGCCCGGGCGGGCTTGGGACCCGCCCAGGCTGTTTCTTGATCCCGACCTCGCGTCAGGCGGGGTCGGGATTGCCGTCTCAGAAATGCTGTTCCGTACGGCTGATGATGTCGTCCTGCACTTCCTTGGCGAGCACGACGAACTGGGCGGAGTAACCGGCCACGCGAACCACGAGATCGCGGTGGGCATCGGGGTCCTTCTGGGCCGCAAGCAGCGTATCGCGGTCGACGACGTTGAACTGGACGTGCATGCCCTTCTGGTCGAAGTAGGAGCGGACCAGCGAGGCGAAGTTGCGCAACCCGTTGTCACCGGCGAGAGCCGAGGGCAGGAACTTCTGGTTATACAGCGTGCCGTTCGAGGCGATGAAGTGGTCGAGCTTGGCCACCGAGTTCGCCGCAGCCGTCGGTCCGAGATGATCCTTGCCCTGGCGGGGCGAGACACCGTCTGCGAGCGGAGCCTTGGCCGGACGACCGTCAGGCAGAGCACCGACATCCTTGCCGAACAGCACGTTGGCCGAGACCGGATAGATGCCGGCCTGGAACTGGCCACCGCGCGGGTTCTTGTATTTCTCGACTTCGAGGCAATAGATCTGGGCGCATTTGCGGGCGATCAGATCGACGTCGTCGATGTCGTTACCGAAGCTTTCAGCCGAGTCGAGCAGACGGCGGATGCCTTCATATTTCGACGAGCCGGCAGGCGCCGTGATCGTGTCGGTCGAAAGCGTGCGATAGACCTCTTCCTTCAGTGCCGTGACATCCATCGACTTGTTGGACGACAGCACCTTGCGGACGGCGTCATAGATCTGGCCTTCCGTCAGTTCGCCGGCGCCCACCGCATTGGCCTTCTGGCCGATGGCAAGTCCGAAATTGGCGTCGAGCGCTTCCTTCAGTTCAGCCATGGAAATCTTCTTTTCGTCGAAGACGAATTTCTTCATGGCGTAGACGGAGTCACCCGTGTCGGCGACACCGAAGGCCTGCGGACCGGTGAAGTTGTAGAGTGCTCCACCTTCCTGCAGCGACTTGCCCCGTCCCATGCAGTCTTCGACCATCGGAGACAGGAACGGCAGCGGTGCACGCTCGCCATGGGCGATGTCGACGCAGTTGTCGGCTTCGGCCAGATATTTGACGAAGAAGGCCATCTGCTTGTTGAAGGCATCATAGAAGTCCTCGATCGAGGTCCAGCGCTTCGGATCGCCGGTGACCGGGCCGAGCTGCGTCGAGCCGACCTTACCGTCGTTCAGGGTGATTTCGAGAACCTTGGCGACGTTGAAGAAGGCGGCATCATGCCAGCCTTCGGTCTTGTGGATCGCCTGTGGCTCGACGCAGCCGACAATGCCGTAGTCGCGGGCGTCAGCCAGCGAAACACCGCGGTTCTGCAGCGCCGGAATGATGACTTCATCGTTATAGACAGCCGGAACGCCCAGACCGAGGCGAATGACTTCCGCCGCACGATAGAGGAATTCATCCGGCGTGCCCTGCCAGACACGAATGGAGAAGGACGGTGCCGGCAGGCGGCAATGAACCGTTGCTTCCATGCACATGTAGGAGACGTCGTTGGTCGCATCGCGGCCTTCCGGCGTCTGACCGCCGACGCAGAGGTTCTGGAACACGGCATAACCGGCAAAGGCCTGGGCCGAGACTTCGTCACGGGTCTTGTTGACGTCGTTGAGCTTGATCCAGATGCAGTCGATCAGTTCCTGGGCAAACTCACGGCTGATCGACGTGTCCGCCTTGAGGAATGGATACATGTACTGGTCGAAACGGCCGGGCGAAATGGAATGGCCCGAGGATTCGATCTGCAGCATGCACTGGATGAACCACATCGTCTGGCAAGCTTCCCAGAAGTTGGAAGCCGGATATTCAGGCACCAGGCGGCAGTTCTTGCCGATCTGCTCCAGTTCGGCCCGGCGTGTCGGGTTGCTTTCGTGGCCGGCCAGTTCCTGGGCCTTTGCGGCATAACGATGCGCAAAGTCGATGGCGGCCTTATAGGAGATGATGACGGCGTTATAGAACTGCTGCTTCTTGATATAGGACGGATCCATCTGATCGAGCGCTTCGAGGTGCCGGACCGCTTCGGCGATCACACCGCTGAAGCCGATATTGAGGATCTTGCCGTAATCGACGCAGACATGGCCGACGCCGCCATAGAAATAGTTGCCGACCGTGAACACGCCGTTGGCGATGCAATCCTTGGCCTTCTGCGACATGTAGGAAGAAGCGAGATCACTGGTGGTGCGGCCCGGCCAGTATTTGAAGGCCTCACGCAGTTCATCGGCCGTCTGCTTCGGAATTTCAAAAGGATCGGCCATGCGCGTTGCCATGGTCTCGAATTCCTTCTCCACCCAATCGAAAGAGAATTCCGGGCAGATTTCGGTCGAGCGCGGGTTCTTGGTGATGGCGCCGACGACCAGTTCGTCGTCGCGGATCGTTACCGGCAGCTCATTAAAAATCTTCTCGACCACCTTGGCGCGGCGAAGAATCGGCGGCAGGCCTTCGGTTTCCTTGTAAGCCTGTGTCGCCAGCACCGCACGCTCGGACTCGACATGCGGTCGCGCGTCGATGATCTGTTTCTTCAACCGCATTATGCGGTCGGTCGGTTTGGAAAAGCCCTTCTCAATCATTACGTCCTCCAGGAGTGAATGTCGTTCCCGCGGCCTCGAGCCGACGGGAGCGCGTCTTGCATTTCAGGGTGTTGGGCAGTTCAGGCTATCGGGCGAAACCAGACGCACGAATTGGCGCATCAGTTTCGGATGAGCCGGCCAGGCCGGCGCCGTCACAAGGTTTCCATCGGTCACGGCATCGTCCGCCGCCACCGAAACGAAGTTACCGCCGGCCAACCGAACTTCCGGTTCGACGGCGGGATAGGCTGTCAGCTTGCGCCCGCGCACCCCGTCGGCGGCGGTCAGCAATTGCGGGCCATGACAGATCGCGGCCACCGGCCGGTTGCTGGTCATGAACGCCCTGATGATGTTCAGTACCCGGCTGTCGAGGCGCAGATATTCGCAGGCACGGCCACCGGCGAGATAAAGACCGGCGTAATTTTCCGGCTCCACCAGCGCGAAATCAGCATTGATCCGGAACAGGTGCCCGGGCTTTTCCGAATAGGTCTGGTCGCCCTCGAAATCGTGGATCGCGGTCTTGACCATCTCGCCACGGCGCTTGCCGGGACAGATCGCGTCGACCTGCAGGCCGAGCATCTGCAAGGCCTGAAACGGCACCATCGCTTCATAATCCTCGGTATAATCACCGACGATCATCAGGATCCTGTTGTCGCTGGGCTTTGCCATGAAATTCATTGTCTGCCGGGATCGCCCAACGGCCGTTCACTGGTCGTTCGGTCCGGCACCTCCTGTCGAAAAAGGTAGGCCCGCCGCACCTGAAGGGTCAACGAGACCGCCTTGACCAGCGCGGGTAAATAATTGACCTGACAGGGAAAATCGGAAAACGCCTTAGAAATGAGGCGGTTCGGGCCATTGCCGAGGCAATTCGGCAAAAAGCGCATGACAAGGGATCACCACATGCGGTGTTTTCTTGTCATTGCAGGAGACAAACAGGACGCTTCCGAGGCCGTCCTGCATCGCTCAAAAGCCTGCGACCAAAGGCGCAAACCACTGATTTTGGTAAAACTTTATCAGAATAGCCGACATCGAAGCCGTGGCTGTCAAGAAACTACCCTTCGAGGCCAAACCTGTTGCGTTGACCCGTTCAAGCGCGTCTCGATAATCTTCGACTTGATCGACATTCCTTAAAAACATGGAGTCCGCAACACGCATCAGCGATTGCGGCGGCTGGGCTTGTCGCTTGCCCGGTGGGAACATGCGCGCGGTGAGGCTGGGCGGAGAAACTGGGATGTCCGATCGGGACAAAAGAGAGAGGTGTCCACGAGATTTGGACAGGTGACGGCCGGGCGGCACGTGTCGTGCCACCGGCATCCCAAGGAGGAAATGGAATGACAATGCTCGGTCTGCTCGTCGCCTTTGGCGGCGGGATTTTCGGCGCCGCAATCGGCGCCTTGCCTGCTTTCGCCTTCGTCGGCATCCTGACGATGCTTGGCGTCGGCATCCAGCTTGCGGTTGCCCCCGCAGCGACGGATTTCTTCGGCATCCCTTTCGGCGTGTTCGGCCCCCATGTCGGTGGCTTCGCCTCGGGTGTTGCCGCCGCAGCCTATGCCGCCAAAAAGGGCAAGCTTGATACCGGCCGCAATATCGTGACCGCCGGCATGGGCCTCAACAGCCCGGATGTGCTGCTGGTCGGCGGCGCCTTCGGCATCGTCGGTTATGTAATTTTCTGGCTGCTCACCATGGTGCCGAATTTTTCGCCCACGCTCGCCTGGACCGACCTGCCCGGCATGACCGTCGTCATCTCGGCCTTCATCGCCCGCTTCATCTGGGGCACATGCGGCCTGTGCGGCAAGGCTGAACCCGGCCGCAAGTTCTTCGAACCGACCGACGCGACCAAGTGGCTGGTCTTCCAGAGCGGCGTCGGCCAGCTGGTGATGATCGGTATCGGTGGCGGCCTGCTCGGCGGATGGCTTGGGCTAACCTATGGCACGCCGGGCGCGCTTTTAGCCTTCGGCATCGCCGCATCCAGCCTGCTATTCCTGACTGTCGGCGTGCTGACGCCGGTGACCCATCATATCATGTTGCCGGCCGCCATCGTCGGCGCATCCTCCGGCAGCATCATCTGGGCAGGCATCGCCGGTCTCGTCTGTGCCTTTGTCGGTGAGTTTTTCGCCCGGCTGTTTCTCTGCCACGGCGACACGCATATCGACCCACCGGCCTGCACCATCGCGCTGATGACGCTGGTCTTCAACGGACTGACCTTCCTCGGCTTCTGGGTTCTTATCCCGATTCCGGTCTGAAACGGGGCATCCGGCCTCAAGCCGACCCCGAGGCGGTGCGATAATCCCTCCCGATCGCGCCGCCGCCAATTTATCTTTAATCGTGAAGGACGTGCCCCGAAACAAGTCGGAGCACGTTTTCGTTTGGCCTCAGGCCTTGTCGAGGAAAGCCTGCAGCCGGTCGAAGGAGAAGGCCTCTTCGGTCAGGTAGCGGAAATCTTCGACAACCTTGGCCCGCAGTTGCGGCGTGTCGATCGAACGCCCCCAGAAGGAGGTTTCCTGCAGATAGGCGGCAACCATCGTCTCGACATCACCAAGCGCACCGATCGCCTTGATCTTCTCGACCACTTCAGCTGCATCGCGCGGCGGCAGGGCATCCGCACCATTGAACCGCCCCAGATAGAAAGCCAGCCACGAGGCGAGTGACAGCGTCATCAGCGGCGCCGGCTTGCCGAACTTTTCTTGATAGGCGATGAGCCGTTCCAGATTGCGCGTCTGGTATTTGACGATGCCGTTGAGGCTGATGTCGTACCAGAGATGCCGGATATAGGGATTCTGGAACCGGCGCAGCACGGCTGCGGCAAACTCCTCCAGTTCCGCCTTGGGCAGCGTCAGGAACGGAATGACCTCTTCGTTCAGAAGCCGGTCGAGGAATTTTGCGCCTGCCGGCTGCGTGACGGCTTCGCCGACGGATTCGACCCCGGCCAGAAGCGAGAGCGCGCAGAGACCCGTATGCGCACCGTTAAGAATCGCCACCTTGCGCGCCTTGTAGGGTGTTGCATCCTCGACAACCAGCGTTCCCTCATCGTAGTCGGCAAGCGGAATCCTCAGATCCGGCATTCCCGGCTTCTTCTCGATAACAAAGAAATGGAAGAGCTCGGCAGCCGACATGAACTTGTCTTCATAGCCGAGTTCTTGCATCAGCGCGTCGGCCTCGGCTCGCGGGTAACCGGGCACGATCCGGTCGACCAGCGTATTGTAGAAGGCATTGTCCTCCTCCAGCCAGCTAATGAAGGCCGGATCAAGCTTCCATTCGTTTGCGTGCTGAAGAACGATGCGCCGCAACTCGTCACCATTGTGGTCGATGAGTTCGCAGGCAATCATCTGCAGCCCGGCTTCAGGCTTTCCGTCGAATGCCTTCCAGCGCTCGAAGAGGAAGCGGGTCAGTTTGCCGGGAAAGGAGACCTGCGGCGCATCGTCGAATGTGACCGTCGGCACATAGGCAATACCGGCATCCGTCGTGTTCGACACGACGACGGTGATGTTGGGATCATGCGCCAGCGTCAGCACGTCCTTCCAACTCTCATGCGACGGGATCTCCTGGCGTACGCAGGCGATCAGCCGCGGCTCGGAGACCTTTTCGCCGGCCTCGTTCACACCGCGTGACAGAACGGTATAGACACCGTCCTGCTCGTTCAGCGTGAAGGGCAAGCCACCAGCGATCGGACGAAGCACGATCACGCCCCAGTCGGCACCCGCCTTCTCGTTCAGAAGGTCGATCTTCCAGTCGACGAAGGAGCGCAGGAAATTGCCTTCCCCCCATTGCAGAATACGCGGGGTCGGGCGGGCGCGGCCCTTCAGAAAGCTCTCATCGAGACGTTTCATGTATGTTGTTTCCTTGATGCAAAGGCATTGATGAAAGAGTGACCCGCGATTTGAAAATGACGACATCGCAGATGTCTTTGATCTCGCAACGTGTCTCCACGTCTTTCGCAACTTTCAGGACATATTCGATAATTTCGCATAGAAGGCGGGATCGCGCTCAAGCTCTCAAGGGAGCGACAACACAATCTGGATGTTTGAGAAGCGGTCATCAGATCGTCATCCGGAGTTGCCGAAGGCAATCACCATGTAGCCGTCCATGACGCATAGACGCAGAGCCGTGATCGAAAAGCTTTGGCTCCTCACGTTAGTGAATTGAAATCACTTCCATAAAGGCAAGAATTCAAACGCCCTTGCCAAGTGCGATTGAAGCTCGCACGGGATAACCTGCGCAGCGTGAAGAACACAGGGGCAGATAGTTTTCGATAGCTGAAAACTGCACGCACAGCCAAATCCGGCATGGTCGCTTCACTCCCCAGGGTGAAGATCGAGACGGAACTTTTCAAAGCAGAAACTCGGCGACATCTGGTCGCGGCGCAGCTGCTCTGTCTCTCGCATGAGAAAAAGCACAAGCGCAACGGCCGCGGGAGGGAGTACGCCTTGATTATCGAAATCCCGGGAACGAGATGAAATGAAACAGGCCGACAAGACCCAGCACAAACAAGGATAGGGCTAAAAAGATAGCGCCAAACATACCGGCAGAACCTGACGGCTTGGCAGTTGCATCGATAGCAGGTTTATCGTTCTGCACCGACCTTGAGCCGGATACATCGGCGGAGTGCCCGAGGTCTTGATGAATAGGGTGTCGTTCGGTCACCATCTCCTCCACCGCGCTCATCTGCCGAGTGAGCGAAACATGTTTGATGGAATTCTCGTCGAGTTTGACCGTAAACGTCATCCGGGGCTCAATCTGGAGATTGGCCATAACCTTCTCAGCCGCCCCAACCTCATCCTCGGCCTCCACGAGTGCAGTATACGTCACGAGATAAAATGGCATTTGTATTCTTGCACCGGCGTGTTCGATGGAGGAGATCGAGAGGGGAACATTACTCCCGTGCCTGATTGCAATTGATTGAGGCGATATCCGGGCCGGATTTGTTTCGTATCAATTTCGCTGTCACGAGACAGTAGAACTTGGGTTCCGTGCCACGAGAGTTGTCGGCATCGAGACAGGCGACGCGCGTGTCGGCCGATGGAGCGAGGCCTGGTTTGCCGAAGGCGAATCGAAAGGCTGTGAGCCGTTCTTGCGGCCATAGAGTTGTGAGTTGTGTCGGCGTTTTCGGCTGAGACTGCAGTCCGGCTTTCGGGATATTTTTGCGCCTTCCTCGATCGGATCACCCGCCGGAAAGCGGGACTTTTCAGGGATCGACGGAGTTTTTTTGATT
>JAEXYH010000039.1 GCA_023451735.1 Pseudomonadota bacterium | reverse complement strand
TTCCGCATCTTGCGTCTTTCTCCGTGCCCAATAGACGGACAATGGTTCAACCGAGAGCGGATCAATCATGTTTACTCCACGCATGTTTTGATCGATCGGTAGGACGATTCGCAGGCGTTCGTCATGCTCTTCTCCCAATGTAGCGACCCGTTCTCCACTCCTCTGTGAGCTGTGTGAGCGGCTCAAAGGATAGCATGAGTCCGGAATTGAGAATGATCGTTTTGCCAGTTTGTTCGATGACCTGTACGCCGTAACTATTTCAAATTGTTGCATTTCGTGACGTGACGTTGGGAACGAAAAGTCTCGATCAGGCTTCTTTTGTCGTTGGTCACCGAACAGGAGAAAACCAATGCGTAGAACAATTCTCGCCTCTACTGCCGTAATCGCAGTCCTACTCGGAAGCAGCGCTGGCGCGCTTGCGCAGGATGGAACGGTTAAAGGTGCCGCTGGCGGCGCCGTGACAGGCGCCATTGTTGGTGGTCCCGTCGGGGCAGCAGTCGGCGGCGTAGCTGGCGCCATTGTCGGAACCGCAATCGATCCGCCGCCACAGGAAGTAGTAACCTATGTACAGGAGCAACCTGCGCCGGCTCCGGTGACCGTGAGTCAGGAGATCGTTGTGGGTAAGCCCGTTCCCGAAACGGTCGTGTTGACGCCTGTTCCAAGCAATGAGCGTTACGCATACGCGGTCGTCAACGACCAGCGTGTGATCATCGATCCCCGTACCCATACCGTGGTGCAGATCGTTCGATAGGCCAGGTCCAACCATTCGTTGCAACGAGCCGGAAGCTGCCACGCAGCATTCCGGCTTTTTGTTGCAATGAGCCCGCGGCCGTTTTTGGCCGGGGGTACAGGCTCCCAAGCCTTATGCCTATCCCGAAAGCGAGGCGCCAGGAATCAGGAGTTGGATTGTCTTGTCGATGAAGGCGCCTTGCGCTTGTGGCATGCCGACTTGCCCCAGTGCGATGAAAAATTGTCTGCGCCGATGACTTGATCTCTGAGACCGGGACCTAAATGTCCCGGCAGCAGCCTCAGCAGTGAAACTCATCGGACATGGAAAAACATACCGAAGAACGCCTTGCGGCCGTCGTGGAGTCGTCGTTCGACGCGATCATCAGCAAGGATCTCTCCGGCACGATCGTCAGCTGGAATAAAGCCGCCGAGCGGATGTTCGGCTATTCGGAACTCGAAGCCGTAGGACAGCCGATCTATCTCATTGTGCCCGCCGACAAGCGGGATGAGGAGGCGGAGATCCTGCGCCGGCTCAAGCTCGGAGAGCGGATTGAGACCTTCGAAACCACGCGTCTGCATCGCGGTGGACGGCTCGTTCCGATCTCGATCACGATTTCACCGATCAAACGCCGGGACGGGCAGCTCGTGGGGGCGTCGAGCATCGCCCGCGACGTCACGCAGACGCGCGAAAGCGAGCGCCGGCTTCGCCTGCTGATGCGCGAGATCAATCACCGCGTCAAAAACCAATATGCCGTGATACTCGCGGTGATACGCCAAACAGCGGGACGGTCTGGATCGATCGAAGATTTCGAGAAGCGGATCCGCGAACGCATCATGGCGCTCTCCCACTCACATGATCTTCTCTCGCAAGTCGATTGGGCGGGCGTCAGCCTCGCCGACCTCATCGCGCATCAGCTGAAACCCTTTGAAGACGTCTATCCTGTCCAGGCACTTGGACCGGAGATCGCCCTAGACGCCAATGCCGTCCTCAATATCGGCATGGCGCTCCACGAATTGATCATGAACGCGGTGCGTTTCGGTTTGACAGAGGGCGAGGGCATATCGGTGACCTGGAAGTTGACATCTGGGGCCGACGGTAATCCGGTCGAATTCGAGCTCAGCTGGTCCGAACCGGCGCTCCAATACGCTGACCTCTTGGCGCAAGACGAAGGGTTTGGCAGGCTGGTTCTTTGTCGGCTTGTGCCCTCCGCACTTTCTGGCCACGCCGCCTGGAGCCTCGCAGACGGCAGGGTCGTCTGGAGGCTTACGGCACCTCTCTCACGCATCCAGGTTGGCTTGCGCGATCCGTTCTCGGAATGATCCTTGTTAAGCTGTTGCTTGAGAAGGCTTTGACGCCTTGATTTTAACTGAATTAACCTGTGATAGAGCGGTGGACGCAAGGACGGGGCTTAGGGCACATTGATGGATCAACCAATCGAGCGAAACGGCAAGAGGGCATCGGCGCGCGAGCGCTTCCTCGAGGCCGTGCTTCACAACGCGATCGATTACGCCATCGTCTCGATGGATCTCGACGGACTGGTGACGATCTGGAACGAGGGTGCATCCCGCATCCTGGGTTGGAGCGAAGAGGAAATGCTCGGCAAGCCGGCGGCGATCTTCTTCACGACCGAGGACCGGCGGGCCGGTATTCCGATCGCCGAGATGAAGTCTTCCCTTGAGCAGGGCCGCGGCGCCGACGAGCGTTGGCACCTGCGCAAGGACGGTACGCAGTTTTGGGCCTCGGGTGAGATGATGGTGCTTCGCTCGGAAGACGGATCGGCCGAAGGCTTTCTCAAGATACTCCGCGACCGTACGCAGGAGCGGCAGGCCGCCGAACGGCAAAAGCGGCTGATGCATGAACTCAATCATCGCCTCAAGAACTCGCTTGCGGTCGTCCAGTCGATCATTACCCAGTCGTTGAGGAATGCCGGATCGATCGAGGAAGCCGGCGCAGCGCTGCAATCGCGTATCGCAGCCTATTCCAGGGCACACGATATCCTGCTGCATGAGAATTGGACAAGCACCACGGTCGCCGCAGTCGTTGAAGCTTCCGCCGTCAGCCTCGGTCTGGAAGGTAGCCCACGGTTGCGTTTCGAGGGATCGCCGGTGCTGCTCGGGCCGCAAGCCGCTCTCTCACTGTCTCTCGTTCTGCATGAACTCGGCACCAATGCCACGAAGTATGGTGCTCTGTCCGGGGCTGAGGGGCAGGTTTCCGTCACCTGGTCCGTGGCTGACGAAGTCGGCGCGCAGCAGTTCGCGTTCAGGTGGGAAGAGTCTAGTGGCCCTAAAGTGGATCAGCCATCGCGGACGGGGTTCGGTTCGCGGCTGGTCGTATCCAGCCTGAAGGCTTACGGCGATGTTTCCTTAGACTACCAGCCGTCAGGAGTGATGATGAGGTTTCAGGCGCCACTCGCAAAGCTGCAGCATGGTGAGACGGAGGGCGCGTCAACAAGCGCCTGACGTGCAGCGTGTTCGCTGAAACAGCGAGCTTACATCATATCGTTTATCACTGTCGTCACCGTGTTGAGACGATCTCAATGGATGGACTCCGCTCGATCAGTTCGACAAACGCATCTCTTGCTTTGGTTGGTGACTGCCGTTCATCGAAGACTTCCGCAAAGCATCGCATGGCGCTGTCATAGACGGGCCCGCATTCTTCGGGGCAGCAACTGAATACACAGTCAGCGGCATCCATGGTGCTCGCGATATCGCGTGTATCACCGTTAAACATGACTGTGACAGGCGTTTCCCAGCTGTCTCGCATCACGCAGGTCTCGCGTTGGTTTCGATTAAAAGTCTAATCACGGAAAATTGTTCCCGGAGTTCTTAGCTGTCGAAGCACGATGGTAGGTTCAAAAGGGTCTTGGGTTCGTCAAAATCAGCAAGGGTCATCAGATATTTGTTCTTCCCAGGGCCGACCGCAACAAACAGATCGACCTCGTCGCCGATCGGCCGCTGGACGTAAAACTCGCGTTCTCCCGCCTCGATCTGCCGGATAACCTCTCCCACGGGCAGTTTCCAATGCGTGGCGCCGGCGCCGCCAAGATGAGTGATCTGACTACAGACGTCGTCGGCCGCACGTCTGAGGACCGTTTGAACCCGAACCCTATAAGCCACATGCTCCTCCTCGAACAAGCATGCCGTTTGAACAGCTTATCCTAATGTATGTGGGGCGATAGAAAAGTGCAGGGGCAAGCCGCCCAAGGAGAGCTGCGCGGATAGGCCGTGGGGATTGATTCACATTTTTGACGCACTCTGATATGAGCTCGACAAAGAAACTGTTTGCCGAGCGTCATGAACGACCAAAATTCAAAGCGGAAACACCATCGATCTGGCGAGTTTGCGACCCATATCGACAATCTCGACTGGAGCTTCACGCCCCTTGGGCCGAGAGCCGCTTGGCCACCGATCCTGGAGCAGACGCTCAATCTGGTGATGAGCGCCGGCGTGCCGATGGCGATCCTTTGGGGAAGCGACGGCGTCATGCTTTACAACGACGCGTACGCCGTCTTCGCCGGTCAACGCCATCCGGATTTCCTGGGTCGTCCGATTTCCGAGGCATGGCCGGAGCTCGCGACGTTCAATTCGCGGGTTGTCCGCATCGTGCTCGACGGTCGAACCCTGTCGTTTCGTGATCGGCATGCCGTCATCGAGCGAAACGGCGAGCTTCAGGATGTCTGGCTGAACCTCGATTTTAGCCCGGTTCGGGATCATGACGGCATGCCGCTTGGCGTACTGGCGATCCTCAAGGACACCACCCATCGCGTCCGCACCGAGCAGCGGCTGGCGATTGCGCAGCAGGCCGGTGGTGTCGGAACCTTCGAATGGTATCCGGAAACAGGCGAACTCGATGTCTCCGACGAATATCGAAAAATCTGGGGTCTCGATGCCGATACGACGGTGACCGACACCTTGCTGGTCAGCCTGCTTCATCCTGACGACCGGGCAATATCTGGCCCTTCCAGGCTCGCAAACAGCAATCCGCTGGACTACGCCGAATATCGACGGATCGACCAGGTCACCGGAGAGGTTCGCTGGATCGCGCGGCGCGGGCAGGTGGTCTCCAGCGAGCGGACCGGCAAGCGTCGCTTCGTCGGCATCGCCTTCGACATCACCGCACGCAAGCAGGCCGAGGTCACGCTGCAGCAAAGCGAAGAACGCTGGCGCGGCCTGTTCGAGCAGATGCACGAAGGCTTCTTCACCGCCGAGATCATGCGTGACGACGCCGGCAAGGTTGTCGACTTCGTGTTCATCGACATCAACCCGGCCTTTGAACGGCAGACAGGCCTCATCGCTGCAGAAACCGTCGGAAAACCGGTTACTGAGGCAATTCCCGGCATCCAGAGCGAGCTGATCGCCACCTATGGTGAAGTCGTCGAAACAGGCGTAGCTCGGCAGTTCGAGGTTCATGTCCCGGCCTTGGGAAACCGCTGGTATGAAGCGCATGCCCGCAAGGTCGGCGCTGACCGTTTCGCCGTCCTTTTTCTCGACATTACCATCCGCAAGGCTGCCGAAGAGCGCATGCGCCAAAGCGAGGAGCGTTTCCGGACCTTGTCGCAATCCATGCCCAACCATGTCTGGACAGCTGGCGCCGACGGGTTGCTGGACTGGTTCAACGACCAGGTCCTTGCCTATAGCGGGATGACGAGTGAGGAACTCAGTGGGAGCGGCTGGGCCGGGATGGTCCATCCAGACGACATCGAGGCAGCATCCGAAGCATGGAATGCTGCAAGAACGTCAGCCCAGACCTATCAGACCGAGTTTCGGCTGCGCCGGAATGACGGTATCTATCGCTGGCATATCGCCCGCGCAATTCCCGTTCTGGCGGCGAACGGCGGCGTTCTGCACTGGATCGGCACCAACACCGATATCGACGATCAGAAAAAGGCGGAGGTGGCTCTCGCCGGCAGCGCCGCCTATCTCGAGGCGCGCGTCGCGGAGCGAACCGCACAGCTCTTCGAAATGCAGAAGGCTTTGCAGCAGTCCCAGAAGATGGAGACGATCGGCAAACTGACCGGCGGTGTCGCCCACGACTTCAACAACCTGCTGCAGGTCGTTTCCGGCAACCTCAATCTCCTGGCAAAAGATGTCGCCGGCAACGAGAAGGCGGAGCGCAGGATTACCAATGCGCTCGCAGGGGTCGGCCGCGGAGCCAAGCTAGCAAGCCAATTGCTTGCGTTTGGCCGCCGCCAGCCGCTTGAGCCGAAGGTGGTACATCTCGGCAAGCTTCTGACCGGCATGGACGATCTCTTGCGCCGGTCGATCGGCGAGGCGATCGAAGTCGAAACGATCGTCTCCGGCGGTTTGTGGAATACTTCGATCGATCCGACACGGCTCGAAAACGCCGTCCTCAATCTTGCGATCAACGCCCGTGATGCGATGGCCGGTGCTGGCAAGCTCACCATTGAGGTCGGCAACGCCTTCCTGGACGAAGCTTATGCGCGCAACCACCTGGAGGTCGAGGCGGGGCAATATGTCATGCTGGCTGTAACGGACACGGGCGCAGGAATAGCACCTGACCTCCTCGAACAGGTGTTCGAGCCGTTCTTCTCGACCAAGGAAGAAGGAAAAGGCAGTGGTCTCGGTCTGTCCATGGTGTACGGCTTCGTCAAGCAGTCGAACGGTCACGTGAAGATTTACAGCGAAGTCGGGCAGGGGACGACGGCCAAGCTCTACCTGCCGCGAGCCCTGGCAACTGAGGATGCCGAAGTCCGACAAGACTTTGGACCGGTGGCCGGCGGAACGGAGACCGTGCTCGTCGTCGAGGATGACGATCATGTTCGCGACACCGCCATCGATCTTTTGACAGACCTCGGTTATCGGGTTCTGAGAGCCTCGGACGCCCAAAGCGCTCTGGCGATCGTCGAAAGCGGCATCGCAATCGATCTTCTCTTCACCGACGTCGTTATGCCGGGATCGCTGACGAGCCCAGAGCTCGCGAGAAAGGCAAAGCAGCGCCTGCCGCGCCTGGCGGTGCTGTTTACCTCCGGCTACACGGAGAATTCCATCGTTCACCATGGCCGGCTGGACGCTGGCGTCGAGCTGCTGTCGAAACCCTACACCCGAGAGACGATGGCGCGCAAAATCCGCCAGGTACTTGGCGGTCAGACGAGATCCGAAACCGCTAAGGCCGGACAGACGATGCAGTCCGCATTGGTGGAGGCAGACGTCAAACCGAAAACGATCAAGGTTCTGATCGTCGAGGATGACGCGCTGATCCGGTTGGACATGGTCGATATGCTGTCAACGGTCGGATATGAGATCGAAGAGGCTGACAGCGGTGAAAACGCTCTTGATCTGATCAGGCGACAGCCCTTCGATGTGCTTGTCACGGACCTTGGCCTACCCGGAATGGACGGAGCTGAACTTGCGAAAGCCGCGAGGTCGATCAATCCGGAGCTTGGTATCGTCGTCGCAAGCGGCCAGAGTGGTCTTCCAGACAATATGCCGGAAGGCGCACGAATGCTGTCGAAGCCATTCGATCCGGAGCAACTGAAGGCTGTCGTTGCCGAGGAAGCAGGCTCGAAGCGTTAAATGTCGGGGTGCGTCAGCGCGCTCCGACTATGTTGTCGATCACCAGCCTCACGGTCGCCTTGTCCCGGCGGCCTTTTTGAAGCTGGCGCACGAGAATGGTCGCCAGAGCTGCTGCGTCTTCGCTCGATTTGGGAATTCGGTGGCTGTCGCAGGCGTCGTCGAAGACGTTCTGAATAAGGCTGAGGTCTTCCGGCAGAAGCGGTGCTCGAACGGGCAAGGTGGGCATGCGTATCTCCAACGCAACGGTGTTTAAATCCGGTGTAGTTCGTTGTTCACGCAAGGACTTACGGATTGGAGCTTGCCTTGACCTTGCTCGGATCGATGAAATGTTTCCCGAACTCGGCCGCCGGGACGGGCTTGCCGAACAGATAGCCTTGAACCTCGGCGCAATTCTGCTCCTTGAGGAAGGCCATCTGCTCCGCCGTTTCAACACCCTCGGCAATGACCTCCATCCCAAAGCTGCGGCCGAGATAGATTACCGCCCTGACCACGGCGGCGTCTTCCGGATCCGTCGTGACGTCGCGTACGAAACTCCGGTCGATCTTCAGGCGGGAGACCGGATAGCGTTTGAGGAGACTGAGCGAGGCGAAGCCTGTTCCGTAGTCATCGAATGCTAAGCCGACCCCAAGGCCTCTCAGGTCCTGAAGAAGCTCCAGTGTGCTGTCGTCGTTCTTGAGCAGGACATTCTCGACGATCTCCAGCTCAAGCGACGAGGGCGGGAGGCCGGTATCCGTCAGAGCCTTCTCGACCACCTGCAACAGCTGACCATTCCGAAACTGTGCCTCGAAGAGATTGACGCCGATGCGGAAGTTCGGGATCGAGGCTTGCCAGATCGCCGCCTGCGCGCACGCCGTTCGCAAGATCCATTCGCCGATTTCGGGGGCGGACGGTTTTTGGCTGAGCACGTCGATAAATGAAACCGGGCCCAGGAGACCTCGCGTTGGGTGGTTCCAGCGAATAAGCGCCTCGGCGCCGCTGACCTGTCCCGTTTCGGTGTGCATCTGCGGCTGGTAAAAGAGTTCGAATTCACCCCGCTCGAAAGCCTGGCGAAGTTCAAGTTCGAACGCCCGCCGGGCCACCGCCACTTCGCGGAACGCGGGCGTAAACATTTCATACCGGCCTCGGCCAGCGGCCTTGGCTTTGTAGAGCGCGAGGTCCGCTGATCCCAGCAGTTCGTCGTCCCGTTGGCTGTGATCCGGCAACAGGGCAATACCGACGCTCACCCCGATCTCGATCCTCTGGCCGGCGAATTCGTACGGGGCGCGGATCGCATCGATGAGCCGCTTGGCAGCTTCTCCCGCCGACCGAGGATGATTGCCGGGGAGCAGGGCAACAAACTCGTCGCCGCCAAGCCGGGCGACCATGATCGCGTCAGGACAGCCGGTCTTCAGGCGTGCTCCAGCTTCCCGCAGGACCGCATCGCCGGCGTTATGGCCAAGCGTGTCGTTGACCTCCTTGAACCGGTCGAGATCAAGCAGCAGGAGCGAGGCCGGCGTGCCGCTCGCGAGCGTTTGTTTGAGGCAGTCGCGCCAGGCCGCCCGATTGGGGAGATCGGTAAGCGGATCGAGACAGGCGAGCCGGAATAGCCGCTCCTCGTTGCGCTTGCGCTCACTGATGTCCCGAACGATGATACCGACGCTGTTGGTGTTGCCTTCGCGCCAGGTCGACAGCGAGAGTTCAGACGGAAACTCTGTTCCGTCCTTGCGCAGTCCCGACAGCTCGATGACCTTATCCTCCAGCGCCAGCTGCTCGCCATTGCGCAGGCGCTGCAACTCACTCTGATAGATCGGTTGAAGGCTGGCTGGAACGATGATCTGGATGCTCTTGCGCGCAGCCTCTTCCGCCGTATAGCCGAAGAGTTTTTCGGCTGCCCGGTTCCAGAAGGTGATTTCCTCATGATCGTTGTAGCAGATGATCGCGTCGGGAGATGTTGAGGCTATGTTCTCGAAGCGGGTCTGGCTGACGTCCCGGGCGATCTCAAGCCGCCGCATCTCCATCCGATCCATCACGAGCGCGGCGATGTCGGAAAGGTTCTTTCGATCCTCGGACGAAAATGTCTGATGCGGCGAGGAGTCGATGAGGCAGACTGTACCGATCTTTACGCCCATAGGGGTGACGAGCGGCTTGCCTGCATAAAATCGGATGAAGGGAGGTCCGAGCACCAGCGGGTTCTTGGCGAACCGGGCATCCTCCAGAGCGTCCGGAACGAACAGGATGTCGTCCTGCATGATCGCGTGGGCGCAAAATGAAATGTCCCGGCTGGTCTCGCAGGGATCGAAGCCGACACGTGCCTTGAAGAACTGCCGATCGCTGCCGATGAGTGAGATCAACACAGTCGGCACATTGAACAACCGCGCGGCAAGTTCCGCCAGACGATCGAACTCTTCCTCCGGTGGCGTATCCATCAGGTGGAAGTCCGCCAGCGCCGAAACCCGGGCCTCTTCATTTGCTGGAAGTGGGAATGCGTTGATCGTCATGGTGCTAATATAACAGCAAAACCTTAAGGTTTCTCTATTTCCACACCCTGAATCTGACCAATCAAATCACCGGAAGGCAACGGCGCCGGATGTCGCTGTCTGCTGGAAGTGACATTCGTCAAGAGTTTGCCTTTCTTTAACATCCTGAACGTAGGACCGGAAAAGGGAGAATACGGGGTCCTGGGATGTTGTCGCGAGAGCGCTATTCATTTCGATTTCAAGCGGCGGTCGTGCTGCTCTTGCCGCTTCTGGCGGTTGGTGTCATCGCTTCACTTTTGTGGTGGGCGGCCGAGCAGACGGATAAGGTCGCGGCCGGACGGCAGGAGCGGTTTGTCGACTTCGCGGTCGGTCAGTTGCGCACACAGGTCGCCCATAATCAGGAGAGTTCGACCGTCTGGGACGGCTCCGTCCGCGCGGTCGAAGATCCGCCGAAACTCGACTGGATCGACGCCAACCTCGGCTCCTGGATGCATCGCTACTTCCGGCTCGATGCGCTGTTCGTCTTGCGGCCAGACCGAACGCCGATCTATGCCTTCTCAGATGGGGCGATCCGCGAACCCGCAGTCTTTGCAGATGTGACCGAAGCTGCTCTGCCGTTGATCGATCGGCTGCAGGACCGTCTGCGCAGCAGTGATACGACCGGTGTCAGCGACGAAATGCTGTCGATCGGCGAGAGCGATTTTAAGATGGTCGACGGCCATCCTGCCGTGGTCAGCGTCAAACCCATGCTTTCCGATACTGGCGCGGTGACGCCGAAGCCAGGCTCCGAAGCCCTGCACGTCGCTGTTCGTTATCTCGACAGCGATTTCCTTGGAATGCTGCAAGAAAAGTATCTGCTGGACGATGTAGAGTTTCGACAACAGGAGGTGGCAGGGCATTCGTCGTCTCCGCTGGTGTCAGCGAATGGGAAGACGGTCGGCTATTTTGTCTGGAAACCGTTTCGGCCCGGCCACGCGGTGTTCCGCCAGGTAATGCCGAGCCTTTTCATCAGCGGCATGTTGTTGATGGCGGTCCTGTTTGGCCTGATGAGGGTTCTCGAGGGACGAACACAGCGCCTTGCAGTCAGCGAGCATGAACTTGCTTTCTCGAGATCCCACGATGCTTTGACGCACCTGCCAAACCGGTCAGCCATGTTCGCCTCTCTGAAGTCGTGGGCAAACGGCCGCTATGATGTTCTCTATGTCGATATTGACGATTTCAAATCAGTAAGCGACGCGTCCGGGCAGCGACATTCCGAAATCATCCTGATTGAAATCGCCCGGCGTCTCAAGTTGCTGGACTTTGGTGACCTCTACCATCTGGACAGTGACCGCTTTATCCTCATCATCCCGGCCGGGATAGACATCGAAGAGGTCTGCGACGTCCTGCTTCGCGAAATCAGGCAGCCGATCCAACTCGAGAGCGACGTCGCCGTATTCAGCGCCAGTATCGGTGTCACCAGCGTGCGGGACACTTCGGTCTCGGCCGAGGAGGCCGTCCGGCGTGCCGATATCGCGCTTTATCATGCCAAAGCTGCCGGTAAGGGGCGGTACGCTATCTTCGGCGACCATATGGAGGCACTCCTGCAGGAGCGCCGCTCGCTGGAGAGTGATCTTAGGTCCGCGCTGAAAGCCGGCGATGAGTTTGTCGTTCTCTACCAGCCGGTCTTTGCAATCGATGGGAAGACGGTTGTTGGTGTGGAGGCGCTGGTCCGCTGGCATCACCCCACGATGGGTCTGATCGCTCCCGACCGGTTCATCCCCGTCGCTGAGGCGACCGGCGGCATAAACCGGCTCGGTGAGATCGTACTCGAGAGGGCCTGCCTGGCCGCGCATGACTGGAAGGGAATTGTTCTTGCCGTCAACGCCTCGGCGATCGAGCTTTCGGCGCCAGGATACGTGACGATGGTTCTGGCCACCATTAAACGAACGGGGTTCCCGGCCGAGCGTCTGGAGATCGAACTCACCGAAACCGCTCTCATGCAGTCCGACGATACGCTGACCGCAAACATCGACTCCTTGCGAGGAGCGGGCATCAAAATCGCGCTTGACGATTTTGGTATTGGATATTCATCCCTATCGCGGCTTCAGCAACTGCCCGTCGATCGGCCGAAGATCGACAAAATCTTCGTCGATGGGTTGGGCGCTGACCCGGCGGCAGAGGATTTCCTGGCGACAATCATTAAGCTCGCACGATCGAAGGGCCTGTCGACGACGGCGGAAGGAATTGAGACCCCAAAGCAGATCGAGGCGCTCAAGCGCCTCGGCTGTGATCACATGCAGGGGTATCTCCTTGGAAAACCGCTGCCTTCGCCGGCCATCGACAAACTGATAAACTAGTTCCCAGACCTGTCAGCTTGCAGGTGCGATCCGCAGGAATGGCTCGTCTTGCATCGTTTGATTTTCGCTGGTCTTGGCGGTCGACTGCCCCTGATCGGGCAAGAGACGGAAATTGTCCCTGCCACCGCGCTTTGCCCGATACATGGCCTTGTCGGCCTCGGCTATTATGACATCCATGGCTCTCCGGTCGTCTACCGCAACGACCACTGCCCCCATGCTGCAGCTGACGGCATACGGGCAGCCCGCCAAAGCTCTCGAAGCTAACCGGTGTATTTGGCTTGCGGCATGGTTGACATCGGTATCGCACGGTATGGAACACGCCATAACAAATTCGTCTCCGCCAAGCCGACCCATCAGAGCGTTTTCAGGCACTGCTCTCGCGACGTTACGCGCGAATCTTTCGAGCACGGCGTCCCCAGCCGCGTGTCCATGCTGATCGTTGACTGCCTTAAAGCCATCGAGGTCGATGTATGAAAGCAGCACCAATTCGGACCGGCCTGCTGCGATGCGCCGCAGCGCCGCCACTGCATCGAGGATTGCAGACTTGTTCAAGCACCCGGTTAGCACATCGTGACGGGCAAGGTATGCATATCGATCGTGCGACCGTCTGAGCGCCATCAACACAGCTGCATTCAAGCCAAATGAAAACAACCGGCCGACGTGGTTGTTGATCGTCGACCATAAATCTGGATCAGGATGCAACAAAGGGTATCGCAGCGAT
Source organism: Pseudomonadota bacterium (assembly GCA_023451735.1). Classification (GTDB taxonomy): domain Bacteria; phylum Pseudomonadota; class Alphaproteobacteria; order Rhizobiales; family Rhizobiaceae; genus Neorhizobium. The sequence continues at coordinate 13,594 of JAEXYH010000039.1, read as the reverse complement.
GAGATCAACGCGATAATCACGGTGAAGCGCGCCGCTTGAGCTGGTTTAAGGCTCCAACAGCCAACTGAGATCGGAATGATATAGAGTGCCGCCAGCGACACGCGAGACTCGTATGTCGCGAAATCCAGGATTACAACAATAGCTGTCACCATAAGCAGCAGCCCCCACACCTCATTCCTGTGCCGGGAAATCAGCCAGTCGCCGATGTGCTCGCTAAACGCTATACAAGATGCGTAGACCAATCTGGTGAAATTACTCATGTCAATCCCGCTACGAAACGGCGCATCGCTTTGCGCCCGGCGCGACAGATATGCGCGCAACGAGCGACCGCAACCCCGACGAGACGGTATTACCTGAGCAAACGTTAACGGGGAGAGCGGGAGATCGCTAAAGCTTTAAGGTTTACCCGCTCTTCCCATGGGAGAGACTTCTGTTCGGATAGGCAGTGCATTAGGAAGGATCAGCAAAGCTCACAAAGGAAACGTTGACGAACTCGACGGAACTTTTACTTCATTTCGTAATGAGATGCTGGCGAATGCCCGGTCGTCAGGCGGCTTCAGCGAAAGAAAGTCGAGCGATACGATGAAAATCGAAGAAATTACCGCGATCCTTGGTCCGACCGATCCAACCTTGATCGCCGAGATTAACCAGACCGGCGCATCCTCGACGGAACTTGCGGAAGCCCTGGCGTGGTTCAACGCGGACGAAACACTCGTCAGTGAAGAGCGCTCGCCGCCGTCAGGACGCGTGGCAGAGATTGTCTCGCTGCTTGAGGCCAATCAGATTTTCCGAGAGGATCGCTGATCGCGCGCGGTCTTACATGCCAAAGCCAGACCAATTCTCCTTGGCGACTGAGCCTGCACGCCGCGCGGCATTTGCCCGTCTGATATATCGGTAATCGGATGGCCGACCAAGATGATCGGCTAACTTCGAGATCGACAGAGCGATGAGCAGTAGCGCAGGTCCTGCCGATTGAGCGCCCCAGATCGCAGGCTCCGGCCATTGCAGAAAGGCTGCGACCAACGCTCCAAGTATCGATGCAAGAAGCGCCAGGAGAAGAATGCCAGTTGCGCCCGCGCACAGAGACCAAATGAACGCTGATATCAAGATTGCTGCAAAGATGAGGCTTCCCATTTCAATCCCAATGTCCGATTTCTGAAATTCATCGATATGCGCACCGCAGTTTCGTCCGAAAATGCTCGGCGCAGAGGCCCCGGGCCGTAGCGTCGACCTGTGCAATTTAAGACGATGACACATCCTCCGCTAGGCGTCTTCGTATGCCAGCGCCTTGACCAGCCCGACTAATCTTCGACGGATTTCAGCACTCTCTACCCTGCTGAACGCTCTGTTAAGCGCGAGCCTCTCTTCCGAATTGAGAAACGAAATGACCTCGTTTCCCTGGCGGCTTGGGACGATTCCACCGTTTGGTCGGCCCCAAAAAAAATACGAGACCGGCACCTTCAGGACATCGGCCATCGTCTGAAGCCGGCTCGCACCCACCCGGTTGGCGCCCTTTTCGTATTTCTGGACCTGCTAAAACGTGGTCCTGAGGGCATCCGCCAGCGACGTCTGGCTCAGGCCCAGTACTTCACTTTGCAGCCGGATCCGACCTCCGACCTCAATATCGATGGGGTTCGGCTTTTTTGCCGCGGTGTTCAATTCGCGTCCTCCATCTGCACGGCAAAAGCGAGAGAGTTAGGTATCCCTTCGACAAAGGCAAGATAGGCAAGCACTAGCGCGACGATCTCCGCCAGTCGTGGCGTGCCGGATGCGATACCCATAGCTCGGCAAACCGTGCCGCGGTCCTCGGGCGGCCATAAAGATAGCCCTGTCCCTCATCACACTGGAAAGCCTGCATCAAGTCGTCCTGCTCGGGCGTTTCGATAACCTTCAGATCGAAGGCCGATGCAAGCCGGGTGACGGACTCGACGATGGCGTTGTTCTTTTCGGTGCGATCGTCACCGCTGACGAAGGACCCGTCGATCTTCAGGCAGAACCGACACTTGGTTCCCGTGACGCCTCATCGGACGCCTTGTTAGCAATCTGCTTGCCATTCGCTCACATTGACGACTTGCCAACTGCCGGTTCCGTGAGCAGTTGAACAAGGCGTTCGAAGAGTTCTCCGCCGTCCAGGCGACGCGGATCGAACCCGCTGCGAATGGCGATATCCCTGACCTCGGGCGAAACGGGCTCCCGCGAACCGATGAATGCCATCGACCAGGTTTGGAAACCTCTGGTCGCGGCCGGGCTGAATTCGAGCAGATGGACATTGCCATGCCGCCGATCCTGCTGAATGCGCTCGAACGTGCTTTCGATCGCGGCCTGATCTCCTTCAAGCACTTGCGCGAAATGTCCCTCGCTGAACATCAGGGCGCCGCTGATGCCGACCAGCACATTGTTACGGCGGCTGGCCACCAAAATGGTTTCGATCTCGCGAGCGAGCTTCGAGGAAGAAATGCGGTTCTCGCTATAATAGACGAGCCGATAATCGGGCATGGACGTCATCCTTTCGCTATCGTTTCGGCAACCAGGCGGTCAGCCGCGCCGGGCGCAAGTGGCCGGCCGGTCAGATACCCCTGAACCTGCTGGCAGCCCTTCTTTTCGATCTGCGTCAGCTGCTCTTCCGTTTCCACGCCTTCGGCAATCGTCTTCATGCCGAGAGTCTTCCCAAGCGCGCAGATTGCCCTGATGATGGCGAGGCTGTCCTTGTTTCCCGACAGCGTTCTGACGAAGGACTGGTCGATCTTGATCTTGTCGAATGGGAATTTCTGCAGGTAGCTCAGCGAAGAATAGCCTGTACCAAAATCGTCCATGGAGAACTGCACGCCGAGCGCCTTTAGCTCGTTGAACGTATCCATGACTGGCACACTGTTCACCAGGATTGCGCTTTCCGTCACCTCGAGATCGAGACGGGACGGTTCCAGCCCAGACGTCTCCAATGCCGAGCGCACGGTGGCGACGATCGTCGGATTGCGAAATTGCAGTGGCGAGACGTTGACCGAGATCGAAATTTCCGTCGGCCACGAAGCAGCCTGCTGGCACGCCGTTCGCAGCACCCATTCCCCGATCGGTACGATGAGGCCGAGCTCTTCGGCAAGCGGGATAAACTCGGCCGGAGACACCGGCCCGTTTCGCGGATGGTTCCAGCGCAGCAGCGCCTCGAAACCAATGAGTTTGCGGCCATCAATGCGGAATTGCGGCTGATAGGCCAAAGAGAATTCGCGGAGCGCCAGGGCCTTGCGCAGTTCGACTTCAAGAGCACGGCGCCGCTGCAGGGCATCCTGCATCTCGGCGGTGAAGGCGACCGCCTGGTTGCCGCCTTCCGCTTTGGCCTTGCGCAAGGCAAGGCTCGCCCTGCGAACGATCGCCTCGCTACTGTCGCCCTCGACATAGCTTGTGCTGCCCATGCTGGCAGTGGAATAGATCATGTTGCCATCGATGAGGTAGGGGCGCCCGAGGATGTCGAGCAGCCCGGCGATCGACGCGTAGGCTTCACCACCTTCTATGACGAAATAGAATTCTCCACCTGTGCCATGCGCCAGACCGGCCTTTGCGCCGTCGAGCTCGGCAGAAATCCTCTCCGTCACACGGCGGATCAGGCGGTCACCCACAGCGTGGCAGAAAAGGTCATTGACGCCCTTGAAATCGTCGAGGTCGAGGTGAACGACGACGCCTTCCGGTGCACGGCGTCTAATCTCTTCGAGCGCCGTCAGGAAACCGTGCCTGGTCAGCAGCCCTGAGATCGGCTCACGATCCGCGGCAGTGGACAAGACCTTGGAGATATCCGTCCATTCGATCCTTTTGCCGCCCTCAACAGTCCGGCCGTGAAGTGCGAATATCCTGCCGTCTTCCATGTGAAAGGCGCCCGAACCGCTCTCGACCGCAAAACGGATCTGCGACAGCGCTGCCGTCGAAATACGGCCGAATTTCACGGCCTCCGCGAGTTTCCCATGGAAATCCGTGCCCCGCCAGTTATCACCCAGGAGGCTTGCCTCGGCCGCAGCGTTGCAATTGGTGATAACCCCCGCCGTATCGACGGTCATGATGCTGGTGATGGCCTCGTCCTGCGGGCCTATCTGGGGGTTTTCGAACAAGTCGACCATGCGGCATTCCCTTTGCTGACGTCGATGCTGCCGGGGAGCATGGGGAGTTCTCCCGATCCGAAGACGGCGTATCATACGAATGCTTAATCTCGCCATCTTGCTCCAAGTTGAACGCAACTTCACGAAAATGCAGTCTGCAGTGATATGCTTGCGTCGATTTCCGACAACGCGCATTTAATCGATGCGAAAAAGGTTCTGTTCAGCATAGTGCTTTGGCTAGGGGTGACTTGATTGATAACGCTTCCGACAAGCGTTGCTTCGACGCGATGAAAAAGCCAGTCCATGCAATCGGACGATGTCGGCCGCTCCCTGTCTCAGGAAGCTTGCAAAGCCGCTAACCTCAAGGTTGAAGTCCGGGCAAGATGACCAGGGCGACAGGACGCGCTGACCGCGCATTCGTGAAGATCGCGGCCTTCAACGTCAACGGCGTCAATGGCTGCCTATCGGTTGTTATGCAGTTGCTCGCTGAACCCTAGAAGATTGGAAGCGTCTTCGCGCGGCCATTGGACCGCGATGCTGATTGCGTGGCTCTGCCTGATGGCGGTGGGTGCGTTGATTGACGTGAACGCGTACGGCCGGGCAGGTTGCGCTTCGGCGATGAGAAGTCATGGCAACGATCGGTGAAATTCCGCGCTCCAGGGTCCACAGAGCGTTTTGCGGAACAGGCGGTCGGAGAAGAGAAGACGACATGAGGCTCGAGATCCGGATACGGGAAACGATGTACTTAGCGCCGAAGCATCTAATCAAGCCGCCATAATGATACACGCGTCAACGATAGATTTTAGCGCGACCATCTCCGATTTATGTCTTCTGGTTCGCCCTCCCTGAACCCCGCACCCGGTGGGTATGCTTGTTCGTCGTGCGTTACTGATGCTGGCGACGTGTAACCTCAAGCCCTAAGGCTAAGCTGTCATAGATAGGCGTCGTCAAGCCAGATGGTAAAAGCGCATGTTGCATTAGTTGGCAAGTCACGCAGAGGTATACCCCCGTGTGACAGCCGAGAAACATAACGTTGAAAGGGGCGGCGTTCTGCCGCCCCTACCAATCAATCAATTGTAGGGCGAATTACACTGCGCTCTAACGCCTGCGCTAGGGATATATGTGTTGTCCGATGCACGGTAAGTACGGTAGCGTTCCGAGCACCACTGAACATGGCTGTATGAGCGAGATACGGTAGGCCGCGGTGAACCAGTGATTGCACCGCCGATGACGGCGCCTGCTCCAAATGCCGCAAGAGGATACCACCATCCGTCAGAATGGCGGCGATAGCCCGGCCGGTAATCTCGGTATCCACGACGGCCATTATACCAACCGGAACGATCACGTCGGTCGCGCCATTCTCGACGGTCACGTCGATCCCATTCGCGGTACTGCACGGTTTGTACGTCTGAGATCTGTGTAGGCTGAGAAAACATTAGTGGCGACGACTGAGCCGGGAGAAAGGATGTCAATGTGACAGCGGAGGTGATAGCTGCCGTCATCAGGGTTTGCATTATACGTTTCATCATTTACTCCTTTTCGAGTGGCTGAGCCAATTCGTACCGATGTTGGAGAGTTGGAAGAGTAGCAGCCGCCAATTCAATTGCGTATGCCCGATAAACAAGCCAAATGCTCGCTTGTTCCCCACAATACGAGTGACAAGAGCGTCAATCGGCGACATACGGCGCGTAACCCAAAAGCCAGATTTCCATCAGCTCGGGATTTTCGTCGTTAACATAAGGGCAGGTAGATGCGCTGTGATTTCGAGATGCAGCCGATTGCCCTTCCATGAAAATCCTCCCCCGCTCAATGGCGGTGAGGTCAACAGAATTGAACCCATCAGCCCAAGCGACATGTTGCGGTTGATCACGGTCGACATAAGGGTTCGAAGTTAGCGGAGCACCGGTGCGGGCAGCTTTCCTGCCATTTTCAAAAACACAGACATGTTGCTCGTCGGCGTTCTAGACACGCATCATATGGGCTCCTCTCCCACATATGTTTAAGAGGCCGCCTCCTAACAATCACCAACGATTGGCGTTCCCGCGAAAGTTGATAAATGGTCATAGCTCAATCGATGTTTTTCTCCGGCAGCAGTTTAACTTTGGCCAATATCAAATCGTGACGGCCTCGGATCACTTAATGTATGCTCGAAAGTGGTGGCCGATATCCGCCCGATGTCTTATCGTCATCGCGCGATGGAGGTCGCAGGAGGGCAATTTTATGAATGACACTGTATTTGGTTTCATGGTCGCGGCCGAACTCTCGGCGCTGTTCTGGGCAGGACTCTTCCTGTTCGTGCTCTAGCCTATCGGCTCAGCCGGATCGTGGCTTGTCGATTATCCCAACATTCGTATCGTCATTCCGAGCCGTCGGCACCGTCGCGCCGATTTCTTTTAGCGATGTAGTGGATGTTTAGGAGGCCGAGGACCGTAAGCGCGCCATCGAACCGACAATGTGTCAAGAACTTGCCATGAAGCTCGGCGGGTGCGCCCGTGAAGATATCGTGCACCGTCCAGAATTCGTCATGGCCGTTTTTGCGAATGCTGTATCGGATCTTGTAAGCTCCGGGCATTAGACGTCCGCCGGTCAGGTTGCCGCGGGGCATGGCATCGGGTGGAGAGGAAGGTCCGAAAGTCGGGCTCGCGAACCTTCCTCCTTGCCTCAACCGGCAGGCTTTGGGAACGAGCCAGCTTCGACGAAAGTAATTCTAGTAATCAAGAAGGCACCGGTAAAGCCGTATATGAACACTTCCAAGATGAGGGCTCTGACGGTCAGCAGAAACTCCCGTCACCTCCATGCCAGATTGCTTAAGGTGTCGAAAACCACGGAGCATTTTCGTCATTACAAATGTCGCGACCGGTTGTCCGCATCGTCACCGTCGAACAACCGTGCTCCGCCGCAACTACCCGAGATAATGGAAGGCGCGCACTGCGGGTAACCCTACACAATCGCTCAGTTCGTTTACAGACTGCTCTTCCCATAGCGCGATGAGAACTCAGAGCCTTGTCTCGTTTCCCATAACTGATAACAGCTTGACGGCGTTGATGGTATCGAATGATTGGGCGTCCTATGCCGTTTCCGGCCCGTCAGGTTCAACCGTCAGCGTGTTTCGCCCCCGATCCAGAAAGGATCGCCTGGGCTTCGAGCAGGGAATTCCATCCCGTCGGTCTCTGCCCGTTTTTGCTTTCCGGCCACTCGCACGCTCCACCCACCCCGACACAACCTATGACAATAGGGATTTCGTCACTGCCAAAGTTCAGTAATACGAGCCGATCAGGCATAAGAAATGCGGGGTGTTTCCATTTCATTACATGCTTCCTTAGAATGCCGTCTGCGGTGAGACCTGCAGTTGATTTGGGAGCGCTCCACACTAAGCTCTGGACCCACCGTTGCCATCGTCTTGCTGCTTACCTACGAGTTTTTCTTCTTCCTCCCGAACCAGCCTTAAAAGCGTTGTCCGCTCCAGATCGGTCCAGCTTCGTTCATCCAGAAGTTTCTCGTAGCGCTCGATATTCTTGCGCACGACGAACTCCTCCAAGCATCGCTCCCCTGCGTGATCGACGGACCAGTTATCTTCCCGTCCGCTTGTTTCTGATCAATGAAGCAGTCGATGAAGAGGGCCATAACTGGCAATAATGAAGGCGCGACGCACTGACAAAAGTCAGTTTGAAGAAGACTTTGTGCGAGCGCCCAGACTGTTAGGCTAAAATGAAAGATCGTGTCCCACGGAGTGGTGTAGCTTAGACGGCCACGGCTCATCCCAGAGGGGCCGGATGAGTGTCAGCTTGCTGCTGGCAGGCTGATGAGTGGATCATCGCTCATCGTAGCGATTGTCTCAAGGGTCATATAGCGAGATCGCTGGACAGCCCATTCATCGCTCTGTTCCAGCAGCAGCGCACCGACCAGGCGCACGATAGCGTCGTCGTTGGGGAAGATGGCGACGACCTCTGTCCGCCGCTTGATCTCACCGTTCAATCGCTCGATCGGGTTGGTCGAGTGAAGTTTGGCCCAATGCTGCTTGGGAAAGGTCATGTAGGCGAGCACGTCTTGCTCAGCGTTGTCCATCAAACTGGCAAGCTTCGGGACCTTTGGCCTGATCTGGTCAGCGACGTTGCGCCACTGAGTGCTTGCAGCCTCCGGCGTGTCCTGAGCGAACGCCGTGGCAATGAAGGGGGAGACGACGCGCCGTCCGCTCTTTCCAGCATGGGCCAAAGCATAGCGCATGAAGAGGACCCTGCAGCGCTGCCAGGTGGCGCAGAGCGCCTTCGATACTGCGGCTTTGATGCCCTCATGCGCATCTGAGTCTGCGAGCTTGACGCCACGCAGACCCCGCCTGGTGAGCTTTCGAAGAAACTCGGTCCAGATCGCCTCGGCCTCGGACGTGCCGATCTCCATGCCGAGCACTTCGGCGATGATGACTGCAACAGAGAGGATGCGCCCGCTGCGCCGGACCTTCAGGTAGGTGGCATCGATCCACAGATAGGACCATTCGCCTTCGATGGGCCGGTCGAGAAAGGCCTTCACCTTCTCGTCGATCTCCTCGCACAGCCGGGAGACCTGACTCTGGAAATGCCCGATATACCCATGGCCTTGACGAGGTCTGTATCATGACCAGGTCCGCGAGATCGCGCAGGGTATTCCGATCCTCATCGGAAAATTGACGGGGATGTTGGTCGACGAGACAGATCGTGCCGACCGGATGACCGTCGTGAGTGTTCAACGGCTCGCCAGCATAAAAGCGTATTTGCGGTCGTCCAAGGACAAACGGATTGTGGCGAAACCTCGGATCGGAGCTTGCGTCTTCAACGACAAGTGTTTTCTTCCGGGCGATCGTATGGGTGCAAAAGGTTAGATTGCGGCGGTTCTCGGTCATGTCCGTACCGAGATGCGATTTGAACCACTGCCGATCGCTGTCCAGGAAGGTGATCAGCACAATTTCCGTGCCGAATATCCGTTTGGCGAGCCGCGCGATCCGATCGTAGGCTTCCTGATTGCCATCGTCATCCATGAGCCCGAGCTCCCGCACGAGCGCGGCCCGGCGTGTCTCGTAGGCCTCAGGCGACAGCTGCTGCGGCATCTTTACTCCAATCAAGGGTTTTTGAACGCTGGTAGAAACTTTTGCATCACAACACTCCTAATCCGTTAGAGAAGCATTAAGTTCACTCGGGTGGAGAAAGAACATGGCGCAACCAGATATGGCAGGAAGAGTTTCGGTTGATGTGAACGTCAACCTGAGAAACTTCTATATGCGCCATCGCGTCAGTCTCCATGACCTCGGCATTCTCGCAGCTCTGTTCGCGGTTCTCGCCTACGTCTGCTACGCCTTGGATATATTCGTCACCGAAGGTCAGGTTTCCTCAGCGGAGCAGACGATCGAGCTTGACGAAGTGCTGCTGCTCGGTGTCGCGCTTGCAGTGGGGCTGCTGATCTTTGCTGGGCGTCGATATCTCGAGCAGAAGAAGGAAATGCGCCTGAGACAGGCGGCCGAGCGCCATGTGCGCGAACTGGCGTTCCAGGATCCTCTGACCGGACTCGCCAACCGTCGCCAATTCGAAGATGCATTGAAGGTGGCCGCCGCGTCACCGCCGGCTGCCGGTTCGTCCCATGCCATCCTGATGCTCGACCTTAACGGCTTCAAGAAGATCAATGACAGCTATGGCCATGCGGTCGGCGACCAGGCGCTCCTCGTCGTCGCGCAAAGACTTCTCGGGGCGGTTCGGTCGCAGGACCTGGTCGCTAGGCTAGGAGGTGACGAATTCGTCGTCCTCGCCCCGCACGTCCTGGGCGCTGAAGGCGCCGCCTCCGTCGCTTTAAGGATCATTGAGTCCCTTGCAAAACCAGTAGTGATCGATGGTGTCGAACACGCCGTCGGTTCGGGCATTGGAATTGCGCTCCTGCCCGGTGACGCCGCAACGACGGCCGAAGCGCTCCGTAAGGCCGATGTCGCCCTTTATCGAGCCAAGACGGAACATCGTTCGGCGATGCGGTTCTTCGAAGAGAGCATGGATCAGCGTGTGCGGGAGCGGGAAGGGCTTGAGCGGGCGCTGCTGGAGGCGGTCGAAGCGGATCGGATCGAACCGCACTTCTGCCCGACGATCGACCTGCGAACCGGTCAAGTACTGGCCTTTGAGGTTACGCCTTTGTGGAAAGCGAAGAACGGAGACGCCCTGGATCCCGACCGGTTCCTGGCGATTGCCGAGGAGACCGGGCTTATTCACACCATTGGGGTCCGACTGCTGGAGAAAGCTTGCATTGCAGCGTCTGCCTGGCCTTCGGGCGTGCGGCTCTCTCTCGATCTTCTGCCCGGACAGATCCGCGATCCGAAGCTGGGGGATGTCCTTCTTGGTATCCTCTCCACTCACGCGTTGTCGCCCGAGCGCCTCGAATTGGAGATTGCGGAAAACACCATCGTCACGGACCTCGAGGGCGCGAAGACCGCGCTAGCGCCTCTGCGGGCAGCAGGCGTCAAGATTACCCTCGATAATTTTGGGACAGGTTATTCCAGTCTCTACCACATGCGGGAATTCCAGTTCGACAAAGTCAAGATCGATCGGCGCTTCACCGATCGGCTTGGCGAGGCCGAAGCAGACCGGGTGATCAAAGCACTTGCAGGTCTGGGCCACGGACTTGGCTTGGTCGTCAGCGCGGAAGGGGCGGCGGGATTGACTGACAGAGCACTTTTGCTGCAGTCGGGTGTCGAACAAGGTCAATCCACTCAAGCGGCGCTTTCGGGCCCTGAGGCCGCGGCACTTGCAACCAGCAGCTCTGAAGACGTGTCCAGCGCTCGTGCCTGACCAAATCTGATGCCCGTAGGGGTCAGGGATTTGAGTGCGAAGCTCAGATCTCGGTTTGCGCAACTGAAAAGATGCTCAAGCGGTTCGACCGGTGACGATGTCCAAGGACAAAAGCTTGCGAGCGTTCCTGTCCGGAAAGTACTGATACCAAGACGCTTCGCGATATCGAGGACGCCTTAAGGCGCGCGAGGGGTTATCGTTCGGTCAAGAGCATACAACTGCCCAAATCAGAGGAAAGCCGTGATCCCCTCGGTCTCGACGACATAAAGAAATTCGACCCATGCGTCCTGGTCAGTCGCGAACGTCTCGTTCCCCCAGTCTGTTTCGGCCAAGCTTTTGCTTGCCTCCGCTCGAACACCCTAACACTCGGATGCAAATACGTAATTTTGCGTAGAAATAGTGAAGGAGAAGACTTGCTCGGTGGCATGGTTATTGCGACGTATAAAAAGAAACCGCAGCGGAGGGAGTTTTGTTTTGAAACAGAGCATAATTCATGCTTTCAAGCCTGTCAGACTGCAGCACAGTGCTTTTCTTATATCGGTCGCGATGTGGGCGACCATTATCGGCGCCGCGCTTTGGCTGTGGTGATGTAAGCTTGAGCAGATTAGCCCTTTCCGTCTACCCATAACATCAACGTGCGCGACTACTCTCATTCGCTGCATTCGAATGTTTTGGTGGTACGGAATTCAGCTTTGCTAAGAGTGCTTCACCTTGCGTCTGCGATAGGCCGGAAACAATCCGGTGCTGGCTTTCCGTAACCGTGGATGCCTGTCAGCAATAGACCATAAGCCGTTAGGCGGTGGGAGAAGGATGTATCGAGCAAAAATGGAATCGTTGTTCAAATCGTCTCTGCATTGTCGGGGCAATTTTAAAACATCAAATCGAAATTACGGTGCAATAATCAGCATGGCGTACGCAACGAACAAAACCAAATGTGCAAGCCCGGTCAGCAGTGTGGTGCGGCCGGTGTTGAAACTGACGACACTCATCGTCAGGGCGAGGAACAACAGTATCGTGTCGCCGGACGTCAGGCCCAAGGTTATCGGCTTGTCCGCGATAAGGCTTGCAACTGAAACCGCCGGGATCGTCAACCCGATGGATGCACATGCTGACCCGAGTGCTATGTTGAGACCGCGCTGAAGCTGATTGCGAACAGAAGCCTTGAGCGCCGAAATTGCCTCCGGCATCAGGATCACGATAGCGATCATCGCGCCGATGATTGCATCGGTTTGCGGTAGTTCGAGATAGTCCAGCGCATTTTCCACGCTGCTAGCGACGAATTCGGTCAGCAGGACGATCCCGATCAATCCAGCAAACAAGAATATGATATGGCCGCCGATGCTGCCGGAGTGTTCGTCATGATGGATATGATCGTCTTCCAGGGCTTGGCGTTCGAGAAAATCAGCCTTTTGTCCGACGGTTTGAGCAAAAAGGAAGGAGGCGTAAAGAAGGAGGGAGAGAAGCGATACGAAAGATAGTTGCAGAGGAGTGAATGTGCCGGTGCCTGCCGACAAGGTGTAATTTGGCAGCACCATTGTGAGTCCGGTAATCGCTATCAGAACGGACATGAAAGCCGTTGCCCCCTGCACGTTGATCTCTTGCCGCTTGTGTCGCAATGCCCCTAAGCTGATTGCCAATCCTACAACACCGGTGCAAACGATCATCACGGTCGAGAAAACCGACTCTCTGGCGAGCGTAGGATTGTTTTCTCCGTACAACATCATCGAAAGAATGATGGAAACCTCGATAATGGTTACGGCCAATGTCAGCACGAGTGTTCCATAAGGCTCACCGAGGCGTTGTGCGATCGCTTCGGCATGATGAAGTGCCGCAAATATCGTGAAGATCACGAATGTGATGGCAGCTATTCCGATCAGGAATTCGATGGCGATGCCGTCAACTGCTCGCCAACCTGCCGTTACCTGCAACAAGATAGCAACTGCAAAGCTTGCAACGGGAAAAATGTGCTGTCGGGAGAGGTGGTTCATAAGAACGCTTTCACTACCGGCGGAGCGCTGCCTTATCAAACGCATTGTTGCAACGCCACCGACGTCCTCACCTGAAAATGCGAGCATAGTCGACTTGCGGCCGGATCATGTCAATTCGACCAATCCGATCATTTTAACGAGATGGCCAATTCAGCTGAGACTGCCTTCCTGGCTCAAAGGTTATAATCGTCATCCATGCTGAGTGCCGACGGCGCAAAAGGCGGATCGGCGTGCTTCGTCACATGCTCAAGCAGTCGCATCACATAGGTCGATGGCGCCGGGGACAAAAGCCGAGCGGAGAGGCCGTCGAGACATAAACCTGGCAGTTCCCTTTCCGTGACGATGCGACCGGTCAATACGGCTGCTTTGAAGGTAACGACTGATCGAGGACGTCGTGGCAAACTGATCGTCCCGCACCATTTCAATCCCGGCCATCGGTCGCAGTGCGATGATATCCGACACCCACAGCGGCTGAAATCGAGGTGCACCTCCTAGACTGTGAAGGGCATCGACGGCGTGGCCGCATAATCTGCTGCCCGTAAGCAGCATTTCTGCATTTCATGCGGATCAAAGAGCCGCACGACAGGAGGGAAAGATCAAACGGTGGAAAGACCAGCTCCTTGAGGGTGCGACAGGCGTGTTCGGCGAGGAAGCGAAGGCGGAACCGGCGGGTCCAACCGTCGATGTGAAAACGCTGCACGCGAAGATCGGCGAACTGACGCTTGAGAAT
>JAEXYH010000002.1 GCA_023451735.1 Pseudomonadota bacterium | reverse complement strand
CCCGCCCCCTCGCCCACCGTCCCGCCATCGCAGAGCAACCGGAGTCACGGATAAAAACTGCCGAACGGGGCGCTGAGAGGTGTCACTTATAAACTAATTTACGAGGCAGCTTTCAGCGCCCCGTCCGAGTTCTATATTAATCATCACGGCGTTTAGAAAACGCGCGTGCACAAAACGCATGTTCAGGAGGAAACCGGTGTCGGACAACAGCTCGAAGGCCACCAAACACGATTGGGAAAAGCTTGCCGAAAAGGAGCTGAAGGCATCGCCCGAGACGCTGACCTGGCACACGGCGGAAGGAATCGACATCAAGCCACTGTACACTGCGGACGACCTTCAAGGCATTGATGACCTCGACACGATGCCGGGCATAAAACCCTTCGTCCGCGGCCCGCGTGCCACAATGTATGCCGGCCGGCCATGGACGATCCGCCAATATGCCGGCTTCTCGACAGCCGAAGCATCCAACGCCTTTTATCGCCGTAATCTCGCGGCCGGCCAGAAGGGCCTTTCCGTCGCCTTCGATCTTGCCACCCATCGCGGCTACGATAGCGATCATCCGCGTGTCGAGGGCGACGTCGGCAAAGCCGGCGTGGCGATCGACAGTGTTGAGGATATGAAGATCCTGTTCGATGGCATTCCGCTGAAGGACATGTCCGTCTCGATGACGATGAACGGCGCGGTCATCCCGATCCTCGCCTCCTTCATCGTCGCAGGTGAAGAGCAAGGCTGTTCACGCGCAGAACTTTCCGGCACCATCCAGAACGACATCCTGAAGGAGTTCATGGTCCGCAACACCTATATCTACCCGCCCGAACCCTCGATGCGGATCGTTGCCGACATCATCGAATATACGGCAAAGGAAATGCCGCGCTTCAACTCCATCTCGATCTCCGGCTACCATATGCAGGAAGCGGGTGCGACGCTGGTGCAAGAACTGGCCTTCACGCTTGCCGACGGCCGCGAATATGTGCGCGCGGCACTCGCCAAAGGCCTCAATGTCGACGATTTCGCCGGGCGGCTGTCTTTCTTCTTCGCGATCGGAATGAATTTTTTCATGGAAGCGGCAAAATTGCGTGCCGCACGCCTTCTGTGGTCAAGGATCATGGAAGAGTTCGAGCCGAAAAAGCCCGGTTCACTGATGCTCAGAACCCATTGCCAGACATCCGGCGTCTCGCTTCAGGAGCAGGATCCTTACAATAACGTGATCCGTACAGCCTATGAAGCGCTATCCGCTGTTCTTGGCGGCACCCAATCGCTGCATACCAATGCGCTGGACGAGGCGATGGCGCTGCCGACGGACTTTTCTGCCCGCATTGCCCGCAATACCCAGTTGATCCTGCAGCACGAGACCGGCGTCACCAAGGTCGTCGATCCGCTCGCCGGTTCCTATTATGTCGAAAGCCTGACCAACGAACTGGCGGAAAAAGCCTGGGGCTTGATCGAGGAGGTCGAAAAACTCGGCGGCATGACCAAGGCGGTTGCCGACGGCTTACCCAAGCGGCTGATCGAGGAGGCCGCGACGCTGCGCCAGGCCAAGGTCGACCGGGCGGAAGAGATCATCGTCGGCGTCAACAAGTTCCGGCTGGAAAACGAGGACGATATCGACATTCTGGCGATCGACAATTCGGCCGTGCGCAAGGCGCAGATCGATCGGCTGGAAGACGTGCGCCGCCAGCGTGATCCCAAGCGTGTTGAAGAAACGCTGGCCGACCTGTCCGAGGTTGCGAAATCAGGTAATGGCAACTTGCTGGAAGCTGCCGTCGAGGCTGCCCGCGCCCGCGCCTCTGTCGGAGAAATCTCTGACGCGATGCGCAAATCCTTCGGCGACCATGCCGCCATGCCGGAAGTAGTGGGTGATATCTATGGTCCGGCCTATAACGACGACCCGGAATACAAGACAATCGTAAGCCGACTATCGGACTATGAAAAAACCACCGGCAAACCGAAGATCCTTGTCGCAAAGCTCGGCCAGGACGGCCATGATCGCGGCGCCAAGGTTATTGCCTCAGCCTTTGGTGACATCGGCTTCGAGGTGCTGGCCGGTCCGCTGTTCCAGACGCCGGAAGAAGCGGCAGATTTGGCAGTGAAGGAAAAGGTGCAGGTCGTCGGCATGTCGTCACTTGCCGCCGGGCACCGGACACTTGCGCCGCAACTGGTCGAGGCCCTGAGGCAAAAAAGCGCCGAGAACATCATCGTCGTGGTCGGTGGCGTCATCCCCCGGCAGGATTACGACTACCTGCTGGAAAACGGCGTCGCAGCCGTCTTCGGGCCGGGCACCAACGTTCTCGATGCCGCGAACTCGATCATCGACCTGCTCGAAGGCAAGAGGAGAAACGCGGTCGCCTGATCCTCAAGGCTGAGAAAAGCTCTTGCGGAACACCATTTGCGGGATGACGCGTTCGCAGGCGCGCGGCTCGTCAGGGTGCTGCTGCCGCCTGTCGAGCAGCAGCACGGCACGAGCCGCAATCGCGACCGGATCCTGGCGGAAGGTGGTGAGGTTATAGCTCAGCCATGCCGCTTCCGGCACGTCATCGAAACCGATCAGCGCAACATCGTCCGGCACAGAAAGAGAAAACTCCTGGCGGATCGCGTCCATCGCACCGAATGCCAGAAGATCGTTAGCGCAGAAGATCGCGTCTGGCCGCTCGCCTTTCGAAAACAGCGCGCGCGCCGCAGCGATCCCGCCGTCATAGTCGGAATCGCGACCATGGGCGATCCGCACTTCAGAACCCGAAACCTGGGCCGCAGCAACAAAAGCATTTTCGCGTTCGGCGATACTGGGCGTGGCGGAATGGGACCCGATGACCGCCAGCCGGCGGCGGCCAGCGGCGATGAAGACATCTGCCGCCTCGCGCGAAGCCTCGGCATTGCCGGCCAGAACACGGTCAGCATCCGGCTCGGCCCGGCCGATGACGACCAGTGGCTGGCCGTTGCGCTGCGCAAGTTCGAAAAAGCTTGCCGGCGGAGAGCCGGAAAGGATGACGGTCGCCTCTGCGCGGTGGCCGATCAGCATCTTCTGGGCGGCCAGAAGCTCTTCCTCGGTTTCGCCGGTATTGATGAGGACGGGAATCGAGCCGCGGCGTATCAGTGCCTTGGTGAGCGCCGCCGTCAGATGGGCGCGAAAGCCAATTTCCGGCTTCGTTGCCACCACGCCGACGAGGCGGCTCTGGTTGGCAAGCACACCGCGGGCAAGATCGTTGACGTGGTACCCGAGCTCTTCGGCCGCCTTCAGTACTTTTTCGCGAGTCGCCGGCGCAACACTGGCACCTTCCGTAAAAGTCCGCGATACAGCGGAGCGCGAGACTCCCGCCAGCTGCGCCACCTGTTCCGCGCTGACAAAGCGCATTCTCTTATCGTCTCTCATGCCATGCATCACGCCTGTTTGCTGCACAGGCGTGCAGACCACGGGCGATGTCATAGTGAACGAGATTTACAGGGACATGACAGCCACTTCCAAAACCGCAGACGGATCCGATTATCCGGGATCGGCTCAAAGCGAGAGATGGCAGGCGCTTTTTGTGTCATGGCGCTCGAACCGGACTCTTATCCAATCAATAAGATGAGTTATTCACGAAAGTTTTTTCGCCGATCGGCTTGCCTGCATCCTGCGACCGCGATAGGTCAATCCCATATTGTCGATCGCAGGTTCGGCACGTAAGCGTTCACGTCAATCAACGCGCAGGATCGATTGGAGCGACCAACGGTCTGCGCGGTCATGTCCGGCAGACCCATGGTCTGAACCGGACAACAGGATAATGATGGACACTTCAGCAACACCTTCCTCCAACACTTCCGAAACCTATCCCGTCATCGACCGCGTGCGACACGAACTCAAGCGCCGCGAGCTGACCGTCGAAGCCGTCGACACCATCACGCCGCAGATGCTGCGCATCACGCTTATCGGCGAGAGTCTTTCGGATTTTGTCAGCCTGGGCGCCGACGACCATGTGAAGGTGGTCGTGCCGGGCGCAAACGGCGAGATGGAGATGCGGGATTACACGCCACGCTCCTATGACAATGAGGCCGGCCGTCTGGTGCTGGATTTTGCTGTGCACGAGGCGGGGCCGGCAACAAAATGGGCGCTGGAAACAACGCCCGGAGCGACCGTGGCGATTGCCGGGCCGCGCGGCTCCACCGTCATTACCGGCGTCAGCAAATGGGTTCTGGTCGGCGATGAGACGGCTCTGCCGGCGATCGGCCGCCTGATTGAGGAGGCCAAAGCCGATGACGAGATCATCGCCATCGGCGCAGTGACGGGCGCGCTTGAGGAGCAGCAGTTTGCGAGCGCAGCCAAGCTCGACATGCGCTGGGTGCATCGTCCGGCCTCAGCGGTCACGGATGTTGCGCCGGTCATTGCAGCGCTCGACGGGATCGAGCTGACGGCCGACACATTCGTGTGGGTGGCGGCGGAAGCGTCGGTCGCGCGTGCGATCAAGATCTATCTGACTCAGAACCGCAACCACCCGCTTCCCTGGCTGAAGGCTGCCGGATACTGGACCCGGGGCCTGGCTGATTCCAGCATGAAGACGATCGATTGACCACCCGCCGTCCGGTTCATCAACGCGCATGAAAAAGGGGAGCCAAAGCTCCCCTTCTTATTTCGGTAATACGACCAATCAGGCCGTTGGCTGTTTCGTTTTACGCAGATAGGGCAGGACCGTATCGAAAGAGCCGAAACGCTGGATGGCATCCTCGTTCGAGACCGCTGCGGTGATGATCACGTCGTCGCCCTGTTTCCAGTTTGCCGGCGTCGCCACCTGATGTTTTGCCGTCAGCTGGATCGAATCGATCGCCCGCAAGATTTCGTCGAAGTTGCGGCCCGTCGTCATCGGATAGGTCAGCACAAGCTTGATCTTCTTGTCCGGGCCAATGACGAAGACGGAACGCACGGTTGCGTTGTCGGCGGGCGTGCGGCCTTCCGAGCTTTCACCGGCGCCTGCAGGCAGCATGTCGTAAAGCTTGGCGACCTTCAGATCCTTGTCGCCGATCAGCGGGTAATCGACATCGAAGCCCGTGGCGGTGCGAATATCGCCCTTCCACTTCTCATGGCTCTCGACCGGATCGACCGAGATGCCGATGATCTTGACGCCGCGCTTGGCAAATTCGCCCGCAAGGCCTGCCATGGTTCCGAGCTCCGTGGTGCAGACGGGAGTAAAATTCTTCGGATGCGAGAACAGGACCGCATAGTTGTCGCCGATCCATTCATGGAAGGAAATCGGGCCCTTGGACGTGTCGGCCTGAAAATCCGGGGCGATATCGTTGATACGTAGGCTCATCTTTATTCTCCATTGGGTGGGTGGATTGAACCGCAAAGCCGAACGAAAGGGGAGCTCGAACATGCTCCATTGGGTGTCGGCCATGAAAATAAACAGGCGTGGATCAGGCGAAAGCGGCAGGATCATTCCCGGCAAGATCTGTGAGGTCAACTCCGTCTTTCAAGGGGTAGCAAAACCTTACTCATACAACCGCTGGAACAGGCGGCCCGCCGTGAGGCCTAGCCGTGATGTTCACGGATGATCTCCAGAAAGACATCGCCATACCGCTCGAGCTTCGTCTGCCCGACGCCGGATACTTCGAGCATCGCCTCGTGGCTCGTGGGCTTCAGCGTCGCGAAACCGATAAGCGTCGTATCGGCGAACACGACATAGGGCGGAATGGATAATTCCTTGGCAATCTCCACCCGCTTGCGTCGCAGAGCCTCGAACAGTACGGCATCCGCCTCGTCCAGCTGTGAACGTGCACCTTTCGCGCTTGCCGAGCTATGGCGATCCGCTTTGCGACCTGCAGGTCGGTCCTTGCGGAAGCGAATCTCGCGCTCGTGCCGGAACACCGCCCGCGCCTCCGGCTCCAGCTTCAGTGCTCCGAACGCGTCATGATCGACGCGGATAAGGCCGGCGGCGAGAAGCTGGCGGTAGACCGATTGCCAGGTTCTCGACGGAAGATCCCGACCCGCGCCAAAGACGGGCATTTCCGTATGGCCGAAACGCTGCGTCTTTTCGGTGTCGTTGCCGATCAGCACGTCGATGACATGGCCGGTACCGAAACGCTCACCGGTCCGGTAGATGGCGGCCAGCGCCTTGATCGCAGCCTCCGTCCCATCCCACGTGTCGACGGGTTTCAGGCAGGTGTCGCAATTGCCGCAATGCCCCGCATGCGGCTCGCCGAAATGGGCAAGAATCGCCTGGCGCCGACAACCTGCGGTCTCGCAGATACCGAGAAGTGCGTTCAGCTTGGCGCGCTCGACCCGTTTTACCTCATCAGCGGAATTGCCGCCGTCGATCATCCGGCCGCGCTGGATCACATCGGCCATGCCATAAGCCATCCAGACCTCGGAAGGGAGGCCATCACGGCCGGCGCGGCCGGTTTCCTGATAATAGGCCTCGACCGAGCCGGGGAGATCGAGATGGGCAACATAACGTACATTCGGCTTGTCGATACCCATGCCGAAAGCAACCGTCGCGACGAGGCAAAGCTCCTCTTCCTTGAGAAAGGCATCCTGATGCCTGTCGCGCACATCCCGCTCAAGACCGGCGTGATAGGGCAGCGCATAGATGCCTTGGCCATTCAACCAGTCGGCAGTTTCCTCGACCTTGGCCCGCGACAGGCAATAAACGATCCCGCTCGATCCCTTGTGGCGCGACAGGAACTGCAGAAGCTGCTGGCGCGGCTGGTTTCTCTCGACGATCTCGTAGGAAATATTCGGCCGATCGAAGAACGAGGTAAACACTTTTGCATCATCAAGCGCCAGCCGTTCGATGATGTCGTCGCGGGTATGCGGGTCGGCCGTCGCCGTCAGCGCCAGTCTCGGCACGTCCGGATAAAGACGGGCAAGCTCGCCGAGCTCGCGATATTCAGGACGAAAATCATGCCCCCATTGCGAGACGCAATGGGCTTCGTCGATCGCGAACAGGGCTATCCTCGTGTTGCCGAGCAGCTCCCGGAAACCTTGGGTCATGATCCGTTCGGGTGTTACGTAGAGAAGGTCCAAAGCCCCCTTGGCAAGTTCCCGGCGAACCTCGCCAAACGCCTCGCGCGACAGCGAGGAATTCACCGCCGCTGCCCGAATGCCGACCTGTTTCAGCGCTTCCACCTGATCGCGCATCAGCGCGATCAGCGGCGAAACAATGATCCCGACCCCATCACGACAAAGCGCCGGTATCTGGAAACACAGCGATTTGCCGGCGCCCGTCGGAAACAGCACGACGGCATCACCACCCGATATGACATGGTCGATGACGTCGGCCTGCTGCCCACGAAAGGACGAATAGCCGTAGATTTTCTGAAGCACTGCGACCGAATCTTCCGACCCGCGACCATTGGCAGGCACAACAGATCCGCTTGGCATAAGCCTGTCTCCCTCGCTTTCACAATCGGCGCACTATTGCACAGGATGTATCCTGACCGCGAGCGTTTGTCTCACGAGTGTCGGAGTTACATCGTGACGCCGTTCTTGCGAACGCCAGATCTTCTTTGATTTGCACTTTTTGATTTGTCGGACATGTATTGTGAGTTGTGTCGGCGTTTTCGGCTGAGACTGCAGTCCGGCTTTCGGGATATTTTTGCGCCTTCCTCGATCGGATCACCCGCCGGAAAGCGGGACTTTTCAGGGATCGACGGAGTTTTTTTGATT
>JAEXYH010000058.1 GCA_023451735.1 Pseudomonadota bacterium | reverse complement strand
GGTTTCCATCGACAGGTCCAGTCCGGCATAATACGTCATGGCTGCTTCCTTCCTTCAGCTTTGGATAGCCAGAAGTGTGACCCATCTTTCAGGTCCGAGGGAGGCAGCCACAAATTACCCGATGACTCATTAGTTGAGGCAATCCATATTCTCGTCGCGACAAGCTTGAGGGCTGCGAGGTAATTATCAGCGCGCCGGTCGTATCGTGTCGCGAGGCCTCGCATCTGTTTGATACGGTTGAAGAACCGTTCCACGAGATTGCGCTGACGGTAGACCCAGCGGCTGAAGCTGAATGTCTGCTTTCGATTGGCCTTTGCAGGGATATTCGCCCAGCATTTGCGTTGCTTGGCAAGGTTACGAATTGCATCGGTGTCGTATGCCTTGTCGGCAAGGATCGTCGCACCGGGTTTCAGGTCGCTCAGCAGCTTTTCAGCCATCGGTGCATCGGCGGCTTGGCGGGCGGTGAGTTCCAGCCGAACCGATCTGCCATCTGCATCGACCAGTGCATGGATTTTGGTTGTCAGGCCGCTGCGCGAACGTCCCATGCAAGGAGTGGCAGATCCCCCTTTTTAGCGTTGGCACCATGCTGGTGAACACGAACACAAGAACTGTCGATCATCACGATGTCTCCATCGTAACGCTTTGAAACAGCGTCCAGAAGACGATCCCAGACGCCCGCCTTGCGCCAGCGGGAGAACCGATTGTAAAGCGTCGTGCGCGGACCAAAACGCTCCGGCACATCTCGCCAGGACGAACCAGTCCTGAAACGCCACAGGATGCCGTTGATCACCCGGCGGTCATCGACACGTTCAATTCCACGGCTATTGTTCGGCAAAAGAGGTGCAATGATAGCCCATTCTTCGTGGCTCAATTCGTGACGGCGCATGGCAAGCTCCTTTCAAGGAGATTGAATCACACACCGTCAGTAAGATGAACCCCGTTTATGGGGACACGGCCTAGTGAGGGAGCGGCGCTGCTAGGAGGAAAGACGTGATTTCGATGGAAGGGGAAAACCAACAAGATGCGGAAGATCATATAGGGCCCACTGAAGCCGGTATTTTCACATGGGTTGTAGAGAGCAATCTCATTTTTGGAGATACCCTGGTCGCCTTGCTGTTTGGGCTCGATCCCAGGCAAACCGTTAGAGGCCTTCCTTTCGAACCCTATTTCGCGCGCGTGCAAGAAGAAGATCGAGCTGAAACGAAGCGTCTGACCAAACAAGCTATTCTCGACAACCAATCATATCGTGCAGAGCACCGGCTGATGGACGCGTTAGGTGCCTATAGATGGTCGGTTGCTATGGGACGTTGTTTCCAGAACGAGAATTCGATGCCCCAATTTTTCTCCGGCATAGTCTATCCCGTCGATCAACTGGGTGAACCTGGCCAGGAAGCACAGACTGATGGCTCCCAGATGCCACCCTAACATCGGGCAGAGGCTTCACGCATCTCACAAGAGCACCGTCAGAATTGGGCTATGAAACTTGTAGTCACGTATGTGATCGCCATAAGCGACAAAGCTGCAGCGATCGCGATGGTAATCTCGTTCATTCCTAGCGTCCTCAAATGTGTCACCGCTTCGCTAAGAGTGATCTTGAGACTAACGTTCCGTGTGCTTCCTGTTTGAGGTTAATGACGTTTTAATGAGGGCCTCCACCAAATCAGACGCCTCAAACTTCTATGATATGGCATGGGCGCGTTCCGGTTCTCGCCAACATCGAATTGGGCTGCCCCTTGCAATAATGCAACAAGTTGAAGAAATATGGCTGCTTGCGAGAGCAAATGCAGAAGTGGTGTTGAATGCAGGTCCACGCGATCATGACTAGCGAAAATCGAGCTGACTTAGGTCAGGCGATAGGCGGGAAGTTTCCTCAGAACTCTTGGCGCATAAGCGATAGCTAGTAGCGGCGA
Source organism: Pseudomonadota bacterium (assembly GCA_023451735.1). Lineage (GTDB taxonomy): Bacteria > Pseudomonadota > Alphaproteobacteria > Rhizobiales > Rhizobiaceae > Neorhizobium. The sequence goes on along the minus strand of JAEXYH010000058.1, from coordinate 8,918 downwards.
ACATGACGCAGTTGGAATTGGGGGCGGCTTTGAACTTTAACAATGGGCAATTCGGCAGGGTCATGATCATGGCGGTCAACTCTTATTATGGATGGCATGATCGCGAAATGTGGAGCTGGATCGCACTAAAGGCAGCTCAATGAGCAAAGGTACAACATCCGGCACCCCACCTGTTGAAGGGACTCCGCCAACACAGACGCCTTTCAAGGAGCAAATGAACCTCATGTTCATGATTTTGGAGTCTCAGCGCGACCTCGCAGCTCTGTCCACAAAAAACGCTTGATAACGGATGCTGAAAAACTCGATACGCGGAGCGCGGACGACGCGCGGCGGATAGAAGCTCTAATCACGTCCGAATCGAGAAATTTGGAGAAGGCGTTTCAGGCCGCTGTTGGCAAAGTGGACGATAAGGTCGGCGCGCTTGATCGTAAAATCTTCAGATAGGAAGCGCTGACGCTCGGAGGCCTAGCAGTACTTCTATTCATCGGTGGTCTTATCTGGTGGACGTTCGGCACTCAAATAACTGATCTTCGAGATAAGCTGACAGGTGTAACCGGCCAAATCCAGGGCGAGGCTCAGTTGCCGCCTCGGTAAGCCATTCCCCTTAGTTCAAAAGCGATATCGGTTATTCCTTCGGCGGCTTTTCTTCGCGCTGCCGAAGGGCTTCAAAAACAGCCTCGAATGAACCCTGCACGCTTCTGCTTGCCGACGATCGCGTCGATACGATCCGGCACGTCAGCCGGGAGCCGGACTAAGACCGGCGTAACATTCATTGGTGGTCGCCCCTTCCTGCGGGCGTATCCGATATCGGACGAAGGCGCTGGCCGACTGTGTGCCGTCCATCCGTCGCTGGCGACTTGCCGGCCTTCCAACATTCCTGCCACCCGAGAAGGTCCAGAAGGTTCTCGTACATGGCAAGGGGCGGCGGCAAGCGACAATGCCGCTACGTCACGACGTCGGAACAGCTATCGTCGCTTATATCCGGCATGGGCGGCCGGATTCCGCGTGTCGGTGAGTTTTCTTGCGAACCCGTGCGCCGTACGTGGGTTTTGCCTTCGGCTGCGCCATCACGATGATCGCGAAGCAGGCACTCGAACGGGCGGGCATTGACGGCTGTGCGCATCACGGTGCCCATCTTTTCCGCCACAGCCTTGCGGTCGACCTTTTTCGGTCAGGCGCCAGCTTTGCGGAGATCGGCCAATTGCTCCGCCATCGAAGCATCGACAGCACAAGAATCTATGCCAAGCTCATATCGAGAAGCTGCGTGAACTGAGCGCCCTGGCCGGGAGGTGTCCAATGAGCCGGCTTCGCACCGCGCTTGAGCGCTACGTCGGCATGCGCCAAGGACTGGGATACAAATATGACGGTCCGGCAAAACGATTGTCGGAGTTCGTCGCTTTCATGGAAGCCCGCGGCGCCGAGACCGTCACGACGGACCTTGCAATGGAGTGGGTCACCTCAATGGGGCGGCAGCCGAGTGGTCCATCCGCCTGGTTGACGTGCGCTGCTTTGCCCAGCACCTGGCTCATTTCGCTCCTCTGACAGAAGTGCTACCGAGTGACGATGTGCCGCCGGCGCGGCACACAAAGCCTTACATCTATGGTGAAGTCGAGATTCAGGCGCTTCTGGCAGCAGCACTGTCGCTGCCACCGGCCGGCGCCCTTCGGCGATGGACATATAACTGCCTGTTCGGATAGGTAGTAGTGACCGGACTGCGCCATTCCGAAGCGCTCGGCCTGCTCCGGACCGACGTTGATCTCGACCAAGGCATCCTCACCATTCGAGAGACTAAGTTTGGTAAGTCACGGCTGGTGCCGCTACATGCCACGACAATTGCCGTCCTTTCAGATTATGCCATCCGACGCGATGCACACCTTGGTACGCCGCGCAGTCCCTATTTCTTCGTCGCCGAACAGGGCGGCAGATTGCTGCATCAATACGTGCACCGCGTGTTCTGGCGATTATCCCGGCAAATCGGATTACGGCAGGAAGGGAATCGCAATGGCCCACGGATTCATGATCTTCGTCACCGTTTCGCCGTCCAGACCCTAATCAACTGGCATCGCGCTGGCGAAGATGTGGAACGCGAACTGCCAGTTCTCTCGACCTTTCTCGGCCACGCCAATGTTCGCGACACCTACTGGTACCTGTCCGCCGCGCCGGAACTGATGAACCATGCGGTCCGGCGATTGGATAAGCGTTGGGAGGATCGGTCATGAGACGCACGAACGACTTGGTCGTGCTGATCGAGCGTTGGTTCACAGATCGCCTCATGAAGCATCTAGGTGTAAGTTCCGACACCATCGCTTCCTATCGCGACACCTTCAGACTCCTGTTTGCGTTTGCACAGGCGCGCCTTGGGAGGTCCCCGTCTCAGTTGACACTGCGGGATTTGGACGCGCCTTTCATCGGCGCATTCCTGGACGACCTTGAGACGACGAGATCCGCCTCAGTGAGGACGCGGAATCTCCGCCTCACAGCAATCCGATCCTTCTTTCGGTATGCAGCGTTCGAGGAGCCCGCACATAGCGCCCATATTCAGCGTGTTCTCGCGCTCCCCAGCAAGCGATGCGACAAGCGGCAGCTTCAATTTCTAACCAGGCCCGAGATTGACGCGATCCTGAACTGCACGAATCGAAGCACATGGCTGGGACGCCGTGATTACACTCTGCTATTGCTGGCCGCGCAAACGGGGTTGCGGGTCTCCGAGATTGTCAACCTGGACCGAGACTCGGTAGTGTTCGGTCAGGCCGCGCATGTGCGATGCGTCGGCAAGGGCCGCAAAGAGCGATGTACGCCGCTCACAAAGGTTGCCCAGCAAGCCTTCGTCACTGGCTCAAGGAGCCCAGAAAGCGAAGCGCAACGGCTCTCTTTCCGAACATGCACGGCGGCGAGCTCAGCGCTGACGGCGTGCAGGCAATGCTGAACAAATATGTCGCCAAAGCGCGCGAGCAATGCGCCTCGCTTCGGTCGAAGCGGGTGTCACCCCATGTCTTGCGGCACTCCGCCGCCATGGAGTTGCTACAGGCAGGCGTCTATTGCTCGGTCATTGCGCTGTGGCTAGGCCACGAGGCGATGGAAACGACGTTGACCTATCTTCATGTGCATCTCGAACTGAAGGAATCTGCACTCGCAAAACTGAAGCCGTACGAACGCGCCAAGGCCGAGCGATTCCGACCTAGCGACCGGCTTCTGGCATTCCTGAACGCCCTCTGAGCATGAGAACTATGCCGAGTGCTAAACAACAGCGACCCGCCGAACGGGTCTGGAACGAACGGTTTGCTGCAAACAATAGAAGTGACTCTCGGCATAATGCCGTCATGATTAGCGTGGCCATGAAGGCTGCACGATCTGCACCGCGGTCTGATCCGGCGGAGAGCCACGATTTTCTGCCGAGTGCGAAGCCTCTGAGCGCTCGCTCGGCGGCGTTGTTCGTCAGGCAAATCCGGCCGTCGTCTAGGAATGACGTGAAGCCGTCCCATCGCTTGAGCATGTAGTCGATCGCCTCGGCGACCGGAGAACTGCGTGAGAGCTTTGCCCGCTCGGTTTGAAACCAGGCCTGCAGATCATCAACGAGCGGCAGGCTTTCCTTGCGGCGACGCTCCAGGCGTTGATCGGCGTCAAGTCCGTTGATCTCCCGCTCGATATCGAACAAGCCGTCGATCCGTTTGACAGCTTCGAGCGCCATAGGCGAGATCGGCGCGGCATTCTTTCCACGCTTGGCGTTTGCGGCAATGTCCGCGAGCACGAAGAACTTGCGCCGCGAGTGTGCCCAACAAAACGCCTGCCTTAGCGGATTTGGATCGCGATCAGCCTTGAACAGCGGACTATAGCCGCCATAAGCGTCCGCCTGCAGAATGCCGGTGAAGGTCTTCAAGTGGCGCTCTGGATGCTCCTGCCGTCGATCTCGCGAGGCATAGTAAATTGCGGCCGGCGGTGAGGACCCTCCGAACGGCCGATCATCCTGGACATAGGTCCAGATGCGGCCAGTATCGGTCTTTCCCTTTGCCAGGATCGGCACGGTCGTATCGTCGCCGTGCAGACGTTCGGAGCCAAGGACATGCGCCTCGATCAGGGAGTGAATGGGCTTCAACGCCGCGGCACAGGCTCCAACCTGATCGGCCAGCGTCGATAACCTGAGGTCGACGCCCTCGCGAGCGTAGCGTTCGCTCTGCCGGTGAGCGGCTGGCGCTGGGCAAACTTCTCAAACAGGATCATCGCCAGCATGTTCGGCCCGGCAAAACCGCGGGGCGTTACGTGGAATGGTGCGGGTGGCTGGGTGATCTTCTCACACTCGCGGCAGATAAACTTCTCCCGCACCGTCTGGATAACCTTCCACTGGCGCGGGATGACTTCCAAGGTCTCGGTGATATCCTCACCGAGCTTCGACAATTTGGCCGATCCGCAGCAAGCGCAATTGGCGGGAGCCGCGATGACGACGCGCTCGTGCGGCAGGTGTTCGGGAAAGGGCTTGCGTGACGGACGCTTGCGCTCGAAGGCTTTGACGGTTGAGGCTTTGGCTGCTATCTCCGCCGCCAATTCATCCTCACCGGCGTCCGCTTTCAACTCCTCGAGTTGCAGTTCCATCTGCTCCAGGAGCCGCGCGTTACGCTCGGACCGGCTGCCGTAGAGTTCGCGACGAACCTTGTCGATCTCCAGCTTCAGCCGTGCGATCAGCGCCTCGGAATGCGATACGAGCGCCTTTGCGCTGGCGGCTTCAGCCTTGGCGGTCGCTGCTTCTGCTTCGGCTGCCAGCGTTTTTGCTTATCCGGCCGACGTCGGCCGCCAGGTCTTTTGCGGCATTCGCCAGTCGATACCTTCCAGCAGATAAGCGAGCTGCGCCGGCGTGATCACCACCGTGGATGGCCAGATGAAGCGGCCTCGCTCCAGCTTCTTCGTGAACAGACAGGCTCCTTGGCCGTCATGCCAGATCACCTTGATCAGGCCACCACCGCGGCCGCGGAATACGAACAGGTGACCGCACATCGGGTCGCGCTTCAGCGCCTCCTGCACCATCAACGACAAACCGGGGAAACCTTTGCGCATATCGGTGTGGCCTGTCGCTAGCCAGACCTTCGCGCCACTCGGAACCGGGATCATCGACGACCCAGCACGCAATCGAGAATACGGCCAAGCGCTTCCGTGTCGATGTCGCTGTCCACGTGGACGCGTCTACCTCGACCAAGTTCGATCATTACATCGCTACGCTTCCGACGAGGATGGGGTGTGGTGGGCGGTTCCGGCTGAATGAGAGAGACTGATGAAATGGCCTCGGACACGATCACCGGCACCAACACGGTTCCTGTCTCGGTCTGTGGCTCATCGAGCCGGCACAGTTCTTTGCGCCAACGAAACAACTGGCTGACATGGATACCAGCCGTGCGGGCAATCTCCGAGATCACCGCATCAGGTTCAAGGCAGGCGGCGACAAGCCCCTCTTTCTCTTCGCGAGACCAACGACGGCGGCGTTCCACAGATGTGATGACTTCGATCGGATGCTTCATCATAGGACTATCCCTAGTGTTATCACTAGGACTTCCGACGTCCAGCGCCACCTTAAAAGGCGGCCTTCACCGTGGGCTTACTGTGTTTCTCCGTTTTTGGGGAAACTACCTATCGCCACGCGCGACTGGTCCTGATGAAATTAGAGGAGGTAAGGGTGCCCACGTCGCTTCGGTCGACGTAGCGCAGAATGCTTATTCCACCGCTCACGCGGTCACGGAGAAAGACAAGCCCTTCCCGCACCCAGCGCACGAAGGAGTGATGCGCTGTCACGCGTGCAACTCCTCGACGCCATGACATCGCGCGCTGCACCACCTAGCCGAATACTTGGTGATGCTAGATTTCTAAGCGGCTGCATAAGTTTCGTCTCACCCAGCGCATGCTCAATAGATAACAGAGTGGGTTGACGTCAGGGCCGGAAAGGGTCTTTCTGTTACCGGATCCATCCTCCCATACAGCGATCAACCGTCCGTGAATCTTTGCGGATCTGGCGGAACACTGAATAGCATGGAGAACATTATTTTTCTCTTCGGCCGAGTGCTGGTCAAAATCGCTTGGAAGGAGAGCAACGATGAAATCCGCCGAACCGTAGGTTATCATGGCAATGTCGACGGTGTTCATTCGTTTCTCGACCTCCCGGCGAATCTGCGTTTGGTCACCCCGAAAGAGCCGAGATATGATCAAGCACGGTTGAGACCAAAATCGTTATCGTTAACATCACACCTGCGTAAATAATCCACTCTGCGTTCTGGCGTTTGCGCTTCATGGCCGCCCTCTGAGAGTGAATTCCATTCCGTTGTCTTTCACAATGTGCAGGTCGCGGATCATTCCTGCAGCGTTCAGGAGACCACTTCGAACTTCTTCTGGCGCAAGAGGCAGCGTATCGATTTTTGTGGCCAGTATTTTCAAATCGGTCACGGCGTCATTGCTCTTCGCGTTTCTCGGAATACCGACTGCTTCTCGCAGTTCGTAGACTATACCTACAGCGCGCTCCAGGAGTCTCTTCTGCTCGAATAAACCGACTATCGCCACTGTGTTTGCCACCCGGATGAGTTCCGCGATAAAATCGTTCTCTCGCAACTCAGCACCTCCTGTTTTGCGCCCTAGCGCAAACATGATCATTATTGCTGCCCCGATAAAATCAAGTTAATGGCAGCATCTACGTGTTTAGCAGGTCAGAAAAGGTGAGCCAGGCGTGCAACGCGGTAGGCGCACCCGTACAGGCGGGACGTGAGTTTTGGGGCATGCACGCTGCCACAGGCTGCGAGAAAATGGTGAATCGAAGTTTCGGCGTAGCGAAAGTGTTCGTCGTAGCTGATATCGTGCGTATTTTTTATCAGTCAGGCAGGCATTCTACGAATGCTGGGATGGACCAGTCCTTGTGAGCCAAGCTCACGATAGACCGACACGTTCCTAGATAGTCAACGTTTATGGATGGATCGTGTTCGACCTTCTTGCGTTATCAGGCGCGCGCAGGAGATCTTTTATGAAGAGTTGTGATCATCGGAAATTGCGACGTGACACCATGCGTCTAGTCTACCTTAGTAAGCAGGAGCGCTATCGTTCGGCCCTCAAAAGGCATATGCGGAAATTGCGGCGCAGGGAGCGAGCACTTGCACATTACGCACAAAAGCCTTCGCCCGAAATCAGGAATTCGACGTGAAAACCTTAATTATAGTCGTTGCGATATTCGCTCTCGTTTCCGTCGTGCTCACGCTTCTTGGAGCGAGGTAGTAGTTTGCTCGCCCTTTGACGTTGTGAATTTCCCTGCCTGGCGGCATGATCGCAAATAACCAACGCTTCCAGTCACTCTTCCAATGTAATATGACCACGATCCAGGCCGCTGATCCAGCGGAAACAGGCTGAGCGGTTCGAAAGTCGCGGTGTAAAGCCGGCGGAACAATGTCCCCTTCTAACCCGCAACGTTATGGCAGAATAATGCAGCGACCAGTCCAGCTGGACGTTCAGACCTTACCCCACGAAAGGCTTCACGGCGCGCAGCCTAGCAGCCATATTTCCATTCGCTCCGGGTCGTCATCAGTTAAATGTGGGCAAGATGACGCCGCTTCCCCGCGCTCTCCGGCATCGCGACCTGCGATAAAATGCTCGCTCGTTCGGACGGTAGGAGGATCGACGTCTCAACCGACACAAAGCCTTCGACCGACGCCAGCAGTTCGGCGCTCGTGACATCCAGATACGGATTGCTGGCAACGGCTCTGCCAATACGGCCGGCCGGCCCGGCCCTCCTCAAAGCATCGGGAGAGCAACTCATCTTCGTCGACCATTCTTCGCGCTCCATCACGGATGCCTCTCAAATCCTTCAAGAGCCGTTGCGTTCCACACGCCCATGCTTACCTTCTGGAACACAGCAACGCCCCACCAGCACAGCTGGAACAGCTTACAGTCCTCATTGGTTAGGCCTTCCACGGAGGAGAATGCCATGAAAGATCGGAAGCACACCCACGAACTTGCCTTTTACTTGGGCTTGAATGCCGCGATGGTGATGGTCATTGTCGCCGTTGTCGCTTGGAAATGGCCTCTGCAGTAATCAATCGCGAATGATTCCGCGTTAACCTCAATAGGAGCAGTGGATGTTTCGGGATCTGAACGGATACTATTCTCGACCGAAAAGGCCAAAGCAGCCTCGCAAGCTGACGTCTCGGGAAGAGAAAGCCGTCGTCTGGATACTGGCTTTCAACCTAGTCGCTGCTATCCTAGGCCCGATCGGCGGCGCCTCAATCATAGAGGCGCTTCTGTGGTAGTTCGGGCCAGCGACCCGCCACCTCACTACTTGGGCTCGACAGCGCTGTGGCGAGCCCTTCAAGTTTAAGGTGGTCAAAGGCATTCGTCCCTGCCAGGTATTTAGGCCTGAATATGCGACTGTAGGGCCAAGGTCTGCGCCGCCTCGATGAACCGATGTAGGCACTCCGCATCCCAATCCCATTCGTTCATGGGTACGTCGGGATTCCCGCGGACCCCTAGATCGAACCGGAGAATCGGGCTTTCACATAGAGGTCGTTGACGCTGATCGCTTCCGTATCGCGGATCTTAGTAGTAACAGCTTCCCCAGCCTCAGAGATGGTTCGGGAAATCTGCACAGCTAGGATAAGTGGAATTTCTGCCTGAGTTCGGCTTAGATGCCGGGAACAGAAGATACCATGACGAGACGACCGCGCCGGAACCACAGCCCGCTTTTCAAGGCAAAGGTGGCGCTTGCCGCCATCCGAGGCGAACAGACGCTGGTGGAGTTGTCCCAGCAGTTCGATGTGCATGCCAACCAGATCAAACAGTGGAAAGACCAGCTCCTTGAGGGTGCGACAGGCGTGTTCGGCGAGGAAGCGAAGGCGGAACCGGCGGGTCCAACCGTCGATGTGAAAACGCTGCACGCGAAGATCGGCGAACTGACGCTTGAGAAT
>JAEXYH010000089.1 GCA_023451735.1 Pseudomonadota bacterium | reverse complement strand
CTGTTCGATGCCAATTGAAGCGACACCGGATGCGTTTACCCGGCCTGTCCATGCATTCTGCAACCCCAGCTGGGTGGTCACGTCACCGACAAGGCCGTTTCCACCGAAGATCGCCGCATGGCGAGCGTCCTGATTGAGCCGGCATAGATAGAGTGGTGGAAGACGGAGTGCCGACAGGGTTGCTTTCGCCTCTGCAAGGTCCGCATCGCAGCGCGAAATCCACTCGTCAGCCTCAACTACTTTGCCGGTTGTTCTGCCGAGAATGCGTAACTGCTCCTGCATATGTCGGAGGGCGGGCGTCTTGCCGGCAAATGTTGCGATCACTTCTGTTGCCGCAATCTGACGCAACCTTTCCAACCCGCTCGCTTGCCAATCGGCCATGACGATGAGGTCGGGACACAGAAGCTGGAGATACTCCACATTCGGCTCCTGCAAAGGACCGAGGTCGACGGTATCGGTCGAAAGCGGCGGCTCTGCCACCAGCCGTCGGTAAAGCGGCACGTTGGCGATTGCCATCGGGGAAATGCCAAGCGTCAGCAGCAGTTCCGTCACCAGGAGGTCCATCGAGACGATACGTTGGGGGCGATCAGTTGCCGGGGTTTGCGCCTGTGTAGCGGAGGCGAGGCTAAAAGCCAAGCCACCGCTTACGAATTGCCGTCGGGTTGGTGCGGGTATCACCATTTGTAGCTGAGCGTCGCCGTCACAGTCGCAGGCTCGCCGTAGCGGCAGCCATCCGTGTAGTTGCAGGTGTAGAACTTCTTGTCGAAAAGGTTACGGGCGTTGACCTTGAGTTCCGCGCCCTCCAACTGGTCGGTTATTTTGCCGAGATCAACGCTCGCCATCGCATCGACGAGAAGATAGGAGGGCGCGTCCTGCGTGGTGTTTAGGATATTGGTTGTGCCCGTGTAGCGCATGCCGGCGCCAATCTTCACGCCCTCCAGGCCGAGATCATCGAGTTTATAGTCCGCCCAAAGGGAGAAGGCGTTTCTCGGGACGAGCTGGATCTGCTGGTCAAGCTCGCTCGCCAGAGCGGTCTCAGTGATGCGTGCATCAGTGTAGGAATAGGCAGCGATCAATCCGAGATTATCGATCTCGGCGCGAGCCTCAAGCTCGATCCCGCGCGACCGTGCCTTGCCGTACTGATAAACGTTGAAGGAAGAATCGCTGGTCGTGAGGTTGGATTGGGTGAGGTCGTATACAGCTGCGCTTAGGAGAATGTTGCTGCCAGCCGGTTGATAGCGGATCCCGGCTTCATATTGGATCGCCTCATTCGGCTTCAGTGGTTCATCTGTGGCGGTCACAGATCCAGCCTGTGGCTGAAATGATTGAGCGATGCTCACGTACGGGGCAAGCCCGTTATCGAACAGATAAACAAGTCCAACACGACCGGTCAGCGCATTGTCGGACTGATTTGTCACACCGCCACTCCCGTATGACTTCACTGAACTGTCGGTCCAGTCCTGTCGGCCGCCAAGCAGCAGGATCCAGTGATCGTCGAACTTGATCTGGTCCTGAAGGTAAACCCCATAGCTGTTGGCGGTCGTGTCGGATCCGCGATCAACGGCATAGCTGACCGGCGGGTTCGTCAACGTTGCGCCGCTGTCAAGATCGAGAAAACTGTATCCCGAGCCACGATAGCGGTGGCTGTCGTAGCTCCTGCGATAATAATCGAAGCCGCCAAGCACCGTATGTTCTGCCCCCGCAGCATCGAATGAATATTCCAGCGATGTGTCGGTTGTTGCGCCGTAGGAATTTTCACTTCGTACACTTGCGAGGCGTGCCAGGCTGCCGCCGGTATTTGCCAAGGTATCAAGATTGCCGACCATATAGTCCCAGTTCACGTCGGAGTAAAAATAGCGCGCCTTGTTGCCCAGCTTGAGGCCGTTTTCGAATTCGTGCTCAAAATCGTAACCGATCGTGTAGCTGTCGCCCTTGTATTGATCGAAACCATCGACACCGAGAAACATGTTGCGGGGGATAGCACCCGATCGGACATCTTCAAGCTGAAGTGGAGTGGCGAACCCGGCATCAAAATGCTGATAGCTCGATAGGATCGTCAGCGACGTACCAGCGTCGGGTGCGACAGTAAGGGTAGGGGCGATATAGACCTTGTCATCGGGCGTGTTGTGCACCCAGTTGTCTGCATTGCGGACGAGCCCCGTCAAGCGATAGCTGAAGACGCCGTCATCATCCAATGGTCCGCCGAAATCGGCAGAAACCTGCTTGCGACCGTAAGTGCCCAGTTCGACGTTGACTTCTCGGATCGGCGTCGTGGTCGGTCGCTTCGAAATGGAATTGATGACCCCACCCGGCGATAACTGGCCATAAAGCATGGACGCCGCACCCCGAAGCACATCGACGCGCTCCAGACCGTAAGGTTCCTGACCGCCATCGTAGACGTTCGACTGATATTTCATGCCATCACGAAGGCTCCCAAGGTTGCCGTTCGCAATGTTGAAACCGCGGATGGTTAAATCGTCGACCGATCTGCTGAACGTGCCGGACTGCATCGCAACACCCGGCGTATACGCAAGCGATTCTGACAAGGACGTTGCGCCCTGGCTGCGGATCTGGTCCGATGTGACAACTGTCACCGATTGCGGCGTCTCGATCAGCGGAGTGTCGGTTTTGGTGCCGGCCGCAGTGACCCGCGCCACATATCCGTCGACGGGGCCATTTCCAGTCTGCTCCGTCCCGATCACAATGGGTGCGAGCGTCGTTGCATCCGCAGGCGACGAGGTCGCGTCAGCCTGGCCCTCAACCGCCGAAATTGTCACGGTCGTTGCCGTAGTGAAGCGGAACGACAAACCGGTCCCGGCAAGCAATTGAGACAGGGCTTCTTGAGGAGCCATCGTCCCGGATACGCCGGCTGTTGTTTTATTTCGCGTGATCGCGGCCGGATAAAGGAGCTGCAGATTGCTGCGGCTACCGAAGGTTGCCAGAGCAGAGCCTAGAGAGCCCGAGGAGATAGTATAGGAGAAGGCAACTTGCTGTAGTCTAGGCCCCGTGGAACCGGCTGTCTGCGCGGAGGCCGCGATCGGCATCAGGCATATTCCAGCCATCAACGTTGCCATTCGTCCCAAATAAGTTGCTTTGTGCCTGACGAATGCGCCTGGTTTCCCTGTTGTGATCATTACCCTGTCCCATATGCCCTGCCGGCATTTCCTGCCGTTCAGGAGCTAAGACGAGTGGCAACCTGATCACCTCACCCCGATCATGATGTTTTTCGAAAAATATCTTGGGGGATCAGAACCACAAGCAACGGCGTCACCTCCACGGCTCGCACGGGGAGGGTGCGGATGATGGCTTCGAGAATGCCGTCTGGATTTTTAATGTCGAAAACGCCGCTGACACGCAGATTTTCTAGGCTGGAACCGACTATCCGCAAGCTTCCGTACCGGTAGCGGTTGACGTCTGCGACCACGCTTTTCAGTGGTTTGTCACTGAAAATCAATTGCCCATGGCGCCAGGCAGTCTCAACCTCTGCATCGGCTAATTCGACCTTGCTTATTTCGATGCCACGGTACGAGACCATCTGACCCAGCATTACGCGAACGTCTTTTCCGCCAGGGGCTTTCACCGACACTGCGCTTTCCTGGACACTCGTTGTCACCTCATCCCCGGAAACGTTAACGACGAACTGAGTACCGAGCGCCTCGATGCTCCCTCCTTTGGCCATGACCCTGAATGGTCTGCGGCTATCTTTAGCGACATCAAAGAAGGCGCGGCCTCGTTGAAGCAAGACTTGTCGCCCGTTATCCGAGAAGTCGACCGCGATCGCCGAATTTGCATCTAGGGTTACGCCACTCCCATCCGGCAGGCGCGTCTCTCGAACCTCGGCAATCGAGGTGAATTCGTCGCTGATCACATAGTCCTGGAAATTTCCGACCCATCCGGCGGCGACTGCGGCGGTAGCCGTGGCGCTTCCGCCGACCAGCAAAGTGCGCCTGGAGACTGCCCTTGTGCTACGGTCCTTAGTCGGGCTTGGTATCCGCGATACCTTCGGCAGATTGTCGAACTGTGCCCACATCCGCTCAAGACGCCGATACTCCGCAGCGTTTTCGTTAGAACGGCTGAACCATGTTCTGAATTTATCAAACTCTGCAGGGGTGGTTTCGCCGGAGTTCATGCGCGTAAACCACGCAGCAGCTTCCTGCCGCTCTTTTCCGCTGATCTCCTCGCCTTCCGTTCCCATTCGAATTCGCTCATCCAATTGATTTGCCGTGTGCTCCATCCAATAGACGGATGAGCGGGCCAAAACCACACGGGGTGTCGTGAAATTTAGCCTCTGCGAGGCTTAATCGAGCATTTCGCCCAATTCTGTTCTGAGGTTGAGGAGGGCCCTCATCATATGTTTCTCGACCATGCTTCTTGAAATGCCGAGGCGCACAGAGATCTCTGTATGAGAGAGTTCCTCGAACTTGTGAAGGAGAAACACCTCTCTCTGTCTGTCCGACAACCTTGCAAGCGCTCCCTCAAGCTTTTGGACCATTCGGCGATAGTCTATTGCCGCTTCAGGAGGTGGCTCGGGTGAACATACGTCCGTCGGCGCGTCGGCGTGGGTATAGCGTTGCCGAACGGCGCGGGCGCGCGCGTGATCTGTTACCAGATTACGCGACACCCTGAAGAGATAAGCGCGAGGGTTGGCAATTGACGCTTGACCGTCGTGCGTTGTTGCGAGACGTAAAAAAGCATCCTGCAGGAGATCGGGTGCGTCATCCTCTGGCACGCCTGCTCGCCGGATGAACCGCATGAGTTCACTTGAGTGGCTTTTGAAGAGCTTATGCAAGTCCCAACCCACGACACGGGTCTCACGTTGATAAAAGATGATGAACTAAGTCATCTTTTACGGTCCATGCGGGGCATTTCAAGAGCAGGACTGCATCAAAGGCGGAAATTGATTCAGTATCTTGCAGGATAAGACGGAGCACGTTCAATAACGCATTGAAAATGTTGGATGCCTATTGGGGCCGGCACTAGGCCGACGGTTCTGATCCCATCACATCAATAGATTTGATTTCGTAGAATGTGGTCTGGATTTTCAAGAAGATTGGAGCGGAGTGCGGGCGCGGACTGCAATACGCCCCCATACCGTGACTGACGCGAGTTGGCGAATATCGGATCGGGCTTTCTGGTTTTGGCTCTACGGTCGAAATGGCGATGAAATTGCCGACGCGCAGATCGTCGAGCTTGCTCTGCAGGCGTATTCGGGCGGGCATTCTGGCCATAACGCTCAGGGAGTAATGCCGGTCAC